>JBGSVA010000109.1:0-6524 GCA_041753155.1 Thermodesulfobacteriota bacterium | reverse complement strand
AGTAGTTTGGTGATGTCCGGAGTTAATTACCTTCTTGCTGAAAGGAAAGGGCGTCCGATTCCTTACTTGCTCGGAATCGTCCCGTGAAAGATTTTCACGCCTTAATAATCTATTTTCTTAACGCAAATTCTGTAATGTCGGAAACAATCACCCTTCGACGAGCTCAGGGTGAACGGGTTGGGTTTCGTTGCCAGCTATATGGAGGAGATTCGGAAGGATCGTATATGAGCACACATTGTGTGCCGCAAATTCTGTAATGTCGGGAAGAGAAAGGCTGAGATTGCCGCGCTGCACTCACGTTCGTTACGCTCGCAATAACATACTGGAGGGATCGCGGCTGGAAGCCGCTCCTACAGCCGGAGAGTGTGACGATACTCGACTAGGCAGAGGGGATTCGATAGAATCGTAGAACACACATTGTGTGCTGCAAATTCTGTAATGTCGGGAAGAGAAAGGCTGAGATTGCCGCGCTGCACTCACGTTCGTTACGCTCGCAATAACATACTGGAGGAATCGCGGCTGGAAGCCGCTCCTACAGCCGGAGAGTGTGACGATACTCGAGTAGGCAGAGGGGATTCGATAGAATCGTAGAACGCACTATGTGCGTCAGTGGATCGTGTAGTCGGGGGCCCGTTTGGTAATCGGGGCTGCCTGCTTGCAGAAGAAATCGCCCGAATGAGTTTCCTTCATCGTCCCGAGGTCGAGGGTCATCTTCTCGACGTAGAGGACCGCTAAGCCTTCCTTCTCCCACTTCTCCGCGTCCGGGCACGGAATCTCTTTTTTCGTACCCTTGCTCGCCTTGAGCACGCGGTTGTAGCGGAGCGCGCCCCCTTCTATCGCCGGGTCGGCGTACCAGTCGAAGTAAACCAGGCTCTTTAGACCCACGTCGATAATGAGGAGCCGCTTGTGGTCGCGCCCCGGCCATTCGTCGATGAAGAGGTAGCCGCCGTGCATCCCGATGAACGTGTTCGCGCCCCCGAACTCGCCCGCGTTGATCGTATACCAGGCGTTGCGCGCGGCGAGGGGGCATGGGTCGGGGACTCCGGCGCTGGGTTTGTAGACGTATATGTCCTGCCCTTCGAAGGCGGGGGATTTTCTCGTATATATAATATATTTGGGATAGATGTAAGCGGTCCCGCCGTCGCACTCTTTCATCTGGGCGGGGTCCGCGCCCGGTATCCCGAACCATCCGGTGGTTTCTGCGCCTTGCGCAGACGGGGCGAGAGCGATAAGGAGGGCTGCAAATGTGATGGCGATAATGTGTCTCGGCATGGTGAATAGGATACAGGCGGCGGGGAGAGGGGCAAGCGCAGCCGCTTTTCTTGATGCGATGCTGCAGGCAATGAATATTGATGAATTGTGATTGACACTCGGTGAAAAATCATGTAAAATCGCTCCTATAATAAATTAGGGGAAGATTATATGCTGAGGGAATCCAGACTTTTTTTTAGCATTATTTTACTTGCAGCGGTGGTTTGCGGTGTCTTATTCCTTAATAATGACGGGGCGAGAGCGCAAGGGGATTGTTTTGTCCAAGCGACCAAGTCAGCGCCGGGGGCAGGCGATCTGGAGTTCGAATTCAACGGGGTTGACATCGGTGGCGCTTTTACCTTTTTCCTTCAGGACGGTGAGGCAAGCGGCGGCTCTACCCCGGTGGGAACGACTACAGTGATAACGGAGAACCCTCCGTCCGGATGGGCGTTCGGCGGGATAGAATGCGAGAGTTCACCGAATGTCATCATTACGGAGATAGAGAGCGGTTTCGAGGTAGAATGTGCGAATTCCGGCGGCGAGGCTGTTTGCGTGATTACGAATGTGCGTGTGGCGGCGAATATTCCCACTCTCTCCGAGTGGGGGATGATCGCGGCGGCTGCGGGGTTAGGATTGATCGCGGTGTTCTTTGCGGTGAGGAAACGGTTACAAGCGAGCGCGTAACCGGTCGCCCTTGGCTTATGGCAGAGAGGCTAATGGCTCACTGTATTGAAGTGGCAGAAGCCAAAACGAAGAGAGCGGCGGTTAATTCGTAAGGGCGTAAAAGAAAGAAAAGAAAAAGTTAAAGGCTGGGCAAGCCCCTTTCTTCCGGGATGGAGGAAAGGGGCTTTTTTGCTTTAGCGATACTGCTTTCTAAATCCCCTGTAGGAGCGAGTTCCCGGGTCGAGTTCCTGAATCAAGTTCAGGACAGGCCGGACAGGCCAGCCGCGACACACACATAGTGTGGTTTATGAAGAGGCAAAGAGATTGAGAAAGGCGTTTATTTTGTCCTTCTTTTCCTTGATGAAAAGAAGCAAAAATCATCCGACTGTACATAATTTGCTAAAAATCTTATGTTGAAGCTAAAATCTTTCAATTAGAAAGCTGAAAGATTTTTACGCTTCAACACGCGATTTTCTTGACGCAAATTCTGCAATGTCGGGAAGGAAAAGACGAGATTGCCGCGCGGAGCCTGTCCTGAGCCTGTCGAAGGGCTCGCAAAGACATACTGGAGGAATCGCGGCTGGAAGCCGCTCCTACAGCCGGAGAGTGTGACGAAACTCGACGAGGCTGAGGAGATTCGGAAGAATCGTATATGTGCACACATTGTGTGCCGCAAATTCTGTAATGTCGGGAAGAAAATACTCCGTCCTTCGACGGGCTCAGGACGAAGGGTTTGGTTTAGCAGAGTTGGTGCTGAATATCATACGCCCGCGGGTGCTCACCCGTCGCAAATTCTGTAATGTCGGGAAGAGAAAAGATGAGATCCTGAATCGAGTTCAGGATGACGACACTTATCGTCCTTCGACCCTTCGACGAGCTCAGGACAGGCAGGCTCAGGACGAACGGGTTGGGTTCGGTTGTTGGTTGAGCGGAGGAGGGGGTTGGAGATCGTATGCCTGCGGGTGCTCACCCGCCGCAAATTCTGTAATGTCGGGAAGAGAAAGGCGAGATTGCCGCAGCTTCTTCGAAGCCTCGCAATGACAGGGTGGGTCGGGCAGAGGAGGCACACTGGAATCGTATATGAGCACACATTGTGTGCCGCAGATTCTGCGCTGTTGACAGGGGGAGGGGGATTGACGCATAATTTGGCGAGAGAGCGGGGTATTACTCAAAATCGAGGAGGATGGAGATATGCGTAATATAGCGATTTTCGTATTCGCTGTTGCCGCTCTCGCGGCGGCGGGAGTTTGGGCTCTAGCCGCGGAAGGGACCGTAACGGGGAGCGTCGCATACGAGGGCAAGACGGTCGAGTTCAAGCACGTGTACATGATCACGGGGCCCGACGTGTTCGATCCGAAGGCGACCGTGAGGACGCTATTGTTCACGGACGCCGACATCGGCGACAAGGTGAAGGCGTGCGAGTCGGTATTCTGCGCGACAGGGCTCGTGCTTAACGGGATGACGGTCGATTTCGGCTCGAGGCCGAGACTCAACTACTGGGTCGGCGTGAACAACCAGCTCCTGCAGATCGGGGGGACGGCGATAACCGCAGATGCGTTCAAGTCGACGGCCGACACCGCGGACCACATGGCCGGGACGCTGATCATAGACGATTCCGAGGTCAAGGGACCCAAGGCCGAGGCGACGTTCGACGTGACGCTCACGAAGGCGTTCACGGCGCACCATTGATCGGGCCGATTTTCAAGACTTTGTTATCTGACCAGAGCAGCCGAGACTACGTGCACTTTCTTCAACGTGCTGCTGGAGAGGGCCATCCCGACTCTTTCCGAATGGGGGATGATTGCGGCGGCGGCGGGGCTGATGCTGGTGGGAGTGTTCTTTGCGGTGAGAAGGAGAAAGGCTGCACTATAAATGAGTAAGGTTTATTAATGTAAGGTAACACCCCCACCCTAACTATTTTGTCTTAACAATCGCCAAGAGAGGAGTTAATAAGCTTGGGTGACATTGTTGGGAGAGCGACCAGTTGCGCACTTGCTTGCAACTGTTCCCCCTTGATATGGGGAGGGAAGTGAAAAGGAGTGGGGGATGATTGCGGGGGCTGGGGGATTAGGATTGATCGCGGTGTTCTTCGCGGTGAGGCGGAGTAAGGTGGAGGTTTAGGATAAGCTTACGCTATACCTTATATATAAGATAAAGATGAGATGCTGAATGCTTTGGGTTCTTCATGGGATGTCAGTGGAATAATTGCATTGTTGCATTCAGCCTGTGGCGTCCGGTTTGTTTTGGCTTCATTAGGCTCTATAGATAATATGGGCATATTGCAGTCGGCCAATAGCGACCAATTGCTTACTTGCTCGCAATTGTTACTTGTTCAGAACCGTAGTTCAGCATGACTGAAAAATACTGAGCCCCTTTCCTCCATCCCGGAAGAAAGGGGCTTTTTTTTGTTTTCACAGGGGCGCCGGGTGTTAATGCTCTGTGAACACTGATAACTAATGATTGTATATTACTGCCGTAAATCGTATAATGGTATCAAAACATTCTTCTGGAGGATAGAATGAAGGGAACAATGGGGTTATTACCAGGCATTGCGATATTAGTAATAATTACTTGCAGTTACATTATTTCTCCGGGGATTGCAGGGGCGCAGCCCCCCATCGAAGACTGTGTGGTGGGCATAATCAAGTTGGCGACCCCGGATGACGGAACAGAGTTTACCTTCCTAAGCGACGAGGGCGGGGTTGTTACCGAATTCAATCTGATTCACCAGGATGAGCAGACCATAGGTTTCCCGCGTACGGTGGTCCTTGAGGTTGTCGAGGTCGTGCCTGACAACTGGGAGCTAGTGAATATTGAGTGTAATGATAACGGTAATGTGAATATAACAATTATCGAGAATGGGATAGTCGCAGTCTGTGTCGGACCCGAGGGTTCCGGTTCCTGCGTATTTGAAAACGTGCTGAGAGAGAGGCCGATCCCCACGCTCTCGGAGTGGGGGATGATCGCGGCTGCGGCGGGGCTGGCGCTGGTTGGAGTGTTCTTTGCAACCAGGCGCAAGAGAGCGGTTGTAAATTCGTAAAGACAATAATCGAAAAAAAGTATAAGTTAAAGGACGGGCAAGCCCCTTTCTTCCGGGATGGAGGAAAGGGGCTTTTTTGCTTTAGCGATACTGCTTTCTAAATCCCCTGTAGGAGCGAGTTCCCGGGTCAAGCCCGGGACAGGCCAGCCGCGACACACGTAGTGTGGTTTATGAAAAGACATAGAAAGGAGAAAAGCTGTTTTTTTATCCTTCTTTTCCTTGATGAAAACACACGTAGTGTGGTCTATGAAAAGACACACATTGTGTGTTTTATGGAACGACAACGACAATATTATTTTCTTCTTTGTCTAGATACAAAGAAGCAAAAATCATCCGACTACATAATTTGCTAAAAATCTTATGTTTAAGCTAAAATCTTTCAAATAGACAGCTGAAAGATTTTTATACGCTTAAACACGCGATTTTCTTAACGCAAATTCTGTAATGTCGGAAACAATCACCCTTCGACGAGCTCAGGGTGAACGGGTTGGGTTTCGTTGCCGGCTCTATGGGGGAGATTCGGAAGAATCGTATATGAGCACACATTGTGTGCCGCAAATTCTGTAATGTCGGGGGAAGAAAAGGCGAGATTCTGAATATTTTGGGTTAACCAACAATATCCGAGGAACAATCGCCTCATTGCATTATGCCAATGGACCCGGTTCCTCACACGCTCGAAACCGCAGTTCAGAATGACTAACAAATGGCCCCTTTCTTCCGGGATGGAGGAAAGGGGCTTTTTTGTCCGGCGTGGGTATCTCCGGCGGTGAAAATGTCGATTGAAACGGCGATTTACTTATAGTAGTATTGTCTTAAACATATTTAAAGGGGGATTATGATGAGGCCTGAATTTAAATATGCATTCTGCAGTTTCCTGTTAGTTCCTTTAATAACTATATTGCTTCTGGCCGCTTCGGCGGGACCTGCCGGCGCGCAGGACTGCGAAATCGGGATATGCAAGTCCGCCGAGGGCTCGGACAATACGGACTTTCATTTCACCGGGACGAGTCCCTTCGGACCGCTCGACTTTACGCTAATTGGCGGCGGGGAAGACTCATGCGAGTTTTTCAGCATACCGCTTACCCAGAGCATAGTGGTGTTTGAAGACCCTATTCCCGGCTGGGCGCTCAGTGATATCGATTGCGCGAATATCGTCGGTGTAGACATTCTTTTTCCCGTGGACGGCGTCAGACTCACGTGTGTAGGGCCTAACCTCGTTCGGCTACATGCACGTTCTTCAACGTACTGCTGGAGAGGCCGATCCCCACGCTTTCGGAGTGGGGGATGATTGCGGCTGCGGGGGGGTTGATGCTGGTGGGATTGTTCTTCGCGGTGAGAAGGAGAAGGGCGCGGGATGCATGATGCAGGATACATGATACAGGATGCATGATGCGTCCTTCGACACGCTCAGGACGAACGGGATAAATACTAAATCCCCCTAAATCCCCCTTTGTATAGACCGGGGACATAGGTTACAGGTGTTCGGAGACATGGGTTACAGTATTTCATGATACTAGACCAGGTCGATCCGGGCAATTTTGAAGTTCCGGAAGAACACGTTTAACTTTCC
>JBGSVA010000108.1:0-28774 GCA_041753155.1 Thermodesulfobacteriota bacterium | reverse complement strand
TTTTATCCTTCTTTTCCTTGATGAAAAGAAGCAAAAATCATCCGACTGTACATAATTTGCTAAAAATATCATATTAAGGCTAAAATCTTTCAATTCCGCCCCAGCCCTGAAAGATTTTCACGCCTTAATAATCTATTTTCTATACGCAAATTCTGTAATGTCGGGAAATGTAAATCCCACTGCATCACATATTATCCCACAGAATTCCAGCCACGAATTACTTGACACCTACAATTGCGAGCTGCAGGGCGGCAGCGCGGCAATCTCGTCTTTTCTTTCGACCTCCTCTCCCATGCTTGGGAAACGATTCCGATAACCGATTCGACGAATAGGAGAATTGGGTCGCCATTGGTTGATTGCAATGTCTCATGCGTCTTTGCGCACAACGTTAATAAAATCAAAATAAGAGGAATCGGTCACTGTTACAACAAAGTCAGTAAAGGGGTTTAATTGCGACTCAATGTTGCCTAAGCCAAAATAGTCGAGGTGAGGGGGACCTTCCCCTCTCATAATAAATACACAATTCCTCGCTCGCACCTTAATTAATACTTTACAAAGCCTGTAAAAATGTTAATAATGTTCTGTTCCTTGCACGCGCATGCAGCTCCAGGCCCGTGACGCATCCATTGCAGGTACATAGAAGGGCAAGTCCTTAATATATAAATATAGAGAGGCTATGAATGCTCATCAATTGGGATAATCTCGGGATTTCCGGGGAAAGCAACTTCCTCCAGCTTTTCTTCGACCCGCATTCGGAAACGCTGCTCGCCCATTTCTACAAGGGCATCGGCAACGGCTACGGGTTGAGGAGCCTGTGGGTACGCCGTGTTTCGGAAGACATCTACGCGAGGATCACCACTCACGACGAGTTCCTGAGCTATGAAGACCCGGTGCTCTGCCCGTCGTCTCCGCACGTTTTCGCGAACGTGATGCGCGTCGATAAGAAGAACGGCGGCTTCGACGGGTACGAATGGCACTCGATACAGCGCATAGATCTCAGGACGAGGCAGGCGGACGCGGTAGCGGTAAGCGGCGGAGCGGGTATTAACGGAGGGAACGAGAAGACATGGATAAGCTCGCTCCACGGCGCGAGCGCCGACGGGGGTGAGCTTTACTGTACCGCCGCGTACCAGAAAAGGGGGGAGGGCGCGGTCTCCCCGACAGAATATTATCTCTCCAGATTCATGATCGGCGAGGGCAGGCTCGAGCGTATAACGAGGCTCTCGGCGACGTTTTTATAATAGATCGCTAGGATATATAACGTCTCTTAATCCTCCGTTCTGAATTGTTTATGATTCGGTCGAGTGTGATTTTGAGATGCGGATAAGAATTCTAACCTCGTGTATATAGCTCGAATCCTTACGTTGATTTGAGGGTGTTATCTTTCGCTTTTGATTTCCCTCTCCCCTTCGTGGAACGGTTCTGAGCGAGCGCAAGAACCGGTCGCACTCCAACAAGGGGAATGAAGCGTCTTAACCTCCGGCGCTATGCTGCCTAAACCAAAACAGGGGTAGGGTGAGGGGGGTACCTTAATAAATGAATTCAGTTTCTTTAAATGGCGGTCGAGAGCGTCTATCTAGCCGCGCATAAAAATTTCCGGCGAAAACCTTATCGACTTAGGTTACACTATATCGGCATATCACCTTACGGAGGTAGTTTTTAATGAAACCTGCAGTACTTACGTTAGTCATTGCATTACTCACGGCGGCCGTGTCTTTCCCCGCGGGCGCGCAGGATTATAAGCAGCAGTTCAAAACGAATAAGCGGAGCTACTCCTTAAAGTCGAGCTCTTACAAGATGGGCATGTACTCGAGGATGCTGAACGATATGAT
The DNA here is from genome assembly GCA_041753155.1 of Thermodesulfobacteriota bacterium. Lineage (GTDB taxonomy): Bacteria > Desulfobacterota_D > UBA1144 > Nemesobacterales > UBA2774 > 2-12-FULL-53-21. The sequence continues at coordinate 26,942 of JBGSVA010000108.1, read as the reverse complement.
CTCGGGCGCGCTTAGAATGGATTTAACCGAGGAGCAGAAAACCAAGGTATCCAAGCTCCGCGACGATTACCTGTATCCCATGACCAAGGACGAGAGCACGCTCAGGAACGCTAATATGAAAATCCAGAAGATGCTCGAAAACCCCGCGTTCGACCCCGCGAAGGTGAAAGATGAGATCGGGAAATCAAACGAGCTCGATAAGAAGCTTTCCGACACTTACGTCGACGGGCTCGTGTCTCTCAGGGACACGGTCGGCGAGGAAAAGTACGAAGAGCTGACAAAGTCCGTCAACAGATACCGGGACAACCTCGTGCAGATGAGGAAGAAAAAACAAATACATCAGCAGACACAAGGCGTTATAAAGGGCGAGCCCGTAAAGACGAGCGCGCCCGCAGCCCCGAGCCCGGATAGTAAAAATTAAACTCCCATATGCCGGCCGTGCGGATCGCACTAACGTGATCGTTCGTGTGAATACCGGGGTTATCAGGCCGGCTCCAAACGAGGATTACACAGATGAACACACTACGCGAACACCTTACCTGCCTCCTGGCGCGTACTATTGCCGGCCGCGGCTCCCGATTCGGGAAGATTACGCACTCGGCGCTCATCGCGGCGTTATTAATGTCTCTCGCGATTGTGTCGTGCGCCGCGAGGGAGGCGGAGGAGTCCATGGTGAATACCGACGCCGTAACCCCGGGGACTTCCGCCGCAGCGAATGAGAGTGAACAAACCCCGTCCGCCTCCGCCCCTGGTTCGGCGGATGGCGATGAAACGCTGCGGCACGTGGCCGCGGCGTCGCGCGACGAAAATTCGTGGTTCCTCGTGACGGACGTGAACGCCGAGAGGGAGTTCGCCGTATACGTCGACACCTCCACTATTCAGACAATCGACGGCGAGGTATATTCGTGGAGCAGGCTTGTTTTCGATGCTGACCAGAAGGACTCGGACGGGCTCGTTTACAGGGAAGTCATAATATCGTCCGCTATCGACTGTGCGAAAAAAACCTATTCGTATAAATCCTCGAAGTTCTACGATACGCTGGGCAAGATGGTTTATATGGAGAACATCGCGACGAATATGAGCAAGATCCCGGAGAACTCGGTGAGCGGCCACATAGCGCATTTCGTATGCGGATACGATCCGTCGGGGGCGAAGAAAGCGGGCCCCGCTCCCTCATCGCCTCAGCCGAAATCAAAATAGGCCCGAATGGGTCTCTGATTCCTTCTCGTCATAGATGTGCACTACGTCCCACCCGAGCGAGTGAAGGGCTTGCGAGACGAAGCCCCTGTGGCATCTCCTCCAGTCGAGCTCGGCGCACATTAACGCCGTCTTTTTCCCGGAGGCCAGAGCGATGAGAGCGTCAAGCCCTGCCTCGAATTCGGGCGTATTCATGTGCTCCTCGTATCCGCTCCCGCCCATCCCGCCCAGCTCCTTTATCCATACGTACCCGATGCCCGCCGCCGGAAGCTCCCTCTCCAGCGACTCCCTGTCGAATTGCGTGTTCCGCTTCGAGCGCGGGTAGCTCCTTATGTCGGCGAGTGTCTCAATGCCGTAGACCTTGAGTATGTCGATGAGCTCAACGAGCGTCCTGTTCGAATGCCCGATCGAGAAGATACGAATTCTTGTGTTGGTGTTCAAAGTATTTGAATATTAAATGGTATTACGATCGTCGAGAATTTTTATAACGTCTTTAATGATCTCTGGAAGATTGTTAGTTATTGTTTGCCATACCAAATCATAATCAACGCCAAAATAAGCATGAGTTAAATTATCTCTCATGCCCGCCATTTTTTTCCAGGGAATATCCTTATATTTTAGTTTTATTTCATCCGGTAACCTTTTTGCCGCTTCCCCGATAATCTCAAGTTTCCTGATTACGGCACTCGATGTTTTTTCATCTTTTATGAAGGTTTCGGAATTACAATCTTTTGTAAATTCGAGGATGTGATTACAAGCGTTCAGGGTATCGTGGAGAAAAAGCGTCGAGTCCCTGCTCATATGTAAACGGTATCCGACAGAATCTTGTCCCTGATTTCATTTCGGATGGCTCTTTCGGAAAGGACATCTACCTTTACCCCCAGTTTTTCCTCCAGGTACTCGGTTAAGCCGGATAAGTCAAACAAAGAAGCCCCGCCGCCGAACCTCACGAGTACATCGAGGTCGCTCTCCTCACGGCACTCCTCTCTTGCGTATGAGCCGAAGATTCCCAGGATTTCAGCCTTGTAATTCCTGGACGCCTCTTCCCTGAGGTTCCTCAGATTCTCGATTATTTCCCGTCTGGTCATATTTTCTAATTATACCATTACAGGCTCGTTATTCGTCAATCCCGTGCTTTTAATCTTTTCAAACCCTTTCTCCTTTCTCCACTTTTCCCTCCCTACCGTGTATATTAATCCCCTTAATCAGCCGGATTAAAGAGAAGGAGCATCGAATTCATGTCCAAGGGTAAACCGATTCTGGTCACGGGGAATCGGCTTTCTCACCGTGTCCAATTCTCAGTCGTGAGGCCAATGATTCTTTCGAAGTGCCTGACGTTGCCGGTAATGAGTTTGTTAGCCCTGGTAAGGCATGTAGAGGCGATCAGTATATCGGCGTCGGGTATCAGGACTGCTTCCCTTTTCAATGACGACTTAAGCTCGCCAAACTTTTTTAATATATCGTTGTCCGTATGAATTAGCTCGACCGTGAGGAAGAATTGTTCGACCAGATTTCGATTTTCCTCTCTCTTTGTAGAGGATTCGGCTCCGTAGTAGAGCTCGGCGGCCGTCATGGAACTTATTCCTATATCACCGTCGTAATTTGTTCTTTTCTCAATTATCTTTTTGTTGCCTCTTAAAAGCTCGATGCAGATATCGGTATCTAGAAGTATCATATTTCTATATCTCTGCCGAGCGTCCTTGCCTCATAAATATCTTGAATGATTTTTTTCGTGCTTCGTTTGTCTTCCCATTTACCTGAGAGTTCCTTCCAAATCGCGATTTGTCCCTCTTTGTTGAGGGGAACTTTATGTTTCCCGTTTTCGTCGTCGATTCCGGCTAACCCCCTTTCAATGACGCAGAGTATCTCATTGTTGAGGCTTCTTTTTTCTTTTTGAGACATTAACCTGAGCTTCCTGAAAATCGACTCCGGGATGTTCCTTATAGTTATATTCGGCATGGTACTTAGTATAGTTATATTATGTAACTAAGTCAACCCTTCGAACGGATGAAGAAGAGACGGTCCATTTCGTCCTTGATTCTATTCCCCTCTCCCCGGCGTGGAACGGTTCTGAGTAACAATTCCGAGCAAGCAACGGATTCGAACAAGCAACAATCGCGAGTAAGTGAGCAATCGGTCGCTTTTGGCCGATTGTAACGATGTCGATGCCTTTGGAATAACCTGATGAAGCCATAACGATCCGGTCTCTTCAGGCTGAATACTCGGATGTTTATGTGCATGGGATGATCTATTGAAGTCAAAATAAATTGGTCCCTAATGGTTGAGGGCACGAACTCAAATATCACTCCGTACCGTTGTTATATAAGCCAAATTAAGAAGAACCGGATGCCATTTGCTGATTTCAATCAAGTTCATTTGTCATTGTATTTCAGTAACACAAACCAAAACGTGAGAAATCTATATTTTGAGTTCGTTATCCTGAACCCTGAATCGAGTTCAGGGCAGGCTTGTTTCAGTATGTATGAGGACGGAAGCAGGAGCATCCGGCCACTTACCACACTCTCCTGATCGGATAAGAATCGAAAGCCTTGTCGCTCCCAAGTACGAAATAGCTTTCCAGCATGCTCTGGGCTATTATCACCCTGTCGAATGGGTCTCTATGATGGAATGGGAGGTCTTCGATTTTGTATAGGTGTTTCGGTCTAATTTCCAATATCTTCATGCCATTTCCGAGCGCATGCATTGCAATAAAATTTTCGAGGGGGTCTTCGAGGGTGAGTCTGCCGAGGCTTATTTTTATTGCCATCTCCCAGATGCTTGCGGCGCTTAGATAAACCTCGTTCGATTTATCGAGATAGAGTTTTTTCGCTTTCCTGCTTAGCCTTTTGTCTCCTGAAACTATCCAGAGGAACGCGTGAGTATCGAGCAGTAAGTTCAAGACGTATAATCCTCGAAGTCTTCAATCGGGGCATCGAACTTGTCCGAGATACAAACCCTCCCCTTTGCGGTCGCCGTCCTCCGCTCAGGTTTGAGCTCTTCTATGAGCGTAAGCTTCGCAACGGGTTTATTCCCTTTTGCTATGATCACGTCTTCTCCTTCCCGGAGCTTCTCTATGAGCTTCGATAGATGTGTTTTAGCCTCATGTATGTTAACTCGTATCATATATGACCCTCATTTGATAGACTTAGTCATCTAACTTAGCTAATATAACACGACGATGGAGGTTTATCAACCTGTATTTTCCCCCAACGTGAATATACTTATATATTCCCGTCGGGACTTTATTTCTCCACTTTTCCCTCCCGTCCGTGTATATTAATCCCCTTAATCAGTCGGATAAAAGAGAAGGAGTATCGAATTAATGTCCAAAAGTAAACCGATTCTGGTCACAGGAGACAGGCCCACCGGGAGGCTCCACCTGGGGCACCTCGTAGGCTCCCTCGTAAACCGCATAAAATTCCAGGACGACTACGACTGCTATTTCCTCGTGGCCGACCTCCACATGCTCACGACCCATTACGACAGGGTGGGCGAGGTCGAGCGCAACACCCTCGAAATGGTCATGGACTGGCTCTCCGTAGGCATGGACCCGGACAAGTCCACGTTCTACGTCCAGTCGCAGATACCCTACATCACGGAGCTCTACGCGATTCTAGCCATGTTCTGCGGAGTACCCCGTGCCGAGAGGATTCCAACGCTCAAGGAAAAAGTGCAGGACCTGGGGGTCGGCGAAAATTACTCGGTCGGCCTGCTGGGATACCCGGTCCTCATGGCGGCAGACATCCTGATGTTCAAGGCGGAAAAGGTCCCGGTGGGCGAGGACCAGCTTAGCCACGTCGAGCTCACGCGCGAGCTCGCGAGGCGCTTTAACTTCCTCTACGGCGAGTTCTTCAAGGAGCCCGAGCCCGTCGTAAGCGAGACCTCCCGTCTCGTCGGCACCGACGGCAACAGGAAGATGTCTAAGAGCCTCGACAACTGCATATACCTCTCCGACGACCCCAAAGAGGTCGAAGCCCGCGTGAGGGCGATGTACACCGACCCCAAGCGCATACGCGCCGACATACCCGGCACCGTCGAAGGCAACCCGGTGTTCGTATACCACGACGCGTTCAATACAAATAAGGAAGAGGTCGAGGACTTGAAGCAGAGGTACAGGACGGGCAGCGTCGGGGACGTCGAGGTGAAGAAGAAGCTCGCCCGGGCCATAAACGAGCTGCTCGAACCGATAAGGGAAAAGAGACGCGAGTTCGAGAAGAGGCCCGATTACGTGAGGGACGTGCTCAGAGAAGGTACCAAGAGAGCCAACGAAGCCGCCCATGCCAACATGGACGAGATTATTACAAAGATGGGCCTCTATAAGCCGTGATTGCCGGAGCCCCGGCTTCTAGCCAGACTCCGATCGAGAATCCGAATCATCCCCATCGGGACCGGAAGGCGCACTCTCTCCCCCTTCTTTCCCGCTCCCCGTGTTCTTGTAATACCAATCGAGCCAGAAGAGGGCGCCAAACGCGGCGAGTATGCCGAGTGCGACGAGGAGGGTCTTCATCACGGGTTCATCGCTACGGGCTCTCCGCCGATGACGTCCTTCATGTGGTCTACAATGAGGTTTTCGATATAGCCGTTCGACATCACCTCGTATCCGATGGTTCCGGCCAGGGTATAGGGTCTGATGGAATAATCGATTTTGACTGCGGTGACGCCGTCAGAAACTTTCGTGACTTCGATCTTGAGGTTCTCCTGCGTGAAGAGGGTATAGGCTGTGCCGGGGGTATACTTTGCGACCTTCTCTAGATAGTAATTTATATTCGATCTGCTCGTATCCGACTTCGACGGCCATGTATAAGACCTGAATAGTTTTCCGTTCTTGTTATAAACGTAAGCCTCTTTCAACCGGATCGAGCCTCCCTCCTGCTCGACGAACGCGATCGGCCATTTCAGGAATTGCACGCTCTCGACGGCCGCGTTGAATACCTGGTCGTAGGGGGCGTTGAAATTGGTCTCCTGTTCCTCGCTTCCGGCCTTCACTAACGCCCCATCTTTTTTATCGGTTTCAGTCTGTGAAGAGTCGGCTTTCTTCGTCCTGTAGGATTTGGGGACGTAGACGCTCTTGTTTGAGCAGCCGGCCGATATTATTAGGAACGGAATTATAAGTACTAGCTTTCTCATCATTCTCCCCTGCACAGTTAAAATGTAACATATTATTCCATAATTTCTCAAAATATTTTACGCACGCACATAGTGTGGCGCAGAACCTGCGCTCGTATATGATCCTTCCGAATCCGCTCGGGCAAACCGGCAGCTTACCCCGCCCCGTTCGTCCTGAGGCGCACACACAATGTGTGCTCATTTACGATCCTTCCCAATCTCCTCGGCTAAAATCAGCATCTACGGCAATTTCGTCTGTCCGCGGCGACCCGCCGCCCTTTCGTCCTTTCTTTTAATCCCCCTCTCCCTTGAGGGAACGAATGCGAGCAAGAGAGCATTCGGTCGCCCCTGATCAGAGGCGCAGAAGCGCAATGACTGCCAACTCTATGTTGCCTAAAACAAAATAGGGTTTGGGTGATGGTGAATAATTTGTCATTCCCGAATGACAGAAAAATAGACGAGATTGCCATGCTCGAAATAAGAGAGAGAAGAATTCTTCCCTACTGAAGCGTCTCGGGCCTCTTCTCTTCGACGGGCGCGAGTGTACGGTTTATCGAGTCCCATTTCGAGAGCAGCATGGCTAGCACCTTTTCCGCGTCGTCCGGATTCCCTTCGCTTGCGAGCGCCAGCACGATCCTCAGCTCCGACACGGAGTCCTCGTTCTTCATCTGGTCGGGGTCCATCCGCGAGCTTATATCCCCGTAGTTGAGCATCACGAAGCTCCCCGCATCGAAGCCCGAGAGCCAGTGACTCAGGTTCTCCGCCCCGGATTTGAGTTCGCTCAATATGCCGGCCAGCGTCGGGCTCCCCTCGGCCCCTGAAGAGGCCAGGAAGGAGTCTATATCGCTTACGGCCGCGCCTAACCTCCCGAGCGCGCTTCCTACCCTCGTATTGTAATATATCGCGTCCTGCCTTATGGCTCCGAACCCGGTGTGAGTGAAGAAGTACTTCTTTTCACCGGCTTCGTACATGAGGAACCATTCGAGGGGTATGAAGTTCTCGGCGCTGAATATGTTGGGGTTCACCTTCGAGCCCACGGGGGCGACGTAGTATTTCCCGTCCTCGTCCTTCATGAAAAAGCATTCCTCAATGAGGTGCTTTTCTATGCCGAGCTCCTTCGAAAGTGACTCCCTGAACGCGTCGTATTCGCTCCCGTACCATGCGGTGTTGGGTGTAGCCGGGCCGTCCTTGAACCTCTCGTAGAAGGAGATGAAGCTCCGCCAGTAATCGTATTTGTCCCCCGTCATTTCCAGGGGCTCGTATGTCATTAGTACGGATAGAGCCATGTCGTGTCCTATAATAGTTTAGCAAATAGCGAGGTAAATCCATAGGGCGCGCGGCAGGCCCGGCGGAAAGGGGAGGGGGTGAGGGTGAGGGGAGATAGGATAGGGGCGGGGATCAGGGCAGCCCCGCGTCCTTTTTTATCTGGGAAATGTACCCGTCGTCTATGCGTCCGCCCGAATAGGCTTCGTGGGCGAGGTTCCTCATCTCGTAATGGTTCACTATGGGCCTGTGGTAGGGGAGTTTGTACGTGAGCGGGTTGTGTATCTTCTCGGGCTCGACCGCCTGAAGCTCGGGTATGTATTTTTTTATGTACAGGCACTCAGGGTCGTAGTTCTGCGACTGCAGCGTGGGGTTGAATATGCGGAACGGCTGGGGATCGGCTCCGCATGAGGCCGACCACTGCCAGTTCCCTATGTCCACCGTCTCGTCGTAATCGACGAGGTGCTCTGAGAAGTGCCTGTCCCCCCACCTCCAGTCAGTGATGAGGTCCTTCGTCAGGAAGGAAGCCGTTATCATCCTGAGCCGGTTGTGCATCCATCCCTCCTCTCTCAACTGCCTCATGCCGGCGTCGACTATGGGGTATCCCGTCCGCCCCTCGCGCCAGGCGTCGTACCATTTCTCGCTGTTTATCCATTTGATGTTCCGCCTCTTCTCCTGGAACTCGAGGCCCCTCGTCTCGGGGAAGTAGTGCATGATGTGGTACCAGAACTCCCTCCACGCGAGCTCGGAAACGTAGGGGCCGGGCTCAGGCGTAGCCGAGGCCGCCGCCTCGTACACCCTCCTCACGGACACGAGACCGAACCTGAGATAGGGCGATAGCCGCGACGTGCCGTCGAGATAAGGGAAGTCCCTCGTCATGCCGTAGTCGCTGAAGTTGAAATCCCTGAGCCTCGTCGCGGGGAAACCCGTGGGCCAGTACCTGTTCTCCGACCGCGCAATGTCCCGCGTCACTGTCTCCACGGGCGCCGCCTGGAGTGTAGGGGAGCTGATCCTCGGGGGCGCGTCGAGCGGGGCGTTCTTTTTCCTGCCCTGCCATATATTGTAAAAGGGGGTAAACACCTTCCTCTGGTCTATCTCGTGGGGCGGGACCAGGAACGTGTCGTCGTACTTCCTGAACACGACGCCCTCCTGCCTGCACTGGTGCTCGACCCCGAAGTCGCGCTTTACGCCCGAGAACCCGTAAGCCCTGTTCGTGTATACGGCCTCGGCCTTCTGGGATTTGATGAGCGCGGGGATTATCTCCTCCGCCTTCCCCCTCAGCACAAGTAGATACGAGCCGAGTTCCCGGAGCTCTGACTCGAGGCTCGAAAGGGCGTCTATGAAAAACCCGAGCCGCTTGCCCCCGTCCGGGTATTTCCCGAGTATGGAGTCCTCGAGCACGTAAAGGGGTATGATCTCCCTGCTGTCCCTGACCGCATTCAATAGCCCCGTATTGTCGTCGGTCCTGAGGTCTCGCTTGAACCAGAAAATAGTTCTGCCGTGTATCATCCGCCCTGTCCCGTCCCTGCTGAGATATATGCCGGTTAAATGTCGAGCGCCCTCCGGGCGGGGCCTCGTTCTCCCGCTTATACGTATTCCCCTCCCGGCGCGGTATGGACAGTTTCAATTCTACTCTGTAACTCGGGCTGATTCTACTTAAAAATTCGTGGCAGGCACATAATGTGTGGCGCGAATCTGCGCTCATATATGATTCTTCCGCGCCTCTCGTACTTAAACCAGCGACGAAACCGATCGAGCAGCGCGAGAAATCTATCTTTTTTTTTCCTTTTAATTCCCTCCTTAGAAAAAGCACGAATGCGAACAACGGTTCTGAACTGCTGCAAGAACCGGTCGCTCTTCGCTGATTGCAACAAAGCAACTGTATTTACTACCCGGCACAATAACACGAATCCAAGCATTTGGACGCCCTATCATAAAGAACATCGAAGGAAATGTATTTCAGGCTCAATCTTGCTATATACAAAATAGGCCAGGGTGGATTTTCCCCATTTGTAGGAGCGGCTTCCAGCCGCGACACACACAATGTGTGTTTTATGATTCTTCCGCCGCTCCTTTGCTCAAACCAGCAACGAAACCTAGCCCGTTCGTCCTGCTTGCGGCACGTCGCCTGAAGGCTTTGAGCCGTAGGGTGATCCGGCGTAGCTTTCTCGTCGGTCGGAGCTTTAACGGAGTCCGAAGCGAAGACGGAAGCTTGTCGAAGTATGAACGGGTTATATCTGATTGGTCTTTTTTTATTTCCCTCCCCATTTTGTGAAAGGGGAACGAATGCGAGCGTGCAAGCATTCGGTCGCTCTTACAACAAAATCACCGATGCAAACTAACTTCCGGCACAACGATGCCCGAGCCAAAATAGTATGGGGTGGGGGTTTACCTCACAATCCTGTCATTTCGCGGCAATCCCGGCAATCTTACAAATATCCCTTCAGCGTCTCGCCGAGGCCGGATTTCGATATCTTTTCGAGCGCGCCCTTCTCGATCTGCCTGATCCTTTCGCGCGTGACCCCGAACTTCTGCCCTATCTCGTCGAGCGTGTATATCTTGTCCTCGCCGAGCCCGTACCTCATCCTGACTATCTCCTCTTCCTTCGGGGTGAGGGACGACAGGGACTCGTCTATAAGCGACCTTACCCTTATGTCCGATACGGCCGCTTCCTGCCCCTCCCTCGTATCCGGCATCAGGTCGACGTACGTCTTTTCGTTGTCGTCGGCCACCGGGTTGTCGAGCGACAGCACGTTGTCCGTACCGTCGAGCACGGCCTGTACTATCTCCTTCGAGAGCCCGGATTTCTCGGCGATCTCCTCGGGGTAGGGTTTTCTCCCCAGCTCCTCGTCGAGGGCATACTTCGCCCTGAACACCTTTCCCGACTGCTCGAGGACGTAAACGGGCACCTTTATAGTCCTGGTCTTTTCGGCGATGGCTCTCGAAAGGGCCTGCTGTATCCACCATGCGGCGTACGTCGAGAACTTGAAGCCCTTCCTGTGGTCGAATTTCTCGACGGCCCTTATCAGCCCGAGGTTCCCCTCCTGTACCAGGTCGGTGAGCGGAAGACCCCTGCCGAGGTGTCTCTTCGCTATGCTTACGACGAGCCTGAGATTGGACCTTATAAACTTCGATTTGAGCTCCTGCGCCTTCTCGGAAAAGAGCTTCCTCGTCACGTCGAGCCTGTTCTTGTCTATCCCGGGGGATTTCTTGAGCTTCCGGCCGGACAAAAGCTCGAGGTCCTTCTGAATCTTCCTCGCCTTTCTCTCGCATTCCTTTATCTTGGCCCCGAGCTCCTTCTCGTCGTCGGGGGTAAGGAGCGGCTCTGTGAGCAGGTCCCTGAAATAGACCTGTAAAACCCTCTCCTCTTCGTACTTCGTCCACTTCTTATCCTTTTCCCCGGTGTTCTTTTTAAACGGGGAACCCGCCTGCCTTTCTTCCGATTCACCGAGCTTGCCGTAGACGCCTTCGAGCCTGCCTGCCGGCACGAAGAAATCCTCGTCCGCATAATCCCCTGTGGAAAAATAGTTCCTGTCGTATTCGTTATCCATCATTTTTAACTACCCCCCTTCTTCTCTCTATATTCTTTATATATTCCTTTAGACAATAATTACAAGGGCAGGGATTCATACTACCCCGAAATAAAGGAAATTTATCCGTCTCTATCGAACCCGTACGAATGTCTAATAGATGTCTAATATATTAACCTGATGTCTAATATATGTCGAGTGTGCATTTAAGTTTTATTGTCACCGGGGGAATCTAAAAGGAGCCGGTATTGAGCTATGATATAAAAAATTCCTGCAAATAGAAAGCAGGTTATGGGTCACATTTAATTAATCTATCAAAGAAACTGAAAGCATGCTCTTAAATGTTCGATGTAAGCTTGACAGGTATTAGACAACAGTATAACATTACGGTCATGCAGGGCAGCCGTGAGGATTCGCAGAAGAAATTTTCCATGAAGGTCACGTCCAGGATGACCGGGCTCACGCCCCATGCGATAAGGGCATGGGAGAGGCGCTACGGCGTAGTTGCGCCGGGCAGGGACTCGAATAACAGGAGGTTTTACAGGGAGAGCGACATAGAAAGGCTCGCCCTTCTCCACAAGGCCACCGATGCGGGTCATCAGATAAGCCAGATCGCCGGGTACTCGAAAGAGGACCTCCAGGATATAGTCGGCAGGATGAACGTCATAGACATGCCGTCGAGAAAAGCGCCCGAGGTGCGGGCGGCGGGAGACCTCACTCTCGTAAGGGATTATAACGCCTATTCGGACGAGATACTCTCGGCCATCGAGAGGATGGACAGAAAATCCCTCGAAGAGACCCTGATAACGGCGGAGACGGAGGCGGGCAGGAACGCGCTCCTCGAGCGTGTCGTGATACCCGTCATGGAGAGGATAGGGGAGCTCTGGCGGAAAGGTGAGATGAGGATATCTCACGAGCACCTGGCCACGCAGGCAGTCAGGACATTTTTGGGCGGCCTCCTCGCCTCCCAGAAGACGTTCCCCGGCGCGCCCCACGTCGTGGTTACCACCCCTTCGGACCAGGTCCACGAGATAGGGGCCCTTTCAGCGGCGGTAACGGCCGCGAGCGAAGGGTGGAACGTGACCTATCTCGGGCCGAGCCTGCCGTCTGAAGAGATTGCGGGCGCGGTAACTTATAACAGCTCCAGGGCGCTCGTACTGAGCCTCATATATCCCGAGAGCGACCCTTTAGCGGCCCGCGAGCTCCGGAAGCTCAGGCGCTACCTGCCGGGCATGCCCATTATAGTCGGCGGGAGGGCGAGGCAGAGCTACTCCCAGGTGCTCACTGAAATAGAAGCCGTCATAGTCAACGACCTCTACGAGGTCCGCACGGTGCTCGAGCTGATTAGGACCGAAGGCGGGGTTTGATACTCAGCGGGTTAACTGCAAACCGGATAGTCATTGTGTATATAAGTGGCACAAACCAAAGAAAAATTATGTCATTCTGAACTCGTTTCAGAATCTGGTTTATTATCCCCCCCTGTAGGAGCGGCTTTCCTGAAACAAGTTCAGGACAGGCCAGCCGCGATTTGAGCCGGTAACAGTCTTAAGGGGGAGTTTATTCTTTCTTTCAAGAAAAAAAGGCTTTGCTCAAGCGCTTATAGCCTGAGCAAAGCCCGGTTATTTCTCGATGAATGCGTGTATCAAACCCTTACGGCCCTCCTCCTTAACGCCCATACCGCCGCGATGCCCGTAAGCACCGCGAATATTCCCAGCCCCCACTCTTATAATAATTCCTTCCCCCTGGATGGGGAAGGTTAGGATGGGGGTGGCACCATACATTAAAATCAACCGTATTTATACCGCCTGCGCCTATTTTGGATTGTGCTCCCATGTGCGGTGTCTAAATAACTCTTCTGCAATCAGTCGAGGGTGCCCGGTTACGCGCTCGCTTGTAACCGTTTCCTTCTCGCCGCAAAGTACACGCCGATCAGCATCAATACCGCGGCCGACGCGATCATTCCCCACTCGGAGAGTGTCGGGATAGTAGTTGGTGTCATCCTGAGCGCTATCGTACACGCCCTCCAGTCGGCGCTAGTGCTAGCCAAAGGTATTTCGCCCGTGGAGCCGCCTTGTGGAAATTCGAAACTCACGGCGAATATCAAATTGAATTCATTAGTCAGACTGGAAAATCCTTGTGCGAAGATACTTTCCACAGGGTCCTGTGTAACCAGATTGAGATCCCCGCCGATTGAAACAACTCCGATCACGGCCGAGCCGGGCTCAGTGTTTACGGATGGCGCTGCAACCAGCCCGCCTGCACCGGAATTACATGCGACGGCTATGATGGGGTTGTCAATGTCGACCCCGCTATATCTGAAGGAGCCCGCCGCGAACACGCTCGTCTGGTCTGTCCAGTTGCAGGTAATATCCGAGGAGTCGGCGGATTCGTCAAATCTTGCGAATATTCCGAGTACGCAGGCGCCGCTGCCTCCGCACTCGCCCGAGTTCAGTTCTAACCAGTTGCCGGGAGTGGGATCGAGGAACAAATTATTCCCGTCCGAAAACGTGGAGCACATTATGACCACGAAATCCCCCGGGAGCCCGGAACCGGACGCTACAACCCCCTGGGTGATATTATTATCAAGATCATTTCTGATTCCGGTGCTTTCTGAGTCGACTAATTGGACGACCGCATGTGACGCGGTCACGGAAATAAGTAATAATGGGATTGCAAACAGTATTAACTTTACTTTATTCAACATTTCCATCCTCCTTTAATTTTTTATAATTTCTAATCGGTATCACGGTAAGAATAAAATGAACGAGAAAGCTTAAATACGACCGGACGGCTGTTTTTGGGGCTGGCCTTCCGGCCAGCCATATTGGGTCTATACCCCCCGGCGCGCACAGTATACAATTCTTTTCACGGCAATAATAACACATATTTAACGGAATTTAAACGTATTTAATGGTTTATTCGGTGATGACAGGTTTCTCTATGCTGGGTCCGTATTCGGGCGGCGTCGGCAGGCCGAAAAGCCCCCAGGCGATAATGACTATGAACCCGGATATGAGCGGGAGCGCGGGGTTTATCTGGTAGAGGTATCCCGACATCATACCCCCCAGAGCCGAGCCGAAGAAGGAGAGAAGGTTGTATATGCCCGCGGCCGAACCCCTTTTCTCCTGTCCCACAATCTGCGTGAGGAAAGCCGGCAGGAGCGACTGCATGATGGTGTGTCCGGCGAAATACGCCATCCCGGCCCCGTAAAGCACGAGCGAGTACCCCGCGCCCGCGGGATAGACGAGGAAAGCGAGCGCAATGCAGGCCCACGCGGCCTTTGCCGCCGTCGTCAGGCCCCCCCTCTTTTCGGCCCACTTGATGTACGGGAAAACGAACAGGGCAGTGGGTATCAGGGTTATGAGATATACGCGCCAGAGCCCGGCGTCGCTCACCCCGAGGGCCTTCCACGAGAGAGGGAACACGAAAACGAACAGGTTTACGAGGAGCGATACCACGAGGGACGATACGAAGAGCGTCCTCAGTGCGGGCGTGAGCGCGATACGCATCAAACCCGCTTTTTCGACGACCGGGGCCTCCTTTTCTATTGAGGGGAAGAAGAAGACCGTGATCAGGAGCGAGAGCGCCCCCAGTCCGGCGAGTATGTAGAAGAGGCTCGAGAACCCTATCCTGGCCGCGAGATACGGCCCGATGACTATTGCCATGAGGAACGCGACGCCTATGGACACGCCGACAATCGTGAACGACTGCGCCCTCACTCCGGGCCGCGTGACGTCGCCTAACGACGCGAGGGCGACCGAGCTCACGGCCCCTGTCCCCTGGATTATACGCGCTATGATGAGCTCGTTTATCGTATCGGCCAGACCGCAGTAAACGCTTCCGGCCGTAAACAGGAGTATTCCCGCCACGAGCACGGGCTTTCTGCCTATCCTGTCGCTTGCCCACCCGAACGGGAGCTGGAGTATGCTCTGCGCGAGCGCGTATATGCCGAACGCGAGCCCGGCCATGGCGAGGTCCGAGCCCGGGTATTTCTCCGCATACACGCTGAAGACGGGCAGTATGAGGAATATCCCGAGGAGCCTCGTGGCCATGATGACGGCCACGGTCAATACAGCCTTGTATTCGCTTGAATTCAGGTTCGTGTCTCCAAAATAATGCGCTGTCACGGGAGGGTTTTTTATTTTAACACGGCTTTCCGAAATTGATACACCGGGGTGCGCGTGTTAGCTTTAATCCTGTATGAAACGGCGGTTATCGAGTGAGAACATAGAAACGGACTCCTACGACAGGGAGCTCTTCGGGGACCTCGAATCGGAGTCGGAGGGGCTCGGGGACCTCATCGGGCGGGGCTCCGCCCTCCTTCCGGGGTTCAGGCCGCTCATGCTCGACCTGTTCGCGGCCTTCTACAAACATAACGTGGTGTTCCTGCCCGAGGAGGGCGTAAGGAGGAGCTCGCTCATGCCGAGGAGGTTTCTGCTCGGTGTCGGGCGCGACCCGGATTACGCCTCGCTCCGCGAGGACACCGTGCTCGACGCGTACAAGTCCGCGCTCGCCGCCATGCAGATGGGGGAGATGATCCTCGAGTGGCTCAAGTCCGGGGACGGCCCCGGCGAGAAGTCGCTCATGAGGGAATGGGAGACCGACAGGTCGGAGAGGGACGCGGAGGAGATATCGGACGAGAGCGATACGATGGAGGAGGTCGCGGGCGAAGAAGGGGAGACCGGCGATGCGTTCGAGAAGGTCAGGCGTGAGAAAAAGTCGGAGCTCGATAGAGAGGAGAAGGCACTTAAGAAGATAACGGACGACCTCAAAAAAGGGCACGAGAACATGGAGGTCAGGATTAAGGGCCTCGTCAGGTCCTCGATGAAAGAGACCTCGGATAACGTCGACAACGCCGAGGACGAGCTCACTTCGTGGAGCGCGTCCATGGGCGCTCCGGGCGAGAGGCCGGCAGGGGAGAAGCTCGACCTTGCCGCGAGGCTCTATTCGAACGAAAAGCTCAGGCGGCTCTCCCGCCTGGTCGGGAGCCTCAAGGAAGAGATGCTCCGGGGGAGGAGGAAGTCCTGGGCGCGGAGGGGGAGCGAGGTGTACGACGTCGCAATGGGGAGCGACATAGGGAGGCTCATCCCTTCCGAGCTCGCGGCGCTCGCGAACGCCGGGCTCCGCGCGGATTTTAAGAAGAGGCTCCTCGAAGGGAAGCTCCTCCAGTACTCGCTCAGGGACGAGAAGGGCAGGGGCCCTATGGTCATATGCCTCGACGGGAGCTCGTCGATGGAGGGCAAGAAGGAGCTCTGGTCGAAGGGCGTATGCCTCACGCTCCTCGACATCGCCAGGAGGGAGAGGAGGAAATTCAGCGTCATCGTATTCTCCTCGGGCGGCATGCCGCAGAGGGTTTTCGAATCGAGCGTTGGTGAGGGCAGGGGCGGGTGGGGGATGAAGGAAAAGGACGTATTCGAGCTCGCGGGCTACTTCCCCGGCGGCGGCACGAATTTCGAGGAGCCGCTCGACAGGGCGCTCGAAATACTGAAAGGCTCCAAATTCAGGCGCGGGGACATCGTATTCATTACGGACGGGGAGGCGGGCGTGGGGGATGCGTGGCTCGAGGGCTTCAGGCGCGAGCGCGCGAGGCTCGGGTTCAAGGTCTATTCCGTGCTGATCGACCTAACCGAGAGGGAATCATGGCAGACGTTATCCCTCTTCAGCGACAAGGTAACTTCCGTATCGAAGCTCACATCAGATGCGGCGAAGGGGTTGTTTATTGATTTGTGAGGGGCGGGTGAGACCTCGGAATGGCCGCGGCAACCTCTCTTTTGTTGTTATGCTGAACTACGGTTCTGAACTAGTGCAAGAACCGGACGCCATAGGTAGAATGCAACAATGCGATTATTCCATGGTCATTCCTCGAAGAACCCAAAAAATTCAGCATCTCGCTTTTTCATGAGATTGCCGCGTCGCATACTGCGCTCCTCGCAAAGACAGGCAGGGGCGAGATTGCCGCGCTACGCTCGCAATGACAGTTATAAACGCGGACACATCATTCCTGTTCCCCGACCTCTGAGCGGCAGCATCACGATGATTCCCGATACTGCCGCTTAGGTGGCCGTCTCGTTAGGTACTCTCTATTATTGCCGTAATTCCCCGTCTCGATCCTTCGGGGACCGCGCCCGTATTATCTACGCGCCCTGCTGGGTCGACATCAAGGCAGCCATGCCTCCGAAGAAGACAGCGAAAATTATTACGAGCACTATGGCTATGGCCGCGATGACGAGGGACGCCAGGCAGTAGTTCCTCCTGTTGATGTTCCCCGTGCTGCTGACTATCCAGAGTATAAGCATTACGATTCCTACGACCGGTATGGCGAGGAGAATCATAGTGACGACCCAGTCCTTTACGCTCATGGGCGAGGTGTCGTAACCGCTTTGTACGGGCGTTGCGTTCATTCCATTACCCTCCGTCGAGATTTATGAACAATACTGACTAATTATAGTACGGTCGGAATAATTCCGATAGACTGAATTTTTTATCGCTGCCTGCCGGGCTCGCAGGGGTATATAGGTGTCGCATCTGTCGCATTGTCGGAAACGGTGAGGGGACACCTCTTTTACTGTCTTCGCGAGACCGCCTGTCCTGAACTTGTTTCAAGATCGTAGCCGTGGCGATCTCACTTTTTTGTCATGCTGAACTTGTTTCAGCATCTCGCTTTATTCATGAGATTGCCGCGGTCACAAAAAGCGTTCCCTCGCAAAGACAGGCAGGGGTGAGATTGCCGCGCTTCACTCACATTCGTTCATTACGATTTGAATATTTGCAATAGCATCCCATGGCACAGTAACTTTCTCGCAATTAGCCGAGGGCGACCGATTGCTTGCCTTCTCGCAATCGTTGCAATGACAGAATTGTACCAACTGACAACCTGACACATCTCTGGGGTATATACCCCTGCAGGTCTGTCAGTTGTCAGTTGAGGGGGAGGGAGGGATTACGGCGGGGGTGTTATTGCATCACGTCGCTGAGGGTCTGGAGCAGCTTCTCGGCGTTAAAGGGCTTGGGCAAAAACGCGTCCACCTCGGCTTCTTTCAGGTCGACGAGCTCGTGCTCCCTCTGGTATCCGCTCATGGCGATTATCTTCAGGGAAGGACTCTCTTTTTTCAGGATGCGTATCGTCGTCTTCCCCCCCATGACGGGCATCATCATGTCCACTATCGCGGCGTAAATTTCGTCCTTATGCGTAAGGAATATCTTAGTCGCTTCCTCGCCGTTATTGGCGACCAGCACCTTATAGTCGTATTCCTCGAGTATCGTCTTCGTCATGTCCGTTATCGTGCTCTCGTCGTCGACAATCAGTATCAGCTCCTTGTTCCCGGCGGGTGCGTTCGGATACAGCTTGTCCGGCTTCCGGTCGGCGGAGGGCGAATCTATGACAGGCAGGTATACGGTGAACGCAGTCCCCTTTCCGACCCGGCTCTCGACGTTGATGAAGCCGTCGTGGTCCTTGACTATGCCGTAGACGATGGATAGCCCGAGGCCCGTGCCCTTGTCGGATACCTTGGTCGTAAAGAACGGATCAAATATATTGTTCATGACCTCGGGCGGGATACCCGTCCCCGTGTCTGAAACCTCGATGACCGTGTACTGCCTGTAACCGGGCTTGAGGAACGCCGGGCTCTCTTCGCCGCCTGCCTTGATGTTCTTGACCGAGATTACGAGGCCGCCTCCTTCGGGCATGGCGTCCCGCGCGTTCACGCACAGGTTCATGAGCACCTGGTTCAGCTGCGTATAGTCCCCGAAGACAGGCGGAATGCCGTCCTCTATCTCCGTATGGAGGCTGATGAGCTTGGGGAAGGTCTCGTCGATAATCTTCTGCACGTCTTTGACGAGGTACTTGATGTCGAAGGGCTGCTTCTTGATTTCGAGGCCCCTCGCGAAGGAGAGTATCTGCCTTATGAGGTCGGCCCCCCTCTGGGCGCTCCGGTCGAGTACATCGAGCCAGGCCCGGCTCTTTTCGTCCGTATTCCTGGAGTTCAAGAGCTGTATCGACATCAATATGGGCTGGAGGATGTTGTTGAGGTCGTGCGCGATGCCGCCCGCGAGCTTCCCCACGCTCTCGAGCCTCTGCGACCGCAGCAGCTGCGTTTCGAGGGCCTTGCTCTCGGTGACGTCCCTCGCGAGCATGGACACGGTCGCGGGCTCGCTGCCCGAGGCGAGGATCGGGTTGATGCGCGCCCTGAAGCACCTCTCCCTGCCCCTGAGGGTGATGTTGAATTCCACGACTTCCGATTTCCGGTTCCTGAGGACGCGTTTTATGGCATCGGTCACCGAATTCGAGAACCCCTCGTCGAAGAAGTCCGAGACCCTCCTGCCGAGGAGCTCCTCCTTCCGCCTCACGAGGAGCTCCTCGTTCTCCGTCCAGACGCCCAGGTACGTCCCCTGGTCGTCGAATTCGAAGACAATCTCGTCGACCGAGCCGACGAGCGCCTTGAGCCGTCTCTCGTTCGATTCTATCTCCGTCACGTATTTGGCGTTCAAGAGCGCGATGCTTATCTGCTCGGCTATGGATTCGAGGAGCGTGAGCTCGTCGCGGTCGAAGGCGTTTACGCTCCGGGACGCGATCGTGATGCACCCGATGGTGTTGCCGACGGACTTTATCGGCATCGAGATATAGCTCCTCACGCCCGTCTGTCTCCCCGCGGGGCCTATCGCGTCGTCCTCAGCGGTGTCGGAGACGAAACGGGTCTTGCCCTCGATGATGGTCCTCCACGTCAAACCCCTCGGGTACGGTATCCTTGCGACCTTCCTGTTAAAATAATCGTCGTGGCCGTGTACCGCTTTCAGGACGGCCTCGTTCCCCTCGACGAAGTACACGGCGGTGAAATCCGTGTTCTTGATATTCTGCCTGAGGCTCTGGATCGTGAGGCTTAAGACCTCGCCGAAATCGGCGGAGCTGTGGAACCTCCCGGCGATCGTATAAACTATCTTCTCGTAGCTCTCCTTCTTGGACAGCGTTTTTATTTTCTCCTCCAGCGCCCTCTCGGAATTAATCAGCGATTCCGTGAACCTGGCGTTGTTTATCGCGATCTCTATCTGTCTCGACACGATATCGAGGAGCCTGAGCTCGTCCGCCCTGAATGAGTTAGGCACGTCGGTGTAAATGTTTATGACGCCCACGACCTTCCCGTCGTTTTTAAGCGGTATAGAGACGTAGCTTCTTATGCCGAGCAATACACCCGCCTGCCCCAGGCTCTCGTCTCCTTCCGTGTCGGGCACGTACGCGGTCTTTCCCTGTATTATGGTCCTCCACGTAGCGCCCCTCGGGAACTGTATCCTCTCTACCTTCGAAGCGAACCATTCGGGCAGGCCCCTGTGGGCCTGGAGCACGGCCTCGGCTCCCTCGACGAGATGGATCGACACGTTCTTCGCGACGTCCATGTTCTGCCGGAGCGCCTGGACCGCGTTCTCCATGACAGTTTTGAGGTTGATGGAGTTGTGCACGGTCCTCGTAACGATGCCTATGACCGTCTCGTACCTGTTGATCTTCGAGAGCTGACCGAGCGTCTCCTTAAGCCTTTCCTCGGCCTGGGTCCGCTCCGTTATGTCGAGTATAACCGCCGCCAGGACGGGGGCTCCGTTGAATGCCGAGTTCTGGATGTGCACCTCCACCGTATGCGGAGTCCCGGCTTTGCGCCTGCGGAGCGAGGTGTATTCCGTCCTCTCCTCGGCGCCTTTTCTCAGGGGCTCGATCATTTTAAAGAAACGGTCGTCGAAGAATTCCTTTCCGAGCTCGTATGCTGTCAGCTCCGACAGGTCCTTCATGCCGTACCCGAGAGCCTCCCTCGCTTTTTTGTTCGCGTGTATGAGCCCGAGGGTCTTACTGTCGAGGACGATTATCTCGAACATCGACTCCTCGAGGATAGCCCCCAGGAATTCGAGGCTCCCGGTATGCGCGTCCCCGCCGACGAGCCCCTGTTGCGGCACGTGAGCGGGAGCGTTCGGGAGCTTCGGCTCCCCGGCGGGCCTGTTCCGGGTCTTCTTTTTTGATCCCCGGGGGGCCGGGCTTTTCGTTATTCGGTCGTCGCTGTCCATTTATCGGCTCCGGATGCGGCAATTCTTGGGGATACCCACGCTTCGCTATAGATTCCGTGAAACGGTCATATCGTATAGCTCGCCCGTTCCGGAATATATTCCTCAAGCTCCTCGATAGGGAAGAGATTTAAAAGCTCCCTGATGGAGCATGACCGGGACGTGCCGGTTTATCGGATGTCACGGATTAAGGCGTATAAATGCAAGTATCGAGCCGTTTCTAAAATCTGTCAATGATCCGTATGCGGGCGCCGGTGCAAATATGGGCATCCCCTGTCTATCGCGGTCGGCTGGCGGATAAAGGAAGCTATCGGTGATGAATATGGATAAAATATTCCCGCTATTTTAACTATTGCGGACGGTATTAAAGACAAGGATTTTAATTTGCGCGGAGACAGCAATACCGGGGCGCTCACAAGCGGCAGTGTGGAAGTGTCCCCTCAGCTGAGGCTCTTGGTTAAGCCTACTACGCCGTGGAGCTCTTTCTGGATCTCACTCCAGCGCGCTGCCCCTATACCGCCCACGAGACGGCCATGAGCCTTTTTCCAGAGCGGGAAGGACTTCTCGATCTTCTGCTCGCCTTTCTTCGTAAGGGTTATGAGCTTTTCCCTCCGGTTCTTTCCGGGCTTTACGCTCACGAGCTTCTGTTTCTCGACCGTAACGAGGTTGCGCGCGAGAGTGCTCTGGTCTATCCCGACGAAATCCGCGAGCTTGGTGAAATTAGGCGATTTCAGATACGCGACCGCCACCAGGATTAAGAACTGGTTGCTCTTGAGGTCGGCGTCCCTGAGCGCGGCATCGTAGTAATTTATGACGAAACGCGCCGTTTTCCTGATCTCGTAGCATACGCAGTCGAGACATTCTGTGAGCTTCAAGCTCTCGAACCTGGCGTGCCCGTTCCCCTTCTTAGGATCCGTTCTTTTCTTCATTCCAAATAATATACAACAATCTCTATATATGTAAAAGGTCAAGCGGGCGGTATGTCCTGACCCCGGTCCGGTCTCCGGTCACCCCCCATCACTCCCCGGCCGCGCCCGCCCTTTCGACCCCTTCGAGCCTCAGCCCGAAAGGCTTGCTCGCCTCGCCGTAATAGACGCTCAGGTGCGGGAACGGTATCTCTATTCCCTTGAGATCGAATGTATTTTTAATCCTTCTCCTGAGCTCCCTCCCGACTTCCCACTGCTTCAAGGGGAGCGTCTTTATCATGCACTTTATAACGACGTCCGAGTCCCCGAAGCTGTCCACGCCCAGTATCTCCAGAGGCTCGAGTATGAGCGAGCTGAATTTATTATCTTTATGGAGTCCGTTCCCGATCTCCCCGAGCACCTCCATTACGTAGTCTATATTCTCCTTGTATGCGACCCCCACGTCTATGACGTACCGGGACCATCCCTTGCTCTGGTTAGAGAGCTGCGTTATGGTGCCGTTCGGGAATACGTGCACTATACCCTGGAGGTCCCTGATGACCGTCGTCCTGAAGTTTATCTCCTCCACGGTCCCCCCCTGTCCGTTTATGATAGCGACGTCCCCCACGCGTATCTGGTTTTCGAATATGATGAAGAAACCGCTTATGACGTCCCTGACGAGGTTCTGTCCTCCGAAGCTCACGGCCAGGCCCAGTATGCCCGCTCCCGCAATTATCGGGGCGACGTCCATCCCGAGCTCCCTCAGCGCCATGACAGCGGCAATTCCCGCTATCACGAGGAACACCATGCTCCTCAGGAGAGAGCTGAGCGTCCTCAAGCGTCTCTCGGCCTCGGACGCGCTCAGGAAGTCCGTCGTGCGGGACGCCGCGATCGACTCGACCCTTCCGATTACGCCGTTTACGATCCTGATGAGCACGTAGGCTCCGACGGCTATTACCAGTATCCTCGCGCCCGACGTGATGAGCCAGTCGAAGACCATTTCTGCGAACTCCGGGTCGTAAAACCTGCTCACGATATTTGAGAACATAAATCACCTCCGGAATATTTTGTTAACGGCTCCGCCCGTGCGCTGACCGGCCCGTGCGGCTGTTGTAGTTTTATAAAAGGATTTAGACATAACTACTATAACATAAGGGACGGGCGCAGAATCTGTCGCGACACTTCTCAAATTCCCTCCCCCTCGAAGGAGGGGGAACGATACCGAGCGAGTGAGGAATCGGTCACTGACGAACAAGGGCAGGAAAGCTACGTCATGCCGACTCAACGTTGCCTGAGCCCAAATAGCTAGGGTGGGGGTGTACATTAAATATTAGACTGTCTTTGCGAGGCTCCGAAGCCTTGCGCGAAGGAGCCGCGGCAATCTCATCCTGTATTGCACCCGTAGGAGCGGCTTTCCTGAAACAAGTTCAGGACAGGCCAGCCGCGATATTTCGCTTCTGTCTTTGCAACGGTTCTGAGCGTGCAACGAATTCGAGCAAGTGAGAATTCGGTCGCCCTTGGTTAAATACTCAAGTGCTTCTGTTCTCGGGAGGCACTATTGAAGCCAAAATAAACCGGTCGGTCTCGGCTAATTGCATGTATGCTCATTTTTCAACGTTCCGACGTTACACAAGCCAAATTAGGCAGCGAAGGAGCCGCGGCAATCTCGCTTGTAATCATTAAATTCCCTCCTTTCGTAAAGGAGGGTTAGGGTGGATTTTCCCTTTCTGTAATTTGAACTTATTGCGGATTAATCCCTCCGGGGTTTATAATCAATGGAACGCGCGGGGAGGGCTCATGATCCGGGAAACGGCGCGCCACAAAAAGGAGAATCATAGCTCATGAGAAAATGGATTACTCTACTTCTACTGGTTTTTGTTGCGGCTACCGTCTCATATGCGGGAGACAGCCCCGAGAGCACCGTGACCGGGTTCTATAACGCGTACATAAAACTCAAGACGCGGGGCATACCCGCGGCGAAGGACCTCGCCGAATATAAGCCCTACATTACCCCGGAGCTTGCGGCTCTTCTGAAATCCGCCGCCGCCGCGGAGATAAAATACAAGGCGGATACGAAAGGGGAAGTCCCCCCGCTAGTCGAAGGAGACATATTCACGTCCCTCTTCGAGGGCGCGGATTCCTTCAAGGTCCTCACGTGCGAGGAGAAAGGCAGTAAGGCCTCGTGCTCGGTCGAATTCAAAAACACGAACCCCGGCGACGGCAAGACGTTCACCTGGAAGGACTCCCCGGTGCTGGAAAAGGGGAAGTCCGGCTGGCTCATAAGCGACGTCGAGTATAAAGGGGACTGGGACTTCGCCGTCAAGGGAAACATGACCGGGCTCCTCAAGGGCGTGATAAAGGAAGGGCAGAGGGACTGAGGCCTAGTTCAACTATTATTCTACGTGAAAAGTATCTCTATAAAGGCGCAGTCAGGCGTATTGTTTTTGTTACATTGTGAGAGCATGTCCTTCATATGTAACTCAATCTTTTTCAAATCCCTGATCTTGGCCCGAATATTTTCCAGATGACGCTGGGAAATATCAGCTATTTCTGCACAGGTGAAGTTTTTTTCATCAACCAGCTTTAAAAACTCCCTGATAGTATCGAGATGAAACCCTAGCTCGCGGCATCTCTTTATAAAAGCCAGCCTTTTTGCCTGCTCCGGGTTATAAAGCCGGTTCCCGCCCTCGCTGCGATAAGGCTTTGGTATGAGCCCGATTTTCTCATAATAGCGCACTGTTTCGATGTTCACGCCTGTCCTTTCGGACAGCTTGCCTATGGTTATGAGTGTTTTTTCCGAAGCTCTATTCATAATTTTTCAGAAAATAAAAAACCCCCTTGCATCTGTAGCTACTACAGATGTTACACTAATAGGTATTGATTGGCAATTGCATAAAATCCACGATTTTTGGAGGAACAAAGGACGTATGAGCCTTGATAAGAATAATACTAATAGATTCCTTACCGTAGCCGGAATCGCCGCCGCGATCGGCGCCTCCGCCTGCTGTATTCTGCCGCTTCTTTTTTTTGCGCTGGGTATCAGCGGCGCGTGGATCGGAAATCTCGTCGCTTTAGAGCCTTACAGGCCGTATTTTATAGCTGCGGCAATATTATTTCTAGGGTTCGGATTTTACAAGGTTTACAGCAAGCCCAAAGCGGAGGCTTGCGAGGAAGGCACATTTTGTGCCCGTCCCGACTCCGGCCGGATTAACAAAATCTCGCTTTGGCTCGCGGCAATTCTGGTCGGTCTGGCCGTTTTGTGGCCCTATATCGCACCGGTATTACTTGGGGCCATCGCATAATTAAGGAGAAAACAATGAACAAAAAATCATGGTTAGTTCTTATCGGTCTTGCTGTGTTTTCGTCCGGAGGCTTTTCTATTTTCTCGCCGGTTGATGATGTGTCGGCCGTGTCATTATCAGCTTCACCTGAGCAGATTGCCATATCCTCGGAGCAACATGCTGCGCTTGAGACTGTAACTTTTGATGTCCCTTCTATGACCTGCGCGTCCTGTCCGTTTATCGTAACAAAGACCTTACAAAGTGTTCCTGGTGTTACGGAAGCCACGGCTGATTTTGATACAAAGACGGCAACAGTTGTCTTTGACAAGGATAAAACTAATATTTCCGCCCTGCTCGAAGCCTTAAAAAACAGGGGTTATCCCTCATCCGTTCGTGAGAGCTCATAAAATAACAGGGAGGTAAAGTAAAATGTTGGAATGCTGCACTGGCAATGATTCATGCGAAACAGGGAGCAGGAATAAAACGCCTGACCTGCTTGTTATCGGGGCGGGCTCTGCCGGTTTTTCGGCAGCAATTACCGCCGCCGAGGCAGGCGCGGACGTTCTGTTTGCAGGGGAAGGAACAATCGGCGGCACATGCGTGAATGTCGGCTGCGTTCCCTCCAAAACAATGATCCGTGCGGTTGAAACCATACACCAGGCTATAAGCGCCAGCCGTTTTAACGGGATCAGAGGAACAGCCGAAATTTATAACTGGGAAGCTCTGGTTAATCAAAAAAAGCAATTGGTTGAATCATTGCGGAAGACCAAATATATCGGCCTTTTGCCGTCCTATCCCAATATCGGCTATGTCGAAGGAAGGGTCGTATTCATGGGTAACGGTACCGAGGTCGAAATTAACGAACAAAAATATCGCCCGAAAAAAATCGTCATAGCGACCGGTGCTTCCGCCGTTCTGCCTGCGATAAACGGTATTCAAAGCGTACCGGTGCTCAATAGTACGACTGCACTGGAACTTGAACGATTGCCGAAATCCATGCTGGTTATCGGAGGCGGCTATATAGGCTCCGAGCTGGGACAGATGTTTGCCCGCGCGGGAGTAAAGGTAACGATCTGTTTTCGCAGCCGCCTTCTGCCTGAAGCAGAACCGGAAATCAGCGAGGCTCTTTCAGCATATTTCAGGGTGGAAGATATCACCGTTTTACAAGGCATAGAGTATAAAACCATAGAGAAGACAGATAAAGGCATCAAACTCTTCTACCAAACACGAAATGGTCTTGAGTCGATAGAGGCGGAACAGGTGCTTGCCGCAACAGGCCGAAAGCCGAACAGCGGAGGCATGAGCGTTGAAAAGGCTGGTATAAAGTTTCTTAAGAATGGTGGAATTGAGGTCAATGAATACATGCAGACTACCAATCCGGATATATATGCGGTGGGAGATGTTACAGGAAAGGATATGTTTGTTTATATGGCTGCCTATGGCGGAAAGCTGGCTGCAAGGAATGCCCTGGAAGGTAACAGCTATCAATACGACGCAACCGTCATACCGTCCGTTACATTTACAGACCCGCAGGTGGCCGGCGTCGGTTTAACGGAGTCAGAGGCAAAGTCGAAAGGATACGATGTCAAGACCAGCCTGCTTACTCTCGATAATGTACCGCG
>JBGSVA010000107.1:0-31721 GCA_041753155.1 Thermodesulfobacteriota bacterium | reverse complement strand
GAAAGTTAAACGTGTTCTTCCGGAACTTCAAAATTGCCCGGATCGACCTGGTCTAGTATCATGAAATACTGTTACCCATGTCTCCGAACACCTGTAACCTATGTCCCCGGTCTATACACCCCTTTTCCAAAGGGGGAAAATAAATAACAAGCTCAGAGCGAACGGGCGGCGAATTGCTGCGGACATACGGGATGATGGCGGGGCAAAGGAGGTCGGGAATAATCGTAAGAACACGTGAGCACACATTGTGTGCCGATGGACGAACGGGTTAATATAATTAAGATACACCCTCACCCTGGCTACTTTGGTTCAAGCATCATTGAGCCGAAATTGAGCACCTCTACTGCCTTCGTTGCGAGAGCGACCTGCTTCTCGCTTACTCGAAGCAGTTTCGCCTCCTGTGAAGGGAGAGGGAATTAATTGTCCGGACTGAGGAGGTTGGGAAGAATCGTAGAAACACACTATGTGTGCTAAGGAGATACAATCATGCCAAAACCCGTACTCGTAATCGGAAACAAGAACTATTCGAGCTGGTCGATGAGGCCGTGGCTCGCGTTAAGGCATCTCGGGATCGGGTTCGACGAGGTCCGCATACCGTTATACGTCGAGGGCTCTTCCGAGGAGATAAGGAAATATTCCCCCGCGGGGAAAGTGCCCGTCTATATTGACGGCGGCGTCAGGGTCTGGGACTCGCTCTCGATACTCGAATACCTCGCGGAGAAGCATCCCTCTCTCTGGCCCGCTGACGCCGGGGCAAGGGCGCACGCCCGATCCATTAGCGCGGAGATGCACTCGGGGTTCACGGCCTTGAGATCGACGCTCCCCATGAACGCGAGGGCGGGGGACAGGTGGGTGGAGCTGGGAGGGGACGCAGTAGGCGACGCGGAGAGGATCCTAGAGATATGGGAGACGTGCAGGGGTGAGCACGGTAAAGAAGGCCCCTGGCTCTTCGGCTCGTTCACTGCAGCTGACGCGATGTACGCCCCTGTTGCGCTAAGGTTCAATACGTACGGGATAGAAGCGGGCGGCCTTTCGAAGGGTTACATTGAGACCGTGCTCTCGGACCGGCACGTCCGCGAGTGGATCGGCAGCGCGGAGCGGGAGGAAGAGGTCATAGAAATGTTCGAGAAGGGGATTTATTAGCCCGGAGCGCGGAAGTTGTACAAGCATGCTTCGTATCTATAGTCGGGCGGGTGTGAGGAACCCCTGGGTGTTTTTTTAGTCCGGGTTGCGGAGGCCGGGGATACCGCCAGTTACCATCCGTGCATTCTTTGTATTCTTTATGTTACAGATATCCGGCGGCCGCATGTTTATATAATAAACCTGTTGACTTGCGCGGACATCGAACCTATATTTCAGGAGAAGATAGGGGTTATTCAGCATCACGTTCGAAGGCAAGATCAATTCCAATAATAGCGGACGCCAGCGTCCGCAAAGGAGAAGCTCATGAAACCAGTCGTTGAATCCAGCAAACTCGAGCGCAGCGAAGTATGGGGCGAAGACGACCCGACAGTCCACTGGGCCGGCGCATTCGCGGTCTATGGAGGCCACGGTACGACGCAATCGTCGACGATCGTGTACGAGATCGAGCCGGGTCATAGACTCGGCTGGCATACCGACGCGACGGAGGAGACCCAGTACATCATCGCCGGCAGCGGCAAGCTCTTCATGGAGGACGGCTCGACGTTCCCGGTAGGTCCGGGCAGTGTCTTCACACTTCCTACAGGCGTAAAGCACGACCTCGCCAACGTCGGCAAGGAAACACTGCGGGCAGTGGCGTTCTTCGCGGCCGCTATGTTCACTCAAGACTTCGACAACGTGATGCTGCCGCCCAAGTCCCACATTCTCGGCACGCCCAATCGCAACGGCTGATTGCATCGTGCGTCTCCTGCAGTGGTCATGAACGGTGCAAATTATGCCGTTGGCGGGCGTCTTGATTGTAAGCCATCCCGCTTCCCCAAACGGCCGGGCCGGGTTGACAGTAATTCCATGATCTTATACTTTGTTCAGTAAGCCAATCCGGTAACGAAGGAGTCATGCGCAGGTTGTGAGGATGATTAACAGGACCGTTCCCTTCACATGCCTCGTCCTGATCCTGATCCTCGCCGGGTTCCTGAGGGCGTGGGATCTTAATGAAAACCCGCCCGAGATCTTTGTAGATGAAGTATTTACTTATGTGTCCGCAAAAAGCCTCTTCGAAAACGGTTATTTTCTTTACCCGAGGCTCCCTGTTTACGGGATCGCATCCAGCATCTCTGCATTCGTATTAGGGGAAAGCCCGCTCGGTATCAGGATGCCGGCCGTGTTTTTCGGCCTCGTGTCCATACTCCTCGTTTATCTCCTGGCGAAGGAATTATTCGGTGACACGGCGTCCGCCCTCTTTGCGGCGTTCTTCATGGCGATAATTCCGTGGCACGTCCACTATTCCCGAGTGGGATGGGAGGCGGCGTCTTTCCTCCCGTTCCTGTTATTCTCCGTCTATCTTTTTATTTACGGCATTAACAGGGAGCGGAAATCAGCCCTGATCGTATCGTTCGGCATGTTCGCGCTTACTTTTTATACATATGCCATGGCGCAGCTTTACTCGCCTTTATTTCTATTGTGTCTGCTCGTTATTCACCGGCGCTATTTCCTCAGGGAACGAAGGGCGCTGATGACGGGTTTGATCGTATTTCTTATCTTAACGGCTCCTTTTATCTGGGTTTTATTTACGGATCCGGTAATTTTTAAAAGGGCGTCCATGATTTCCACCTTCGCGTACGGAATAGATTCGGAGTCCTTATCGGTATTCGGCACGAACTATATCAAGCATCTGGGTCCTGATTTCCTGTTTACCCGCGGCGACCCGAACCTGAGGCACGGCGGGGGAACCGGGGTAATTTACTGGGTGATGCTGCCGTTCCTGGCGGCCGGCATCGTTTATTCGGCGATAACGGCCGGACGGAGAAACGTATTCTATTTCCTCCTTTTCTGGCTAGCGGTGTTCCCCCTCGCGGCCTCGCTGACGAACGACGGGGTGCCGCACGCGACGAGGAGCCTGGCAGGGGCGCCGGTCCTTTGCCTGCTGAGCGGGAGGGGTGTGTCGGGACTCGTCCGGACCGCCGCCGCGAGGGCC
This sequence comes from Thermodesulfobacteriota bacterium, assembly GCA_041753155.1. Taxonomy (GTDB): domain Bacteria; phylum Desulfobacterota_D; class UBA1144; order Nemesobacterales; family UBA2774; genus 2-12-FULL-53-21. The sequence continues at coordinate 28,606 of JBGSVA010000107.1, read as the reverse complement.
GGGCGCACTTTCGTTTCATATATACTTTACGCCGTCGTGGTAATAATATCGCTCGTCCCGCTTTACGGTTTTTCCAAAATGTACTTCGGGTCTTATCCGATAAAATCAGCCCCGGAATGGGAGTACGGACGTAAGAAATTGTTAACTGGCATCGGGAAGCTCGGAGGCGGTTTCAAGAGGGTGTGCACGCAGAAGCTGCGCTACTTCGGCAACCGTCATTTCGTTGAATATTATCTCCCGGACTCGGAGCTCGAGTTCATTAACAATATCGACGATCCTAAATGCTCCCTCGGCGGCTCGATAATAGTCCAGAGGTATAGACAGCAGAAATACTGGAATTCCAGACTCGTCGGCCTGGTGAAGCTGCCCGACGAAACTATCGTGTATTACGTATTCACGATCGAAGAATGACGGCGGGTTCGAGTTTGGAAAATCCTGTTCGGGAACCCGGCATAAATAAAAAAGGGAGCCGAAGCTCCCCTTTTTTGTTTGTCTTTTGTTCAGGTCTTGTTTAAGCGGTTACTTTTCCTCTTCTAATAGCTGCGAACAGTCCGATCATTCCAAGGATCCCCGCCATGGTTATAAGACCCCACTCGGATAACGTAGGGATAGGACGAGACGGATCCACCGTACCGCATTGATCAAACGCCCTGTTAACCACTTCATACCAGTCTAATATATCGTTCGGGTCATTCGGGGGTGTACAACAATAGTCCCATCCTATAGCTGTAAGCGTGCCTTCGCCGAATGTATCTGTGAATACCGCTACTCCGGTAGAACCGTCATACACGTCTATACCCGGCGTGTTACTAAAGGCAACTGTAGCATCAGCCGCTATCAAGCCGACAGGACCACCGGCAAACTGCGTACCTGCTGCACCCGATTGAAGCGAAAATGTATCCCCACCTGAAATTACACTTACAACAGCTACGTTAAATCCAAACGCATTATTGAGAAAATCATCTTCTTGTTCGTGACTGCCGGTTAATATAAAACATCCGCCTTCACTAACATATTGATTAAACAATGCGTATGAATCCGGTGATAGTTGGTTAATAGTTTCCGATACGACAATCGCATCAAAGGCGCCGAAGCCCCCGTTGAAAACGTTCTGCACGTTTCCGTCATTAAGATCAAGGGAAGTTATTTCATTTTTTCCTCTTTGTGCAAGATATTGAACCGTGCTGGGAAAAGGGCTGAATTGGAAATCCGGGGTACCCCAAAAACCGCTATCATGGCTCGTCCCGAATTTAATGAAATCAAGGGCATAGGACGAGACGGGCACAGACAATAAGGCTATAAACAGAAACGCATTTAGAATAAGCTTTTTCATTTCCATCCCTCCTTTAAATGTCGGAATTATACCATATTTACTGCCGGATAATCAACAAAGAATATAATTGATATCTTGCATTGCCCGGCAGGGAGGGGAGTGAAATGGCGGGTGCGGGACCGGGTTTGCAATATGCCGCTCATTTTCAATATACTCTTATTACATAAGAAACAGAGAAACAGGAGGAATACGATGGGCGCACCGAAGAAAAGCTATCTGCTCAAGGCCGGGGAAATAAAAAAGATGGAGAAGAGGTTCTCCCACCCGTGGAACCCGAAGTCCGAGATAATAGGGACCAGGCTCGGCGCGAAGACGGGGCTAAAGAGGACGGGGGTGAACATCGCAGCGATACCGCCCGGAAAGGAGTCCTTCGTATACCACGCGCACCAGTTCGAGGAGGAGTGGATTTACATACTCTCGGGGAACGGGGTCGCCGAGATAGACGGAAAGGAATACAAAGTAGGGCCCGGGGACTTCATGGGGTTCCCGACTCCGGGGGTCGCGCACAACATGCGTAACGACGGGAAGAAGGACCTCGTGTATCTCATGGGCGGGGAGAGCCGCGAGCACGAGATGGTCGAGTACCCGAAGCTCGGCAGGAAGCTCATAAGGACCGAGGACAAGGTCGAGGTGCTCAAGGTCTCCGACTTGAAGGACTTCAAGTTCTGGGAGTGAGTGCTTATTACTGGAATCTTGATGAAGGGACCTACGGATTAGAAATCCGTTGGTCTATCTTACTTAGTTGAGGGGCTTTAGTTTTCTCACGTTTACTTGAAATCTTTACAAAATCCCATTATATACTAATTTGCTTTTAAATCGAATTATGCCAAAAAATTCACTAATCCTATCTGAAGAGGGAAAATGAAACATCATAAACTTGAATTCTTATCTGTAAAAGAGCATCCTGAGATCAATGAAGCATGGATTCAACAAATTATCGCGGATGATCCTACGATATTAGGTTTAGGAGATGTAATTTTACGTGATAAGGAAAGATCACAACTGAGAGCCGGCAGATTGGATTTACTGTTTCAAGACCCCAACACAAATAAACGATATGAGGTTGAGGTACAGCTTGGTCCTACCGACGAAAGCCATATCATCCGAACAATAGAATATTGGGATTTGGAAAGAAAACGATACCCGCAATACGATCATTGTGCCGTAATAATAGCAGAGGATGTTACAAATAGATTCTTAAATGTTATTTCACTTTTTAATGGTCATATACCATTAATCGCGATTCAAATGAGGGCAATAAAATTGGAAGACGGAATAGGTCTTCTATTTACAAAAATTCTTGATGAATTTGCTCTGGGATTAGTTGATGAAGATGAAGAAGTGGCAGAACCGGCGGACCGTGAATATTGGTTGAAACGTGGTTCGGAAGAGACAGTCGCATTGGCGGATAAATTACTTTCAATCATAAAAGAAATAGATCCGCTCATTGAACTGAAATACAATAAGTTTTATATAGGACTAGCAAAGAATGGCATACCGAATAATTTTGTTTCTTTTAAGCCGAAGAAAAAATGGATTAATGTAGAAATAAGGCTAACCGAAGATTTGGAACTAAACGAACAATTTGAACAAAATGCATTAGATTTTGAGTATCTATCAAAATGGGGTAAATACAGGTTACGTTTAAGATCTGGCGACATAGATACATACAAACAAATATTAAAGCAAATGTTTCAGAGTGCCTATGAAAAGAGTAATGAGTAGTCGTATTTGAAAGTTTTTAGAAACACAATGATCGTACTTGTCCACATTATGGAATATGATATGGTTGAGTAATGAATAACTCGCAATGTTTTATATGTAAATCTTCGGCAATAGTGAAAAGCATTCTATTCACTACACATCATGTTAAATGTGAAAGATGTAACCAGTATGTGATCCGCGAAACCATGAATCCATCTGTGACGATAGGAGTTCTAACAAATGAGCAGATAGCCAATATTTCTTATTGGATTTACCACCATGATAACCCACCCACCATTGATCAAAATAATATAGATAATCTAAGAAATCTCCGGACTCCCTCTGTCGGCGAAAAAGCTGAGAGGGTAATGTTGTTATTACAAAAGAATTGTCCGATACCTGGACAAAGTTTTGAGATATTAAAAAGTACAATTCAAGAAGCAGGTTGTTATGACGAAGCTGAATTAATGTATATCTTGCGCGAATATCTTCATAAAGAATTGAATTATCTAGATCCTGCTACACAAGGGAAATATAAAATTACTCCCAGAGGATGGAACTATTTGGATAAATTAAGAGAACTGAATCCAGAAAGTCCTATTGTTTTCATAGCTATGTCATTTAACCCGGACTTGAATACATTATACGACAACGCAATTGCTGTTGGTGTAAGACAAGCAGGCTTTGATCCATATAGACTTGACCGAGAAGAACACAATAATAAGATTGACGATGAAATTATTGCGTCAATCAGAAGAAGTAGATTTGTTGTGGCGGATTTAACCAAACAGAGTCATGGAGTTTATTTTGAAGCTGGTTTTGCACTCGCCCTAGGTTTAGAAGTTATATGGTTGTGTAATAGAAGAGAAATAGAAGAGAAAAAGGTTCATTTTGATACCAGGCAGTATAATTTCATTGAATGGGAAGACGGGGCTTGGGAAGATTTAATAAAAAGATTGAAAGATAGAATTGATGCTATAATCGGACACGGCCCGCTAAACTAAGAATCATGAACCTCCAGATTGGACGTCTGTTGGTCGTAGAGCACCCGAGCGCCTCCATCCTGTTCGACCTTCGCGGTACTCATTTTCATGCTCCAGCCTCAGCCGGGAGCGGAATATCGTGACTATCATTTCCGCCTCTTAAAATACACCGTTCCCGCTCCGGCTAAGAGATACAGCCAACATGCTGCAATCACAATCACAAGAACGAACGATACTACTACCCGGTCTCGACGAAGAACCACCTCAAGGACGTCAGTAGAGCTCACGGGAGAACGCTTCGTCTAAGTGAGAAAACCCGTCATACTGCCGGTCTTTCCACGCGAGTACGGATTCATGCGCTAAGCCATGCTGTGAGCCTTGATCTTTCGCGGACCAACCCAACCTGATTGAAGTGGTGAACACAAAAATGCGCCCATGAATCTTCGAACGCCATCTCCATATCACCCGTCACCGAGGTCGTGCCTAATCCGATTTCTGCATAGGTAAACTCGAAACTGCCACTAGGACGTGCCAGCGCAATGTGGTACGGCTCACCATTAAACTCGTTGATTATCGGTCTGCCGCTGCTTCTCATGATGCCCGGTATATCAACCCTTGCGGTTCTGAGCTCCAAGTTCGCTTCAAGACCAATCGGCAGGAACAATGTCTCGCAAAATTCCGAGCATGTGGACGCGAATACTGAGAAAAAATTGCTCAATGGTTCGCATGCTTCGCCTGATATTATTGTTTTAATTGCGACCCGTTGAGCTTCATCCGCACGTTTTTCGATAACGATCTGGCGTTTGCCATTTCCATCCTTGATCTCGCCAGGCCACTTGTACAGCGCCGCCCAATTCAGCCCCGCGAGCGGCGTATCGTTGAAGTGGCCTTCAACGATGTTACCGACGAAGGCCGACTGGCAATAGCCGTGGGTGCTAGGCAAGTTGAATTGGCAACCACAATTCACAGCGCAATTGCAGTTATCATAGGTTTCGCTCTTGAACAGCCATTGATCATTCATTCGCCGGTCCTCCCCTCAGTGAACCTCAAAAAAGGTTTGTTATGGCATCACTGCTGTCTAGGCGTTCAGTTTGAATGGTCGCTTATGGTTATATGTGGCCCGCCATTCCCGCCGGGTGTCGGCCACCAGCCGTCGCTCATCTCTGCCATATAACTAGTAGTAGACTTCCTGAGAGCAATAAAATTATAAAACTTTTAGACTGTATAATCAATAAAATGTCAAGCCCCCGGGAAACTAATCCACCTTTTCAGTTAGATTTCTGACGGAAATCCTACATAATGGTTTTCATACAAATAGATTGAGAGCATTTGCATTCTTCAACTTAAATCGAGCTTGACAAAAGGGGAGCGGTACATCTATATCATTATTGAAATTGTGAGTTAATACTGGGTCAGTTGGATGAAATCCTATTAATAACGATGAGACCCTGGAATGAATACAGCAGATTCATATCCCGCCTCTTAAAATACACCATTCCCGCCCGTTTCTTAATAGTTGCGCTCGAGATTAAACCGCCTGCCGCGCCAGCCCTAAAATTATCCTTGACAGTTATACTGAATCGTATATATTGAATTTGACATTGAATTTCATTTGACCGCCGAATCCGAATAATATCAAGAGGTAATCAGGGTAAGATGACGATACTCGATTTGGATCACGACTCGGAAGCAGTTTTCAAAGGGGCAAGAGATTACCACCACACCTACGGGAAACTCCGCTCCATGGGACTACAGAAGGGTACCAGGATCAGGGTAAAACGGATTCAGGGCCGGAACATCATCCTAAATATACTCGACCTCGGCGTCGAGCTCGTAATAGATAAGGACCTGGCGGGAGTTATGGAGGTCTCTTAACTCTGATTACCGTAGGGCTCGCTGGGAACCCGAATGTAGGCAAGACCACAATACTCAACAAGATCGCCGGCAAGAACCTGAAGGTGGGGAACTGGGCCGGGGTGACTGTTGAGAAATCCGAAGTTTACATCACGCTCGACGGCCATAACCTCCACATCATAGACCTGCCCGGCTTATACGACTTGAAGGCTACGACCGACGCCGAGAAGGTCGCCGCGAATTTTCTGAGGAGCGAAGAGCTCGACATTATAGTCGACGTCATCGACCTCTCCAACTTCAAAAGGAACATCATGCTGACGCTCGAGCTGCTCCCGCTCGGGAAGCCCGTCGTGCTCGCGCTCAACATGGCCGACGAGTCGAGGAAGAGCGGCATCAGCGTGGACGTGCCCGAGGTCGAGGGCATGCTCGGCGTGCGCGCCGCCTTCACCGTGGGCAAAACGGGCGAAGGCGTCGATACCCTCTTGAAGTACGTTCTCGAATGCTGCAACAAGATCGGCAAGCCGGGCGGCGCGGGTGAGGGCGGGGACGCCCGCCGTAAGGCCGCGAGGCTCACTCTCCCGCGGGGCGATTCGGAGGAGGCCGGGGAAGAGAGGTGGAAGCTCGCGGACAGGGTCGAGAAGGAGGCCACCAATTTCTCGAAGCGAAAGCCGAGCAGCCTCACGCACAGGCTCGACAACGTGCTCCTCCATCCGTTCATCGGGATCGCCATATACGTCCTCCTCTTTTACCTGATGTTCAAGGTCTCGTTCGATTTCTCGGGCCCGTACATGGACTGGATCGACGGGTTCATGAACAACTTCCTCTCTGCTGGGTTCACGGCGCTCGGGACGAATATCGGCCTGCCCGCGATCCTCATCAGGTTCGTGAACGAGGCGATCATCGGAGGCGTGGGGTTCGTCGTGACCTTCATCCCTCTGGTCGCGATACTCTATTTCTTCATCACGTTCTTCGAGATGTCGGGCTACCTGCCGAGGATCGTGTTCCTCATGGACAGGTTCATGCACAGGCTCGGGCTCCACGGGAACATGATGACGCCGCTTTTGCTGAGCTTCGGCTGCAACGTGCCCGCGATAATGGCGACCAAGAACCTCGAAAACAGGACCGACAAAATACTGGTCGGCATGATGATACCGTTCATGAGCTGCCCGGCGAGGCTCGTCGTGTTCGCGTTCTTCTCGTTCATCTTCTTCGACCATCCTGCCGTCGTGATCATTTCGCTCTATCTCGTCGGCATCGTCGTTGCGCTCCTCACGGCGCTCGTGCTGAGGCGGTCTTATCTGAAAGGAAAGAAGGCCAGCTTCGTCCTCGAAATGCCCCCTTACAGGCTCCCCTCGTACCGTACAGTCGTGATTATAGTCTGGGCGCACACGAAGAGGTTCCTCTGGAGGGCGGGTACGGTGATATTCATCGTATCGATGATCGTGTGGGGTTTACTCAACCTGCCGCCCGGCATAAAGGGCCCGGACGAGAGCATAGCCGCGTCGATAGGGAAGGCGATAACGCCCGTATTCAAGCCTATCGGTCTCGACGACTGGAGGGCGACGACGTCGCTCATCCCGGCGTTTCTCGCGAGGGAGGTGGTGCTGAGCTCGATGGCGGTCATCTACAAGACGTCCGGGCCGGAGCCAGCCCCCGGAGCCGCAAGCCCCGACCTCCTCGTGCTCGCGAAGGAGCAGGGGATAGGGCTCCTCACGAGCGTGAAGGACTCCGTGCTCGCGGTAGCCACTCTCGGGTTCTCCTCGTTCGACGTGGGGGACACCGGGGAAGAAGACGGCCTCAGGAATTCGATCAAGCGGTCTTTTACCCCCGCGTCCGCATACTCCTTCATGATACTCCTCCTCCTGTATAACTCCTGCGTCGCGACGGTCGCGATAATGATAAAGGAGCTCGGCAGGAAATATTCGCTCATATTCCTGGGCGGGAGCTTCGTCATCGCCTGGGTGCTCGCATTCGTCGTATTCAACGTCTGGATAGCCCTCTGACGCCGCTTTACTAAACCCGGCTTCTTTTATATCATTCATCCGTGGCTGAAATTCCCGAAAACAAATGGCGCGTGACCGGAAAACGGGTCCTGATAATCGCGGCCGCGCTCGTCGCGGTCAACGCAGCGCTCCATCTCGTCTTCGCTTCTCTTACGGAAAGGGGAGAGGTGTATCCCGTCTCGCACAGGGGGGCGGCGGGACTCGCTCCCGAGAATACGCTCTCCGCAGTCAAGGCCGGTGTGAGCGCAGGCGCGCCGTTCGTGGAAATAGACATTCGCCTCACTTCCGACGGGGTGCCCGTACTCATGCACGACGGCTCTCTCGACAGGACTACGGACGGCGCGGGGCGCGTGGGCGAGCGGGACTGGGAGTACGTGAGGAATCTCGACGCGGGGGGGCGTTTTTCGGATGAATTCAAAGGCGAGCCCGTGCCGCAACTTGGCGCGGTGCTCGAATACATGAAAGGGACGTCCTCCACTCTGGTCATAGAGGTGAAAAGCCCTGACGATTATCACGGCATAGGGGACGTCCTCGCTGATTATCTCAGGAAATACGGGATGGAGAAAGGGGTCATCGTAATATCGTTCGACGCGGGGTGGGTGGAGGAATTCGGAAGGCTCATGCCGGGCCCGGCTCTGGGTGCATTGTACGTTTATCCCCTCGGCGTCCCCCCGTCTGACCGGGTGAGGTACGTGAGCGTGTTCTGGCCCGCATACGTGCTGGACCCGACACTCGCATGGAGACTCAAGCGCGCGGGTTATTCTGTCTGGGCGTGGAATATTGATAACCCTTACATCGCGCGGTTCCTCGCGTGGAAGGGCGTCGACGGGATAGTCCTCGACAGGCCGGGGATGCTGAGAGGGGATGAGTGAGTGCGCGAACTTCAGTGGTGAATTAGGATCGCTGTGGTTGTGATGATCTCGTCGTTGCTCTTAATTCCCTCTCCCCAGCGTGGAATGGTTCTGAGCGTGCGCAAGAACCGGTCGGAGCCACAACGTAACTGAAGTAGCCAATCAACTTCAGGCTCGCTCAATGTCGTCTAAACCAAATTAGGGGTAGGGTGAGGGGGTACCATATTTATCTCTTCTTTTCCTTGATGAAAAGAAGCAAAAATCACACACGTAGTGTGGTTTATGAAAAGACGAGATGCTGAATATTTTGGGTTCTTCACGGAATGACCACGGAATTCTTGCATCGTTGCAATCTGCCTAGGGCGTCCGGTTCTTCAACTTGTTCAGAACCGTAGTTCAGCATGACAAAGAGAGGTTTCACCCGCTGCGGCTCGAAATGACAGGGTAGGGATGAGATTGCCGCGGTCGCATAACGCGCTCCCTCGCAAAGACAGGGTAGGTAGGGCAGAGGAGGTTGGGAGGAATCGTACATGTGCACACATTGTGTGCCGCAAATTCTGTAATGTCGGGAAAGAAAAAAAGAAGAGATTGTCGCACCAGGCCTGTCCTGAGCGTAGTCGAAGGGATGGTGCTCCTACAAAAATTAATCCCAAACCCTGTAGGAGCGGCTTCCAGCCGCGATTTATAAAGATTAAGCAAAGGCAAAATATAGATTTCTCGTTTTGGAATATACTGATTGTATACGGTGTAAATGTGAGTCGCTAGCAATCAGCCGGAAGCGACCGGTTCTTGCGCTTGCTCAGAACCGTTGCTCGAAATGACATATTAAGAAGAACGCATCGGACGGAATAAGTTATTTCGTCACCGGATAGCCCGCATCCTGCCAGCCGAGTATGCCTCCGTTCATTTCGTACATGTCGGTGAACCCCATCTCCTCCATTATCTTCACCGCGGCTTCGCTCCTGCTCCCGGAGCGGCAGTGTACGAGGTATGTCTTCGACCTGTCGAGCTTGCCCACTTCTTCTTTGAAAGATTCGGACTTCACGTCGATGTTCGCCGAGCCTTCGATGTGTCCTCCCGAGTATTCCCCGGCCGTCCTCACGTCGAGTATCACGAATTCGGCGCTCCCTTTCTTCTCCTCTATGATTACGCGCGCCTCATCGACCTCTACTTCCTTTACAGCCTTCTGTCCGTTCTCCGCCCCGCCGGTGTCATCTTCCGCGCGCGTCCAGGGCGCATGCGTCAGGATGAGTGAAACAATTGCAAACAAGATTAAAGATGCCAGTCGCCTTTTCATTTTGCCTCCCTTGCCGGCGTTCGGTGTAATCGAACGCATACAGATATTAAGTCTAGCATACAATGCTGCGATTTCTGCCGCCGTGACGAGCGCCTCTCCCGGCACTTGCGGAACCGAATCAATAGTAGATATAATTAGCCCTGACGGACGGCGCGCCAATGGAAATTAAACAGTCTCTAAGACTGCCAAAAAGAATAACAGATAGTCTCAGAGTACTGATAAAGGTCGTAGAGGCCGTTCACAAATCCTCCGACCTGAAACAGATTTACGACACTGCGCTCGACCTCGTGATCGAGCTCGAGAAAGTCGATATGGCGGCCATATACATCGTGGACGACGCCGCGAACACGGCCGTGCTCCAGGCACACAGGAATTTCCCCCCTGAATACGTAGCCAAGGCCTCCGTTATACCGTATCCGACCGGGATCACGTGGAGGGTTATAAACTCCGGCCAGCCGCTCAATATAGACGACATACACAAGGTAAAGGAGATCGGGCCCGCGGGAAAGAAGGCGGGTTACCACGGCATAATGGGCGTGCCGGTCCTCGTGGAGGGAAGGGCGATCGGCGTGATATGGCTCGCGCGGTACGAGGAGGAGAGGTTCACGCGGAGGGAGGTCGAGCTCCTCACGACGATCGGCAGCCAGATCTCCATAGCCATAGCGAGGGCGAAGCAGACGAGGGAGCTCGAGGAGAGGAACGAGAACCTCTCCATACTGAGCGCGATCGTGGAAAAGGTACACGGCTCCGCCGACCTGAAGCTCATATTCGAAACGTTCCTCGACATGATCGGCGGAATGAAGATGATAGACATCATGGGCGTATACCTCGTCGCGGGCGAGGGGGATTCGCGGGAGGCAGTGCTCCGCGTGCACCGCGGGCTTTCCGATGAGTATATTAAGAAGGCCGGGAGAATCCCTTATCCCAAAGGGGTGACCTGGAAGGTCATAAACACGGGCGAGCCCGTATATTTCAAGGGGCTCCCGGGAGAGAAGAATCCGTTAGGTCCCGCCGGGCGGGCGCATGCGTCCGGAGTCGTCCTCTCCCTGCCGCTCAAGCACAGGGGGCAGACTATAGGCGTCATTCATTTCACGAGAATAGAAAAGAGGGTGTTCGAGAAGTACGAGCTCGACATACTCTACTCTCTCGGCAACCAGATAGGGACTGCGGTCTCCAAGGCGAAGATGTTCGAAGAGGCCGGGGAGAGGGCGAAAGAGCTCGAAATACTTTATCACGACCTGAAGACGACGCAGGACCAGCTCATTCAGAACGAGAAGCTCGCCTCTCTCGGACAGCTCGTGTCGAGCATAGCGCACGAGATCAATAACCCCCTCACGCCCATACTCGGGTATTCCCAGATGCTCCTCGCGGCGCCCGAGACGGAGGCTGACAAGAGGCAGAGGTTCATCGAGGTAATACATAATTCCGCGGACAAGGTGAGGAAGATAGTCGAGAACCTCCTCTCCTTCGCCAGGAAGGACAAGCCGAGGAGGGAGTACCTGGACATAAACGAGATACTCCGTAACGCGGTCGAATTCAGGCAGTACCAGCTGGATCTCGAGAAAATCAACGTGGTCATGGACCTCGACAGCGACCTGCCGAAGACTATGGCCGACTCGACACAGATAGACCAGGTGTTCACAAACCTCGTATTGAACGCCTGCCACGCGATAAGCGCCGCCTCCGTTGACGGGGGTACTATAACGATAAAGACGAGAAGAGGGGAGAGGGACGATATAGAAGCCGTTATATCGGACACGGGGCACGGGATAAGCGAGGACATCGTGCGCAGGATTTTTGACCCGTTCTTCACGACGAAGCCGCCGGGCGTCGGCACGGGCCTCGGACTCTCGGTTTCATACGGAATAATGAAGGAGCACGACGGGGAGATATCGGTCGAGAGCGAGCCGGGCAAGGGGGCGTCTTTCACCGTGAGGCTTCCGGTGCGTGATTACAGGGACTATCTCCTCGCCGAAGATAACGGGGTGGAGGGGCGTGACGAACCCCTGCCGGAAAGGAAAGGGCGTACCGTGCTGGTCGTCGACGACGAAGAGCTGGTCACGATGCTGATAGGCGGGATACTCGAGGGCGAGGGCTATGACGCCGATTTCGTTTCGAACGGAGAGGAGGCGCTTTCGTGCATAAAGCGCGGGGCGTACAGCATCATCATATGCGACATCAAGATGCCTCACATGAACGGCAAGGAGTTCTACAGGCGCGTTAAGGGGATGGACGCGGGTCTGGCCGGAAAGATGCTGTTCATGACCGGGGACCCGAGCACGGAGACCCTCGACTTCATAAACAGCACGGGCAACAGGTTCCTGTCGAAGCCGTTCAAGATAGACGAGTTCAAAGAGGCCCTGAGGGCCGTCGAAACATCCTGACGGAATACACCTTACGCGTGAGGGATTGGGCGGAGTTGTAGGATAGCGGATGAGTCCCTTATTTTCGGAAACCCTCTGCACTACCAATCATGGTTATAATCTTCACCGTAGGAGCGGCTTCCAGCCGCGACACACGTAGTGTGGTTTATGAAAAGACATAGAAAGTAGAAAATCTGTTTTTTTATCCTTCTTTTCCTTGATGAACACACGTAGTGTGGATTATGAAAAGACAAAGAAAGGAGAAAGGCTATTTTTTTTATCCTTCTTTTCCTTGATGAAAAGAAGCAAAAATCATCCGACTGTACATAATTTGCTAAAAATCTCATGTTAACGCTAAAATGTTTTAATTCCACCCCAGCCCTAAAACATTTTTATACGCGTTAACAGTCGATTTTCTTAACGCAAATTCTGTAATGTCGGGAAGAGAAAAGGCAAAAGACTAGATTGCCGCGCTGCACTCTCATTCGTTCGTAGATATATACGGATAGTTCTTTGCAATGCATAGTTACTTTCTTATATTCAGCCGAGGGCGACCGAATTATTTTGGTTTCAATGGAGCATCCCAAGCACATATACGTCTGAGTATTAAGCAGGAATAGACCGGATTCTCACACGTTCGATTCCGTTACTTGCTCGAATTCGTTGCTCGGTCGAAATCGTTGCTCGCAAAGACATACTGGAGGAATCGTGGCTGGAAGCCGCTCCTACAGCCGGAGAGGGTGACGAAGCTCGACGAGGCTGAGGAGATTCGGAAGAATCGTATATGAGCACACATTGTGTGCCGCACTACGTGCGTGTGCCTGCCGCACAAACCGCGTATCGGAAGTATAATTGTATGGATATGGCTGAGAGAGAGAAGCCTCTATGAAAAACACTCTGTGTTTCTCTACCATTCTAATCTTCACCCTGATGCGGGCGTCCCTGGCCGCGGAGTACACCGTTGAGCCCTGGTCGGGCGGCATCCTGGTGAAAGAGCCCGCCGTATCGAGCGCGCTCATAAGGAGCGGTGAAGAGCTCGAAAAGGCGAGGGAAGCGCTCGGAATGACGGGCCCCCTGCCCGAGGCGGATTTCGGGAAGCATGCGCTGCTGCTGATTATACCGGGCGAAGTGACGGACGGAATTATTGAGATTACCGGCGTGTCCCCGGCGTCTGGCGGCGCGCTCGAAGCGAGGTACAGGGTCAGGTCCGAAGGGCCTCGTCCCGAAGTGCCGGTGAAGGACTCCTACCCCTATCTCATAGTGAAGCTGGTCCCGGCCCCGGGCGCGGGAGTCCCCGTGAGGCTCATCGACGAGGACTACGTGAACACCCTGGCCTCCGGTACGGGGCTCGGGCAGTTCAGGGAGTACACGAACGTGCTCTCGGGTATGGAAAACGTCTCCGTCGCGGAATTCCTTCCGCTCGATAAGGGGAACACATGGAAATACAAATCCGAAACCGGCAAGGGCCCGTCAGAGGTGACGAACACCGTCGTCTCCGAGTCAGACGGGTGGTCGGTCTTCGACACGTTCTTCGGCGTGCCCGGCGTCGGCATGAAGATATCCCCGGGAGGGGACATCTTCATATCGTCCAAAGGCGGTATAAAGACGTTCTATAACCCTGACGCCGTGATTGAGTTCCCGAATGGGCCGGTCAGGACGCCTGCCGGGGTCTTCAGCGGAGTGATGGTCGTGACCGTGCCCGAGGGCGGTGATTTCTGGTTCAGGGACGTATACGCGAAGGGCGTCGGTCTCGTGCTGCACGAGCAGAAATCGGAAAAGGGGCGCGCCTCCTATACTCTCGTCGGAGCGAGCGTAGGCGGGGCTGAGTATCCGCCCGCAGGAGATAGCCGGGGCACCGGGAAGAACTGACCGCTCCCGGCGCGGCCCTGACGTACGGTACTGATTCTTGAGTGTGTCCGGCGGTAATCAGTCATTCTTTCGATTTCCCCGAAAAATTTACCCCACGGATATTATCACGGTATACCGGCATGTTACGCGCCATTTCTACATAGATACCCTATATAAAATACAGGCATCACCCGATTGAAATGATCACGGCGAATTCGGATAATGTAGATACAGATCGTACCGTGATTTCGAGAGGGGGACTCTCCAGTATCAGCGGCACTAATAGTTGTACTCCGGCGGGGGCTTCTCCGCCGCGCGGCGGGGAAGAGGCGCAGGACGGCCGCGGGACTCAATGCCGCTCAAGAATCCGGACGCATACGCAAGAACGGTCCCTGACGCGGAAATACGGTGCGGGGCTATAACCGCAGGAAGGGAGAGGCTTTGTTGACGGAGCTTGCGAAATTCGATCCCGCCCAGGCGATCGAGATACCGAAGCAGCTGCTTGAAGACGGTTTCATCGTGATCCGGCAGAGGGGGGATTCTATGGAGAAGCTCATCATGGACGGCGCGAGCGTGGTCATAGACACATCCTCGCGGGAGATCGTATCGGGCTCCATCTACGCACTCAGCATACCGGAGGAGGGCTGCATTCTGAGGGAGTGTCATTCAGGGTCTCAGGGTCTCCTCCTGAGGCCGTACAACAGGAACTACCCGGTCTCGGTGCTCGGCTGGAACGAGTTCGACCCCGATATGGTCGTCGGCAGGGTGTTCTGCAGCGTGATAAATGTTTTCAGATAGGGGGCGGGGGGATTTGGGGCAGTCGGACAGGCGCGGGGGCGCTCGCGGGGAGAGACGAGAGCAGGGGCTTCGATTAACGCAGTCTTAACATTGCAGATACAAACTATTTTACATCGAGCGGTGGAAGGGACGATGAGCATTCAGGCAGTTGCGGATACTATAAGCGGGGATATTATATGTATATGCACTGAAGTGGCGAGGGTGGCCGTTTAGGGCAGGTTTGAGTTATCACGGACTTAAAGGAGGGAGTGAGATGAATCGCGTATACGCTGTTTCTGAGTTATCGGATGCCGGTGGCGACTTCAGGGGGTCGTCCTGGGGCATGTCGAAGGAGGAGGTCAAACGCTCGGAAGACCTCGTTCCGCTGAATGAAGGGGAGAGCTACATCACCTACGGTGAGCGTGTTATGGGCCTCGCTTCCGTAGTGGGATATCATTTCCTTGAGGGGGGGCTCGTGGAGGCGGGTTATGCGTTCAGGGAACCCCTCGGCGGCGAGCGCGTATACGTACGCGAGTACTCGAAGGTGAAGGGCATGCTCGCAGGCTCATACGGGGAGCCTTCCATGGACGAAGCCGCGAGCGGGGAATGCGGAGGTTTCTGCGTCCGGTGCTCCGGGGAGGAGTGCCGGAACACGTGCCCCCTCATCTACTTGTCCGAGTGGACGACGGGGCGCTCGGTCATAAGGCTCGTGCTCATGGGCGAAGGGAGCGGGTTCGACTTCGGCCTCCTCCACAGGTCAATGGAGCATGACCGGCTCATCGGGAGGGGGAGATGAGAGGGCAACCGCGCGCGTCCTGCGGATAAGGGGCCCGGGTACCTGTCCCGGCGCTCGTGTAACGATACAATTCCTACCTCGTAGGAGCGGCTTCCAGCCGCGATTGATTCAAATTAAAAAACTGGATTCCCGATAAAGGCGTTCGGGAATGACAAAATCGTTTTCCCCCTTAGAAAAAGGGGAACTGCTTTGAGCAAGTGAGAAGCAGGTCGCCGCTGGCTGACAGCAAACAAGCATCCTAATCGAAGCGACTCAGTTATTAAAGCAAAAACAGGGGGATTTAGTTTTTGATAATGGCTGTTGAGGGATTAACGAAAAGGGCAAACGGAAAATCCTCCCTCACCTATTTGGGATAAGGCATCGTAGAGCCGGAAGTTAATTCACTTCGGTGCTCTTTAGTTACGGCATCCGAATGCTTGCTTGCTCGCACTCGTTCTTTTTCTAAGGAGGGAATTAAAGAACAAAGACGAGATTGCTGTGAGGTATTTATCCTGAGCAAAGGCGAAGTGGACCCGCTCCTCCCGATATAAAAACAATTTCCATTTTCACATCCCTTATTTTATAGTTCTTGTATGAGAAAGTTCCTTGTTATTGCGAAAACGGGGAGGTCATCGTGACAAGAGTTTCGGTTCAGGTTCTACTGCTTGCGTTTCTATTCATATATGCGGAGGGGATTAACGCGGCTCAGAAGCCCCCTGACGTCTACGGCTGGGAGAAGCTTAAATGGGGTATGACAGGGGACGAGATAAAGGCCGCATTCGGGAAGGACATCAAGGTGCACAAGCCCAGGGAAGACGCTGGCGAGGGCGTGTACAGCGACCTCGAGTTGACAGGGCTCACGATAGGGGGGGAGCCGTTCAGAGCGAGCCTCTGGATGAACAGCTCCGCGAAGAAGCTCACGAAGATAGTGTTCGTCCCCAAGGGGGAGTCCGAGGGGTACGGGCGGGCCGAGACATTCATAAAGGTCGAGGAGGATCTGGTCTCGAAATACGGGGACCCGCACGTCGAGGAGACGTCGAACGACCCCGGCACCTCCGCCGAGAGGAAGTGGGCGTTCCCCTCCACGGTCATCGAATTATCCTACCTGCGGATAGAGGGCACGGAGCTCCTTCTCCTCGTCTTCTCGGAAAACTCCAAATCCGCGAAATAGGAGACGGTCGTCTTCACACGGCCCGGTTTTATTTCCCTATATACTGCAGCGCTTCCACGAGGGGCGCGCGTCCTTCGTTTCGGGCCCTTAACCGGCGGACGGCTTGCCGGGGAAGATTACCTTCGCCGGAACCCCGACCGGATCGCTGCGCCGATCGATGAAAGAGTCCTTCGCCCCTAAGGTGAGCAACCCTGCCGGGGAGCATAAGGGTCCTGTTGACATTTAATACCCCGTAATTACATTTACCGCACCCGCGCCTGATACGCCGCGCGCCCCAAAGCCCGCCCGATGAATAGACAACATTCCCACAAGTGGCTCACACTCATAGCGATGACTGGGTCGCTCTCCATGATCTTCGTCGATCAGACCGTCGTGAGCGTGGCCCTTCCCAGAATCCAGTCGGACCTCGCCGTATCCCAGACCGGGCTCGAGTGGATAGTGAACGCGTACGTGCTCGCGCTCGCCGTAACAGTCGCTTTAGGCGGGAAGCTCGGGGACATATTCGGCAGGGTGCGCGCGTTCGTCACGGGCGTAGTAGTCTTCGCAGCGGCCTCGGCGCTGTGCGGCCTCGCACCCAATGAAGGGGTTATAATCGCGGCTCGCGCGCTCCAGGGCCTGGGCGCGGCGCTGATGCTCCCTTCCTCGGCCGCGATAGTCATAGAATCGTTCGATATCAGGGAGAGGGGGAAGGCCATGGCGATATACGTGGGCGTAGCGCAGGCCTTCCTCGCAATGGGCCCTCTCCTGGGCGGTTTCCTGACCGAGTATCTTTCGTGGAGGTGGGTGTTCTGGATCAACCTCCCCGTAGGCGCGCTCGCTCTCATAATGACCTGGGTCTCGAAGCCCGCGGGCATGGAATCTGCCGGCGGCAGGGTGCGCCCCGCTTACGCGCTCCTCCTCATACTCGGCATGTTCGCGTTCGTGTACGGGCTCCAGCAGGGACACCTCTGGGGGTGGACTTCGCCCGTAACGCTGGGCTTCCTCGCCTCGGGTCTCGTGCTTCTCGAGATATTCTCGTTCATACAGATAAAGAGCGACGACCCGTTGATCCAGCTCAGGCTGTTCAGGAACCCGGCATTCGCAATCGACTGCGTTCTCCTCTTCTGCATCCAGTTCGCGATGATAAGCCTCATAGTATTCGGCGCGATATACCTCCAGAAGAACCTCGGCTTCACGCCGCTTCAGGCGGGGCTCGGGATCATGCCTATAATATTCTCCGTAGTGATAATGTCCCAGGTGTCGGGCCGCCTCTTCGACAGGGTCGGGGTGAAGGTACCCGCGCTCACGGGAGCGTTCCTGATAGCGGCCGGGTTCTTCCTGCAGGCGCCCTTCCTCGAAGGCGGGGACTTCATCAAAATACTGCCCGGGATGATAGTGCTCGGATTGGGAATAGGGATGGTGATGGTCCCGACCAGCACGGACGCGCTCAACCGCGCCGGGAGCGAATTCAGGGGGCAGGCGTCGGGGGTCGTGCAGACGATGAGGCAGATAGGCGCGACGGTCGGGCTCGCATCGATCGGCGGGCTCGTCGCTACCGTCCAGCAGGGGGAGGTATCGAAGATCATTAGCGGCTTCGGCGGCCCGGATGGCGCAAAGGCAAGCCTCGCCCCTCTCATAGACAGCGCACTCAAAGGACAGGCGGACGCGATAAGGGAGTTATCCGCGATCTCCCCCGCCCTCATGCCCGACCTCAACGCGGGCGTCGCGAGGAGCATCGCCGCCGGGTATTACTTCGCAGGCTCGGTCGTGCTCGCGGCCTTCTTCCTGGCCCTCGTATTCATGCGCACCGGAACGCAGAAGGAAGACGGGTGAGGGATTTTCCTGTCATTGCAGTAGATGCCAAGTAATTCGGGGGCAAGAGTTGTCCTATAGGAATACATATATAAGCGTTAATTTTTCCTCATTTCCTTGATGCACACGTAGCGTTTTCTATGAAAGGGCTTGAGCTTTCTACTTTTGAGAGATCAAAAGTAGCAAAAATCTTTTTGGGACTACGGGAAGTTTGCTAAAAATCTTGTGTTTAAGCGAAAATCTTTCGAATGGGAGGCTGAAAGATTTTTACGCTTAAACACGCGATTTTCTTTACGCAAATCCCGTAATGTCCCTGTTGCCCGCTGTTTAGCAGCGGGCAATATTAGTGTGGGCCAGACGATTCCGTGAATGTCGGGAAATATAAATCCCACTTCATTACATATTATCCCACACCAGGGCGGGAGTCCCGCTCTAAAATTTATAAGGAAATGTGCCATAAAACCCTATAGACTATATACGTTGTTTTTGGTGTGACTTGCGGGGCCCGGGAAATACGTGTGTTAAAAGTCCGGTAAAACAGGTAAAATTTCAACACCAGCACAACGGGAGGTTCAAATATGTTCAATAGATATTTTTCCGGTTTAAAGCTTTCGTCGTCGGCTCTTGCTCTCCTGCTTATCGCAGCCGGGCTATATTTCGGGGCTTGCTCGAAAGATAAAGATGAGACGGAGCAGGTCGAGGAGACGGAGGAGGTCGAGGTCGAAGTCGAGACTCCGGAGGAGCCGGCGGGTACTCAGCCTGAAGCGGAGAAAGACGAGGGCGAGACCAGAGAAGGGCTGCCGCCCGAAATCTCGGGGCCCTGCAAAGGGAAGCAAGAAGGCGACCCCTGCGTTGTTGTAATCACGGGCGGAGCGGAAATAAAGGGCACCTGCGCGCTGACGAGTACTAAGAAACTCGCATGCAAGCCCGGCATCATAGAAAACAAGGATAAAGTACTCGAACCGGAATCAATGCCGGCCGAGCCGGAATCCCCCGGGACCGAGTAAAGCGGACCGCGTTTGCGGGTCAGTTTTTTTTGCAGCGCGGAAAATTATGAATATTACCCTTCGGCTGCGCGTGCGGGTATAAGTCCGCATGCGCGGCCGGTGCGGGCCGGCGCCCGCACACACATTTTGCGGCACACAATGTGTGCTCATATACGAACCTTCCGAATCTTCTCTGCTCAAACCGGCAACTAAGCCCAGCCCGCCTGTCCTGAGCGCACGCACGTGTGCGTTCTACGGTTCTCATATAGCTCTTCTGCACAGCCGGCAATGAAACCAAACCCGCCTGTCCTGAGCGCACGCACGTGTGCGTTCTACGGTTCTCATGCAGCCCTTCTGCACAGCCGGCAATGAAACCAAACCCGCCTGTCCTGAGCCTGTCGAAGGGTCGAAGGGCGTATATTCAGCAAAATCCGCTGCAGTCTTTTCATAAACTCACACCGGGGGGTGTTATCGTCCGTCCGATTGTTAAGATTTTTATCATGTCTGGCAATCACCTGTATAATTAATCCCTGCTCCGGATTCATCTCCGCTTAACGGCAGGTTAACGCCGGCTTAATAAAATTTTCTCACACGGAGAGACGGCCGGACGGGGAGAACTATTGATGCGCGCGCGCACGCTGCTCTTTCTTGCCGCGGCCCTTACTGCGGGATTGTTCCTGGGCAGCAGGATAAACGCTTTCCTTTCCATATCCATCAAAGAGAAGGACCTCGGGGATTCCGTGTCCGCCGCCTCGAAAGACCTGCCGCCCCTCCCGTTCAGGATGGTAGACCTCGGCGGGGTGGGGATAGAGGCCGACGCCCAGGCGTGGGGCAAGGACTACTCTCATAATACGAGGCGTTTCGACAGCGTGTTCCTGTCGGGGGAGCCGTTCGTCGACGCGGCCGAGGCCGACCGTGTGTTCTCCCAGTTCCGCGAATACGTCGACAGGATGTCTGCGCTCGGGTTCAACGTCATAGAGTTCCAGGCGTTCCTCGAATTAATCGATTTTGACACCCTGGGCGGCGGCTCGGACGTTTACCCCGAAGGGAGCGTCGAGAGGAAGAGGCACGAGGCGCTCAGGCAATTCTACTCGCGGTTCTTCGAATACGCTCATACTAAGGGCCTCCGCGTGATACTGAGCACCGATATGGTCGCGCTCACGCCGGGGCTCAGGCGGTATCTGAGCGGGCTGCCCGGCGGGATGGACGTCGAGAGCCCGGAATTCTGGAGCGTCTACTCGGAGGGGTTATCCGAGCTCTTCGAGACGATGCCGCTCGTCGACGGCCTGATGATACGGATAGGCGAGGCGGGGCCGCTCTACAACAGGAAAGGCTGGGACTATACGAGCGAGCTCATGGTAAGGAGCGTCTCATCAGTGAAGGAGATGCTCGAGTCTTTTACCGGGACGGCCGAGGCTCACGGCAAATACGTAATATTCCGCACATGGTCGGTAGGTGTGGGCGAAGTCGGGAGCATGCACACCGACCCCGCCGTCTACGAGCGCATACTCGGCGGCATTCATTCCGACAACCTTATTATCTCGACCAAGCTCACGAAGGGGGACTTCTGGAACAGCGTCCCTTATAACCCGACCCTTTATTCGGGGAGGCACAAGCGCATAGTGGAGCTCCAGGCGCGGAGGGAGTTCGAGGCGTTCAACGTCATACCGAATTACGTCGGGCCCGAATACGGGGGCGCGCTCCGCGGATTTATCGAGCAGAACCCGAACGTCGTCGGCGTGTGGGTATGGACGCAGGCGGGGGGGCCGATACGGCAGGGGCCGATGATGATATACCCGTTCACCGGGCACTGGCTCTGGACGGACGCCAACGTGTATGCGTCCGCGATGATTGCGGCGCACCCCGGAGAGCCCGTGGAGAAGTGGACGCGGGAGTGGGTGAGGAACACCTTCGGCGGCGGTAAGGAGGTCGAGGACGGCCTCACGGAGCTCCTGACGCTCTCCCACGGGACGGCGGTGAAAGGGCTCACCATACCCCAGTTCGCCCGTAAAGAGGTGACCGGGGTCGGGATGGAGATACCCCCCGTCATATACAGCTATTGGGACCTGATGGAGAGCTCGACCTCCGTGATGAGTCTCGTGTACGAGGCGTCGCGCGGCGAGCTCCAGGACGCGGTCAGTGACGGGTTCGCAGCAGTCTCGGAAGTTAGGGAGATGAAGGAGATACTGGCCTCGGTCGAGGGCGGGATAGAAAAGGGGAGGGAGTGGATTCCGGGGATGGAGGCGTCTCTCGATTACGAGGAGAACCTGTTCTCGACGCTCGCCTGGCACAAGAAGTTCACGCTCGGGTTCTACGAGTGGCTCGACAAGGGCGGAGACGAGAGGGAGAGGGAGTGGAAGGCCTCGGCTCTGGAATACAAAAAAGCAAAAGCGGAGCACATGGAAATGTATCAGGGGAACCTCGATTTCCCCGCCTACAACTTCGTGATGGCCGATAACGGCCTGGCGCAGGCAGGGAGGACGGGCTACACGGTGTGGGCTTCGAGGACGCTCCTCCTGGTGCTGGCTCTCTTCGCGGTGTTCGTTATAAGGAAGGGCAGGGACGCGGGCTCGGGGCTCGGGACCCCGCTTTTCCTTTCAGTGTTCACGTTCGGGATGCTGGAGGCGTTCACGTCTTTCGGGGCGCCGCTCTTCGTCCTCACGACGGGCGTACCCGCGCTCATTTATTTCCTCGGGCTCAGGTTCACTGTGTTCGGATCGCGCGGAGGGTTCGCTTACTCGCTACTTCCCGTGCTCGCGCTCTTAGGTCTCATACTCGCCGTAACGTCGGTGAGGGGGCCTTATTACTTCTGGTACAACGTCTGGACTAGCGGCCTATTCCGCACCGCCCTCGCGTCGTCCGCGGTAATACTCCTGCTCGCGCACTTCTACCTGGTTTATTCATACGCGCACGGGAGGCTCGGAGCATGGAGGCTTACCGGGAGGGTGTTCTTCCTCACGGGTTCGATCGCCGCGCTCTACGGGCTCGTGTTCATCGTGTTCGGTCTCGATAGGACCCTCGGAAGGCTGAACGACGAGATACTGATGATGCCCGTCATGGTCTCGCGCGTGCTCGGCTTCTCGACGCACCTGGATTTCCTAGTGGTTATCAATGAGACGGTGGTAAAGGCGGGAGCCGTTCTCGCTGGGGCGGGGCTCTTTATGTCGGGTTTCGGACGGAGGAAGGCCTCTTCACGCGGGGGCGGTACTGCCGCAGGGAGCATTTCCGCGGAGAACGTTGAGACTGTAAAAATCCCCAAGGGTAAATAGGCGGGCAAACGGCTCCGCAGGCATACAATCGCTGGCATTCCCCTCTACTCAACCCAACCCGTTCGTGCTGAGATTGTCGAAGGGTCGAAGGGTGTATTTTTCTCTTCCCCCGACATTACAGAATTTGCGGCGGGTGAGCACCCGCAGGCATACGATCTCTAACCACCACTTCCGCTAAATTTGTACTTCGGGCGGCATAAGCACCTGCCGTCAATGAGCAACCGTACAATGGACACTATGTGTCCAGCGTAAAAATCTTTCAGCTTTCCAATTGAAAGATTTTAGCTTCAACAGAAGATTTTTAGCAAATTATGTACAGTCTTTTCATAGAACACACTACGTGTGTGATTTTTGCTTCTTTTCATCAAGGAAAAGAAGGATAACAAATTATCTTTTCTCCTTTCCTTGTCTTTTCTTAACCCACGCTACGAGCGTTTCGCGGCTGGAAGCCGCTCCTACAGTAGACTGACCCTTTAACAGCGAAACAATCCTGCCTTTCTCTTTTCCCCGATATACACGGAGCCTCAGGCAGGAAAGTGCTCCAGTCCTAAAACGAAGAAGCCCGGTACTCGCCGGGCTTCCGTTTCACTTTGTTATATGCTTGCGCGCACTGCGCGCATTTGCTATATGACATCGCTTCCGCTCACGCGGACGCCGAATACCGTATAGACGTTCTCATGGATCGTCTCGTCCGAAGACGCTGAATCGCTATTGCCCGAGAGCGTCTGGACGTGGAACGTGTCGTTAAGGTCCTGAGCCACGTATCCGCCTTTGGCGTTGTCTGAGACCTGGCTCTGACCGACCGGGAGCTGAACTCCGAACGCGTTTACCTCAGCCTGTGAAACGAGCGGGAACGCGAGGGCCGCTACTAATGTACCTGCAACTATTAACTTCTTCATTTTACTGCCTCCTTAAAAATTGTATTTGACTTATTAGTTGCTCTTGCAACGAGAATGGATTCAGGGATGGGGGATTATTTTTTTTGAAAGAGCCGTGGGGGCTATTTACCGCTTTGCGATATCGCCCGGCACTGAGATGCAAAAAAGAAGGAAAGGGATTCGGAATTAGGACGGCCGGTCCTTCTATGTGTTGTTATAGTACGGGGCCGGGCCGGGTTGGGGGTGTACTACTCCCTCGCAATGACGGATAAAATCCATCGCGGCTGGAAGCCGCTCCTACAATAATAATGAAATGCCTGGATTCCCGGTTAATTTTGGCTTGTGTTGACGATGTGTATTAATAGAGAAACTCACTTGCAATCAGCGGAGGGCGACCGGTTCTTGCTATTTTGGCTTCAGGATTAGTGGTGCGGAGAGCTAATCAGGCTCGTGCATTCAACCATTAGAGACCAATTCTTCGCTTGCTCAGAATTGTTGCTCAGAACCGTTGGTGTCGGGAATGACAAAAAATAAAATCCTCCCTACCCTATTTGGGATAAGGCATCATTGAGCCGGAAGTATATTTCCTTCGGTGCTCTTTGGGGCAGGGCGTCCGAATGCTTACTAGTTCGCATTCATTCTTTTTCTAAGGAGGGAATTACAGAAAAAAACGAGATTGCCGCGCTTTGCTTCGCGACGCTCGCAATGACAGGTTGAAAAGCAGCATTGAAGCTGGATTTAAGCGGAGAGTTTTCTCCGCATCTCTTTAATGTGGCCGTCGAGCGTTACAGGCGTAACGACGGGGTCTCTCTGTAAGTCGGGCGTGAGGCTGAATTCGTATTCTTCCTCCCTCGTCTTCTCCGTGAGGGGGACGAAGAGTATTCCGATCAATAGAGCGACGAGGGAAATATAAACTGCCGTGTCCACGGTGTAGGGCTCTATCAGCTCGACAAGGAGAGGATGAGCCGCTATGAGTCCCAGCGCAAGGAGCGATACAGTGAAGAATAAAATCCTCTTCGGCCACGGGTTCACGGGAGATGAGAGCCACCACCTCCATAGAGACGGCTTCGTGTAGTTCTTCCATACTCTCTTTAGGACGCGGTTTACGTCCCTGTCGCTCTCTGCATCGAGGCGCGCGCATTCTTTCAGCGCCCGGACCGTCTTGTCGTAATCCCCGAGGTTGAAATAGCAGCGCGCTTTGAAATACAGGATATCGGACATGAGCCGGGCGTCTCTTTCGTCATGCTTCCTCTCTTCCTGCTGGGTCCACGGAGGAAGGGTTTCGTCTTTATCTTCTGGCTCGATCAATTCGTGCGCCTTGTCGAGCGTGTCGAGTATGGACGCGACACGGTCCCTGTATACGTTCTCTTCGATCCCTGAACCAGTCTCGGCCGAGAGGTAATCCGCGTAAGTCTGCCACAAGAGGTGTGTGGGGTTGCCGGGGTCTTGGGCCGCCGCCTCGCGGAATGAATCGGATGCGCTCCCGTAATCCCGCATCGCAAGCCCCGTGAACCCTTTAGCTGCGAGAAGCTCCGCGTTCCTGCCGATCTCGGACAGCGCTTCTTCCGCTGACTTATCAGCGTTCGCCGTATTGCCGAGTGCGAGGTACAGGCTCACCTTCCCTATACGGGGCTCGGTCCACCAGCCGGCAATTCTTTTTGCCCGCTCGAACGAAGCCTCGGCCCCCCTGTAGTCCTTCATCTCGGCGAGGGCGAGGGCCTTGTTGTTCCACGCAGGGGCGTTTCCGGGCTCGAGTTCTATGGCCTTATCGTATGCCTCGACCGCTTCTCCGTATTTTTTCATGTGGTATGACGCCGCGCCCTTTCCGTTCCGGGCGGCCGGGTTTCCGGGGTCTATCGCGATCACCTTGTCGAAAGAGTCCGCTGCTTCCGCGAACCTCTTCAAATGTACGAGCGAAATCCCTCTGCCCTGCCACACGCGGGCGTCTCCGGGGCCGAGCGCTGCCGCCCTGTCGAATGCCGCTTCCGCTTCCGCATACCTTCCGGCGGCTGCGAGCGCCTCGCCCATTCCAATCAGATGCGCGGCGCAGGCAGGATTCAATGACGATGCCCGGGCGTATGAATCCGCCGCGGACGAGAATTCGCCCAACTCGGTGAGGGCTTCCGCTCTCCCCCGCCATGCTGGCTCGGACGCTGGGTCGAATCTCACCGCTTCATAGAACGACACGAGCGATTCGCCCGGGTGTCCCGCCCTCAGGAGTGCGTACCCTCTCCCGCGCCGCGCGGGCTCGTAAGCGGGGCCCGCTTCGATAGCGCGGTCGTATGCCGATACCGCGTCCCTATGGAGCCCCATCCCGGCGAGCGCGTCTCCTCTTCCCGACCAGGCGCTGAAGCATGCCCGGTCGAGCTCTATCGCCCTGCCGTATGACCTGAGAGCATCATCCAATTTCCCCTGCCCGAGGAGCGCGTCTCCTTCCCCCCTCCACGCGCCCGGGTGCCCCGGCATTATGCCGATAGCCCTGCCGAACTCCTCCGCGGCCTCTCCGTATTTCCCGAGGCCGTTGAGAGCGTCCCCTTTCCTCGTGAGCGCGTCCGCGTCGCCCGGCTCGAGCGCGAGCGCCCCTTCGTATGATTTCAATGCGTCTTCGTATCTCTTCATACCGGAAAACGCGTCCCCCTTTTTCAGGAACGGGACCGGGTCGTCCGGTTTCAAATTCAGCGCGAGATCGAATGCGCTTGCGGCGTCGTCGAATTTCCCGAGGCCGGCGAGAGTATCTCCCTTGCTTATCCAGGCTGTGTGCGAGAAGGGGTTTATCCTGATCGCATCGTCGAAGGCTTCGAACGCCTCGTCGTACCTGCCGAGCGAGGCGAGCGTCCTGCCTTTCTCTATCAGGGCGTCCGTGCGGGTTGGTTTTACCTTCGCCGCCTCGTCGTAGAGGGCTACGGCGTCCGCGGGTCTGCCCAGCGCCGAGAGGGAGCGCCCCTTCTCGAAGAGGGCGTCCGAGTAAGCGGGGTTCAGCCTGAGCGCCCTGTCGTACGCCTCTATGGCGTCCGGGTGCTTGCCGAGCTCCGCAAATGCGAGGCCCCTGCTGTACCAGTCGTTTTCGTAGTCGGGTTTTAAGCTTATCGCGCGGTCGAATGCCTCTATCGCCGCGTAGTAGTTGCCGAGCATGGAGAGCGCTTTTCCTTTCCTCCTCCAGGAGTGATGGAATTCCGGGTCGAGCGAGTTCGCCCTGTCGTATGAGTCTATCGCGCCCTCGTGCATGCCCAGGGCGTAGAGCGCGTCCCCTTTCCCTATCCACGCCGCGTGGAACCCGGGCTCCGCATTGACGGCTTCTCCGTATGCCGTGGCCGCTTCCGAGTGCCTCCCGAGCGCCGTGAGGATTTCGCCCTTGCCTATCCACGCCATGTGGAAATCGAATTCGAATTTGTCCCGGTTACCGGCGGAGTCGAGGAAATCGGCGTGCTTCCGCATGTAGTAGGGTACGAAGCCGTTCCCTTCGACCGCCTTCAGGTGCTCTGGCTTGAGCCTGACCGCTTCGTCGTACGCGGCCAACGCCTCGGGGTATTTATCCATGGAGGCGAGCACGTTCCCCTTGCCTATCCACGCCGAATAGTAATCGGGCCTGAGCTTTATGGCCTTCTCGTACGCCGTGAGGGCGCCCGCGAAGTCACGGTGCACGGAGAGGGCGTTCCCCTTCTTGTGCCAGTCCTCCGCCGTGGCCGGGGGTTTGGGCTTCCAGCCGAATATCGAGAACGGGGTGAGTCGCGATGTTTTAATGTCCATGTACGGTTTTGCCGCCCGTCTTGCATACAAAAAAGAATATTTTACAGGAATTTGTGTAAATAACCATCCGCCGGGGGGAGGGCGGTGGTGCCGTGCCGCATTTTGAAGTTTTAATTGTAGGAGCGGCTTCCAGCCGCGATATATGTGATTCGAATGGACCGGATTCCGTATTAAGACATTCAGGAATGACAGGCAGGGGCGAGATTGCCGCGCGGTGTTTATCCTGAGCGTAGTCGAAGGACTCGCAAAGACAGAAGAAAGATATCGCGGCAAGATGCCGCTCCTACGGATTTAAAAACGAGATCCTGAAACTAGTTCAGAATGACGAAATTAGTTAAGCAGGGGAGTCATGCGTCTTTATGAAAGATTTATTACTCGAGAAATAATCCGTGCTTCATACATCCTTAATAGTCTTCAGCTATCCTATTCCGCATGATAGAGATAAAAAAATACACGCTTGGCGCAGGCGATCCTGCGCAGAAGCCCCGCAAGGGGCGCGGCACGGTGACGTTCTACTGTGTCCTTCATATCGACAGGTTCTCGAGCAGGATACTCACGGCCGTTTTCTCCGAAAGGAAAAAGGCCGAGGCGTTCAGGAACCAGTCCCCGAGGAAGCTCCACATAGAGCCCGAAGATGTATCGGGATATTCGGGGGGCGACACGCTCTGGTGCTCGAACGAATTAGGCCCGGGCGAGGTGCTCTCGTTCGTGAACCTCCATTCTTCGTACGACGCGGCGCTCGCCTCGGCCGGGAACGGAAAACCGAAGGCGCTCAGGATTGGGGACAGGGGCAGGGTTTACAGCAGCTGAGGCGCGGCGGGGGGCAGTAGGTTAATAAAATCCACCCTTGTATCTTAAGAACATTGGTAAAGGAGTATAAAATAAGAGGAGGAGCGAAGAGACGCTCAATCCTCCCTTAGTCCGAAGAGGCTGCGGGTTAGATCAGCGCCTTCACTCCTCCATGTCCGAATAACCG
>JBGSVA010000106.1:0-13818 GCA_041753155.1 Thermodesulfobacteriota bacterium | reverse complement strand
GAAAGTTAAACGTGTTCTTCCGGAACTTCAAAATTGCCCGGATCGACCTGGTCTAGTATCATGAAATACTGTTACCCATGTCTCCGAACACCTGTAACCTATGTCCCCGGTCTATACACCCCTTTTCCAAAGGGGGAAAATGATCTTGTCGTTACCGAGTACGATTGTAAGCAAGTAATTAATCATAGCAGCCTTGCACGGATAGGGGAAAGGGCTCTATTCCCCCCGGGCATTCCCTTGTTTCAGACCGTGCATATCCTGAGCCAGCAGTTTCTTTACGGCGAGCTTGAGCGTATTTAGCCCGAGGTGCGCGCAGCCGTGCCTCGTCGCGACGAGCCTCTTGCCCAGAATATCGGCCATAATCCCGGACGGCATATCCTCGATCTCGGAGAGGGTCTTACCCTCCGCCTTCTCGAGAATGATGGAGGTTCCGGCCTGGCTCACCATGCACCCCTCCCCTTCAAAGCTCAGGCGTCGGACGAAGCCGTTATCGCCAACGTCAACGTATACGGTTATTTCGTCGCCGCACCCGGGGTTCCCCCCCTTCTGGACTGCGCTCGCGTTCGGAATCGCGCCCCGGTTCTTCGGGCTTTTATAGTGCTCGAGTATGAGCTCCATTAATTCGTCGTGGTTCATAGGGGTTTTCTCTTGCGGCCGGTGTGCCGGTTAACCGCGCCCGCGTCTCAGGGCAGGGGCTTTCAATTTACTCCGCCCGCCTTTTTGACCTCGCTCCTGATGCGGTTATACACCGCCGAGAGTCCGAACATGCGCCTCGTGCCGAGCTTCCGGTCGAGGCTCAGGCTGTGGATGAGGTTCTCGGGGGCCGATACGATCTCCTCCGGGGTAATGCCCTCGAAGGCGTCCACGAGGAGAGAAACGAACCCCCTCACGGTCGGCGATTCCTCGGGCACGTCCGCGTGTATCCTCACCTTCCCGTCTTTCACGTCTATGAATATATACACGGGGGTTTCGCATTCCGGTACGCGGTTAAAACCCGCGTCCCTCGCGTCCCTGTACTCGTCCGGGAGCGGAGGCAGGGCCTCCGAGTAATCGAGGAGCATGGCGAGCGTCTCCTGATAGTCAGCGCCCTGGAACTGTCCTATTATTTCTTCTATCCTGCTCATGAACGTCCTCTACAATAATCGACCGAAATAAAAACGGGATGCGACGGTTATTCCCGGCACACCCCGGCCCTTGTCCATAATTATTAATAGTACCCGAAGCTCAAGGTTTCTCTATCGGGGCCTTAACGAGGTTGCCCCATTCGGTCCACGAACCGTCGTAGTTCCTGACCTTGTCGAAACCGAGTAGATAAGTGAGCACGAACCACGTGTGGGACGACCTCTCCCCTATCCTGCAGTAAGCGATAACGTCGTCGCCTTTCTTGAGCCCCTTGCCGTCCATGTATATGGCCTTCAAGTCGTCGGCCGACTTGAAAGTCCCGTCTTCTTTCACCGCAGTCGCCCAGGGTACGTTCTTCGCCCCCGGTATATGCCCCCCTCTGAGCGCCCCTTCCTGAGGGTACGCCTCCATGTGGAGGAGCTCCCCCGTGAATTCCTTGGGCGAGCGCACGTCTATGAGCGGCTTCTTCGCGCCCATGTGCTTCGTAACGTCGTCCCTGAATGCCCTTATGGACTCGTCTACGCGCGCGACCTTGTAAACGGTCTTCGGGTAGCCGGGGACGTCCTTCGTAAAAGGCCTGCCCTCCTCGACCCATTTCTGCCTGCCGCCGTCCATGACGAGGGCCTTTTCATGGCCGAAGAGCTTGAATACCCAGTACGCGTAGTACGCCCACCAGTTGTTCTTATCCCCGTAGAACACGACGGTGGTGTCGTTAGCTATGCCCTTCTCCGACAGGAGCTTCTCGAACTTCGCTTTGTCTACGTAATCCCTTACGACCTGGTCCTGGAGGTCCGTCTGCCAGTCTATCTTGACAGCGCCCTCTATGTGGCCGACTTCGTATAAAAGCACGTCCTCGTCTGACTCTACTATCTTTACCTTCGGGTCGCTTAAATGCCCGGAGACCCAATCGGTACTTACTACAACTTCCGGATGCACGTACTCTGCCATCTCTAATCTCCTTTTTTTGTTATTGTAATTATGCGGATGAACCCTGATTCACCCAACCCCTTATATTTATTCTATTGGTTGAAATTCATTTATTCAAGTCTGCCGATGCTTATTAACACCCCACTAATATTGCGATTTTTCAGGTCCGGATATAAAACTCAGGATAAACGGCTTGAAGTGTGCCCGTCCTGCCCGGAAAACGCGGCTGGCGGGCATAAAAATATGTATTCCTTTGATACGCCATTTTGTGCTATTATGTAATTAGGTGGGTATGTAAACAGGCGGGGGGGGATTTATAAATGCTCGTGAGTATCAAACAAGCTCTCCGTGAGTATTTAAACATGCCCGGGCTGTAAAAATACGCGAAAGGGGGTGAGCATCCATGTTGGAAGAACTAAAAGTCCGCGATTTGATCGGCGAGAGAGACAGGGTCTATTTTGTGGATGCTGACGACACTGCCGACGTCGCCGCGCTCAAGCTCCGGAATTTCAAGGTGAGGACGACGGGAGTAATGAAGGGTGGCACCATCGTAGGAGTCGTGGGCCATTCGGATTTCGCTACCAAGATAGTGGCCCTCGGCAAGAAGCCGTCCGAGGTCAGGATAGCAGAAGTCATGAGCGACGTCCTTCATAAGGTCACGCTCGAATCTTCATTCTACGAATGTCTCGACCTCATGAACGAGCACGGCATATCGCACCTCTTCATACTCGACCAGGACGGCGAGTATTACGGCATGCTCGCATGGACCGACCTGCAGAGGATACTCGTTAAGGAGCTCAAGTACCAGCTCAAGGTCGCGCAGGAATACGCGTTCGGCCCTAACTTGGAAGTCTCGAGATAATCCTGTATAATCCCGCGGGCGGGGGGCTAAACAGGCGGACAGGCCCTGAATACGGGTAGAAGCCGTGACGGATGATAACGATGACTGAAGAACGCACCGAAGAAATCAGGGAGAAGGCCGAAGCCGTCGAGGAAAGGGTAGAGGCGAAAGAAGCCGCCCATAAAGCCCATACTCACAGCCGCGCCGGAAAGGGGCTCATGAAAAGAAGGGAGAGCTTCGCCCAGACGAGCGTCCCCAACGCTAAAAAAGGTTCGAGCAGCAAGCCCCCCCGTGTCATGATGGGCATCATTGCGGCGATGTTCATCGTCAGCTTTATCCTCGCCGCGATCACCGGCTGAATAATCTCTCCCCGGACAGCGGTTAGGAATCCGATTAAAGCACCCCGTTCGCCGGCTACTTCCTCTGAAATAAGGTATATATGTAAGGTCTTTCCTGACCGGAGGGCGTGTGATACGTGTGGTCGAAGTGCTCGATCAGGCTGTAATCATTCCCCAGAAAATCGGACAAAATTCTTTGATCGTAATTCATCACGTTCAAACCGCTGCACTTCCTGGCCCCAGTTAGCGAAAAGGCCGCGATGATTATATATCCCCCGCTTCTTACCGCCTTGTTGAGGACGGTCAAATACATCTCCCGTTCTTTTTCTCCGAGTAGAAAATGCAGCATCGCCCTGTCGTGCCAGAGAGCCGCGCCGCTTAGCTCAGCCATATGCACGGGCTCTGTAATATCGTCCGCTATCCATCTCACCCGGCGGCTCTTCTCCTCCCCCAGGCGCTCCCTGAGCTTTTGCAGCGCCGTTTCACTTATATCGACGGCGGTAACGTTCTCGTATCCCTGATCGAGAAGATAATCTATCAATGTCGATGCTCCCGCGCCGACGTCCAGGACGGGGTCGTTTTTTCCGATCGGGCATTTCGATATCAGGCTTATGGAGGGTGCCGGAGACGCTTCATACCAGCCCAGGCTGTTTATCTCCTTTGAGGCGTAAACGTGGTTCCAATGATCTTTCGTCCCGGTATTCATATCATGTTTATCTTATCTTTATCGATTCTTTTTCCCGACGACCGCGTACAAGGCCGCATATTTTTTATCGCGGACTAGAAAGTCAAGACTTTGTCGCTTTCTTTGATCCAGCCGGCTAGCTCCAGCATCCTTCCGAGCTGGACCCCGTTCACCAATTCCTCGGTTCTTATGCCCTTTGCCTTGATACACGTCCCGCATACTTTGACCGTGCCGTCTTTTGATAGGATATCCGCTAACATCTCCCCTGCATTGTAATATCCTTTCGGCGTTTCCTGCCCCGCTTTGGCAGCGACGACGGAGTCCCCCATAAGAAACAAATTAATCTTTTCCCCGGCAATCCCATAAGGCAAATCGTTTAACACGATGGTTACTGTTCCCATACAACCCCCCGTCCCTTCCGGCTATGAAATATCTCGCTTCTTTTCTTCATACTCATCTTTGCCTATTTCGACCTTCATATCTTTATCCCCGTAATTTCAAGGGATAACACCTTAGCTTGAGCCGGTTCGTCGAGAACTTCGGTGTTTTCGTCCCGTTCCTCGAATTTTAAAACCATTTCCAGAGCCACCACTTCTCGAATAAAACTTTTGCCAAGTGCCACAGCACGGACGGTTCTTTCATTTTTAGTACGGGTTTCGGATCGGCATAAAAATTCCCGCCGGCGTATGCGGCCCTGCCGTTTCCCAGTTCGATAAAACAATAACCTCTGCCGTCAAACTCTTTCGTAGAGGAGGAACTTTTTATTTTAGCCTCTATATGCCGTGACACCACTTCGGCTTGAAAATGGGCAAAAACCCCTGCCTTCGGAAGGGGTCTCCCGAGAGGAAGCGGGATCGATGTTACATCGCCGATAGCATAGATATCTTTGAAACCGGTTTCGAGTGTTTTTGGGTTGACCTTCACCCATCCGTTTTCACCCAATACCGGCGAATCTTTTAAAACAGGGGGCAACCCGTGCGGCGGGATACCGATAAGAAGGTCATAGGAGAGCTTTTTCTCGTCTTGAAAAGATATTTCTTTGCTCTCCGGGTCTATTTTGAGCACCTGATGCCGGGGTGTGAAGCGGATGCCGCTTCGTTGAAGCAGAGAGACTACCATATTGCCGACCTCCGGCCCTGCAACGGGCATCGGTAACGGTTCCGGGGTAACAACTTCTATATCCGCGTCCCTCCGTTTTTTATTAATGTATTCTGATAGGATTAAAGCCGCTTCATAAGGTGCTGCAGGGCATTTGAACGGTGTTGAAGTAATCAGTATAACTATCCGCCCCTTTTCAAAGCTCCCGATTGCCTCTCTTATGTTCTTCACACCGGATAGATCGTAGAGGTCGAAGGCATCCTCTACAAAGCCGGGAACCTTCTCGGGGAAAGTGGCGGCTCCGAGAGCTATGACAAGATAATCGAACGAGACATCTCCTTGTGAGGTATGTACCGTTCTATTTTCAAAATCTATTTTCAGCACCGGGGCGTTGATGAACCTGATCCCTTTTCTTTCCAGGAGAGAAAGCGGCTTCTGGATCCGTATTTCTTCACGCCATCCGACCATCAACCAGAGCAGCGATGGATTGAAAAGGTGATTTTTCTCCTTATCGATAAGGATAATTTCGTTATCCCTGGTCAATGACTTCCGCAGTCTGTTGGCGACGACGAGCCCCCCTGTTCCGCCACCAAGGACGACTATACGCTTACCCATATTCAGGCCCCTTGTTTAATAGTTTGCTTCCGGAGCTGATAATAGCGATCGGAAATCATATTCATAACGTTCTCGACTCAATTCTGTATTTATGAATTGCCGATCGACCCCGAGCTCGGTTAGAAGGTTAAAACCTTGTCGCTTTCTTTGATCCAGCCGGCTAGCTCCAGCATCCTTCCGATCTGGACCCCGCTCACCAATTCCTCGGTTCTTATGCCCCTTGCCTTAATACACGTCCCGCATACTTTGACCGTGCCGCCTTTTGTTACGATATCCGCTAACATCTCCGCTGCATTGTAATATCCTTTCGGCGTTTCCTGCCCCGCTTTGGCAGCGACGACGGAGTCCCCCATAAGGAAGAGGTTGACCCTTTCCCCGGAGACCATAAGCGCTTGCGCTAACCTCAAGCCGTTCCAAAGCTTTTCAATCCCATAAGGCGAATCGTTTAACACGATGGTTACTGTTCCCATGTACCCCTCCTGGATTATTTAGAATACCACGATAAGGACATCCACACACCGCGAACCGAACACTATCCTACGCCGGCTCGCTCACGCTGACTACTTCCGTGATTTCTACGAAGAGCGCCACGATCTGGTGGCCGGGCTGAGGCAGCGGGGGGTTGTCGTGAGCGAATACGAGCAGCTCGCCGCTCTCCTTTATCAAGAACAACAGCACCGCCCTCTCTCCGTAGAGGTCCTTGAAGGCGTCGAACCCGAATTCCGCGGTCAGCGGCACCTTTTTTATCACCGCCCCCGAGCCGAACTTCGCCGACAGGTTCGAATACGTGGCTTCGGGCGTGAACAGGAGCCTCCCGCTCAGGTGCTTCGGAATCGCCTGTTCCGTCATCGCCCTGAATTTAGATTGCCTCGGGAGCTGATACACCTGGGAGCGCCCGAAGAGCTCGATGAAATTGAGGGCGGCCAGCGAGTTCACCTCGTCGTTCGGCGTGACGGCCAGCAGCTTCCCGATCCCTTCGAGTTCTAGCTCCTCGGAGACGTCTTCGTGGAGTATGTTCTCGTACTGCGCGTTCAGTCCGTCGAGGCGCGCCGAGGAGATGTTCCCCCAGTTCGAGTCGACAAGGGACACCTTGAAACCGTTGTCCTGGAGGAATTTCGCCATCGCCCTTGCCCATGTGTGGGCGCCCACGAAGAGCACGCCCTGGGGGTTGGGTTTAGCGATTCCGAGCTTCCTCGCCAGAGGGTTTGCGGTAAGGCCGTAAACAGTTACGGTCGCCGTAATGACGAAGAACGTGACTTCGACGAGGCGCTCTGCCTGCTCCAGGCCCGCCTGCTCGAGCCTCAGAGCGAAGACGGAGGACACGGCCGCGGCCACAATTCCCCTCGGGGCGATCCAGGAGAGGAACGTCTTTTCCCTGAAATTGAGCCCGCTCCCGAACGTGGATAAGAACACGCTCAAAGGCCTCGCGACGAAAAACAGAACGACCAGGAAGAGGAAGCTCTTTATGTTCGCCACGCTCCTGATCTGCTCGGGCGTAAAGCGCGCGGCGAGCACGATAAAAAGGGCCGCGATGAAAAGCACCCTGAGGGATTCCTTGAATTCCATTATGTGCTTGACGCTGACTTTCTTCTGGTTGGCGAGAATGACGCCCATTATGGTGACGGTAATCAGCCCCGACTCCGACTGAATGTAATTGGATATCGTAAACGCGGCAATGACGGCCATGAGCGATACGCCGTTCTGAAGGAAATCGGGGGCCAAATGCTTCCTCAGGACGAATATCATCGCCTGAGCGCCGGCGAACCCGAGCGCGCCGCCGACGAGCAGGGACTTGAGGACGTTGAAGACGACCTTTTCCGTCCCCTCGACCACGCCCCCCGCGATAACCGCCTCGAATACCAGGACGGCGAGGAGCGCGCCTATTGGGTCGATCACTATCCCCTCCCATTTGATTACCGGGCCTACGCTGCCGGAGGGCCGAATATCCCTCAGGAGCGGGATTATAACGGTTGGGCCCGTGACGACCAGTATGGCTCCCAGCAGCACGGCTATCTTCAGATCGAAGCCGAGCAGGTAATAGGAAGCGGCCGCGATGATTACCCAGGATACCAGCACGCCCACGGTCACGAGGCGCAGCACCACGTTCCTCGTCCCGCGGAGCTCGGAGAATTTCAGGCTGAGCCCGCCCTCGAAGAGTATCACCGCGACGGATACGGAGACGAGAGGGAGGAGCAGGTGCCCGAACAGCTTGTCGGGATTGATGAAGCCGCTGGCGGGGCCCGCGATGAATCCGCAGATGAGGAGGAGCAGGATAGACGGGAGGCCCACTCTCCAGGCTACCCACTGGGCGCCTATGCCCAGCACGACGATCGTCGCAAGCCCTATTAATAGTTGCTCCGGCATTAACACACCAGCCTTGATTCCGTTAGTTGATAAATCGACGGCTGCCCCTCACCCTCGTCCCAGCCGGAATCAGAAAGAATCTCACATATTGAGACTTTTTCAAGCGAAACCAGCTCTCCGCTCGCCAGGCGGGGTGCAATGACGGCGCGCGTCAGGGATACTAATTACATATGCCCGTGACGAGCGAGACCGGCCGCGAACACCATGTAGTCATACTCGGGGGAGGGTTCGGGGGGCTCTATGCCTCAAAGGCGCTCTCCCGCTCCGGAATCCGGGTAACGCTCATAGACAAGAGGAATTTCCACCTCTTCCAGCCGCTCCTGTACCAGGTCGCCGCGGGCTGGCTCTCGCCGGGGGAAATAGCATCCCCCCTGCGCATGGTGCTGAGCAGGTATAAGAACACCTCCGTTTATCAGGCGGAGGTGACCGACATAGTGCCCGACGAAAAGGCGGTCGTGCTCAGGGACGGAATAGTCACGTATGACACGCTGATAGTCGCTACGGGGTCGAGCCACCATTACTTCGGTCACGAGGAGTGGGCCAGATTTGCGCCGGGGCTCAAGACCGTGGAGGACGCTCTGGAGATGAGGAGAAAGATTCTCCTCTCGTTCGAGGCCGCCGAGCGCGAGCCCGACCCTGCAATTCAAAAAGAGTGGATGACATTCCTCATAATCGGCGCGGGGCCGACCGGAGTGGAGCTTGCGGGCACCATAGGCGAGCTCACGCGCACCACGCTCAAACAGGATTTCAGGCACATCGATACTGGGGAGGCCGAGATAATTCTCGTCGAGGGCCGGGGCCAGGTGCTCCCGGCCTATCCGCATGACCTCTCGGAAAAGGCCGCGGTATCGCTCCGCAGGTTGGGCGTTACCATAAGGCTCGACACCATGGTCACAGACATAGTGGGGAATACCGCGGTCCTGAGCAGGGACGGCGTCCGTGAAGAGATAGAATCGAGGACCATACTCTGGACGGCGGGCGTGAAAGCCTCGCCATTAGGGAGGGTGCTCGAAAAAAGAGCCGGCGCGGTGCTCGACGGAGGCGGAAGGGTCGTCGTCGGGCCGGATCTCTCCATACCCGGCCGCCCGGACATATTCGTCATAGGAGACCTCGCCGGTTTCACGCCCGAGGGCGGACAGCCGCTGCCGGGCGTCGCCCCTGTAGCCATGCAGGAAGGCCGGTACGTGGCTGAGCTTATCAGGGACAGGCTCTCGGGAAAGGAGACCAAGCCCTTCAGGTACGTAGACAAGGGGAGCCTCGCGGTGATAGGACGAAACGCCGCAGTGGCCGACCTCGGCAGGATAAGGCTGTCCGGGTTTCCGGCGTGGCTCATATGGGCCTTCGTCCACATAAGCTATCTCATCGAATTCGACAGCAAGGTGCTGGTGCTGTTCCAGTGGGCGTGGAACTACTTTACGAGGAAAAGGGGCGTGAGGCTGATTACGGGCGATTACCCGTCGTCTCTCGTCGGGAATAAAAAGGAATAATGTCGATGTGAATGATTATCGAGAACTGTATTAATAAGACTATTGAACAATAGAGTATTTCATCCGGTGCAAGATATGCGTGAGATTTGTTCTACTGATCAGGCAACTCTCACATCCAAGCACTCCGACTTGGTCGTCGGCTCAGGAACTTCCAACCCGTCCGCCAAACACTCTTCAATATAAATATCGATCCCTTCAACCAGGAGTTTTTTGGTTTCTGCATATGTTTTCCCGGCAACTCCCAAGCCCGGCAAGTCAGGACAATAAGCCGAGTATCCGGTTTCTGTCCTTTCAAAAATCGCAATGTATTGTTTATGTGTCATCACTTTAACCCCGCCTGTTTTAATATATTATTATATGTCCCTTTGGCCAAATCCTCACTAGGTTTGCCCGCTATAATCACATGGCCCTTCTTAACCGGATGTTTATACACTCTGTGGCTGCCCTGCACACGCATTAGAACCCAACCATCCGCTTCTATCAATCTGATAGCTTCTTTTACTTTCATCAACACCGCTTATTAGCCCGAGTTGGCAATAAATATTATAACGTTTTCTGCCGTTCATTTCGTAAAATTACAAACTTACCTACTGCGGGGATTAACTTTGAATTTGCAAATTGAGGGTTTAAAATACCTTCTTCCCGAATCCGAACTTCTTCTCGACATAGACGACGCCCCTCAGCGTCGCGAGCGCGATGATAGTCACGCCAATGGCTAAAAGGAGCTTGGATAAGGCCACGCATATCCCCACCGATGCTACGAAGAGCAATGCAGCTGCGGTCGTAAGACCCTTGACCCTGTCCTCGCCGCCGCTTCTGATGATCGTACCCGCACCGAGGAAGCTCACGCCCGTGATTATCGCGCCTATTATCCGGAGAGGGTCCGAGCCGAGGGCGGCGTCGGTCAGGCCGAAGGACGGGACCATAATCTTGCCTAAACAGACAAGGAGCGTCGCCGACCCCGCGACCAGCATGTGAGTACGGATACCCGCGGGCTTGTCCGCGAGCTCACGGTCGAGGCCTACAGCCGCGCCCAGGAGCATGGATATGACGACATAGAAGAGTATCTTGAGCTCGAGAGGGAGGGAACCTGCTATCTGTGCTACGTCCATTCTGCGCGCCCCCCGGAATTAAGCGATTTTGATATCTGCGGTTTTAATCACGGTCCATCAGCTTTCCGGCGAGCACGCCTATGAGGAAAGCGATCAGTACGCTTAGCAGTGGTTTCTGCGTGATCCTGGTCTCGACGGCGTCTATGCCGCTGCCGCCGATCCTGCGCGCGCTCTCGAGCCCCACGCCGAGCTCCGTGTGGAGCCTCTTAGCCTCGTGCCCGAGCCTCTTGTTCCCCGACTTGTACGCCTTGCGGCTGATATCGAGTATGTTGTCGGAAACGTTAGAAAATTCCTGCCTTAGTCTCTGCACTTCGTCCTTGAGCGTATCGATATTTTCCTTGACCCGTCCGTTATCTTTCATGGTTTTCTCCCTGTTATTTTAAAGTATGGAACTCAGGCGTATGGGTGTCAAGGAGTAATTAATGAGAGGTGGAGGCGCAGAACCTGCGGCACACACAATGTGTGTTTTATGATTCTCCCCAACCTTCACCGCCCAATCCGGCAATCTCGGCAATTTCGTATGTCAGCGGCGACTCGCCGCCCGTTCACCCTGAGCCTGTCGAAGGGTCGAACGTGATCATTTCTTTTGCCTTTCTCTTTCCCGACATTACAGAATTTGCGTTAAGAAAATAGATTATTAAGGCGTGAAAATCGTTCAGGGAACGAATGCAAGCTAGTGCGCATTCGGACGCCCTTTCCTATCAGGAATAATGTAACTTATCTTGTTTCACTGTAATCCACCATGCTAATTAGGGAGGAATTGAACGATTTTAGCCTTAATATGATATTTTTAGCAAATTATGTACAGTCGGATGATTTTTGCTTCTTTTCATCAAGGAAAAGAAGGATAAAAAAACAGCCTTTCTCCTTAACTTTATCTTTTCATAAAACACACTACGTGTGTCTCTACGATTCTCCCCAACCTTCACCGCCCAATCCGGCAATCTCGGCAATTTCGTATGTCCACGGCGACTCGCCGCCCGTTCGTCCTGCTTGCGGCACGTCGCCCGAAGGCTATGAACCGTAGGGTGATCCGGTGTAGCTTTAGCGAAGCCGGAAGCCTGTCAAAGAATCTAAGCATGAACGGGTAATATTTAGCATGGGTGCTCCAGAGGGACCATAATTGACATTAACCCGGAACATCTGTACCTTATATGTGGAGAGGTAAGAACATGTTTGGACATTTCGGGTTACCCGAGCTTTTAATAATCCTGGTGATACTGCTGCTTATATTCGGCCCAAGCAGGCTGGGCGATCTCGGCGCATCCCTCGGCAAGGGGATAAAAGGGTTCAGAAAATCCATGAAGGACGACGAGATAGACGTCACACCGCCCAATGACGAATCGAAGCAGATAAACGACCCCAACCTCGAGACCACCGGCACTCATTCCGAGAGCAAAAAGAACGTTCAGTAATTCCCCGCTGTCAGTTTAAATGGAATAGTAAACCCCGGCGGAATACCGGATCGGGAAAGTTCTACACGAAAAACTATATATAGGAAACAAAGGGAGTGCGTAACGCCCGCGCATTAGCGCGGATTATGCGCTGCGGTATACCGTTTTGACTCACATCCACTCCCCGAGGGTCTTCCTTTCGAAGGGACACCTGCCGAGACGTACGTGGTCTTCAAACTCGTGGCGGAACTTCCTGACTATCGAATCTATGGGCATGGCGCACCCGTCGGCAAGCGCGCAGATGGTGGTCCCCCTCATCTGGTAGCACGCGTCGAGGAGCGTATCTATGTGCTCCATCCTCCCCTTCCCCTCCTCAATGTTCGTGAGCATCTTCTCAAGCCACCAGGTGCCTTCCCTGCACTGGACGCACTGCCCGCAGGACTCGTCCCTGTAGAAGTGGGCAAGGTTCTGGGCGACCCTCACCATGCACGTGGTATCGTCCATCACTGTAACGCCCGCCGTCCCGAGCATCGATCCGACGGCGGCAAGGGAATCGAAGTCCATAGTTATGTCGAGCTCGTCCGCCGAGAGGACGGCTGCGGAAGAGCCTCCGGGAGATACAGCCTTTACGCTCCTTCCGCCCGGTATGCCTTCGCCGTACTCGTTGATGAGGTCGCGGAGAGTGATGCCGAGGGGGAGCTCGTAGAGACCGGGCTTGTTAATATTGCCGCAGAGCCCGTATATCTTGGTCCCGGTGTTCTTGGGAATGCCTATGGACGAGAACCACTCGGAGCCCCTGTTAATAATATGCGGGACGCACGCGAGAGTCTCCACGTTGTTTATGATGGTCGGGCATCCGAAGAGCCCTATCTGAGCCGGGAACGGCGGCTTGGGCCTGGGTTCTCCGTTCTTTCCTTCGATGGATTCGAGTAACCCCGTTTCCTCCCCGCATATGTACGCGCCCGCGCCCCTGAAGAGCACGACGTCGAGATTGAACCCTGAGTTGAGGATGTTCTTCCCGAGGTAACCTTTTTCGTACGCCTCCCTGATCGCACCCTCTATGATCCCGGCGCCGTAGGGCATCTCGCCCCTTATGTATATGTATGACTTGTGCGAATTGATCGTGTAGCAGCCGATGATGATGCCTTCAAGCATCTGGTGAGGGTCGCGCTCGAGTATCTCCCTGTCCTTGAAGCTCCCGGGCTCGCTCTCGTCGGCGTTGCAGCAGAGGTATATCGGCTTCTTCGAGTCCCTCTGTATGAAACCCCACTTCACCCCTGTCGGAAACCCCGCACCCCCCCTCCCCCTGAGACCCGCCCTCTTGACTTCCTCTATTATTTCCTCGGGCTTCATCCCTAGCGCCTTCGGGAGGGCCGTATAGCCGCCCCGGGATATGTATGAACCGATCGTGTGCGAATCGGGCACATCTACGTACGTGCGTAATATTCTCAATTCGGGCATGTATAACCTCTGATTGGAGTTTCTGAACCCAAGTAATTTTATATGGGTTTTACGAAGCATCAAGTGCACACAATGTGTGCGCATATTCGATTTCTTCGTAGCGTCTCTGTTCATAAGAACACGCGGTGCTAAATCCGTTCATCCTGAGGCGCAGAATCTGCGCTTATATACGATTCCTCTGTCACTCCTCAGCTTTCGTCAAATAATGGAGCCAAGACATTACTGATCTGCGAGCCTGTCCTGAATACCATGACGTAGTCAAGTACATTTTATCGTTTTCATACACTCCGGGGACAACGATACATACCCCGGGATGTAGGGTTTACCCGATCTCAACACCGCGCATATGATCCTCAACATCTTATTCGCTATAT
>JBGSVA010000105.1:0-101392 GCA_041753155.1 Thermodesulfobacteriota bacterium | reverse complement strand
TGGTGCCGAAGGCGGGAGTCGAACCCGCACGCCCGGAAGGCACCACCCCCTCAAGATGGCGCGTCTGCCAGTTCCGCCACTTCGGCACTCGTCAGTTAAAGATTAGCATAAACACGAGGGAAAAGATAAATTAGCACAAAGGGGAGAGATTTCAAGGGGCGGCGAGTCGCCGCGGACATACGATATGCCGGTAGGGCAGAGGAGGATGGGAAGGATCGTACGTCAACACACATTGTGTGTCCTTCGACAGGCTCAGCA
Source organism: Thermodesulfobacteriota bacterium (assembly GCA_041753155.1). Lineage (GTDB taxonomy): Bacteria > Desulfobacterota_D > UBA1144 > Nemesobacterales > UBA2774 > 2-12-FULL-53-21. Next base: position 101,134 of record JBGSVA010000105.1, on the reverse strand, counting down.
TGAAAGAGTTGTAAGACAAGATGCTGAAACGAGTTCAGCATGACAGATTGTGGATTCCCGATTAAAACTTTCGGGAATGACATATATGGGGAATGACGTACCATTCAGGAATCAAGCCCCGTACTTCTGGAGCCTGCCGGAGTGGGCGAGGATCAGGGTCATAAGATCGACAGCCCTGAAAGTGCCGAGCTCCCCCCTGCTGCAGTCGTGCTCCCCGAAGCCCTCGGCCCCCCCTCCCCTCGCGTATTTCGAGCTTATGAGGATCGGCACAGGATGCCAGCTATGGGCTTTCATTGTCGCAGGCGTCGAATGGTCCCCCGTGACGACTATCACGTCGGGCTTAAGCGCCGTGATTTCGGGAACGAGGCTGTCGAATTCTTCTATGACCTTGGCCTTCGCGTCGAAATTCCCGTCCTCCCCGTAGCTGTCCGTCTTTTTCACGTGGAGATAAAAGAAGTCGTACTTGTCGAAATCCCTCTTGAGCGTTTCGATCTCGCTTTTAATTGTCATGTCCTCGACCTCGAGTACGTCCATGCCGACGAGCTTCGCCACGCCCCTATACATCGGGTATGTCGCTATGCACGCGGCGTCGAGACCGTAGGCGTCCTTATACGAAGTGAGGTTCGGGTGAACGGCGAAACCTCTGAGCAAAAGATAATTTGCCCTCTCCTCGTCGCGTATGACATTCGCAGCCTGATCGATGAACTTCTCTATGACCTTTGCGACCCTGGCAGCCTTGGGGTTATTCCCCTTTGGCATGAGGGGGCTCTTTCCCTCAAGCTGAGGGTCTGTGTCGTGTATATCGTCCCCGCCCGCGGGAATGGGCTCCGGGAACGTGAATATTACGGCCACCCTGTGCTCCATGCCCGAGGTTATAGAAACCTTCACCCCGTCTATCTCCCTGACCTTCTCCGCGATGCGCGAGACTATCCTGATATTCTCCTCTGTGGGAATCCTGCCCGCGCGCCTGTCCGTGACGAAGGGCGTATCCCCCTCGTACCTGACTGAGGCGAAGTTGCCCCTTATCGCGAGGTCGCTCGGCGTGAGCTCGAGTCCCAGACCGAGGGCCTCCAAAACCCCGCGCCCTATCGCGTATTTGAGCGGGTCGTAGCCGAAGAGCCCCAGGTGAGCGGCTCCGCTTCCGGGCGTGATGCCTATCGCGACCGGGAGGTGCTGCCCGCACGCCCCGCGTCTCGCAAGCTCGTCGAGGTTGGGCGTAGAGGCCGCCTCTAACTCGGTCTTACCGTTCCTCGGTAGCCCCCCCAGGCCGTCGAGCACACAGAGGACGATCTTCGAATCATTGGGCTGTAGAATTTTTCTAATTACTTCCTGCATTCTCGCACCTCTCGGATTAGATATTACAATTTTCCATTACCTGAGCGGGTAATCAAGTCAGGGGTCGGGGAGCTCGAGCTCCATACCGTCGTACGCCGGGACTATGGAACCGGGGAGCTCTTTCGAAAGTGTGTCGTAGTCGAGCTCGTGGCCCATGTGAGTGAGTACAGTGAGCCGGGGTTTCAGCTTTTGGGCGACTTCGACTGCCTGCTCCACGTTCAGGTGGGCGGGATGGGGCTTATACCTGAGCGCGCTTATGATGAGCACGTCGAGGCCGCCGAGCTTATCCCACGACCGCTCGGGGATGCCGCTGCAGTCGGTGAGATAGGCCATGCCGCCTATCCTGTAGCCTAGTATCGTCCAGTCGGCGTGATAAACGTCGACCGGTGTGATCCCTATCCCCTCGAAATCAAATTCTCCGGAGATCGCGGTCAGGATAAGATTGGGCTTTCCGCCCGCGGACTCCACGCCGTCGAATATGTACTTGAAATTATTCTTAATGTTGTCTATGGTTTGCGCGTTCCCGTAACACCTGATCGAGGTCTTGTTCACGAAGTTGTAAACCCTGAGCTCGTCTATACCGTGAGTGTGGTCGGCGTGGGAATGAGTGTAGAGGACTGCGTCGAGCCTGGTTATGCCGTGCCTGAGGGCCTGGCATCTGAGGTCGGTCGATGTGTCTATGAGGATATTTTTACCCCCGGCCTCGACGAATAGCGAGCATCTTGTCCTTTTATTCCGGGGATTTGCCGACGTGCACACCGGGCAGCCGCATCCGATTATGGGAACGCCCGTCGAAGTGGCGGAGCCCAGTATAATTACCTTCATCGTTAGAAATTTATCACCAAGAATCAATCATTTCAAAAGATTTAGCCTTTAAATTGAAAGAAAATCCGGTAAAATCTTAAAGTACTTTATAAAATACCATTTACAAATGACCACGGAGCTAATATAATTAAAATAGCAAAGTGAGCATAAAACCGCGATTTTCCGCAATCGTAGTCTCTCTTTTCGTCCTTACCCTGTTCTCACACCTTTCTTACGCCGAGGATAAGGGGGAGAAATTATATACCGAAACGTTCCAGTTGTATAAATCCCTCGCGGGCAGCCAGGAAAAGGTAAACAATAAGGAGATTTGGGAGACCATAGCGAGGGCCTTCTACAGCATTTATATAAACTATCCCGAGAGCGACAAGGCCCCCAATTCACTCTTTATATCCGGAAAGATGTACGAGGAGATGGGGGAAAGGTTCGGCTCGCAGGACGACCTGAATACAGCCGTCGATTATTCGAGATTATTCGTAAAGAGATACCCGGACAGCAGCCTTGCAGACGACGCTCAATTGAGGGTGGCCAGGATCGTCGAAAAGGACAGCAAGAGCGCCGCCTACGTCGAATACGAAAAAATAACCGTGGAATACCCGAACGGCGATATGAAGACTATCGCAAAGAACAAGACGGCGGAGCTTTCGCCTTTCAAACCGGCAACAAGAAAGACCGTAACCAGTACCGAATCGGCAAATACCGATACGGCTGCCGGGACGCAGAGCGGCCTCGCGAGCGTGAGCCAGATACGTCACTGGTCCACCGACAACTTCACGCGGGTCGTCATCCACGTCGATGAGGAAACACCGTTTAAATCCATGTTCCTTAAAGAAGACAGGGCGAACGGGAAACCCCCTCGCCTCCTCGTAGACATAAACGGCACGAAGGTGGACAAGAACCTCTACGTAGAGCCGATAACAAAGGGACTTCTGGAGGAGATTAAATTCGCCAGGAACACGAGCGACCGCGTGAGGGTTGTGCTTTACATAAAGAGTTTTGAGGACTACAAGGTCTTCGCATTAAACGACCCGTTCAGGATCGTTATGGACATACAGGGGAACCCGAAAGGACACGACGAATACATCGCGGTAAAAAAGAAAACAGAGGATTATAAGTACGAGGCCGATTTGCCCGAGGACAAGGTATCGAGCCTTTCCCAGGCCCTCGGACTAAAGATAAGGACCGTAGTGATCGACGCGGGACACGGAGGACACGACCCGGGCGCGATAGGCCCGTCGGGACTCAAAGAAAAACAGGTAACGCTCGAAATAGCGAAGGCGCTTAAGGAAAAGCTCGACAGGGACGGGAGGAAACACGGTATAACCAACGTCTATCTCACGAGGAGCGACGACCGTTTCATACCGCTCGAGGAGAGGACAGGCATTGCCAAAAAGCAGGGGGCCGACCTCTTCATTTCGATACACTGCAACGCCGCCCGCGACAGGCAGGCGTACGGGACCGAGACATACTTCCTGAGCCTGACCCAGGACCAGAGGTCTCTCGCGGTCGCGGCGCGCGAGAACGCTACCACGAGCATATCGCGCGGCGAAATGTCGAAGGTATTAAAACAGTACCTCCTCAGCGCGAAGATCGAGGAATCCCAGCGGCTGGCGGGGCACGTCCAGAACGGAGTCGTAACCAATATTTCAGCGAAATACCAGCCCGTAAAAAACAAAGGCGTAAAGAGGGCTCCTTTCGTCGTCCTTATAGGGGCCGACATCCCCAGCATACTCGTCGAAACCGCATTCATCACGAACCCCAGGGACGAGCAGCGGCTCAAGTCGGACGGATATGTCGACGAGATGGCTGACGGTATCTACGACGGAATCATACGGTTCTCTTCGGAAGTCCAGACCGCATCTCTCGAGTAAGACCCGCCCTACCCGAAAAGGTATTCCCTGAGACCGTGAAGGTCTTTCAAGCCATTTCGCCTCAGAATTAATTTCAGGAACCGAATGCGTATCGATTGTCCAAACCCGGGCTTCACGACATAAGCTGCTCCGGGCGCTATTCAACGATTGATTCACGCTAAAAATACCATCCCGAAAATGTTATTGTTCATCGTCGTCCCGAATGTATAATTGAACAGGTATGAGCAAGAATAATGAAATAGCGGAAATATTCGAGCATATATCCGATATGCTGAACGTACTCGGCGAGAACCCGTTCAAGGTAAGGGCTTACAGGAACGCCGCCGAGAACATACTCGATATGGGAGAGGACATAGAGGACTTGGCCGCACGGGACGAGCTGACGGAGATACCAGGGGTCGGAAAAGACCTGGCCGAGAAGATAGATGCGTATATCAAGACCGGTAAGATAAAGGAGTACGAGAAGCTCAAGGAAAAGGTGCCTCTCGATCTCGTCGATCTCCTCCATATTCAGGGCCTCGGGCCCAAGACTCTCTCGCTTCTATTCAAAGAGCTCAACGTCAGGGACCTCGCAGGCCTCGAAAAAGTGCTCGGAGGCGAAGAAATACTGAAGTTCAAGGGGATGGGGAAGAAGAAGATCGACGACATAAAAAGAGGGGTCGAGATATTCAGGGAGAGTAAGGAGAGGACGCTCCTCGGTGTGGCCGTGCCGATCGCGGAGGAGGTCGTGAGCGCGATAGCAAAGATACCGGGGACGGAGGGGACGATACTCGCGGGCTCGATAAGGAGAATGCGGGAGACGGTGAGGGATATGGATATACTCACTATCTCCGACAACACCGAAGCCGTGGTGGATGCGTTCACGGGAATGAAATTCGTAAAGGACGTGCTCGCATCGGGCAGCACTAAGGGGAGCGTAATACTTAAAGAAGGAATGCAGGCGGACCTCCGGGTCGTGGGGCCTGAGTCCTACGGCGCCGCGCTCATGTATTTCACGGGGTCGAAGGCGCACAACGTAAAGCTGAGAACTCTGGCTACAAAAAAGGGCCTCAAGATAAACGAGTACGGCGTGTATAAGGGAGAGAAGAGGATAGCGGGCGAGACCGAGAAGGATATGTACAAGACGCTCGGCCTGCCCTACATACCCCCCGAATTGAGAGAGGACAGGGGCGAGATCGAGGCAGCGTTCGAAGGAAAGCTTCCGGACCTCATCGAGCAGGCCGATATAAGAGGCGACCTGCACACCCATACGAAATGGAGCGACGGCAGGGCGACAATAGAGGAGATGGCAGAAAGCGCTATCGAGCTCGGATACGAGTATATCGCGATCTCGGACCACTCGCCGTCTCAAACGATCGCGAACGGCCTCTCGATCGAGAGACTCAGGGCGAAGCAAAAGGAACTCGAATCGGCAGCTAAAAAGTTCAAGAACATCAAAGTCCTGATGGGGACAGAAGTCGATATAAAGAGCGACGGCACGCTCGACTACCCCGATAACGTGCTTAAGGAGCTCGACGTCGTTATCGCGTCCGTACACAGCGGCTTCAAGATGGACAGGGTAACCATGACGAACCGGATCATCAGGGCGGTAAAGAACCCTTACGTCCATGCCATAGGTCATCCCACCGGAAGACTCCTGGGTGAAAGGGACCCGTACGACGTGGACATGGACCTCGTGATAGAAGCCGCGATCGAATACGGGAAGGCGCTCGAAGTGAACGGCTCCTACCCGAGGCTCGACCTGAACGACCTGAACGCGAGAAAAGCTGTGGACGCGGGTGTGAAGGTAATTATTTCGACGGACGCCCACAGCACGGACCAGCTGCTCTTCATGAAATACGGCGTGGGCACGGCCAGAAGGGGCTGGGTCCGGAAAAAGGACGTGCTGAATACGCTTCCGTATAAGGAATTAATGGAGAGGCTAAAGGAGATGAGACGGCGAGTCGCTGCTGATACATGATATTGCCCCGGCTGCTGATTTTATCTGAGGAGGTTGGGTAGGGTCGTAGAAACACACACCGTGTGTGTGTGTCGACGGACGATTGAAAGATGAAACTTACGAAGAAAGAAGCAGAGAAAAGGATAGAGAAGCTTTCGAGAGAGCTCGAATACCACAACTATCTCTATTACGTGAAGAACGCCCCCGAGATCTCGGACTATGAGTTCGACGAGATGCTGAACGAGCTTAAGGAGCTCGAAGCCGGGTTCCCCGACCTCGTAAAACCGGAATCCCCCACACAGCGTGTCGGGGGGTGGGTAGCCGAAGGGTTTTCATCTGTGAGTCACATCGTCCCGATGATGAGCATAGACAATGTATCGTCGATAGACGGGGCGTACGAGTTCGATAAAAGGGTGAAGAGGCTCCTCCTGACGGACGGCGACATTGAATACGTCGCCGAGCCCAAGTTCGACGGGGTGTCGGCCTCCCTGACATACGAGAACGGCCTATTCACGAAAGGGGCGACACGCGGGAACGGGCTCGTGGGAGAGGACGTAACCAACAACTTAAAAACCATAAAAACCATACCGCTAAAGCTTAAAGGAAAGCATGGCCTACCCGGCCTTATAGAGATAAGGGGGGAAGTGCTCTACCCGATCGAGGCGTTCAGGAAACTGAACAGGGATCTCGCCGAAGCCGGGGAGCCCCTATTCGCAAACCCCAGGAACGCGGCGTCGGGGGCGATAAGGCAGCTCGATTCGGGCATTACGGCCTCGAGGCCCCTCACGTTCTACGGATGGGGAGTGGGCGAAGTGAGGGGGGTAGAGATCGGAACGGAATGGGACCTCGTCGAGGGACTCCGCGAATGGGGCTTCAAGGTGGAAGACCACATAATGCTCTGCGAAAATATAGACGCGGCCATATCGTATCAGAAGGAGCTTGAAGGTGCGAGGGACAGCCTCCCCTACGAGGCGGACGGCATAGTCATAAAGGTGAACAGAAGGGACTATCAGAAGGAGCTCGGAACGACCGCGAAACACCCGAGATGGAATATTGCGTACAAGTTCAAACCGAGACAAGGAACGACCAAAATCAATGACATCATCGTCCAGGTGGGACGCGTCGGACTCCTCACGCCGGTTGCGGAGCTAGAGCCCGTCGGTATCGGCGGGATAACGATAAAACGCGCCTCTCTCCACACGGACGACATAATCAGGGCGAAGGACATACGCATCGGGGACACCGTATTGGTTGAGAGAGCCGGTGACGTGATACCCGAAGTCGTCATGCCCATCGTCGAGAAGAGAACGGGGAAGGAAAAAGAGTTCAGGATGCCCGAAAGGTGCCCGATATGCGGGACGCATGTTGAAAAGGAAGGCGCATATTACTACTGCCCGAACCTGTCGTGCCCGGCTCAGCTCAAGGGGAGGATACTCCACCTCGCGTCGAGGAGGGCGTTCGATATAGAGGGGCTGGGCGAAAAGATAGTCGAGCAGCTTCTGGCTAAGAAGATGATTGGGGACCCGGGCGATATTTTTTATCTTAAGAAGGAAGACCTGGAACCATTAGAACGTTTCGCTGAGAAATCGGCGGCGAACCTCGAGTCCGAGATAGAAAAGAGCAAGAAGGTTCCGTTCGACAGGTTTATAAACGCGCTCAGCATAAGGCACGTGGGCGAGAGAGTGGCCCAGATAATGGCCGAGAACTTCCACGACATAGACGCGCTCATAAATACTACCGTCGAAGCTCTTATGGATATACACACCATAGGCATGGAGATAGCGGAGAGTATAGTGCATTTTTTCGGGCTCGAACAGAACAGGCAGCTCATAAAAAAGATGCTCGACGCGGGCGTGAATATTCAGCACAAAAAGAAAGCGGCGGTGAGCGATAAGCTCAAGGGGCAGGTGTTCGTATTTACGGGTTCGCTCGAATCTATGACCAGGGACGAGGCCGAGAAGCTGGTAGCCTCCCACGGCGGGCGGGCGACGTCGTCGGTAACGAAGAAGACGAGCTACGTCGTCGCGGGAACCGATCCGGGATCTAAGTACGATAAGGCGGTATCGCTCGGGATTCAGGTACTGAGCGAGGAGGAGTTTAGGAAGATGATTGGGGAGCTTTAGATCAATAACGATTTAGCCTCCCGCTCCATCAAATAATTTTCTCGAATAAATAAATCCGGTCTGTTGATCTATCAATTATAAGAGGAAAATGCTGGCAATCAGAAAGTAGACGATCAGGCTGATAATGTCCTGAATGATAGTCGCTACAGGGCCTGCGCCTAAAGCGGGGTCCAGATGTCTTTTATATATTAAGTTCGGGGTAACGACGGCAAGAACAGGCGCAAGCGTTAGATTGATAAGCATCGTAAGCCCTATCGTAAGCCCTATCGCGTAGGATTTAAGCCAGTAATTCGCGAAAACCCCCAAAACCGCTCCGGAGATCAAACCCAGGCCCATACCCACAAGGCTTTCCTTTAAAATGTATCTCGCGAATGAAATCTTCTTCTTTGAACTGGAAAGCGCCCGCACGTATATGGTCTCTGTCTGCGTACCGACGGCGTCGCTCAGATAGACGATGATCGGGATGAAAAAGGCGAGCCTGACGTCTGAGGCGAGGATTTCCTCGTATTTGGAAACGATCAGAGTAGCGAATAACCCGCCCAGGAGCCCGACGAGGAGCCACGGGATACGGTGCTCGATCAAGTGGTTTATGGATTCTTCGCTTACGTCTTCTTCCCTGTGTTCGTTGTTCGGTTTTTTCTCCATCCATTGAATATACTATGATTTAAGCTGCCGCTCTATCTCACTCAAGGTGAATGAAGGATGAGATTGCCGCGCTTTGCTTCGTAATTTGGTTTGTGTGACACTTGTACATTGATAAAGTATTCTACTTGTAATCAACCAGGTGGGACCGATTGCTCGCACGCTCGAAATCGTTGCTCGCAAAGACAATCAAAACGTCCTTCGACAGACTCCCGTCTACGCTAAAGCTTCGCCGGGCAAGCAAGATGAACGGGGCAGTTATCGCGGCTGGAAGCCGCTCCTACGTTTTTTAATTTGAAAGGAAATGGATTCCCGATTAAAGCACTCGAGAATGACAAAAAAGACAAATCCACCCTAGCCTATTTGGTATAAGGCATCATTGATCCGGAATCATATTTCCTTCGGCGCTCTTTAGGGCAGGGCGTCCGAATGCTTGCTTGCTCGCATTCGTTCTTTTTCTAAGGAGGGAATTGAAACACAAAAGCAGATGCTATCGTAGTTGCTCCGAATCGGCAGCAAAAGTTGGTTATTGCTATTTTAGATTCCCTCTCTGTCTCAAAATCTCGTAAATGAGTATCCCGGCCGAGACGGAGGCGTTGAGAGAGGCCACTTTTCCTGCCTGTGGTATGGATACGAGGAAGTCGCATTGTTCTTTAAGTTTCTGCCCTAACCCTTTGCCTTCACTGCCTATTACAAGAGCAATGTCTACTTTGCCGAGGTCCTCCCGGAAGGCGGGCACGGGGGCTGTCGGGTCCGCCCCTACTATCCAGACCCCCTTCTTCTTGAGCACCTCGATAATTGACGAGAGATTTACGACTTTTGCGATAAGGACGTGGTTCACGGCTCCCGAGGAGGCCTTTACTACGGCGGGCGTTACGGATGCAGCCCTGTCCTTCGGGATTATGACGCCGTGCGCTCCGAGGACGTTCACGGTCCTGACTATCGCGCCCAGGTTCTGAGGGTCCTCGATATGGTCGAGTATCACGAGTAGGAGCTTCTCCCCCCTACCCTCAGCAAAGCCGAGAATGCTTTCTATGCCGGAGTATTCAAAGTCCTCGATGCGGGCGGCGACGCCCTGATGCGCCGTCGTCCCCGACACCCTGGAAATAGCGTCCTTCGGAAGGAGGAGAACCTTTATCCCCCTTTCCTTCGCTTTCGTAAAAATGTCGGCGGTACCATCCTTCCCGCCGTCTTTTAAGATGAGGATTTCTTCAATCTTGGAATCGGGATCGGAGAGTAATTCCCTGACGGGGTTCCTGCCGTAAATGATCAATTTGCATAATCTCCGGGTTAATTCTGGGCATTATCCGGGCTCTTGGCCCCGAATTCGGCGCTCGCCTGGTCTATCTTCAAAATCACGTTGTCCTTTATCCACTTGTCGTCCCACCATTCCACGGGTCTAACCGCGACGCCGCTCACATATACGCCGTAGTGGAGGTGGTCGCCCGCCGCAAGCCCGGTCTGACCTGTTTTGCCTATTATCTGGTTAGTCTTCACCGTGTCGCCGACCTTCACGTCTATAGTGCTCATATGGCCGTAGAGGGTATTCACCCCCATCCCGTGGTCTATTATCACGGTGTTCCCGTAGATGCCCAGCTCGCCCGCGTATGCCACTATTCCGCTGTTGGCCGCTTCTATCGGGTACCTCTTCGTCACGGCGAGGTCGTATCCGAGATGGTACTGCTTGTCTATAGGCTCCTCGTTGAAAATGTATGTCCTCTCGTCTGCGAAATTCGCCTCTACCTGCGAATTTGAGAGCTGATGAAACTGCCCCTTCCACAATATATCGTCCTTCGAGCCGGCGCTCACCTCTTTTATCTTCACGTCGTTTTTCTTCCTGAGGTCGCTGTTCACCCTGAGGAATATCTTCTTGTAGTCTGTCTCCCCGCTCTCGCCAGAAAGAGGGGCCATGACGTTCTCTATAAAATCGGTGCTGATGTTCAGATTGCTCTTCCTGTACGCGACATCCTTGAGCGTATAGGGCACGTTCGCGCTCTTCTTGTTTCCCGCCCCGTCTTCGGCTATAAGAGTGATGCTCTCGCCGGGCGGGACGTTATACGGATAGGCGAAAAATACGAGATAGACGTCTTCTTCGGCAAATTTCCCCTTGTAGCCCGGAAAGAAATAGCCCCCTACCGTAACGCCGCTCTTCACCACGTCGGGCGATGCCTTGTATATGACAAGTGCCGAGCCGCCGTGGTTGATGTAGTTCTCCGTGCTGAGGAGGTCGGCTGCGGGAGGGGTAAGGTCGAGGTTGATATTCCTGCTCGCGACGGTCCTGTTTCCGGAAAAGAACCTGAGGCGCGAGCCGTCTACAGCCGTCACGCGGAGCTCTGCGGGGCCGTTTTTGATGCCGAGCTTCTTCGCGTTGATTTGAACGTTGATCGTGTCCGCCTTGACCCCCTCCGGGTAACCTTTATTGAGTATCACGTTCTCTCCGCTGTCGTTGATGAGGACAATGGAGACGTTCTTCAGGCCCTTGCCTTTGTCGCTCACCACGACGTCGAAGGGTTTAACGCCCACGTCGTCTGAATCGAGCTTGATATTTATCTCGGGCGAGTGCCACTCCACCTTGGGATAGATGTAGACCGCGCCGCCGATTATGAGTATCAGAAAAAGTAGAGTAAAAAACCTTCCCATTTCGCTCTTTCACGTCTCCTTTATGTTATTATGCCCGCCCGGTCAAAAATATTCCTGTATGAGTCTCGGATAATCCCTGAAATATTTCGCAATAACGTTCAGATCGAAACTCCGCAGTATGGATTCCTTGGGCTCCCTTTCGAGAAGGAACTCGAACGATTTTTCGACAAGCGTGCCAGGAGTGACACGCCCCCCGGTCAGTTTTTGGTAATCTTCTTTCCCGACCTCGACCCTGTGCCTCGTGGAGCTCCCGTTCTCTATGACCTCGACATCGTATTCGAACGAGTCAATTCCCGATCTGATTTCCGTTACATTTATCCGAGCCATAATCAGCCTGCCTTTGAATCCGGCGTGGAAATATTATAACCTAGAGTTAACGCTGCAAAAACAAAAATTATGACACCGGGCTAAATCGCATGGAGATCCGTAAATTCGACCTGAAGGCGCACGATATAAGGAGGGTAGCAGATTTGATCGTGAGCGCACAGAGGGACGGCGACGCCGAAACCCAAAGGTCGCACGGAATGGTGATGGACCTCATCAGTGCCGGGAACAATTTCCTGGGGCACGAGAATATCCTCATTTCGTGCGCGGGGAATGAAATAACCGGTCTCGCAATAGGCTACATTGGGAGCGGAAAAGACGAGCTCGTAACTTTGCTGAGGCTCCTCGTTTCACTGAGACTGAGTGAGTTCCTGAGCTACCTCACCCTTACCGCGAGGCTCCTCCACGGAAGCTTTACCCCCGACATCGAGGACGATGAATATTATATAAGCGCACTGACCGTAGATGAAAGTCACAGGAGGAAAGGGATTGGCTCCCTCCTCCTGCGCAGCACAATAGAAACCGCGAGAATCAAGAACTGTAAGAGCGTAGTACTCGAGGTAGAGGGGGACAACGAACCCGCGATCGGTCTATACAAAAAGTTCGGGTTCAGATTCTCGGGCGGCCGCGCACCAGAGGGTATTTCAACGCCCGCTCCCCGGTCACTGATAATGGAGCTCGTGCTGACGTGAGCAGAACCTGATATGAGCGATTTCAAGAACGAATTCAGCTGGTCGGTCTCAAGGGACTCCCTTTTTAAGGAGTGCCGGCGAAAATACTACTACAATTACTACGGCTCATGGGGCGGATGGGACAAGAACCACCGGGACAAAACGACCAGGATACTGTATGTGCTGAAGAACCTCCAGAACAGGTGGCAGTGGAAAGGCTCCACAGTGCATCACGAAATCGAGAAAGTGCTTAAAGAGCTTGTATCCACGGGGGCTCTGATCCCGGTTGAAAAATCGAAGAACAGGGTAACGGACCTGATGAGGAGCGATTTCAGATTCTCGAGGGAGGGCCTATACTGGCAGAAGGACGGCAGTCTGAGAAACGTTACAGCGCTCTTCGAGCACGAGTATAAAACCGGGACAACAGATGAAGTATGGAAACAGACCCACGACGAAGCGATAAGGTGTTTAGAAAGTTTTTTCGGGTCCGGAATCCCCGGGGTGATAAAAAAGCTGCCGAAAGAGAAAATAATATCCATAGAAAGCATGACCGCGTCTGCTTTTTCGTTTAACCCCGAGAAGGTGTTCGTGAAACTTGACCTCGCTTATGAGAGCGGGGACGGCGTGGAAATCGTCGATTGGAAAACGGGCGCCGGGGAGTCGGACAAGCTTCAATTCCTCGTATACACAATTTTCGCCTACGAAGAGCTCGGGGTCCCGCTCGAGCAAATCACGCTCACCGAATACAACCTGCTCGGAGACGGGCCCAGGGCGCACAGATTCAGCGCCCATGAATTGAACGACGCCGTTGAGTATATAAACAGGAGCATCGCGGATATGAAGGGCATGCTTGCGGACCCGGATGAAAACACTGCGGTCATGACCGATTTCCCGAGGACCGATAACGAGAGAACATGCGAGACGTGCTGCTTCAAGAAAATCTGCTTCGAGCTCGATTAGGCGGATACCGAATTTCCGCGGCTACACATTACGATAATTCCGCCGGCGGACGCGGCTTAAACTTTGAGTTATGATTCAAATTCCGGGTGTAAAATGATATTATAGTAATAGTGGAAGCATATGCCGGAACTGGTCAAAAAAATTAACTATTTCTTTTCCCGGCAGCTCTGGCGCATAGACACCGGCTCGCTCAACAAGAGAAACTCGATCTTCATTAACCTCATTAGGTTAGCTTATGTAACTCTCAAAGAATACAGAGAAAATGAGCTGGCTTTAAGGGCGATGAGCCTCGTATACACGACGCTCCTCTCCCTGGTGCCCCTGCTGGCGTTCGTAATCTCGATTTTGAAAGCCTTCGGGGTAGTCGATAACCAGCTCGAGCCCTTCCTTTTGAACTTCCTCGAGCCCCTTGGGGAAAAGGGGATAGAGGTGACGCGCAGGATAATGGAGTTCATAGGAAAGATCAACTTCGGAGTCCTCGGGGTAGCGGGCCTCCTCATGCTCATTTACACAGCCGTATCCGTGATCACCAAGATAGAAGATTCGATGAACATTATCTGGAAGATACGCAAAGGGAGGAGTATCGCCAGGAGGCTGAGCGATTACATCACTACGCTCATAATCGGGCCCGTGCTCCTCTTCGCAGCGTTCGGAATCACAGCCACGCTTTCGAGCAACACGGTAGTGAGCAAAATTCTCGATATAGAGCCTCTCAGTACGTTATTCTTCACCTTCGGCAAAGTAATACCGTTCATATTTGTAATAATCGTATTCACCGTTATCTACATTATCATCCCGAACACGAAAGTGCACGTTAAGTCGGCGCTGACGGGAGGTGTGGCAGCCGGCATAGCATGGCACGCGACAAGCTGGGTATTTCATCTTGCAGTCGCGTCTTCCACCAGATACGCTGCAATTTATTCGAGCCTGGCGGTGCTCGTCATTTTCATGATATGGCTCTATCTCAACTGGCTCATAGTCCTCGTAGGCGCCGAGCTCACGTTCTGCCATCAGAACCTGAAGTTCCTCACGCTCAGGACGGAGGTGTTCAACCTGAGCACGAAGCTCAAGGAAAAGCTGTCGCTGATTGTCATGTATCTGATCGGATATAACTACTTCTACGACCTCGGCAGGTGGACCCTGGAATCGCTCACGGAGCGCCTGCGGCTGCCGCATGAGCCCGTCGAGGAAGCGGTCAACGACCTCACACAGCATAATTTGATAATCGAAACTGCTGATGTACCGCCCTGCTTCGTCCCATCGAGGGCGCTCGAAAAGATAACGCTGAAAGAAATAGTCGACGCTACGAGGACGAATTACGAGACGGACCTGGTCGAAAAAAAGTATCTATCGATGCGCGAAGTCGACCTCGTGACCGGAAAAGTGGAAAGCGCGATAAACGACGCGCTCGGCGAGACGTCGCTAAAAGATCTGGTGCAGTCCGAACAACAGGGCGGAGGCTGACCCCCCCTACCCCGCGTCCCGGCACGTCTCCCGGCCGGGTATCCGCTTTCGGCCCCGGACACGGTGTCAGGACCATGCGCGATCAATTACACCTTAGAGTCCCCTTATCGTTCCAAACGCCTTTGTTGCAGTTCTTGTACTTGATGCTCGTATGCGAGTATTTCCCGTTCCGGTTGAGACAATCCGCTTCCAGGATGTTGCCCTCTACATAAGCATTTTTGCACGTTTCCTTGTAGCTCCCCTTCGGAAGACTCCCGCCGCCGCCCCCGCCGCAGGTGAGCTCGCCGTTGTTGTTCCAGATGTCCTTACCGCAGTTGGAGTATTTCAACGACGTGCTGTACCAGCTCCCGTTATTTTTCTTGCACTTGGCGTATAGCCAGCTCCCGTCGACGTATGCGTCCTTGCAGGTCTCCTTGTAGCTCCCTTTCGGAAGACTCGAGCTGCCGCCGCCGCACGTGAGCACGCCGTTGTTATTCCAGATGTCTTTATAGCAGTCTGCGTATTTGATCGAAGAATTATTATAGTTGCCGCTCATTTTCTTGCACTTGGCGTATAGCCAGCTCCCGTCGACGTATGCGTCCTTGCAGGTCTCCTTGTAGCTCCCTTTCGGCAGCTGTTTATCCGGTTTGGGCTTGGTGCCGTGCTTGCACGTGAGATTGCCGTTCTCGTTGGTTATCCCCCCCTCGCAGTCGTGATATTGAATGGCCGTATTCTTCCAGCTCCCGTCCACTCTCTGACACTGGGCGGTGAGGGTCCCTCCCAGCACGCTAATCGACCTGCACGTGTCCTTGTAGCTACCCGGCGGCAGGTTCTGCGCGTTTGCATATACATTTGAAATCAATGAGCAAATTATTATGGCGAATGATAAAGCGGCTATACGGTGCGCTGTGTATATATATCCCATCGTTGTCTCCTTACTATCGCTGAACTTTTCCCAAATTATACACCCGCATAACTCCGAAAAACAAGGCAGGGCTAAGATTCATGTTATTCCGATATCCCCACTGCGCCCATTAAATCGTATACCCTTCCTTTTTTAAACAATGCAACTCATGTATAATCAGGATTCCGTCATTTAACACATGGAGATCGGATGGCTCAGCCGGGCGTTAAGGCTCTGATATCGTTTATCTCAGTCATACTTTTCACAATAACCTCCGGTCCCCCGGAGGCTTCCGGGGTCAATATAGGCATAGTTTTCGACGGCCCGTCCGAAATAAACAGCAAAGTCCTTGGGGTGTATAAAAAGGAAATCGCCGACCTCACGGAGGGTGAATTCTCAGTACGGTTTCCGGAAGACAAGATTGTCGCTTCCGACTGGACTTCGGCGGGGGTGGCAGCAGCGATCGAGAGGCAGCTCTCGGACCCCGGAGTCGATATTTTGATAACTCTGGGAATCATCGGGTCTACAGAGATTGCGGTCAGGACAGCATTACCTAAGCCCGTTATAGCCCCCTGGGTAATCGACCCCGCTCTATTAGGACTATCACCGGCGGAGGGCGGAGGGAGCGGCGTCGGGAACCTCTATTATCTGGCCCGGCCGAAGACCCTCGGAAGGGATATCAAGAGGTTCAGAGAGATCGTCGGATTCAGTAAGCTGGCCATACTGTATATGCCCCTTCTGACCGAGCTCGTCCCGGGCCTGGAAAACTCTGTAAGGAAAATCTCAGCCGAAAACGATGTAGTCATCGAGCTCGTCCCGGTGAAAAAAACGGTCGGGGAAACGCTCGCGGCTATTCCCCCTGACTATCAGGCCGTCTACGTTACGCCCATACTCTACTACTCCGGCGCTCAGATGGCGGAGCTTTACGACGGCCTCATCGAAAGGAGCCTCCCGGCTTTCTCGATGATAGGGAAGAGCGAGGTTGAATCGGGGGCGCTCATGGGCCTCACGCCCGAACACAATATTACGAGAGAGGCGAGGCGCGTGGCCCTCGTCGTACAGAGCATCCTGCTCGGCGATCAGGCGGGAAATTTCCCGGTGGAGTATTCGGAGGAAGAGCTGCTCACGATAAATATGGAAACGGCGCGGGCTATAAAATTTTCCCCGTCCTGGAGCGTATTGACCGAAGCGACCCTCATAAATGAAAAACCCGCGGAAAAGGGAAGAACCATCACCCTCGAGCAGGCCGTGAATGAATCGGTCGAGGTGAACCTGGACCTCCTGGCCGCGGACCAGTTCGTCGCCGCAGGGGCGCAGGACATCAGGCTGGCAATGGCCGAGCTCCTGCCCCAGTCGGACGTTTTCCTCGATAACACATACATCGACAAAGACAGGGCAGAGGCGAGCCTGGGCACCCAGCCGCAGCGCGACCTGAGCGTGGGCGGGAACGTGAGCCAGCTCATCTACTCCGAGAGGGCCTGGTCGAACCTCACCGTCCAGAGGCGCCTTCAGGAGTCGAGGGAGTTCACACGCGACGAAGTCAGACTGGACATTATAGCGGCTACGGCGATAGGATATCTGAACGTGCTCCGGGCAAAGACAATAGAAAGCATCCAGAAAGAAAACCTGAAACTTTCAAAATCGAACCTCGATCTGGCTACGGTAAGGCGGGACATAGGCGTTGCCAGCCCCGCAGAGGTCTTCAGGTGGGAGAGCCAGATATCCTCCGACCGCATACAGGTGGTAAACGCCGAAGCGGACAGGAAGAATACGGAGATCCTCGTAAACAGACTCCTCCACAGGCCGCAGGGAGAGGAATTCGCAACCGTGGAAACGGGGCTCGAAGACCCTTCGCTCCTCGTGAGCGACCCGAGGCTCGAAAGGTTCGTCAGTAATCCAGAATCGTTCAGGGTCTTCATGGACTTCATGGTCAGCCTCGGACTCAAGCAATCGCCGGCTATCGCAACGATAGATTCCGAGATCGCGGCTCAGGACAGGATACTCACCTCCACGAAGAGGGCCTTCTGGTCCCCGACTATCTTTGCCTTCGGGGAGCTGAGGCAGTTCCTCTACGAAGGGGGCGCGGGGAGCAGCATAAACATTCCGGACAACTTTCCCCTCGATATTGCGAGAGCCGACGATACCGAATGGGTCGTGCAGCTCCAGGCTTCGTTCCCCCTGTTCAGGGGCGGGGGAAAGCTGGCTGACTACAAGAAAGCAAGGAGCGCATTGTCCCAGCTGAGATACGAAAGGGACTCGACGGCCGAAAAGGTAGAAGAACAGATAAGGACTGCGCTCAACCTTTCGGGGGCGTCGTATCCGAGTATCGGCTTCGCGCTCGACGCAGCGGACGCAGCGCATAAGAACCTCGAGCTCGTCACCGACTCCTATTCCCGCGGAGTCGTATCCATCATAGACCTGCTCGACGCTCAGAACGCCGCGCTCTCGGCCGATCTCAATGCCGCTAATTCGGTCTACAACTTCCTGATCGACCTGATGAACCTGCAGCGCGCGGCGGGGAAGTTCGATTTCTTCACCTCCCCGGAAGAGAGGGACGAATTTTTCAGAATGCTGGACGCATTCTATAACGAAACATCCGGAACTGGCAAAACTAATAGCGCCGGGACGAATGACCCGGTCACGAAATAGACTCGATACCGGATACAATGAGTCTCAGTATGAGGGATGAAGCATGAGAAGATCGACAAAAAAATCACCTTTGAGAATAATTGCCGCGGCGGCCCTGATCTTTATCCTCGGCTCATGCGGGGGCGAAGAGAAAGAGGAAGCCCGGGTCCAGGTCGTAAGACCCGTAAAGACAATGACCCTCGGAGGAGATCAGGGAACCGGCAGGAGCTTCCCGGGTAAGGTGCAGGGGTCACAGAGGGTGAACCTCTCGTTCAGGGTTCAGGGACCGTTAATCGAGTTCCCCGTAAACGAAGGAGACGAGGTCAAGGTAGGCCAGCTCCTTGCGAGGCTCGACCCGAGGGACTATCGGATCGCATACGACGAAGCGTACGCGCAGTACATAGAAGCCATGGCGGATTACAAAAGATATAAAGACCTCTACGAGCGTAACGCCGTGCCCGTCGCGGACCTCGACGTGAGAAGGGCGAAGCGTGACACAGCGAAGGCAAAGCTCGATTACGCAAAGGCGAACCTGGACTACACATACCTGAAAGCACCCTTCGGCGGGTACGTCGGGGCCAAATTCGTTCAGAACTACCAGGAGGTAAGACCGTTCGACAACATACTGAGCCTCCAGGACCTGAGCAAAGTGGAGATCGTCATCGACCTCCCCGAGAACATTCTCGCTTCTACGAAGCGAGGGGACGTGGTCCAATTATATGCGACATTTCAATCCGCGCCGGGGGAGAACTTCCCCCTCCGGATCAAAGAGGTGAGCGCGCAGGCAGACCCGAGAACACAGACGTACCGCGCCACGCTGAGCATGGATCAGCCTGAGACGATCAGGGTGCTGCCGGGAATGACGGCGCAGGTCCACATGGAAGGGAAAACGAACAACATCGACAACGGGGACTATTTTATTATTCCGGCGATAGCGGTCGTGACAGGCGACGGCCCCGAGCAACACGTATGGGTGGTGGACCAAAACGACCTAACGGTTCACAAAAGGATAGTTAAAGTGGGGGCGGTTACCGGGCAAAAAGACATTGAGATATTAGGCGGGCTTAAAGCGGGCGAGATGATCGCGATAACCGGCATAACGCAGCTCCGTGAAGGGATGCAGGTCACGCTCCTCGATTAACAGCGAAACTAAAAATAGGTTTCTCCCGAATGAACATAGCAGAAATTTCGATTAAAAAAAGCGTCATTACGATTACGCTCACCATCGTACTCGTTTATGCGGGGTTTAAATCCTTTCAGAGCCTGCCCCGGCTCGAGGACCCCGAGTTCACGATCAAGGAAGCCATAATACTGACTCCCTACCCCGGCGCGAGCGCGTCCGAGGTCGAGGAGGAAGTCACCAACGTAATCGAAAAGGCCGTGCAGGAGCTCGGGCAGCTTAAGCGTGTCGAATCCACATCCTCCCGCGGGCTTTCGACCGTTAAAGCCATAATCAAGGACGAATACGACAAGAAGGGCCTTCCCCAGGTATGGGACGAGCTCAGGAGAAAGGTAAACGATTACCAGTCCCAACTGCCCCCCGGCGCGGGACCCTCGTTCGTGAACGACGATTACGGGGACGTCTACGGTGTGTATCTGGCGATTACCGGGGAGGGGTACACCTACGCCGAGCTCAAGGACTACGCGGACCTCCTCAAAAGAGAATTGCTGCTGGTCCAATACGTAAAAAAGATCGTCCTCTACGGGGAGCAGCCCGAGGCGGTCTACGTCGAGATGTCACGGCCCAAGATGGCGGCGCTCGAAATATCGCAGCAGGATATATACAACACGCTCCGTGCGAAGAACCTCCCCGCCGACGCCGGCGACATAGAGGTGGGGACGGAAAAATTTCCTATCAGCCCGACGGGCGAGTTCACGTCCGAGGCGGAGTTCGGGGACCTGCTCATAAGCGGACGCGGTAGCGACAGCCTCGTTTATCTGAAGGACGTGGCCGACGTCAGGAGGGGTTACAGGGATCCCCCGAAAAACCTGCTCCGGTATAACGGGAAACCGGCGATCGGTCTCGCGATATCGACCGTTCAGGGCGGGAACGTCGTCACCATGGGAGAAGGCATAGACCGGACGATAAAGGAGCTCGAGCCTCTCGCCCCCCTCGGAATGGAGCTCGAAGTGATATCGCTCCAGTCGGAATCCGTAACACAGGCGATAAACGGGTTCGTCGTCAATCTCCTGGAAGCGATAGCGATAGTGGTCGTCGTCCTCCTCTTCGCGATGGGGCTCAGGAGCGGCCTTATCATAGGAGCCATTCTCTTTATTACCATATGCGGCACATTCGTCTTTATGGGGTTGTGGGGCGTGACGCTCGAAAGGATATCGCTCGGGGCGCTGATTATAGCCCTCGGGATGCTCGTGGACAACGCCATCGTGGTCGTGGACGGGATGAAGATAAAGATGGAGAAGGGGGAGGACGCGATCAGTGCGGCGAGGGAGATAGTGGGACAGACCTCGATGCCGCTCCTGGGAGCGACTGTGGTCGCAGTCCTGGCGTTCGCCGCGATAGGCACCTCGAAGGACAGCACCGGGGAGTACTGCAGATCGTTGTTCCAGGTCATTCTGATATCGCTCATGCTGAGCTGGGTCACCGCGGTCACTATTACGCCGCTCCTCTGTAAATATTTTCTGGTCGGCAAAAGAAAACCCGGAAAGGAAGATTCGAAGGAGAAAGACCCTTACTCAGGAAAGTTCTTTCAGGGCTATAAGAAGCTCCTGATCACCGCCATCAATTTCAGATACATGACGGTCGGTATTATTGTCGGAATATTTATACTGTCCCTGATAGGTTTCGGATTCGTAAAGACCATGTTCTTCCCGACATCGACCAGGGCCCAGTTCTTCGTTGAGTTCTATTTCCCGGAGGGATACCGCATAGAAGACACCACGAAGGAGCTTGAAGCAGCGGAGGAATATCTGAAAGGCCTCGAGGGTGTAACGAGCGTGATAAACGAGATCGGAGGGGGCGACCCAAGATTCCTTCTGACATACGTCCCGGGCAAATCTTCTTCAAGTTACGCCGTCATCCTGGCGACGGTCGAGAGCTACGATGTTATCGACACTATATTCCAGAAGACACAGAACGACTTGGAAAAGCTCCTGCCTAACGCGGTTGTAAACGTGAGGACATTCCTCCTCGGTCCGGGGGAGGGAGGGAAGATACAGCTCCGTATAAGCGGACCCGACAGGACCGTGCTCAGGGAGCTCGCGGGCAAGGCCAAGGATATACTCAAAGCCGACCCGCAGGCAAAGGCCGTGAGGGACGAGTGGAAAGAGAAGGTAAAGGTCGTGAGGCCGGAGCTCGAAGAGGCGCAGGCAAGCCAGCTCGGAATATCGCGGCCCGACGTGGCGAGCGCGTTCGAGGAGTCGTTCTCGGGCACACAGACGGGCATATACAGGGACAAGAGCACCTTCGAGCCGCAGCTCCTGCCTATAATAGCGAGGGCGCCCGACTATGAGAGAATGAACCTCGATACGATACAGAGCCTCCAGATATGGAGTCCGGCGGCCGGGAGGATGATACCCGTAGGACAGGTCATCTCGGGATTCAACACCGGGACGGAAGACGCCAACATAGGTAGACGCGACCGGGTGACGATGATAAAGGTGCACGCCGACCCGAGGACCGAGCTCCCGAGCGAGCTGATGGCGCGCGTGAAACCCGAGATCGAGAAGGCGTTAAACGTCGACGTCGGCAAGGTGACCGGGCAGGACTTCGGCCCGGAGGACAACCCGTATGAGGACTTCGACCACGAGGTGATACCCATTCGCGACGCCGACCAGCTGCCGTTAAAAGGTATCCCCGGCTATTACATCGCCTGGGGAGGTGAAGCCGAGGACTCCGCCCGCGCCAACGCCGGGCTGCAATCGAAGCTCCCCGTATTCTTCGGAATGATGGTGCTCATCGTCGTCTTCCTCTTCAATTCCGTGAGGCAGCCGCTGATTATATGGCTCACGGTGCCACTCTCGATAATAGGGGTCACCATCGGGCTATTGCTTTTCAAGCAGCCGTTCGGATTTATGGCGCTCCTCGGGCTTTTGAGCCTTTCGGGAATGCTTATCAAGAACGCAATAGTGCTTATAGACCAGATCGATACCGAAATAAAAAGCGGAAAGGACCGATACCAGTCGGTAGTGGATTCAGGTGTCAGCAGGCTCAATCCCGTAATGATGGCCGCTGCGACTACGATACTCGGCATGATCCCCCTCTTACAGGACGCCTTTTTCGTGTCCATGGCCGTGACTATAATGTTCGGACTGCTGGTCGCGACCGTGCTCACGCTGGTCGTGGTACCGGTGCTCTATACGATCTTCTTCAAGATACCGAACCCGGCCGGGCAATGAAACCCTCAGGCACCGAGAGTCACTTCTTTTTTTTCACTTCGAAGGTTTCAGGATCGGCGCATATGGCCCATGCCTTCGCCTGTATCTCTCCCGGCCGTGTGCCCGTATTCATGCATTCGACATACCATGAAGCGCCGTCCGGCACGGGGGCGCTTTTCGCAAGGCCCGCTCTGCCGTCCGTCACAAGAAAACCATAACATTCCCCTCCCCCGCCTATGAGCACATCACCCGAAGGACAGGCGATCCTGACAGAGACTGACTTGCCCGGCGCAGCGGACACGGTTTCCGACTCCGCACTCAACGTCGATAACCCCTCCGCGCCGATTGCACCAAACGGATTGTAAACCGCAATAACTATCGGAACCAATAGTGACAATATAGCGATCGAGATTTTCATTTATACACCTCCGGATTAATACATATAGAAATGTAACACATACAGGCGAGTCGGGAATTGTTAAGGGCCGTTTAAAAATGCCTGAATATACTCATCCGATTCGGGTTATAATTAATGGGGCTTGTCAGAGAGGGGGCGCTCGTATGAAACATATACTTTTGGTTTATTCGGTAGTGATGTTTTTTATTCCGGCTTATCCGGCGTTCACGCAGTACGAAGATTCCGAGCCCGGCGGAGATCAAACCCAGCCTCAGGAGGGGGCTCAAAGTTCAGAGCAGACCGCGAGCGAGCCCGTCGTAATCCCGGAGCAGCCGTACGAATACTATTACTGGCCCGAGGAAGACCTCGATAACTTCGGCCTTTCGACGTTGGGTCAGGGGCAAGGCGGAAGCACCCTCGGCCGGGGCCTCCAGAGGAAGAGCAATATCGAAGTGAATTCACCCAAAGGGCCTCCTCAAGCCGTAGAAGATGCGGAGGGGAAATCCGGGGACGAGGGTGGGGACACCGGTCTGTTTCCGCCCGAGGAGACCGGGGACGACGGCACCGCTGTAAATGAAGCTCCCCCGGCGGGCCCGAAGAAAGAAAGCGAGTTCTACGAATGGGTGGACGAAAAGGGCAACGTCCATATAACGAATAATATCGGGGATGTCCCGCCCGAGTATCAGAAAGAAATCTACGAACGGAAGCTTGCTCCCGAGAGCGAATAGTACCCGGCTTCATAATTGATATTGATGGGGAATTGTGTAGAATAACTCCCGCAAATTCGTGATGAGTCCCGGCAAATTCATACCAAAACCGCCTGCGGGCCGAGAGCCCGAATATGAATAATCCGTATGATACGGGCATTCGGCGGCACGGCGTCGGGCTGCATTCAAGCCCCGGATACCGGAAAGCTCTCCAGTCGACAACATGAATAGAAGACACCTGTTTCTACTAGCAATCCTGGCATTCCTCGCAGTCTTAGCATATACCGCGCGGGCATCGGAAAGCACCCCTTCCGAATCATCTCAATTCCCCCCCGCGCTCGAGAGCTATAACGATTCGAACCTCGGCAGCATTCCCGCCATATTATTAGACCGTATACGCCAGCAGCCGTTCAATCTCGTCGCGACGCTCCTCTTCTTTTGCGCCATCGTCCATACCTTCCTTGCCAGCAAATTCATGAATATCGCGCATAAATGGGAGCACCGTCACGAAGAGCGCATCAAGAGGGGCGAGGCCGAGGAAAATTCGGTCCATTTCGGCGCGGAGCTCTTTCATTTCCTCGGCGAGGTGGAGGTCGTATTCGGCATTTGGGCGCTCGTGCTCATCGCCGCACTCCTCCTGACCTTCGGATGGCCGACGGTCGTCAATTACTTTAGTCACGGCGTCAATCTTACCGAACCTTCTTTCGTCGTCGTAATTATGACCCTTGCTGCGACGCGTCCGATTCTGAAGCTGGCGGAGTCCATGATGTGGAAGGCGTCGGTCCTGCTCGGCGGGTCGCTCGCCGCGCTATGGTTCACTATACTGACACTTGGCCCGTTGCTCGGCTCGTTTATTACGGAGCCCGCCGCCATCACCATTTCAGCCCTGGTGCTCTCCAATAAAATTTACGACCTCAAGCCAAGCGCAAAGCTAAAATACGCGACACTGGGACTCCTCTTCGTCAATATCTCCGTAGGCGGCACTCTGACACACTTCGCGGCGCCGCCCGTGCTGATGGTATCCGGCCCGTGGAACTGGGGGACCGATTTTATGCTCATGCACTTCGGATGGAAGGCGCTGATAGGCATTGTGGTCTCGAACGGAATTTATTTCGTCGTCTTCCGTAAAGAACTGGCGAGAATGCAAAATGACTTCGCGCTCCGCACACTGAAAGACAGGATCGAGTCGAAGTACGTTACATACGGCCGGATACAGAAGGAGTTTGAAAGGGTCAAATCGGAGATAGAAAAAGAGAACAGGATAATCGAGTCCATTAACGAAAAGACAGAGCTCTTTTTAAAATTGATCAGAGAAAGGATGGAGACCGAGTCCCTGCCCAAGCTGAAGGCGGAAGGCATAGACGAGAGGCTGATAAGAGAGGCATTCGAGAAGCGTTTCAAGGAGATCCGGCTGAAGAAAATCAGGAAATACCTGCCGGGAACCCTGCCCGCGGATATGCGCCCCGAATTCCTGGACCCTGACTGGGACAAGCGGGAAGACCCCGTGCCGGCGTGGGTAACGGCCGTACATATTCTTTTTATGGCCTGGACGATTATAAACGCGCACCATACACAGCTCTTCGTCCTCGGTCTCTTGTTCTTCCTGGGCTTCGCCCAAATCACGGCGCCCTATCAGAACAGGATAAACCTGCAGCCCGCCATGCTGGTCGGGTTCTTCCTCGCGGGCCTCGTCATACACGGGGGACTCCAGGGCTGGTGGATCGAGCCCGTGCTCGGGGGACTTAGCGAGTTCCCGCTCATGCTGGGCGCGACCGTACTCACGGCGTTTAACGACAACGCCGCTATCACATACCTGAGCACGCTCGTCCCGCATTTCACCGATAGTCTGAAATACTCAGTCGTGGCGGGAGCCGTGACGGGCGGAGGGCTCACGGTCATCGCGAACGCCCCCAATCCCGCAGGCCAGTCCATACTTAAAAAACACTTCGACGACGCCGTCTCCCCGATAGGGTTGTTAACAGCCGCCCTCATCCCTACGATAATAATATTTCTCTGCTTCTGGTTTCTGGGTTAGGAGCGGGAACCGAATAGAGTATGAACCGGCATAGCAATACGGGTTATGATCCCGCGCACGGGCATCTATCTGTATACCCTGCGCTCGGGTACCGCCAGGAGGGGGCTCCGGCTCCTGCGCAGGACCTGCTCCGAGGTGCTCCCCCTGAGCGCGTCGAGGAACCCCTGATTCCCCTTAGTCCCCATTACGATAACTTCGGCCGATATATCATCCGCGACACTCAGAATCGTCTCGACTACGTTCCCGCGTCTGGCCAACTTCTCCCAAACCCATGAGGCGTGCTCGGGCGGTTGAACGTGCGGCATGCCCGAAGCATCGCCCACGTGCAGGAGTGTAAATACGCAATCGCCGCAGTCAAAGACCTGAGCGAGCTTGTGAGCCGCGTAGATACCGAGAAGCGGGTCCGGCTCCGAGTCGATAGGAATCAGAATATTCTTTAAATTTACCGTCCCGTCATGCGGCGTAACGAAACCGCGTTCATTGTCCTTGAGAAAAAGCGTCCATCCGCCGGAATCCCTGGAAACCTTTCCGGCGACGGATTTATGGAGAAGCTTTCCCGAGCCCGACCTGTCGTGTGCGGCCAGCACGGAAATGTCGGAAGGGTGAGACTTTAAATAATTGAGTATCGAGGCCACCGGGTCCTTGTGAACGGCGACCACCTTCGAATAGGAGAAGCCGAGACCGCGCAGGTCCTCTACGGCAGTCGCCTCGGAAATAACCTTCCACCGGACGAGAGTATCCCTTATCTTGGGGAACTCCGATATGACGTCCCTGTTATGGTCGGGCGATACGTGGAACAGGTCCAGTCTCGCGTTCGCGGACAGCGCCAATCTGAGGGCGTGGGCAAAGGCAGTTTCGCTCAATTCGGAAAAGTCGGTCGTATGGAAAACACTTCTAAAGAATTTATTTACCTTTTGACCCTGAGCGTCGACACCGGTCGGGTCATTCAGAGCGCCCGCCTGCCCTCTTTTCCCGAGCAGTTCCCCGAGGGTATCGTAGGCCTCGTTGATCAGCTTTATCTTCGATTCCGCGCGAATTCTAAGCCGCTCGTTATGAGAGTACTTATCCGGATGCCAGACCTGCACGAGGTCCTTGTAGGCGGTTTTCAGCTCTTCGTCCGAGAAATTGCGGCTGAGATCGAACAGATCCAGGAATCTCCCGATTTTACGGTCGCTCATTCCTCTCGTGAATTATCAGTTGAGAACGTTATAGCCCCTTCCTATCATGCAGTTCCTGTATATTTGCTCGTAGCCCTTCTCCGAATCATATACCCCTTTGGCGCCTCCGGCGAGTCCGCCTATCACGGCGCCGTAAGCGAGCCCCGCTACGGTATTCCCGGCTATGGTACCGATAAGTGCGCCTGTGCCGGTGCCCACAGCACCGCCCACTACGGTGTCTTTAGCGGTATTCTTCCAGCCGGGCGCCCCCTGCTGGGCTATTGCCTTGCACTCGGCCTGGTCCCTGTAATACGCGTCGCCGTTGCCGACGCCCTGCGGGTCTACGACGGGGTTATAAGTCTGGCAGCCTAGCAGCGCCGCCACGGTTATCAGAAACGCAATTTTTTTCAATTTATTGACCTCCATATGATTTCTACGAAAATATCGATCCAGCTGTTACCAATATAATAACCGTTATTCTTTAATTTCCTGAGAAATTTCTACAAAATCCTCTCCGATTGGATCCTTGAGTGTATAACCGGTGAGCGGTGTGTAGGGGCCGAGGTTGTAATCCCTTACTGTAAGGACACATTTAGTCAGGCTGTTTTCGGGGTAGCAGGAGTATGATATATTCGAACCCGCGATCTTATTCGTATCCCCGTCTACAACCACGGACGGTATAAGCCCGAAGTTGTGTACATCGAACCCGCCCTTATCGTTTTTTGAGGCGCGGAAAAGACCCACGGATTCCACTTCATCGGTGTCGAGGGGCTGGGCGCCTGTGCTCACAACGGACATGCTCCTCGCCTCTTCGTAAATAATCGGCCGGCCGTTTATATCATTAACCATGTCGAGGATGTTTATTGTAATGCTGTTGACCGGGACGCCTTCTTTTGATTTCGTTATCACGACCTCTATCGGCACCTGGAAATCATTGCCGCCCGCACCTACCGCCTGACCGAATTTCCTGACCTTGATTACATCGACCCCGTCTTGCTCCGATTCGGTAACCAGCGTTTTCCCGGCGAGCAGGCTGTCGTATAGCTGACGGAATTCGGTTGTCGTTAAGTCGGACTCGGAGGCATTCAAATTGGTGCCCCCGATCAGAAGGATTATTATTAAACACGCACACACTTTGACTCTGCCCATCTTTACCTCCCTTGGTCCATATCTTTTCTACTTTTATAAAACCATTCTAACCCCAAACAGTATTCAATTCAAGCGATATATGTCCTTCACATCACGGTAAATTTTATATTCAAAACAGATGTATAATAACGCAGATGGAAAGCGATAACAGAGGAGAAACCGAGAAAATCCCCGAGCGGGACGACGAGAGGAGACGGTTCATACTCCAGATTGTGCAGCCCGGGCTCGCAGGGCTTATGGACGGCACGGTGTCGTCCCTCGCCCCACTCTTTGCGGCGGCGCTCGCCACGAGGGACAGCAGGACGGCGTTCCTGGTGGGCCTCGCCACGGCCGTCGGAGCCGGTATAAGCATGGCATTCTCCGAGGCGCTTTCAGACGACGGAAAATTAAGCGGCAGAGGGAGCCCGTGGCTCCGGGGTATGGTCGAAGGGTTCATGACGTTTCTGGGCGCGATAGGACACGCGCTGCCCTTCCTGATCAGTAGATTCGAAACCGCTTTGATAGTCGCGTCGGTCGTGGTCGGAGCCGAGCTTATAACGATCGCCTACATAAGAAAGCGGTATATGGACACTCCGTTCCTAAAGGCCGCTTTCCAGGTGATAGTGGGCGGGCTTATAGTACTGGCCGCCGGGATCCTCATCGGGAAAAGCTGATCTTAAATTCCCATCTTGCCGAGTTTTTCGAGGACGAACCCCAGCATACCGTCCCTCCTGACATAACCTTCGAGATGTAGGATCGAGGGGTCGTCCACGACCGGGACCCATTTCAGTCCCCGCACGCGCATGGTCCCTGCGACTGCAGTGCTCGAGTCTTTAACGGTTACGCAGACGGGCGATTGGTTCATGAATACGGAGACTTTCGTTTCCGGCCTCACAGCCGCATCCACCGCCCGGAAGATGTCGGTACGCGTAACAATACCTATGAGCTTCCCGGAGTCATCCACGACACAGCAGAAATCGGGACCCTCGCCGCTCAGTTTTCTGACCGCGTCCTGGAATGTTTCGGACGGTGAAAGCTTGTCGGAAAGGGGTTTGACGAACGTGCCGAGGGGCTCCGCCTGAAGTATATTGTACGCCGCCGGAATCCGCTCCCAGATATCGCTGCTCCTTCTTCTTACGGCGTCGGCGAGAAATTCCTTAAAAGGCGCAAGGGTACCCGATATCTGCTGAAATACCTTACTGCCCATAACTGTGAGCTCGACATTAGTCCTCGCCCGGATGCTCGCGCTGCGGTCCCGGTTCTCGAGGAGCGCCATTTCCCCGAAGAAATCCCCCTGGCCGAGCACAGCAAGCACCGTGTCCTTTCCGCTTTCGGCCGATGTCCTCAGGACCTCCACTTCACCGGACTCTATTATGTAGAAGCTTACCGAAGGGTCCCCTTCCTTAAAGATATAATCCCCCGGTTGAAAATGGGCCTTTGAGACCCTTTCCGTCTTGTCCCCCTTGGGATGCGCCAGGTCCCGGGAGTAGAATATCTCCCATGCCCAGTCGAAGCTTACCTTGATCTGGTGAGAGAGAGACGGGAGCTTGAACAGATAAACGGAGCGCCACAGGAACCACGCGAGGAAGCCTGAAATATGGATTCCGAGGAACTCCGCCACCGCGTTATGCCCCCCTATAGCGCATAACTGGCCGATCAGTTTGAACCTGAATGGCTCCGTCTCCTGACCCTTCAGCACCCTGACGATATTCAGAGCCGCCTGTCTCCCCTGTCTTTCGGCGAACTGTCCCGTCGTGGGACTCGGTTTTTTATCGTAGTCATTCATAATAAACGCGCAGTCGCCTATCGCCCATACGTTGCCTGTTCCATTTACCCTCATATCGGGCCCGGTAAGGAGCCTCCCCTTGTCCTTCGGCACGTCGAGCTTTTCGATCATCGGAGAAGGGGCGTTACCGACGGTGCATACAATTGTTGCGCCATCGACAGACCCTCCGTCGGCGAATCCCACGCCCTCGGGGGTCACGTACGAGACACGCTTGTTCAATACCACCTTTACGCCCGCCTGCTCCATCTTTATCCTGGCGAAATCCCTCAAGTCGGAAGTGACCTCGGGCAAGATCTGGTCCCGGGAATGAATAAGCGTTACCTTTATCTCCTCCTTCGGGATGTTTCTATAATATTTACGAGTTTCTCTGACGAGGTCGTTTATTTCCCCGGCTACTTCCACTCCGCTGAACCCGCCCCCCACTACTACGAACGACAGGTACCACTTCCTCTGGTCGACGTTGTCGGCGATCTCCGCGTTCTCCATCTGCTGAAGGACGTGGTAACGGAGCGCCACGGCGTCGCCGACGGTCTTCAAGGGGAATGCGTGGTCCGCCATCCCGGCTATGAGGCCCAGGTTAACGTCCGACCCGCACGCTATCACGAGGTGGTCGTAATACATCATCCCCTTTTTACCGCGGTCGCCCGAGAACTCGACGAAATTATTGTTCACGTCGATGTGTATCACGTCCTCGGTCCTGCAGTAAACCCCGGGGAGCATCTGCCTCAAGGGCACGGCCACGGGCTCGGGGCTTATCGACGCCCCTACGACCTCGGCGAGGAGAGGCTGGAAGACCATGTAGTTCTCGCTGTTGAACAGGATTATATCGGCCTCTTCCCTCGCGAGCTTGGCGCGCAGCGTCTTGGCGCATTTCACGCCCGCGAATCCGCCTCCGATTATAAGAATTTGTTTCCTGACCATCGATGCACGCTCCCTGCCTTCAGGATATTCAAGTGATGTTAATTTTATGTTAAGGATAAGGCCACAAATATTCCCCCGGATTAACTTTTTTATCGGGAGAGCGGCACCTCTAATTCGTAACCGGACCTTTTACCGCCCTTGTCCGTGTAAACGACGAGGGTTTCAAGCCCCTTTTGCGGCTGTCCCTGTGACGGGAGCACTTTCACGTCGAACGCGGCCGAGCTTTTACCGCTCCCCTCATCCGTCCCGAGGACTATATCCCCGACGATAAATGAATTGCCCGGCACAGGGTATAATCCGATGCCGCTCAAACTGTCTTTCGGACCGAGCAGAACCACGACTGAGTAATTGTTCTCATCTTTCGGAACAGTTTTTATATCTATCTCGAACGGCGGCGTTTTGCCTGAATAATTCACGGGCAGACGGGCGCTCCATTCCGAGAATAAATCCGTGTTTACACGCTCGGAGTTCTCTGAAACCGGCATCTCGAGCTCGAGCCCGGCCTTGCCCGGAATACAGATATCCCTGCAGCTGACCCACGAGACCACGGCCGTGATCTTAGCGGCCGTGCCCGGCTTTAAATCGGCAGGAGGAGTGACGCGGGTTGAGAGTAAAAGCGAATCCTCAAAGCCGTAGTCGGTCAGACCGCCCGCTCCCTCGAATACGGAAGGTATGGGCCACTTGATCTCCGAAGCGGTAAAGCCCCGTGGGAGCGTGAATTCGACCGAAGTGGGGAGACCCGAATCCCCCGGGTTCTTCCAGTATACGTGCCAGTGGGGATCGACTTTGAGCAGCACCCCTACCTCGAACGGCGCGCCCGGCGTGACCGCGGAAACGTCGGCCAGGACCTCGGCCTTTACGGGCAGGGGCTGCTCACCTGCGATCACCCCTGCCTGAGCGGCTGAAAAGATGGAGCACGTCATCAAAAACAACAGTGTGAATCTCATCATGTTTTTCCTGTTTCGATTTATTTCGTGAAAATTCATCACGCCTGACCTGTGGAATATTTATTTAAACCATTTATCAGGGGATACCCTTACGGCGAGGACCTCCCCGCGCGCGCATTCGACGTCGTCCGAATACAAGCCGCAGGATACGAGGGTTTTCTTCCCTTCCCTCTTTACTATGGCCGCTCTGAGGGTTACGGACCTTGCGATCGGCGTAGGCTTGTGATAATCGATCTTCATCGACGCCGTAACGTACCATATGAAAGGCTCGCTGTTCAGTTCCCTCTTTTCCCCCCTGTATGCGTCCGCTATAGCGGTGCAGATAGAATGACAGTCGATGATTGTGGCGATTATACCGCCGTTCAGGTAATCGTCGGGGCCCGCCTTGTGATCTCTAGACGGCAGGAAGACCGATAGGGATTCATCGCCGTCCCAGAAGCTCTTGAGATGGAGCCCGTGCTCATTCCCGCTCCCGCACCCCCAGCACCTGTTCATATCCCAGTAATCCTGAAATGCCTTCCCGCTCATAATAGAGTCTCCGTGTTGTTAGATGATCTGACGTCATACCTCATTTCAGCAATAAAGCGTATTATACTGTACGGTAACATTTTCCCTTCATGCCCGCCCGGGTATCATTGCTTCACCTGTTTCTGCTCCGCTCTGCCTGCCCGTATATGAAAGACCCTCCCCTCACCCCTGAGCCTGATCTCCCCGAGATCCGTCGACGTAATGAATATCTGTCCCGAAAACTCGTCGAGGAGACCGAAGAGGAACCCCTTCCTCCGCTCGTCGAGCTCGCTCGTAACGTCGTCGAGAAGAAGGATCGGGGTCTTGCCGAGCAGTTCCCTGACGAGGTCGATCTCGGACGACTTGAGCGCGAGCGCAAGGTTCTTTGACTCGCCCTGGGACGCGAAGAGCGAGGCGTCGTTGCCGCGTATCGTGAACCCCACGAGGTCCCTGTGGGGCCCGAAAGTCGTGTGCCCCCTCCTCCTGTCCTTCTCGAACCTGGAAGCCAGCTCCATTCTGAACCCTTCCGCGAGGTCGTCCGTTATGGCGGCCGAGCTCCTGTAATGGATGTCCACGTCCGCATCGTCCCCGGACGTGAGCCGGTATATACGCCTCAGGTGGGGGAGTATCTTCTCTATATACCGGAGCCTCCTCGACACTACGAGACTCCCGGTCTCGGCGAGCTTTTCATCCCAGACCTCGAGCATCCCCGGAGTTAGACCGGACGCTTTAGCAAGGACCGCGTTCCTCTGGAGGAGTGATCGGTGGTAAAGCTTGAGGTCCCTCAGATGAGCGGGCTCGAGCGTGCATATAAGGGCGTCCAGATACCTCCGCCTCCCCTGGGGGCTCCCCTTGACGAGCTCGATGTCGGAAGGGAGGAATGTTACGACGTTGTACCTGCCCACTATCCTGGATGTCCTGTAAACGATCTTTCCGTTGAGCGTGATAGTCTTCTTCTCGCCGTGGAGGAGCACATGCACCTCGTCGAGCCCGGCCTCCGATTCCACCTCGCCCTTGATCCTGCACTCCGCTGAGCCGAAGCTGACGAGCTCCCCGAACCTCACCCGCTTGAAGGGCCTCTGCTTGAGGAGCAGGTGTATGGCCTCCAGCAGGTTCGTCTTACCCTGCGCGTTGTCTCCGTATATGAGGTTTATTCTCTCGTGGAAAGAAAAATTTTCGGCCGCATAGGACCTGAAGTTTCTTAGTATCAAGGATTTCAGTATCACGGAGTCGTTGTCGATGATGAGTTAGAAAAATTATAATAAAGAAGAAAGGTTTATTCAAACGGTACCTCCCGCCGCCAAAAGTTTCTTGACCCTAAAAAGGGTGAGCGGTATTATCTTCTTAGGTAACCAGATGATAGCGCTCAAGATATGCGAGTTGGCGAAAAAGGACGCGGGCAAGGGTTTAGCACGTCTGAATCCGGGGGACATGCGCGAGATCGGAGTCGATGCGTGGGACCTAGTCGAAATAGGCGGGAAGAGAAAAACGGTCGTGCGCGTCATGCCGCTCGACAAGACCCTCCCCGATAAGTCTATAATCGAGATAGACGGAGTGACCAGAGAAAACGCGCGCGTCGAGCTCGACGAGCATGTATTCGTAAAAAAGATAGAAAACAAATCGGCGACCAAGGTCGTGCTCGCTCCAAGGAATCTGGACGTGCTTTATAACGGCAACGAAAACAAGTACCTGCTCGACAGGCTCGACGGGTACCCCATCACGGTGGGCGACAAGATACGCGTCAAACTCCCCAACTCGGGGCTCGAAGACTTTCAGGTCCTTGGAGTGATACCGTCCGATTCCTCAACCATAAGATCCACGACCAAGGTGGACATAAAACGGAAACCGAAAGGAAAGTTCGACAGCTCCCGCGTGAGCTTCCAGGACATCGGGGGCCTGAAAGAACAGATAACGAAGGTGAGGGAAATCGTCGAGCTCCCTCTCAAATACCCCCAGCTCTTCGACAGGCTCGGTATAGACCCGCCGAGGGGCATCCTACTGGTAGGTCCCCCCGGGAGCGGCAAAACGCTCCTTGCCAAGGCGGTCGCGCACGAGACGAATGCCAACTTCCAGGTAATAAACGGCCCGGAGATAATGCACAAATTTTACGGGGAAAGCGAGGCGAGGCTCCGCGACATATTCGAGATAGCCACCAGGAACCAGCCGTCGATAATATTCCTCGACGAGCTGGACGCCATCGCGCCCAAGAGGGACAAGGTCTCGGGGGACGTGGAGAAGAGAATCGTCTCACAGCTCCTCTCGCTCATGGACGGCCTCAAGCACAGGGGGAATATCGTCGTCATAGGGGCGACCAACCTTCCGTCCGCGATCGACCCGGCGCTCAGGAGACCGGGGAGGTTCGACCGGGAAGTAGCGCTCGAAGTGCCCGACCGGAACGGACGGGCGCAGATACTGGACGTGCACACCCGCGGTATGCCTCTCGACGACGACATCGACCTCGACCGGCTGGCCGACATGACGCACGGTTTCGTAGGGGCCGACATAGAGAACCTCTGCCGTGAAGCTGCGATGAAATCGCTCAGGAAAACGCTCCCCGATTACGACGACGGGGAAGAAGAGTTTATGTTCAAGAACGGAAATATTACGCCCATCAGGGTGGGCATGGGCGACTTCATGGAAGCGCTCAAGGAAGTCGAGCCGTCGGCCATAAGGGAGATTTTCGTCGAGATATCCGAGGTCACGTGGGACGATATAGGAGGACTCAGAGAAATAAAAGACAAGCTCGTAGAGGCCGTGATATGGCCGATAATACACAAAGACCTATTCGAGATCACGGGCACGAAAGCCCCCAAGGGGATACTCCTCTGCGGCCCGCCGGGGACGGGTAAGACGCTCCTCGCGAAGGCGCTCGCAAATCAGAGCGGGGCGAACTTCATTTCCGTTAAAGGGGCGGAGCTCCTATCGAAGTACGTAGGCGAATCCGAACAGGCGGTAAGGGAGGTATTCAAAAAGGCGAAACAGGTCGCTCCCTGTATCGTCTTCTTCGACGAGATAGACGCGCTTGCGCCCCCGAGGCGAGAGTCCGACGGGACCCGCGTATCCGAGAGGGTCGTGAGCCAGCTCCTCACAGAAATGGACGGCGTCGAGGACCTGAGGGAGGTCCTCATCCTCGCGGCCACGAACAGGATAGATATCGTCGACCCGGCCCTTCTCAGGTCGGGCAGGTTCGACCTCATATTCAATATCCCGTATCCGGACGATGACGAGCTATACGAGATTCTCAAGATACACACGCGGGGAAAACCGATTGCGAAGGACGCGAAGCTCAGGGAGATCGCCCGTAAAACCTCGGGACTGTCGGGCGCGGATATCGGGCTCGTGTGCCAGAGGGCGTCGATCATCGCCATAAGGGAACACCTCAGGAACAGGAAAAAAGCTATAAGAATCACCGAGGGACACTTCGACGAGGCGCTTGACGAGCTCAGGACCAAGATCATAACGAATGTGGGAATAAATCACGTGCTCCCGGACAAAGAGAGTGTCTGAGAGAGAAGCCCTCCCGTATATATTATCATTCATCCTGGGATCGGTTATAGGCAGTTTTCTGAACGTTTGCATATACAGACTGCCGAAGGGGGAATCCATCGTCTTCCCGCCATCCCACTGCACTTCGTGCGGAAAAGCGATCAGGTTCTACAACAATATCCCGATACTGAGCTATCTGATACTCAAGGGCAGGTGCAGAGATTGCGGCTCGCGTATCCCTCTCCGGTATCCGACGGTAGAGATGATCTCCGGCATCGCCCTCGCGGGATTATTCTACAAATTCGGCCTCTCGCTCGATACATTATTTTATGCGGTTCTCACATATTCGCTCATCGTCATTACGTTCATCGACCTCGGGCACATGATCATCCCGAACGCTATAACGATACCGGGGGCCGCCGCCGGATTAATCTATAACGCGCTCGCGACGGATTGGGAAAGAAGCAGGGACCTCCTGGGGGCGTTCAGCTGGAGTATCGAGGATTTCTTCGGTGTCCTGAACGAGGTGCCGTTCCTCGATTCCGTATTCGGGCTCATCACAGGCGGGGGTATCCTGTTTCTGATAGCCTTTCTCTACATCGCGATACGGAAGCAGGAGGGGATGGGCATGGGGGACGTAAAGCTCCTCGCGATGATAGGGGCGTTCCTCGGATGGAAAGGGGTCGTCTTCGTGATGCTCGTGAGCTCACTCCTCGGCACGGTAACCGGATTATCCATAATTCTGTATAAGAAAGGGGACCTTAAATACGCCCTCCCCTTCGGTCCTTTTCTCTCGCTCGCCGCTGTGATCTACGTGTTCACGGGCGGCTTCAGCCTCATAAATTAGTTACACACGTCTGCCTAAAAAGAACTAAACTTAGGTAAAACGGGATAGTTATACCACCCGATATACGGGGGCTCCGTCCCGGGACGCCTGAAAATGAGACAGATAGGCCTTAGAGCGGAAATACTCGTAAACATCCTCTTTATAACCGCGGTCGCCATGTTCCTGATCGGCATAATCGCCTTTAAAGTGACCGAGAAGTTCGCCGTGCAGGGGAAGATCGAAAGCGTCGATACGATGATCACTGCGCTCGAGGGGTCCTACTTCAGGAACGGCGATATAGAGGGCGGTATAGAATTCTTAAAAGGGTCGCTCAACCGGGGCGGATGGGGAATCCTCACAGGTAACGGCGAAAGGGTTTATTTCAGCACGGCCGGCGGCAATAGCGAAGGCCCGGGCGGAGACCCGCTGATACTCCGGGCGATGCGGACGGGGAGCAGGGTGACGGAAGTTGTGGGCGTCAACTTTCCTCCTATATCCTCCTACGAAGGCATTAAGATCGCGGCCCCCGTCAGGATGCCGGGGGGTGCGAGGGGGACTCTCCTTATCTACCAGCCCCTGTCGTCGCTCGAGGATAACCTGGTCCTGAGCCAGAGGCTCATCGCGCTCTGGATTGTCCTGTTCCTTGTCATAATTGCGCTCTTCGGATTCTACATACTTTCGAGGAGGATCGTAAGGCCCGTACACGAGCTCATAAAAACGACGGAGAAGATCAGCGCGGGCAAGTTCCCCGAGTCGGCCGATATCGGCAGCGTCAAGGAAATAAACCAGCTCTATTCGGCGCTCCGCGTGATGTTCGGCGAGATCGAGGACGGAAAAAGGAACCTCAGGGACAAGATAAGGGAGCTCGAGGAAACTAACGCGGAGCTCAAATTGACGCAGAAGGAGCTCGTAGCGACCGAAAAACTCGCCTCCCTGGGACAGCTTTCGGCGGGCGTCGCGCACGAGATCGGGAACCCGCTCTCCGCCATAAAGGGCTACGCCGAGGTGCTCAGGAGGGCGCCCGGAATGGACGGGGAAAAAAGGAACGGAATCGTGAACGACATCCTGAGAGAAGTAAGCCGGGTGGACAGAATCATAAGGACGCTGCTCGATTATTCGCGACCCAGGAAAAGCTCTCCCCAGATCGTAAACGTGAATCAGGTGATAACGGAGACGGCCGAGATCGTGGGGAACCAGGGCGCGCTCAAGGACATTATGCTTACTCTCGACCTTTCCCCGGACTTGCCGTCTATCATAGCCGACCCCGGGCAGCTCTCACAGGTCATAATAAACCTCCTGCTCAACGCGAGAGACGCGCTCGGGGGTGCCGGGGAAATCGTCATCTCGACCGCCTGTGACGGGGACGCGGGCGCGGTTATCACCGTGAGGGACAACGGCGAGGGCATACCCGGGGAAATTATCGACAAAATATTCGATCCCTTCTTTACGACCAAGGACCCGGGTCACGGCACGGGGCTCGGCCTTTCGGTCTCCGCAAGGATCGTGGAGGCGTTCGAAGGGGTGATCGAGGTAGAGAGCACCCACGGAAACGGATCGCTTTTCAGGATAATCTTCCCCGCAGCGAGAGGATATAAGAATGCAGAAAATTTTGGTAATTGACGACGAAAAGGGAATTCGGGATTCGTTGTCGCTGATATTTCAGATGGAGGGCTACGAAGCTGAGAGCGTCGATAACGCGAAGTCCGGGCTCGAGCTTATCGATGCGGGCAGCAGGTACGACTTCATCATATGCGACATAAATCTCCCGGGAATGGGCGGGATGGAGTTCCTGGAAGAAATACGGGAAAGGGACTTATCGCCGATCATCATTATGATCTCCGCCTACGGGAGTGTGGAAAGCTCTATAGAGGCTATTAAAAAGGGGGCCGACGATTATATCAATAAACCGCTCAATACCGAGGAGCTCACGCTCAGAATGCGGATGGCGGAAGAGAGACAGCGGCTGAGACTGAAGAACATATATCTCGAGAAGGAAATCGGTATGCGGGGAGAGTTCCGGGATATCATCTACGAGAGCGCTCCGATGGAAGAAGCCATCAGGCTCTCGGAAAAGGCGTCTCAGTTCAAGACGACAGTCCTCATATCGGGCGAAAGCGGGACGGGAAAGGAGCTTATCGCGAAGGCAATACACAACGGCAGCCCGAGAAAGGAAGCCCCGTTTATCGCAGTTAACTGCGCCGCGATCCCTGAGACACTCTTGGAGAGCGAGCTTTTCGGATATGCGAAGGGGGCGTTCAGCGGAGCCGAAAGCTCGAAAAGGGGATTGATAGAAGAAGCCCACGGAGGGACCCTCTTCCTCGACGAGATCGGGGAATTCCCCTTGTCACTACAGCCGAAGCTCCTGCGCGTCCTCCAGGACGGAGAGATAAGGAGGCTCGGCGATACGAAGCTGATTAAAACAGATACGAAGGTGATCGCCGCCACATCGCGGGACCTGCTTCTGGAGGTAATGAACGGGAGGTTCAGGAACGACCTTTACTACAGGCTGAGCGTATTCCCCGTCTCCATACCCCCGCTCAGGGACAGGAAAGAGGACGTCCCCGTCCTAGTCCGTCATTTTATCGCTAAATACAACCGGCAGTTAAAACGGCGGATCATCGATACGACACCCGAAGTCATATCGGAATTAATGGATTACGACTGGCCGGGCAACGTGAGGGAGCTCGAAAACGTGATAGAGAGGGCGATGATACTCTCCGATTCGGAATATATAAACAAGATAGACATCGGGGCGTTCCAGCCGAAAAGGAATTTGAACCCCGAGGCATGGACCGACACGCTCACATATGAAGAGGCCAGGCAGAGGATCGAAAAGTCGTACATCGAGAAGGCCCTCTCGGACGCCCGCGGCAACCGCACGAAGGCGGCGAAGATGCTGGGAATAAGCCGCCGCTCGCTGCTCTATAAATTGAAAGAGCAGAAGGAAAACTGAGGCTCATCGCACACAATGCATCAAGTAAAGGTATAATTTTAATCCAACTCCAGAGGCAGCATAGAGCGGTATGCTATATTGCAGGTGTTAACTCTATAAGCGAGGTATAAAACCATATGCAAAAAATCACCCCGTTCTTATGGTTCGACAACCAGACCGAAGAGGCGGTTAATTTTTATACCTCCATTTTTAAAAATTCAAAGATCGGGAGCATCGCTCGTTATGGAGACGAAGGGGCGGAGGTCTCAGGACAACCGAAGGGATCGGTAATGACCGTGGCATTCGAGCTCGAAGGACAGAAGTTCGTGGCGCTCAACGGCGGGCCGCATTTCACTTTCTCGCCGGCAATATCGTTCGTCGTAGACTGCGAGGCGCAGGAAGAAGTGGACGAGCTCTGGGAGAAGCTGTCCG
The DNA here is from genome assembly GCA_041753155.1 of Thermodesulfobacteriota bacterium. Classification (GTDB taxonomy): domain Bacteria; phylum Desulfobacterota_D; class UBA1144; order Nemesobacterales; family UBA2774; genus 2-12-FULL-53-21. The sequence goes on along the minus strand of JBGSVA010000105.1, from coordinate 61,236 downwards.
AAGGAGGAGAAAAGCAGCGGTGCGGATGGCTCACAGACAAGTACGGCGTGTCGTGGCAAATCGTTCCCACCGTCCTGGTCGAGATGTTGCATGACAAGGACGCTGAGAAAGCGAAAAGAGTTATGAATACAATGCTGCAAATGGATAAAATTGACATAAAAGCCTTAAAGCAGGCATACGCGCAAAAATAGCCCGACTCGTTTATCGAAACCCCGCATCTGTCCGATTGCACAACCCTCTTTCAGGTTTCGAGACGGCCGGCTTCGTATCGACTCTAACCGGCTGCCGAACCGGCCTAAACACATCGGTAAAGCACCATCGCCCTTTTACTAAACACCTTTGCATGGTTAAATACTCTCATGCCCAAACGGGTGATAGTCATAGGGGGCGGTATAACGGGGCTGAGCGCTGCGCACCGGCTCGCCGAGCTGAATAGAGACCGGGACCTGGACCTCGAAATCCTCCTCCTCGAAAGATCGGACAGGGTCGGGGGAGTAATATCCACGGTAGAGAGGGACGGGTTCACTATCGAGGAAGGTCCCGATTCGTTCATCACGTCAAAACCCTGGGGGCTTAACCTGTCGAGCAGGCTCGGCCTGGATAACGAGCTCATAGAGACCAACCGGGACAAAAGACGGACGTACGTGCTCCTTCACGGGAGGCTGGTCCCGCTTCCCGACGGGTTCATCATGCTGGCCCCTGCGCGGATAATGCCCTTTCTGAGGACGCCGCTCTTCTCCTGGCGCGGGAAGATGAGGATGCTGATGGACCTCGTTATACCGAAGAATCCGCCGGGTGACGAGAGCCTCGCGTCCTTCGTAAGGAGACGCCTGGGCAGAGAGGCGCTCGAGCGGGCCGCCCAGCCCATGGTAGGCGGCGTGTATACCGCAGACCCCGAAAAGCTCAGCCTGAGGGCTACAATGCCCCAGTTCCTCGAAATGGAAGAGAGGTACGGAAGCGTTATCAAGGGCATGTATCAGGGCTTGAGAAAAAGAAAGAAAGGCGTTATGCCCGATAGCGGCGCCAGGTACAGCCTTTTCGTTTCATTCAAAAAAGGCATGAATACCCTCGTGGAAGCCCTCGTAAGAAAGATCCCCGAAGGTTCTATAAAAAACGGGGTTACGGTAGAGGGTATTAAAGAGGGATACGACGGCTGGGAGGTAACGACCGGGGACGGAATATTGAATGCGGCGGGCGTTATTGTAACAACTCCGGCCTACATCACAGCCGGGCTTCTGGAAAATGCCGCAGGAGAGTGTGCGGCTCTCCTGAGAAAGGTCGAATATGCTTCGGCCGCCGTAGTGATCCTGGCATACAGGAAGGAAGACATAGAGACGGAGCTAGGCGGATTCGGGTTCGTCGTTCCCAGGACCGAAAGAAGCAGCATGATCGCCTGCTCGTTCAGCAGCGAGAAATTCCCCGGAAGGGCCCCGCAAGGCTTCACGGTCCTCCGCATCTTTGTCGGCGGAGCGCTCGACCCCGATACCTACAAAATGGAAGACCCCCGTGTAATCGAGACCGTCCGGAAGGAAATAAGCCCGCTCCTCGGCATCAAATCAGACCCTGTCTTTACGATCATAAAGAGGTACCCCGGGGCGATGCCCCAGTATCACGTCGGTCACAGGGAACTAGTCGAGGGGATACAGAGGGAAATAAAAAAGCTCGACGGGCTTGAGATCGCCGGAAACGCCTTCGGCGGCGTCGGCATACCCGACTGTATAAACTCGGGCGAGAGGGCCGCCGAGAGAGTCCTGCAGTCCCTGTATGAAGGACATTTCTAAACCCGGCTATGACAGAGCGTCATTCGTGGCGGGGCTGGAGCCTGTTTCTCCGGGCAAACCACGCGAAAATCTTTCTCCAGGCAATGAATATTATCGCGCCTGCGCCGATTGCCGCAAGCACGGGCACCGCGATCGCGAGTACGGACATAAGGAGAGAACCGCCCGCCTCGACAGTCGAGACCACCGGGTTCCCGAGACCCCCGGTCGTGGCCGTAGATGTTATGCGGGTTATGGTAGTGAACCCCTGAACCGTGCCCGCAACACCGCCGCCAACGATTACCGCAAGCCCCCATTTAAGGAAGGGGCTCATCTCCGACACCGCGGAAGCCATTACTATCGTTCCGGCCACTGTAGCAGCAGGTATGGCGACAGTATCGAGGAGGTTGTCGACCCACGGGATGTAGTAAGCGGCGATCTCGAAAATAGTGGCTATGGCGAAAGCGGCAAGGGCCGGATACGTGGCGATCCATTCGAACTCCGGGGATAGCGACATTTGCCCCGTAAGGGATGCGACGCTCATCACGAGGAGAGGCACGAACACCCTGAAACCGCAGGCGGCGCTCAGGCCCACTCCCACGAAAACGCTAAGCAATGTATCCATTCCGCTTACCTCCGAATAATAGTATATGAAGCGTGAGAACCATTATCAAGCGGTATTTACAGGCCGGGATAAACATGTGATTACAGGAAGTTATGGGTGGCTGCCCTTTTTTACTACCCTCAGGACTTTGACCCTGTAATCGAGCGTCCTTCCGGCAAGGGGGTGGTTGTAGCTTATCTCGACTTTACCTTCCTCGATCCTGGTAATGTGACAGTTGCCGTGAGGGGTTTTAAGCACCATTCCGACGTCGGGTGTAATATCCGTCTTCGCGAACATATCCGATCCTACCGTGTGAACAAGCTCGGGTTTTTCAATGCCGTAGCCGCTCTCAGGCAGAACCCTGAACTCCTTCTCCTCCCCTTCGGACATCCCGAGAATCTGTTCCTCTAGACCCTTTACGAGGCTTCCCGAGCCGAGCTCGACCGTAAGAGGGGTTTCATCGAACGTGTGGAACGTGGAGCCGTCCTCTATCCTGCCCTCATAATTCAACGTGACGGTATCACCGCGCTCGGCTTGATCGCTCATAAAAGACCTCCGGATGTTATTTCGTATCCCGGTTCCCGGCCCGGAGACTATCGGCCGGCAGCTTCCGGGACCGGGTTTCCAATGTCAGCAGATTGAAACTGAGACCAGATAATAACATAATGCTCCAAATTCTTGAATAAAAAAAATGATTCCTTTATACTCATCCAGTAAAAAAAACACAAAGGAGACTCTTTAAATATGATGCTCGAAAATAAAGTAGCCCTCATCACTGGGGGGAGTTTGGGACTCGGAAAGGCGACTGCACTCCTTTTTGCCGAGGAAGGCGCAAAGGTGGTCATTACCGGAAGGACCGAGAAGACGCTCAAGGAAACGGTAGAAGAAGCCAAGAAAAAGGGGCTCAGCCTCGACTATCTGGTGAGCGACGTATCGAAAGAAGAGGACTGCAGGAAAGCGGTCGACCACACGATCAAGAAATACGGCAAAATAGATATCCTGTTCAATAACGCGGGGGTCCTTTACCTGGGATTCACGCACGATACGGACACGGATATATGGGACAAGACGTTCAATATCAACGCCAGGGGGACCTATCTGATGTCAAAGTACACGCTCCCCCACATGATCAAGGAAGGCTACGGTTGTATCGTGAACAACTCCTCGGTGCTAGGGCTTAAGGCTGTCCCCGGCGTGGCCGCGTACAACGCCACCAAAGGCGCTGTCACACAGCTCACCCGCAGTATGGCGCTCGAGTATGCGGACAAGGGGATACGTGTAAACGCGATATGCCCCGGGACCATAGATACGCCCATGGTAGACGGGCTTCTCAACCAGATGCCCGACAGGGACGAGGCCGAGAAGCTCTTCAAGTCCTTCCACCCCGTAGGGCGATTCGGGACGGCTGAGGAAATAGCCCATTCGGTGCTATTCCTGTGCGACGACAAGGTGGGATTCATGACCGGGACTATGCTGTCCGTCGACGGCGGATGGATAGCGAGGTAACGGAATTACTTAAACCAAAGGATTATATTTTAGTAATAACATTATATGACCACTGGACAATAGCCATGATTTAGTGGTATATATTAGGAGCGTTGGTCCAATAATCACATTAAAGGAGGTAGGGATGAAATTTATTACATCCATTACGCTTTCGGCAGCTTTGTTTTTCTCCGTATTCACGATGAGCAGCCATGCCCTGAGCCAGTATTTTCCGTTAACGGCATCTCAGGATCACTTTACACACATCATCGCGCAGCTCAAGACGTTCAGAACCGTCGAATGGGAGTCTCCGGTATCCCTGTGGGTGCAGGTATCTTCGAGCCAAAAATCGAGGGCCGCGGAGCTGGCGAATACGATAGAGGACAGGGCCAGGGGGGCGTTGATGCAGCCTTTCTGCGTTCATATATATGTAACCGCGGGACAGTCGCTCGCACGCTCCTGCGTATTTTAAACAAGGTTCTTCGCTTTTTTATCGTGAGTCAGAATATTACCGGTACTGCGGGGGGGGGGGCGACCGTCTTTCCGCCAGTGATAGCAAAAAGGATTAATGTGCCAATGACCTCACCGGTCCCGCTTCTGCAGTAATCTGGCGGACGGTATAGCGGCTTCGGCAGGCCGTTCAATTATGTATGACCGCCGCGGTCCACGAAGGGAATCGATATATAGAGCTCGTCCCGCTGGTTCCCTTCTTTTACCTTAATCTCGATATCGGTCAAATTAAATTGCGGATACTTCTGGAACAGGTTAATCAAATCGCTCTGAATCTTATCGGTAAAATTCGGAGGCAGATCCTTCCTTTCATAAGAAAGCACCATCCTGAGCCTTTCTTTAGCGACGTTCGCCGATCTCTTCCGTCTGAAAAATCCGAATAATGACATCGATCATCCCCCTATCAATCTGCTGAGAAATCCTTTTTTTTCTGTGAGCTCATTAAACGGTATATCCTCTCCCATGAGCCGTCTGGCAATATTCATCAGCGCAGTACCGGCGCTCGAGTTATTGGACAGGACGATCGGCTCCCCTTTGTTCGTATAATCGACCATCTTTTCCTCATCCGGGATGACACCGACCTTCTTTATCCTGAGCACGTCTTCGATGTCCTCGACGGAAAGCATCTCACCCTTCTTCACCTGGTGGGACCTGATCCTGTTCACGATGAGGCTGAGCTTGTCCTTGCCCATTGACTCGAGGAGCCCGATAACACGGTCAGCGTCCCTGACGGAGGAAACCTCCGGATTTACAACGACCAAAGCTTCTTCAGCCGGGGCTGCGGCCGTCCTGAATCCGCCCTCGATACCGGCCGGCGAGTCTATGAATATATAGTCGAAATTAAACCTCACCCTCTCGACGATCGCGGTAAGCTGCTCGCCGTTTACCGATTCTTTATTCTTGGTCTGGGCTGCGGGCAGAAGGTAGAGGGACTCGCTCCTCTTGTCCTTTACGAAAGCCTTTTCGGGGGGTATCACGCCCTCGACGACGTCCACGATATCATAGACGATCCTGTTTTCGAGACCGAGGATCATGTCGAGGTTCCTGAGACCGATATCCGCGTCTATGGTGAGCACCTTATTGCCCAAAGAAGCGAGCGCGGCCGCGAGGTTGGCCGTCACGGTCGTTTTACCGACCCCTCCCTTACCGGAAGTTACAACAATAACTTTGGCCATATTCATACCCCTTAGCTTCGAATTTTTTCAATGAATATCTGATTGTTCTTGACATAGGCGATCTCCGGGTATTCCGGATCGTCCGATTCGTCCGGTGACCTGACTATCCTTCTGGCGATCCTCAGCTGCTGGGGTCGGAGCTTTAACGCTATGACTATCGCGCTGTCGTCTCCTCCCGCCCCCGCATGTACGATACCTCTCAATGTACCCATTACAATGATATTTCCGGATGCCGTGATGTAGGAGCCGGGGTTTACGTCCCCTATAACGAGTACATCCCCCTCATGCTCGACGTTCTGTCCGCTCCTCATATTCTTGTTTATAAGCTTGAGCGTCTTGATGTCCTGATTCGGTTCGGGAGCCGTTGTCTTGGACGACTTCTCCAGCTTGAGAGAGGGCTTATAGCCGACGAATTTGGTGTTCGTGTTCCTGACGGCATCCTCGATCCTCTTCAAGTTCTCCTGGGTTATCTTCGTGCCTTCGTAATCGATCACCGCGAGAGAACCCTTGAAGAAATCGCTCGAAAGCTTGTCTTTTATCTGGGAAATATTCTCTTCCACGGACATATTTTCATCCAGTTTGACCAGTAAGGCCGGTACCGTCATGCCCTTGACTGTTATTCCCATAAAGTCTCTCTAAGTTGCTTAATTAAAGGGTCCCTCTCCCCTGAAACAAATTATCATATGTTGGGTGACAACACAAGATTGATAGGGCCGAACGGGGATATTCCGGATATTAATTAAAGCGTGGTCAAATTCGTTTTGAGATTTATAACCGGAACCCGCATGCCTCCGGGATGTCAGAAGATGGAGGAAACGGATTCCAATGGACGGTCTGAGAGAAGGCCCGGGCATTTGCTCGAATGCCGATGAAGACCGTTCACGGCGATTTTCGTGATGCAATAATTAGCCGTGTAATAATTAATTGTAATCAATAGCGCTTATGATATAACCAAAACGCGGTCCGCCCGTCTGTCGAAATATTCCTCTAATCGTACAAACTACACGTGACTTTATGTATGCTAAAGAATCATGATTATCGACATACACGGGCTAGTGATAAAAACCCATTGCCAGTCGGACGAGCTTCTCGCGCAGCTGCTGAGACCCTTCAAGTACTTCATCAAGGATTCGGATCTCCCCGCCTTAGAGGTTTTCGTTCAAGCGACTGAACCTCCATATGATAGCTTCCCAAGTCTTAAGGCGAGTTTCTCGACTCCGCGCAACATAGTGTTCAAAGGGACTGGTATAAAAATAATCGATTATTTCGGCAAGGGTGTAGTCGTGGAAGAGAACAAGGGTCGGAAATTCACGATATACAGCATAGACCCGAACTTTCTTCAGGAAGCGTTCTACCTGCTCGTGTTGTCAAAATTCGGGCAATACTGCGATAAAAACGGTATATTCAGGATACACGCCCTCACCTTCTCATTCGGAGACACGGCAGTGATAATGACAGCTGGCGCAGGGGGAGGAAAGTCGACGATGGCATTAGCCTTGCTTGAGAGCGATAAATTTAAAATCATCTCCGACGACGAGGCGCTCATTAACGGTTCAGGCCGTGTGCTGCCCCTTCCCATACGAATCGGGACCCTGGACGAGGACAAAATTAAATCCATCCCGGGCGATTACGTTTATGAGATCGACAGGATGGAGTTCGGACGGAAATACTTCGTCGATCTGGTATATTGGGATGATAAACTGGAGAAAAGGGATCTCGATAAAAAGATTTATTTTGTTGCCCAGAGGCTGATGAATGGAGATCCGTATATCGAGGAGATCACCGGATTCAGGACATTCATAAGCTTAATAGGTTCTGCCGTAATCGGTTTCGGGCTCTACCAGGGGATGGAGTTCGTTTTTAACAACCCTGTTAAAGAAATTATATCGTTAGTCCCGGTCTTTTTAAAAAGGACAGTCTCTGCTATAAAATTCGCTAAAGAAGCGGATTGTTATCGGATATATTTATCCAGAGACACCCAAAGGAACTTCAGGGTATTAGAAGAATACATTGTCAAACAGGGTAGATAAAAATGATAATCGATAAATCAACTATCGATATCTCACTCGTGATCCTGACATTTAACCGCAGGGAAGCGCTCGGGAGATGTCTCGACTCGATATCGGCTATGAATAAGGGGGAACTATCGGTCGAGGTGATAGTGGTGGATGACGGGTCAGAAATAGATAATCTCCCCGTCGTAAACCAATTTAATGAATTACTCGACGTCGCTTACTTTAAAAAGAACAATAAAGGCGTTGCCTCGACCAGAAACTTCGGATTGAAGAAGGCGCGAGGGAGATTCATAGGATTTATTGCTGATGACTATACACTGCCGGAGGATTATTTAATAAACGTCGCAGAGTTCTATAAAAACAATACGGAAGCCTGGGTCATTACGCACAACATAAGGCCTACGGGTCCGAGCGTGTTCAGATACGTGCAGAGTATATATTTTCAGATGACATTGATTCAGATGCTGGACGAACGGGACCTTAACAAGGACATAGTCACGAGCTTCCACCTGCCGCCGTCGAGAGGCGCGGTTTTCAGGAGAGAGATTTTCGAGACCCTGGGATATTTTAACGAGGATTTTCTTACGGGTGAGGACGGAGAATTCGGCATGAGGATGGCATCACGGGGCATACCGGTATATTTCTTCCCCAGGAAGTTTATCGATCATTACGAGGAGAAAGATCTTAAGGGTTACCTCGACCAGAGGGTCAGGTACGGTGGCAGCTTTTACAGGGCGGTGCTGGCCCGCGACGGAGAAAGAACGAGAAAGCCTACAATATACGGAATTTCCAGATCGACAATCACAAAATACTGCTCTTGGTTAAAGCTATCGGGTGCGATAGGCAGAGGAGCCGAATATCTTCTCTTATCCCCTTTCATCGTTCTGTTCCTGATTTTTTATTACGCGGGCTTATATTCCGAGTCCAGGAAGATCGTACCGTCTTACGAGCCTACACAGTCCCGGATTAACAGTTGAACTGTATCTCTGATATAAATCCATTCGGTATTCGAGGAAATGAGCCTTAAAGACTGCTTATTTAAAATCAGCCGGTCAGAAGGGGGCGGAATAATCGGAAGATGGGCATATTTATTGTGCTCGGGATTCGTATCTCTTGTCTTCCGTCTGACCCCCGAAATACGCTCGGCATACCTCGCCGGAAGCATGTCGAACAGAGACATCGCACCCGGGTTGAGCGACATCGATTTTCTTATCGTGATAAAAGACCTGAGTGCGCTTGACGAATACAGGCTCATTAACAGGCTCGAAAAAACACTCAGGTACCTGCTGCCCCCCTTTGGAAAAGATAAATTAGGGACTCATGTTCTGATTTACTCGGCCGGCGAATGGGCTCTCGTGGGTGATCTTTTTTCCGGTAAGAGCTATGGACAGCCGCGGAATTTATTTAAAAAGGATGAGATAATCTACAGCCATATTTTCGGGAGAATCGGGAAAGGGCTGCACCACTTTTACAAAGCGCACTGGAGGCTAGAAGCCATTCAGCAGAATCTGGGTCTTCCGGCAGATAACGGGTTAGAGCGCGCGCTCAGGGAGAGGGTGCTGGAAAGAAGCTTTCAATCGATAGAAAACGGTTTCAGCGAGGTTCGGGAAGACGAAGAAACGCCCGCATCATATATAAGTTTGAGAAATGAGCTAAGAAATCTAATGAGCAACACAGATAAAACCGACATCCATTATGAAATGACACTAATCAGACTCCTCCATTTTTTTGATATGTCGGCGGGTATCTGCTTTCCGGATTCCCCGCAGGAGGAACGCGAAGATATACCCATGAAGGCTCCAGATAAAATGGAAAGCAAGAAGCGGGGATCGAAAGAACTCATAACGGGAGTTACCGAAGCCATCGAGCGCGAAGCGCGAACACATCCCATATTGTTCTCACGCATGATGCATTATGACATTTATCTCTATGACCCTGCGTACTATAAAACCTCGGAAAAACTCATGGGGTATTACAGCGGGCAAAGAGAGCGGAGTCTAAGGATAATGTCGAGGGAACGATTCGAAAAATTCTGCCTTACCCTCCCTACGGACAGCCTGATGTTCATCGATGTCAGGACCGGAGATCAGATTACTTTAACGGGCAGGCTGAACAAGGACGGTTTCCTGATCGAAACATACTCCATATTCCCACAACTGAGGTCCCCCCGAAATCTTAAGGACCCCGTGAGATACGAATCTTTCAGAAACAAAGCATTCAAGCTGGTACGAGTTTTAGAGACCTTTAGCGGCTTCGTACCGGCTTATGAAACATTACAAGACGAGGGAGTAAAGAAGCAGGCAATGAACCGGGACGAGAAAAGCGTATACGACAGACACATTGATTTGAGAGTATTGTCCGGGATGCTTAAGAATAACTTGCTGGTATTCCTGTCTTCTGATCATGAGAATTAGGTAAACACATTCAGGCTGTGTGCCGACAATGAGGAAAACGACATTCATACTGCCGGTCCCAAACGCATTCGCCGGATTGAATGAAACACTAAAAAGCATTTTCGCTCAGTGTGGAGAGGAGGCACAGATAATTTGCCTCGTGGACAGCGCTGTCTACAGCCAAACGAGTGAATCCGCAGCGCGGGATTGTGCCTCAGTGATGTTTTTAGAATCGGATTTCAAATCTGAGCATGCAGGCAGTATCCTCAACAGGGGAATCGCTCTCTCCGAAGGTGATGCGATTTTCCTGATAACCCGACCGGTGATACTCCTTCCGGGCTTCGTAATCAACTATATCAAATATCTGTATTCTAAGGAATCGATAGGTTACGTATATGGTAATTACACCGAGGAAAGAGCGCAGGGTGAGGAAGCCGTGATAGCAAAAACCGATAATTTCGACTACTCTGAAGCATCCGTGATCGGGCCCGTACACGCCATTAGGAGAGAGGTGTTCGATGCGGTTGGTTATTACGACAGCGGACTGAAATACTCTTTCGACTATGACCTCAGGTTGAGGATTTTCGAAAGATTCGAGATAGCCCGGGTCGAGGAGCCTCTTTATAGAGTGATATATGCCGGCGAGAACCCCGGGGTAAAAGACCCTGAGTATCCGGACCGCTCATATCTCTATTACACTCAGGAGGGAGAAGGCGAGTACCGGGAGGCTTGCTATGTCTCTCTCAAGAGACGAGGCGCATTTCTAACCCAGGGGCTCATCCCCGTTCACTGCGGTCACATAGACACGAACGCACCGCAGATCAGTGTCGTCATCCCGTTATTTAACCGGGCGGAGTACATCGGCAAGGCAATCGAGAGTGTATTGTACGGAGCGTGGAAAGACTTCGAAATCATAATAATCGATAACGGCTCATCGGACGGCAGCGTCGGCGCAGTCGAAAAATATCTAAGTGAAGGGAATATCGTGCTCCTTAAAAACAAGGTCAATAACACGGCCACGGCACTGAACCTGGGGTTAAGACATGCGAGGGGCAAATACATATGTCAGCTTGACTCGGATGACCTCTATACTCCGGAGACTCTGGGGACACTTCATTCATACATGGAATCGAACCCGGACTTCGCCCTCGGTGTTTCGTATTATGACTGCATCGGACCCGATGACAGAATTCTCCCGGAGCGCGGAATCGTAAGACACACGGAATACGATCGGAATAACCTTCTCAGGACCGACGGACTCGGGGCAGCCAGGATATGGCATCGCTGCGTTATGGAGGAGCTTGGCGGGTTCGACGAAATCAATCTCGGCAGTTACGCAGAGGATTACGACCTGGCGCTAAAAGTCTCCGAGCGTTATAGAGTCCTGCGCATACCGCACGTCTTATACCACTATAGAATGAATCATAAACGGGCAGGAGAAAAAGCCGATTACATTATTACACACTCGAAGAAAACATTTGCGAGAAGATCGGCTGTCTTGAGGAGGCAGAAAATAAATGAAGAATAATATACGCAGTTCCGGACGCTATGATCATACATCACCCTGAAATACGCGCTGAAGCTGATGGAGTGGTAGTATCGGCGAGAGTCGAGTTTAACCCCCACATGCCCTGTATGCCCGAGGAACTCTGGTTCAGGGTCCCGCCCGCCCAGAAAGACCTCGTTACCGACAGATCCGACGGTTTTCTCATAGCCATGCTCCTTCTCGCGATGCAGCACGGTAATGACATTCGTGTAAAGGGCGTCGTGTCTCCGAAGCTGCTCTCGGGAATAAAGGAGTATCAACGCATCTTTAACATGTGGTTCCCAAAAAAATTCAGACTCGTCAGTATAGACTGCGAAGAAATAGAAAGCCCACGCCATGAAGGACGGGGGGGCTCCGTCGTGTCCGCATTCTCGGGCGGAGTTGACTCCTTCTTCACGCTCTGGTCGCATCTCCCGCGAAATGACGGTGATACGAATACTCAAATCACCGATACTCTGTTCATTCACGGCTTCGACATAAGATTAGAACACGTGTCTGCTTACTCCATACTGCGGGACGCATATACAGAGATGTTCGGGAGGTTGGGAATAAATTTCCTCACCGGCAGTACGAACATCCAGCAATTTAATACAAGGAGCAACTGGGGACTGTTTCACGGCACTTCTTTGATAGGATTGGCTCACGTCATGGGGCGCGGAATGGAAAAATTCTACGTGCCGGCAAGCCATACCTATAAGGACCTGATCCCGTGGGGTACGGACCCGAGGACCGACCACCTGCTTTCCGCGGAATCCCTCGAAGTGATACACGACGGCGCGGCTTATACACGGGTCGAAAAGACCGAGGTGCTGTCCCGCTGGCCAGAAACTTATGACAAGCTTAAAGTCTGTTCCCCCGGAGACAGCACGCTCAATTGCTGCCAATGCGAGAAGTGCCTCCGCACGATGGTAACGCTCGATATGTTCGGCGCACTCCGGAACTACAGCACTTTCCCCGGACGGATAAATAACAACCTCGTTCGTAAATGCAGGTATTTCAACCCGAGTGATTTCGCCTTCCCGAAAGAAATACTCGACAGGGCCGCCTCATTAAAAAGGTACGATATCCTATTCAATATCTCTTACGCGGTAGTCAGGAGCAGGATTCTTCAGCTGCTGCGATTCGTAAAAATCAAGCTTATCGTTGTCTGGAGATCAATATATGTTTGAATGATTCACGCATAAGCCGCCCTCCCTGAAAAATAGTTATAATAAAGTATTTTTAGGATGTATATTTAGTAGATATTCAAATGAGTGCTGTTTATCCGCACTTCTCAAAATAACTAGTATACAAAGGAAACGCATATGACATATAGAATGAGAAGATCGTTGATAACGTTATCGGGGGTACTCTTTTTCGCCGTACTCTTCCAGCTCAATACTGCAGGGGCGCAAGAGGACGATAAGTGCTCGGATATCGAAAAGGACATCGTCGAGGAATCCACCCAGGGGACCGCATCGATTTTCGCAAACGAAGGCAATAAGCCGGGCTCCGTCAGATATGAATCGGACGCCATATTGCAGAAAGCGGAAGCCGGCATGCCCAGCGCCATAAAACCGACGGACCTCTGCCCCGCCGGCTGCGAGCTGAGGCCCGAGCCCGTTATCGTTTTTAAAGCCGTGCCCCAGAAGTTCCTGACCAATTACTCAGGTTATGACCAGTGCCAGAAGCTGCTCGAAGAGACGCAGAAGACTCCGTTTGAATACAATGAGCAGTTCGATTCGATGTCCCAGGTGCAGGACTGGTTCTCGAATTTTTCGAGGGGCAAGGGGACGGACGGAAAAGACCTCTATCAGAGATGCAGCGGCCAGTGCAGCCCGCAGTATGAATTCTTCATAACCGGCGACGGCGGGAAGCTCGCGCTCGACGCCGATGTCGTTTGCGGTCATGCGAGGGACAAGAGCAACAACATGTACGATATTTCATACAGTTACAAGTGGATATGTCAGAGCAAATAATCGCATACATTTGATTTATCTATAATTGGCATTCCGGCCGCCCCGGGACTTCAGACTCGAGCCAGAGTCAGTATATACGCCGTTCTATTAGGGAATTATCGATATATCGATAGTCCTATACCATGAGACTGATGCGGCAATTTTGTCCGGGCCTCAGCCTCATACTCAGGTTCGTACGGATCGCAACACCCGCAAAACCAAGAATTACAATTTTAACAACCGTATAGACAATTTATTCCCGCAATTGTAGTCTGAAATATAAATCTGTTATGAATGAATATAAGTATCTAATAGTAAAGGGGATAGCGGGGTTAGGTAATCGGATGCTCTCGGCTTTAACGGGGGTCCTGTATGCGCGGCTTGCCGGCCGGAGACTCATTATCGACTGGAGTGATCCCGTTTATTCCAGTGACGGATCTAATGTCTTTCATAATTTCTTTCAAAGCCCATTAGTAAACCCTGATGACCATGTTCCTCTGACAGATTCGGTGAGTCCTTCAATATGGCGCACTCATCTGCGCGAGTCCGCCTGGGATATGACCGACCATTATGGAAATTTTTATCACAGGGATAATTGGAAGAAATTCTCTATTGATTTAAGCAAGTTGGACTATCAGGAAGATGTTTTAGTTATGTGGAGCTATGTAGAGAGAGTGGATTATTTGAGACCTAATTTTAGGGGAGAATTCGAAGAATTCAGTCGGAAAAGCAAAAAAGAAATATTGAGCAAGCTGCTCCGGGAAGACCTTAATCTTCATCCGCAGATTCGGGAGCGGGTGGATCGGTTCAAAAGCGATTTCCTCCGCGGGAAGACCGTCGGAGTACACGTCCGTTACACCGACCATCGGGCCCGGCTCTGGTCCATACTCAATAGGCTTAACAATCTGCTGAAGCAAGAGCCGGAGCTACAAATCTTCCTGGCCACAGACAACATACAGATAAAAAAATTATTTGATGGGAAATACCAACGCGTGATAACTACGCAGCACTGGTATCCGGCGCCGGGATTAAAAATACATCAAAATCCAAGCTGTCCGGACCGTTTGGAGAACGGTATCGAGGCGCTGGTTGATTTATACCTGCTTGCGGAATGCCATTATCTTATCATTGACACAAGCTCGATATTTTCGTACGTAGCCGCTCTGCTTACGAATGCGCCGGACTCAAATATATTCAATATCAACTCCAAGGATCGAGGAGGAAAACGATCACATCGTCGTCTCCACATAATATGGCGGCTTATGCTCGGACTGGGTTTTTTATCCTGGGGCCCGGGTGCTTTAAACTTGCTTATGAAAATGATAGAACCTATAAAAGTTGGAAGAAAGCGGTAGCAAAGCAGAATAGCAGAATATATGTATAGATTGTAGTTTTATGGATACATCATATGAATGAAAACAAATTTCTGTTAGTAAAGGGTATAGCGGGGCTCGGTAATCGAATACTCTCAGCTCTGACGGGGATTCTGTACGCGCGTCTAACAGGCCGAAAACTCATTATCGACTGGAGTGACCCGACATTTTCACAAAACGGGTCTAATGCTTTTCATGACTTATTTCAGTGCTCAATATGCGACCCCGCAGACGATATACGTGAGACGGACTCAGTAAGCCCTGCTATCTGGCGCGGTCACTTGCACAGGTCTGCCACGTCCATGAGAAAGCCTTACAAAAATAATACAGAATTTTTGAAAAATACTTCTATCGATCTGACGAGATTGGATTACGATGAAGATCTTTTAGTGATGTGGGCATACCACGGAGAGGTTGATCTCCTAAGGGGACATTTTAAAGGGGCTTACGAAGAATTCAGCCATTTGAGTAAGGAATCAATTTTGAGCAGGTTACTCCGAGAAGACCTTCTGCCTCATCTACTGATTCAAACCAAAATAAATGACTTTAAATATGAAAATATGAGTAGAAAAACCGTCGGTGTACACATCCGTTACTCAGATCACCGGGCCAGGCTATTGGCTATTCTAGACAAGCTGAACACACTTT
The DNA here is from genome assembly GCA_041753155.1 of Thermodesulfobacteriota bacterium. Taxonomy (GTDB): domain Bacteria; phylum Desulfobacterota_D; class UBA1144; order Nemesobacterales; family UBA2774; genus 2-12-FULL-53-21. Next base: position 45,793 of record JBGSVA010000105.1, on the reverse strand, counting down.
TAAAGCATGAATCCGACGCGCAGGTCTTTTTGGCGACGGACAATATACAAATAAAAAAAATGTTTGAGGAGAATTATTCCGATGTAATAACCACACACCATTGGTACCCGAAACCGGGAGCGCGTATTCACGATAACCGAGCCTGTCCCGATCGGCTGGAAAGCGGTATCGAATCACTCATTGATTTATATCTGCTCGCAGAATGTAATTACTTAATCACAGATTCCAGTTCCAGTTTTTCTTACGTAGCAAATTTGCTTACGAATACACAAAAATCAAATGTATTCGACATCGCAAGGGGAGGGAAATTGACTCCCGGAATAAGGCGCTTGTCCTGGCAACTCATGTTAAGATTGGGAGGATACTCCTGGGGTATAAATATCTTGAGCAAGATTGAAAAAACAAAAAAACTCTTCAATCGATGACTAAACCGTCACAACGGTATTTTTAACAATAAGATCATAAACGTGAAATGATGCGTAACATACCAAAACATTATTTATCCAAGCTATACAGAAAACTCAAAACCACTATAAATCCTAAAAGATATTCCGTTATCCTCAACGTCAACGGCGTTGACGAGTCTAATTATACCAAGCTCGCACTCCTTATTTACATTGTCAGACCGTTCCAGCTTAGAGATGAGGATCCTGAGCTATTCAGACATCAACATTTGAAGCAATGCAAGCAAATTGCCGCCATATTGGGGGAATCAGGCTATATAGTGGATGTCGTTGACATAAGGAATTGGATATTTAGGCCTTATAGAGATTATGATCTAGTTATTAGTAACAGAGTAGTCGATACTCATCTTAAGAAGGATGCAATAAGGATATATCTTGCCACCACCTTATATCATATTCTTCATAACAGGAATTTGAGAAGGCGGCATAAGCTTTTAAATGAGAGACGTAGATACCGTGTAAAGCTAAGGCGAGTATACGCAGAAGCGATGCCTTACGTTGAACGGTCGAACGCGATCGTATGTTTCGGAAACGAGTTTACTATGAGCTCATGGAGAGAGGCATTTAACATTCCGGTTTATCCATTCAACAATTACGGGTTTAAGCACACGGAATTTATACTCGAGTTTAAGGATTTCTTTACAGCCCGTAAGAATTTCCTCTTCTTAGCAAGCAGGAGCCAGACACAGAAGGGATTAGACCTTCTGCTAGAAATATTCCCGAAGCATCCGAACCTGCACCTATATATATGCAGTGCATATAATAGTGAACGGGATTTCTCTGCCTGCTATTACAAGGAGTTATATGAGACAGCTAACATTCACCCTATAGGGTGGGTGAGGGTAAATAGCCCCGAATACAATGAGCTGGTAAGGAAATGTGCCTTCGTCATCCTCCCATCCTGCTCAGAAGGTCAGTCAGGTTCTGTGGTTCAGTGCATGTACTCGGGACTCATCCCCCTGGTCACGAGGGAGGTAGGCATAGATACGGAGGACTTCGGGATAACTTTTACGAACGACAGCCTGGAGGAGATAGAAAGGGTGATTCTCAAGGTATCACAACAGCCCGAGACCTGGCACAAGGAGCATAGTATAAGGACGCGCGAAGTTTCAGAGCAGAAATATAGCGAGGATGCCTTTATGAACAGATGGAGATATATACTCGGTGAAATATTAAACAGTGCGGGAGATAAGAGGTAATTCTTAACCCGGCGAAATTTAATGATAAAGCATATTTTTCACAGGTTATATAATAGACTCATAACCAGGCGTAGGTATGCAAAAAATTATCCCACCATCGATAACGCCAATGGTATTGATGAATCGAACTATCTGAAGCGTGCACTGTTAATTTATATTGTTAAACCTTTCCTACTGAAAGATTATGACCCCGAACTGTTAAGACATCACAATCTAAGAAGATGCCGGCAGACCGCGTCAATATTGGGAGAATTTGGCTACATCGTCGACGTTGCACACAGACGTAATCTAACCCCTCTCAAGCGGAGAAAGTACAACCTTATAATCAACGACAGAGCAGATTTGAGAGGTATAGACGCGTTCTCCGGGAAGGACACTATAAATATATTCTTAGCCACCTCAGATAATTATGTAGTGCATAACAGAGCATTGCGCAGACGGCATGAGCTTTTATTCAAAAGACGGGGACGTCGGGTGCAATTGAGGCGAACGTATCCCGAGGTGTTGCCTTTTATCGCAGAATCAGACGCAATCGTAACTATCGGTAACGAGTTTATAATGGGAACGTGGAGAGAGGTATCTAGTGCTCCGATATACTCGTTTAACAACTATGGGTTTAAAGAGACGGAATTTCTCCTCGACTCCAAAGACTTCTCAACCGCCCGGAAGAATTTCCTCTTCTTCGCAAGCTCTAGTCAGGTTCAGAAGGGTTTAGACCTGCTGCTGGAAGTATTTCCGAAGCATCCTGAACTTCATCTTTACATCTGCAGTGAATATGAGAAGGAGGAGGATTTTTGCGCCTGCTATCATAAAGAGTTGCATGAAACATGGAACGTACATCCGTTGGGATGGGTTACGGTAAATAGCCCTGAATATAATGAGCTCGTGCTGAAGTGCGCTTATGTAATACACCCTACCTGCTCCGAAGGACAACCGGGTTCAGTCGTTCAGTGTATGTATTCGGGGTTAATTCCATTGGTCACAAGAGAGGCAGGAATAGATACAGAGGACTTCGGTATAACGTTTTCTAACGACAGCATTGAGGAGATAGAAAAAGTTATAGTTGAAGTATCGGAGAAGCCCGAAACCTGGCACAGGGAGCACAGTATACGGACACGAAAGGTATCCGAAGAGGAATACAGCGAGGACGCATTCATTGACAGATGGAGAAATCTACTCGCGGAGATTTTAAAGAGACATAAGTAAAAGTGGTCTATAATCTTTAGAGGTATCAAGACCGCTATTATAATATTCTTGGCATTGTAATCATAAGAGAACTAAGGAGTAACTACGAATTTCATAGTATATCCCTGGCGGAAGAGAGCGAGCTCACATGAAGGGCGACAAACTCACCGAGAAAAATACAATGAGCGAGAGCACTCATGCGGCAGCCGTCAGCCTTGATCAAATTCCAATAGACATTTCCGTAGTTGTCCCTTTTTATAATTCAGATAAACATCTGGAAAGCTGCATATCGGCCCTCCTATCACAAACCTACCCGTCTTCAGCATACGAGATTATAATGGTCGATAACAATTCGACTGACAATTCTACGGACGTAGTAAGGAAATATCCTCAAATAATATTGCTATCCGAAGCAAAGCAGGGCTCTTACGCCGCCCGCAACCGGGGCGTCGCCGAATCGAAGGGGCGTATTATCGCATTTACAGACTCGGACTGCGTGCCGTGCCCGGAGTGGCTGGACAGGATTTCCGAGTCCATGAGATCGCCCAGAGTGGGCATAGTTCAGGGCGGACGCCTTTATTCCACCCGCTCCGCAAGTATGTTACTCCTTGAAGCCTACGAGTCCGAAAGAGCGTTCCATACCTTTTCAGGAAAATTCAAAGGACTTTATTACGGCTACACTAACAACATGGCTGTCCGGAGGGACGTATTGGACAGATGCGGGCCGTTTATGGAGGTTATGAGGGGTGCTGACAGTATATTCGTAAACCGTGCTATCGAGGACTATTCACCGGAAATCATCTGCTATGCGCCTGATGCCGCTATCCGGCATTTGGAAATTGCGGGAGTCCCGGACTATCTCCGTAAGAGGTTTATATACGGGAGGAGCCTTCAGCAAAACTACGATATAAGAAAGAGGACTCACAGGAAAATGACAATTTCCGAGAGATATGGGATAATCCGGGCGACAATTGAGCGAAAAAGATATTCTTTCTTCGAATCCGTTTATCTCGTTCTATTGGTCTCTACCGGAATTGTCGTTTTCATGTTCGGGCGCTTGAGTGTGAAACTGGAGAAACTGGGTAGAGCGCTCACCAGCGCCATTTGGAGCCGGAATGAACGGTAATCGGCTTCACCATATTCATCTCTCGAAACGCATATGGCAATGATATGATAAGTATTTCCGTGATAGTGCCATTTTATAACTCGGAGCGGTACATTGGACAATGCATCGAAGCCCTGCTAAACCAGGAATTTCCCGAAGAGCGTTACGAGATCATCTTCATCAACAACAACTCAACCGACTCCTCGACGGATATAATAAGGCGGCACCCCCGCATTAAATTAATCTCCGAAAGAAAACGGGGCTCGTATTCAGCACGCAACAGGGGGCTGCAGGAAGCAAACGGCAGGGTAATCGCCTTTACGGATTCGGATTGCGTCCCGTCCGCCGACTGGCTTAATGAGATTGAATCGGCAATGGCCGATCCCGATGCAGGCATCGTCATCGGGAACTATCAAGCAGCCAGGCAATCGTTCCTGCTCTCGATGCTGGAGGACTATGAGAATGAAAAAAACAACTACGTATTCACGAGCGGGATAAAGGAATTATACTACGGATATACAAGGAATATGGCAGTCCGCAGGGTGCTGTTCGATGAGGCGGGACCGTTCCTCGAAAGAGCCAGGGGATCGGACGTTATCTTCATTCGCAGATGCGTGGACAGGTATTCATGCGAGGTCGTGCGCTACTCTCCCCGAATGCGGGTCCGGCATCTGGAAATCGATAGCCCGGATAAATTTTTCCGAAAACTATTCATCTATGGAAGGAGCAGTCGTGAATACAGCCGGGTAGTAAATGCCAGACCGCTGACCAATTGGGAACGGTTCCAGGTATTCCGCAGGACCGCTCGCGACAGAGGGTACTCATGGTGGAAAACCATCTCCCTCCTGGGTCTGCTCGCCGTTGCATACTCCTGCTGGGTCTCGGGAAGTATAAGCAACGCCTTGAGTTTCAGACAAAGAGACAAATAAATATCGGTTATCGAAACCGGATTCGACTAAGTACGGACTAAGAGTACATAATAAATCACCACGACTGGTTCAGGGAGGGGGCACGAACCGTTATTCAGCAGGTTCCCAAGGGCGGGGACGGAGTCGTAGTATATGTTTTCGGCGAGAGTGGATAGGATTCATATATCATGATATAATCCCGTTTCTGAAGAAATAAATATATGATTGTTCCTATTTGAACTTGTCGATAAGCCGACGTAGCTCAGTGGTAGAGCAGCTCACTCGTAATGAGCAGGTCGGAGGTTCAAATCCTCTCGTCGGCTCCAAATTATCATAGGGACTTCCAACATATTTATTAACGGTTTTTTACCATCCCCTGCCTCAGAATAAGTAATAATCTGAAAAAATTTCATTTTAATGTTGTATAATGTAACGCTAAAATCCAATTACGAATTACATATGCGCAATTCATTTCAAGGAGTATATAATAATGACTCTTCCCGTACCGGACGTTTCTAAAAATCTATTCGACTTAAACGGTTTCTGCAGTATCGTTACCGGCGCCGGAAAGGGGATAGGCTTGACTTTATCCCAGGCGCTCGCTCACTACGGGAGTGACCTTGTCCTTGTAGGCCGGAGTGCCGACGAACTCGAAGCAGCGGCAGATACGATACGTGCGATTGGACGCAAAGTAAGAACCGTCGTTACTGACGTGACGGCTGAGGAAGCGCCGGAGATGATCGTAAACGCAGCTAAGGATATGAGCCGCAGAATCGATGTGCTGATCAACAACGCAGGGTTCATGACGTTCGCCGATATGCTCACCGTCGACGATAAGACCTGGGATGATATTTACTCGGTGAACGTCCGGGCCCCGATGAGGATAATGAGGGCGGTCCTGAAAGAGATGGTAAAAGCCGGGCGAGGGAGCGTAATTAATATGGGTAGTTCATGGTCGTCGCGGGCTTCGGTTTTCAACATGGATGGCGGCGGAGTGGATTATTGCTCTTCAAAGGCGGCCCTTCAGGCTTTGACCAGGGCTGCAGCCCAGGACGTGGCTCCCAAAGGGGTGCGCGTAAACAACATCGCCCCGGGCGCGGTCGACACCCCTATGCACGCAGACCACCGGGATTTGTTATACCAATTTGTGAAATACATCCCTTTGGGGCGTATGGGTATGGCTGAAGACCTGGCTGGAACGGCCGTGTTTCTGGCTTCTGACGCGAGCACATTCATCACCGGTCAGACGATACACGTAAACGGCGGTATGTTGATGGTGGACTGAGTTATTACAATCAGGTTCCGAAAATAAATCTATTCTCTCTTATTGCGGCCGAAACTGAGCTTGATCAGTCGCTCCCGATATCCGTATGGCCCTCTTCGAATTCCCACTGAATCCCGTACTTATCGACAATATAAAAAAATCTGATTTTGCCTATAATGTCGCACACTTTTTCCTTTTCGGCGGGATCTTCCTCGAGTTTCTTATCGAAGAAAATAAACTCTTCGGGCTTAATATTATCTATTTTACAGGGCTTATATTGTTCACTATCGCTAATGAATCTTACGCCTTTGATATTTTTAACGTGGTTAAAAGCCTCATCGATATTTTTAATCCGAAACGCTATGTGCCCGAGACAATTCATATCATTCGTTTTCTTATAGTGCTTTATAACTCGCCCTAACGGATTAAAGTATTGCATTAATTCTATAATAACTCCTTCTTTTGTCGGGAGTTGCAGGAATCTCACGGTTACGTCGATCTGCTCCGGGTCACTCATAAACCCGGCTGACTTTGCGAACCCGTTATTCTTAAAATGCGGAAAATCCTGAATGGGAACCGCGCCTAACAGCTCGCGGTAGAATTCTGTAGCTTCCTCAATATTGTCGACAACTATACTTATGTGTCCGAAAGTATCGAATTGTATCATCATCTCACCTAACGGTTCGATTATTTAATATGAATTTCTAGGGTGCTTTTATAGTATACCGCCACAGACAATACTAAAACACGTAATGAACGGGCCGGAGTTCAAATCCTCTCGTCGGCTCCAGATAAGCTTACTAAGTCAAGGCGTTTAAAGTTAGTATTCATCGGTGTACCATATATATCTCTATTCTGGTACTTCCGGTGTATCGGCTTTCGGCACCTCCGGGGTACCTACTTTAGGCATCTCAGGGGTATCTAACGTCGGCGTCTCGGGCATATCCGCCTTAGGCATCTCAGGGGTATCTAACGTCGGCATCTCCGGCATATCCGCCTTAGGCATCTCAGGGGTATCTAACGTCGGCGTCTCCGGCATGTCGGCTTTAGGCATCTCAGGCGTTTCAACCTTAGGCAACTCGGGAGTCTCTACTTTAGGCGTCTCCGGCATTTCCGCCTTAGGCATCTCAGGGGTATCTAACGTCGGCGTCTCCGGCATTTCCGCTTTAGGCATCTCAGATGTGTCTTCAGCTAATGCGGGTATTGATAAAACGAAAAGCAATAAAACAGCAGTAATTACTTTCTTGCTCATAATACTGCCTCCTATTTAAGTCATCAATAAAAATATTTTTATGGAATACCTAATACAGAACACCTATTATAAATCGATACTGAACAAACACAAATATATCACACTTACTAGGGAGTAATATTTATTAGTGATTGTAGATAAGCCACCGGCTCTACAACTGCCTCTTCTCTTTCAAAATATCCTCCATAGCCATGCCGTCTGTTAAATAGACCCCGACTAAGGTAGTATGAAATCGGGCTGCGGCGAGAATAACGAACGTAATATCATATATCCGGGAAAGCTGAAATAGAAAATGCAGGACATCAATGTCGGTCTCATTGGATGCGGACGTATCGCAAGCCTTGTATACCTTAATATACTGAAAAAGCTGCCGGGGCTGAAACTTACAGCGATTGCCGAATCAGACACCGTGAAAAGAGAAAAGGCCGGGATGTCGGCGCCTCACGCCGCGCTCTACCCGGACTATAAAGACCTCCTCCGGGACTCGAACCTTGACGCCGTAATCGTCTGCCTCCCCAACCACCTGCACGCCGAGGCAGCAATCGCTTCTTTCGAGAACGGAAAGCACGTCTACCTCGAAAAACCGATTGCAATTAACGTACCCCGGGCAGATGAGGTAATCAGGGCATGGAAAGAGAGCGATCGTGTGGGTATGATGGGATTTAACCTGCGTTTCAACTCGCTCTACACATCGCTCAGGAAGCAAATAGAAGCGGGCGCGGTCGGGGACGTGATCTGTGTGCGGACCGTTTTTACATCGTCCGGCAGGGCATTGCCGGAATGGAAAAAGCACCGCAGCACGGGAGGCGGGGCTCTTTTAGACCTCGCGTCGCACCACGTAGACCTCATACGGTTTATATTCGGAAACGAGGTTATGCAGATTTCCGCCCGGATGAGGTCGCATTCAACCGAGGACGATATCGCTATACTTGAATATAAAACATCGGACGATATTGCGGTTCAATCCTACTTCTCCATCAATTCAATTGACGAAGATAAGATAGAGGTTTTCGGTACACGGGGCAGGCTCTATGCCGACAGGTACAATTCTCTGAATGTTCAAATAATAACCCCGGGGTCGCAGAAACAGGGGATAATATCGCATATGAATAGCAGCATTCGGTCGCTTCTTACTAGTCCCAATATCAAGGACAAGTTATTTGCCCCGGACAGGGAACCCTCATTTGAAATTGCTCTCAGCCACTTTGTCTCGGCCGTGAGAGGGGTCGAAAAAGCGAGACCGGATATCGCAGACGGATACAACTGTATCGCTATTTTGGAAGCAGCCGAAGAATCCGCAAGATCGGGCCGCATGATCTCATTATGAGAAGACTAGAATTCAGGCCGCGAGCATGTGTTGAGTTTGACGTAATGAATATGCGAGGCACGGAATGAACCAGGAAAAATCTCCTCTTCTATCGGTAATTATTACGACGGGGTCCGGTTACGAGTCGATCCGCACGACGATCAAATACCTGAGGAGGCAAACGGTAAAGGAACATCTAGAAGTCATAATCATATCTCCGCAAATGGATGTGCCCGAATCAGACCATGCGGGGTTTAGTGACTTTCACAACGTAATCCTCATGGAAGCCGACCTCGACCGCGATCTCTATGACTCCTGGGTGAGAGCTGTGAATCGGGCGAGCGCGCCTGTCGTTGCTTTCGGGGAGAACCATGCATTCCCCGAACCGGAATGGGCCGAGGCTTTAATAGAGGCCCACAAAGGCCCCTGGGCCGGCGTGGGCACCGTCATCAAGAACGCAAACCCCGACAGCGTAAACAGCTGGGCGCAGCAGTACATGACCTACGGACGTTATTCCGAGCCCCTGGAGTCGGGGGAAACCGACGACCTTCCGGGACACAACGGCTCGTACAAGCGCTCCATTCTCCTCGAATACGGGAGCGATCTCAGGTATATGCTGATCAGAACGAATATAATGAATATGGACCTCCGGGCGCGCGGCTACCGCCTCTACATGGAGGGTAAAGCCAGGGCCGACCACATAAACGTATCCAAGACCGTGTCCATTCTATTGGACCTGTTTTATAACGGACAGCTATACACGGCCGCTCTAGTTCAGTATAAAAGATGGTCAATATCCGAGCGGATTCTCCACTCTCTACTCGAACCTCTGATAATCCTGAAACACTTCCAGGGCACATTACACGCCATCAGGCGCGCCGGGCAGTGGAACAAACTCATGCCCGCAGCCCTGCCGATCATAGTGACGGGGCTCTCGGCCCATTTCTTGGGGAAATTATGCGGGTACGCATCAGGTTTCCGAAATACACAGGAGAAAATAAACAGCTTTGAGTTCGACAGGTTTAAATACATCACGGAGCAGGACATTAAGCGTATATCGAATCTTTGAATTGGAGTTCGACGGATTTCTTAACGATGAAAATCTTGCTTATTAACGATTACGGGATCCCTCAGGGCGGCGCCGAGATACAAATGTTAAGGCTGCGCCAGATGCTCCGGGAGAGGGGACACGATGCCAGACTCTTTACGAGCAGCGTATTGGACGGAAATCTACGCCACGAAGCGGATTACAAATGCCTGGGCACAGTCTCATCGTTCCGTACGCTGCTCCAGACTTTGAATCCGTGGGCATATTTCAGGCTGAGGAATGTCATAAGAGAGTTCAGGCCCGACATTATCCATGTCAAGATTTTTCTGACCCAGCTCTCGCCGCTGATCCTGCCGCTCTTGAAAGACATACCATCGCTTTATCACGCAGCATGGTACCGCCCGGTCTGTCCCACGGGGACGAAATTTCTCCCGAATGGAAACACCTGCACGGTAAGTGCGGGCGTCTCTTGTTACACGAACAGGTGCGTGCCGATGAGGGACTGGTTCCCTCTCATGATCCAATTGAGACTATTCAGACAATGGCGAAGCGCATTCAATACGATACTAGCCAACAGTGAATCCGTGAGGGACACATTATTACTGAACGGAATCGACGGGGTGGAAGTGCTTCACTACGGCATACCCGGAAGACCGGCAAGCCCTTCATTATCGGAGGTCCCGACCGTCGTATACGCAGGGCGTCTCGTGCGGGAAAAAGGCGCCGATATATTGCTTCGCGCATTCGCGAAAACAACGGAGAAGTTACCGGCTGCCAGACTCCTGATTGCCGGCGACGGACCCGAAAGTGAGAAATTAAAGCATCTGATCAGTGATTTGGATTTAGATTCGAACGTTACTTTTCACGGACATTTATCGCATTCGGAACTCGAGAACGTGCTCGGCCGGGCATGGGTGCTGGCCGTACCCTCGCTCTGGGCCGAGCCTTTCGGCTTAATCGCCCTAGAGGCGATGATGAGGGGGACGGCAGTAGTGGCAAGCGACTCGGGAGGACCGAGAGAAATTATCGAGAACGGAAAGAGCGGCTTCCTGGTGCCTCCGGGAGATGTGGATGCGCTCGCTGAAAAATTAATTTTGCTTCTGAGTGACATGAATCTGTCTCAGGCCCTCGGCAGAGCAGGACGCAACAGCTCGGAATCGAAATTCAGCGAAGAGTTGTTTCTTGGCAAGCTGCTCGGCATGTATGAAAGACTTTTAGTGAGAGCCGCATGACAGTGTTGTTCCCGACCTGGATTCATTCTCTCATGAGATATATCGAATGAAGGAATCGGGTCGTTTATATATATGAATATCGGCAGGATCAAGACGACGCGAGCAGAATCATTATCAGACTATAGATTCACTATATTTTCATTCCTATGGGCGGCAGCCGTAATTTTTCACCTCGGGAAGTGGAACATCTGGCTTCATTCCCCGGTTTCTTTCGCGCTCGGCGTCTCGGCCGTATCCGTTATCCTGAAACCCTCCTCCGCATACAGGCTTTACATATTAATTATACTGCAGCTCATCGATGCCTTTGAAAAAATGCCGTGGATTCCAAACCACTGGCTGTTCGCGTCAGTCGTTAATCTTACAATCCTGGTATCGGCGCTTATCCTTATTATCTCAGCCAGGAATACAGGTATTGAGAGGTCCCGGTTATTTAACACGTTCGCTCCCGCCCTGAGGCTCGAACTCGTTTTACTCTACTTGTTCAGTCTCTTTCACAAACTCAATACGGGTTGGTTAGATCCGGCCGTCAGCTGCAGCACGAGAATCTTCTCGTCATCGTTCAATCATACCGGGTTCCTTCAATCACCCCTCGTCTCGGAAATATTGCCGATATACGGAACCCTGGCCGCGGAAATCGCGATACCTCTTTTTCTCCTGACGAGGAGGCTGCGGATAGCCGGAATAATCATCGCACTATTCTTCCATTTTATACTGGGAACGTTTGAATACTACAACTTTTCGGCAGTCACATATGCCATGCTGTTTCTGTTTACACCCGACAATATTTCGGAAAGACTCCGGGAGCTGTGGAACGGCTCGAGGATACGGGAATTATATAAATACCCCCTCGATCGGGGATTGATTGGCAAGGTGAGAACACCGGTCCTGATAACGACAGTCGCTGCCGGTCTGGCTCTTTTAATTTACGCAAAACTGAATTATCCGGGTGTGCAGCCTTTCATAGAGCCGATGGAGGTTTGGACGCTCGGGAAACCGAGGCTCTATTACGTCTTCCTCGCACTCTGGGGGTTATTCGGCAGCGCTCTGATAGCAGTATTCCTGATTACACTTCGAAAGGGCGAACCCTTACACTACGGGACGGGCCGATATTTCATTCCCGGCTATAAAATATTAATGTTGTTCCCGCTCATCATCGCTATTAACGGCGGAAGCCCCTATCTCGGCCTGAAAACACAAACGGCATGGTCCATGTTCAGCAACCTGCGCACCGAAGGGGGCTTTACAAATCATTTGATTATCCGGCATCCGTATTATCTTGCCGATGTTCAGAACGACCTGGTTGAAATAAAGCATTCCTCGGACCCACGTCTCAGCGCTTTTCATGAGAAAGGATATTTAATTCCATATTTCGAGCTAAGACGCTATATGAGCATGAATGCTAGTTCCAAATCCGATGAATACAAGCTCGAATATGTCAGGAAAGGCTCTAATAAAAAGGTATCAAACCCCGGCGACGATCCCGTGCTCTTCGAGCCGGAGAATTACTTCCTCCGGAAGCTGCTGTCCTTCAGACCCGTCCCATCCGACAACAGCGGCGTTTGTCAGCACTGATCGATGATCCGATATATCATCGTAAGCCGCTCCCAAATTGAAAGAGTGCCAAAACCATTTATAATTGATGCCTGTTAAATGAAACCCGACAAAGAACACCCACCCCTCGTTATCATAGGCATCGACGCCGGTGATCCTCTCTTTATAGAAGAGTGGGTCGATCAGGGTCATCTGCCCAACATTTCCTCCGTCATGAAAACCAGCATATGGGGCAGGACAGCGGGGCCGGAGCTGGTCACCGAGCACGGGGTATGGATCTCGCTTTTAAGCGGTATTTCCCGCGGCCGGCACGGTTACTACTACTTCAGGCAGCTGATACCCGGGACATACGATCTAAAATCGGTAACGGGGCTCGATATAGACGCACCTCCCCTCTGGTCACATTTAATCGGAACGAATAAAAAAACCCTTGTTATCGATGCAGCCGACACGCGTCTATATAAAGGGATTGCGGGAATCCAGGTCGCAAACTGGGCGACTCACCATAATTGGGACCCGTACCATTTCGTTACGGGCTCCGAGCCGCCATCGGTAATGGATGATATAAGTAAGAAATACGGACAAAAGCTATTAACCGTGGAGAACCATAACAGCACTTTCGAAGAAGACTTGGAAATATACAGGAAATTATTAACAAATGTCAGGATAAAAGGCGACCTGTGCCGTTATCTCATCAATCGAGACGAATTCGATCTCTCTTTCATGATCTTCGCCGAGTCACACGCGGCGAACCACCAGTTCTGGAAATACCATCCGAAAAACAGGGACATCGGCGATGAGGATTGCGAACTGACAAATGCCATCAGAGACGTATACAAAGCGATCGACACCGAAATCGGACTTATTCTGAAACAATTAGACAACCCTAATATCTGTATCTTGTCTTCAGTCGGCATGGAAGACGATTACCCGAATGCTGCTCTGGGCGAGGCGTTTTGCAGACAGCTCGGATTTCAGGCATCACCGGAGGGAGGCTCATATTCCCTTAGGCCAATAGATATCGCGCGAAGGCTGCTCCCGGAGACGGCACGGATATGGCTCAGCAAGCGCATGTCCCGGGAAAAAAGGGAGCAACTGGTTTCAGACCAATTCAGGAATGGAACAGATTGGGGCCGGACTACGGCTTTTTCTATACCTGTCTCATATACCAGCTTCATACGCGTTAACCTCAAGGGACGAGAGCCTCATGGAATCGTCGAACCCGGCGATGAATATCATGCCCTCGTCGACAGAATCGTGCGTGAATTATACAAACTGACCGACACCGCAACCGGCGAACCCGCTGTCGTCTCAGTTAACAAAACCGTCGAGATTTTTAATTGCGCCCCGCACGAATATCTCCCGGACCTCTTCGTCGAATGGAAATCCGGAAGCTTCATGGAACGGGTCCGTCATCCAGATGCAGAATTGAAACAGAAAATACCCGAGTTCTTCAGGAGGAGCGACCATTCCACTCAGGGATTCTTCGCGTTATCCGGACCTTCCGTGAAAAAAAGCGGAAGAATCGACAACATAGAGGTTCTGGACATCGCCCCGACGCTTCTGTCTCTTTTGGGCGAGCCGGTCCCCGACATTATGATGGGACGCAAGCTTGATATTTGACCCGGCGTCCCTTTATTTTCCAGGACAGATATGGCAATATTTCAAGTGGTGTATATACATCCAATATCATTAGTCAATACATAATTGCAATCGTGATATTCACTTCTCTGCTTTTTTATCAGAACGGTTTAATTATAACGGAGGGTCAATCCTCCAGGAGAGAAAAATAATCCGACCCGGACTAAAAGTAACTATAATATAGCAATATGACCGATTCCAAAGAGCGTTTTTCAATCATCGTTCCCACATACGGACGGCCGAAGCAGCTAAAAGAGTGCCTTGATGCGGTAGCCGAGCTCGCATACCCCAGGGACGGCTTCGAGGTCATCGTTGTCGACGACGGCAGCAAGACCTCCCTCGAAGAAATCGTAGGAGCGTTTCAGAAAAGAATCAACGTGAGGCTTCTCAGGCAGGATAACGCGGGGCCCGCGACCGCGCGGAACCGGGGCGCCTCAGAATCGAGCGCCACATATCTCGCGTTTACGGACGATGATTGTAAACCCTCGCAGCACTGGCTCACAAGTTTGGAAGAGGCATTGAATCCGAATCCGGAGTTATTAGTCGCGGGACGGACTGTCAATGATTTACCGGAGAATTCCTATTCTACGGCAAGCCAGCTTATCATCGATTTTCTCTATTCCTACTATAATAGAGAGGACGCGATGTTTATAGCATCAAACAATATGGCGCTGTCAAAAGAGCAATTCCTCAAGGTCGGGGGATTCGATACGACCTTTCCACTCGCCGCCGCCGAGGACAGGGAATTCTGCGACAGGTACCTCTATAAAGGATTCAAGACAATATACGCCCCTGAGGCAATCGTGCGCCACGCCCACCCGCTTTCCTTAAGCAATTTCTCGAGGCAGCATTTTAATTACGGCCAGGGCGCGCATAAGTTCCATAAAATACGGGCCAGCCGCAGCCAAAAGGCAATGAAGATCGAACCCATGAAATTTTACACCGGATTGCTGCTATATCCCTGGAGAACTTCATGCCGTTATAAGCTCTTACTCTCATTGCTGATAGCGCTATCCCAATTTGCAAACGCGGCGGGCTTTTTTTCAGAAAGGATTAATTCGAGCGCATAATGTTCCTCAGGCCCTTTTATGCTTTGGCGCCCCGTACCGTACACGTGACATGTCCTGGACAGCGCGTCTGCCGAAAATTAAGGACACTATGAAGATGATCAGGAAAACCACGAACAGTATCTTTGCAATACCGGCCGCCGCTCCCGGTGAAAAAAGCCGCCCTACCCCCCGGATGTGCGGGGAATAAGGCGGCCAGAGGTATGGGATAAATAAGCAGGTTCGGAAAATTACATATAGACCATGTTAATGTTTCCTTGACCAATCTTCAGCGGCCTTTTCGGCCTGCTCCTTCGAGTACCTGTATCTCTCCCGGAGCGTCTCCCTATGAGCTGATCGCGTCTGCCGTTTATAACATCGAGATCATCATCTGTCAGCTTCCCCCAGTGCTCCTTCGCCTTCCATCTCATCTGCGTCCAGTTACCTTGTACTTGGTCCCAGTTCATTTATATGACGTCCTGGTTTCGATGGTTATTTATTACTCTACTCCCCGTCGTCCAAGGATCAGTGAAATTACAAAAAGCACGAAGAAAACCAGCAATAGAATCTTTGCTATCGCAGCAGCAGTACCTCCAATACCCGTGAAGCCCAGCACTACGAGAATCAACGTGATAATCAGAAATGAGAATGCCAGCAACCCGACTAAGAGAAAAGTTGCCGATAATCCGAGTACGACTGCGACTTCCTTGATGTTTATCGTTTTTCGCATATCGAGCATATAAGTGCAACATGCATGCCAATGTCTCGGGGTGGTGTATAATCTTTAATATTCAGAGTGTGTTATAAGCCGTTTTTACGTCATGCAAGTCGTCGTAATTAACTCGGATAGTTCAGTTTCGGACAGCGGGTATTGGAGATTCTCAAACAACTTCGGGAATAAGGAATAAATGGAGTGAGCTCAACAGAAGCATTTAAGAACTAATCTTGACTCTCACCTTTACTCATATATCTTAATCCTGCCGATATTGATATTCATTATCAGATAGAGCGTTTCGAGACAATGTATCCTCCATATATATACATCAAGGCTGGTGAGGACAGCTCCACAGCCGGAAACAAAAGCTCCGAACGGAAGGTCCGGCATTGAGCATTACCCGTATCCGGGACCGGTTAAAGAACAGTGAATATTTTTAAAGATTCTACCTAAGCGATTGAGGAACGGGTTGTATCGGATATGATTATCATATTACCGAGACGTTATCAGAGTACTTAAACCAACACGACGATACAGGAATCAAGAGGTGACAGAATATGCAGAGTATGAATTTAATCGATCTGATACAGCAGGGATGGATAGCCACCTACCCTCTTATCCTATTTTCCATAATCATGGTTGCAATATTCGGCGAAAGGGTCTTCGCATTCAACGGCGTTGCGGCTACAACGAGGAAGCTGACGGGTCTCGTCGTACCCCCATTGACCAGAGGGGACTTTGGCGCGGCTCTTTCGGTCTGCAACAAACACAGGAAAAGCGTGCAGGCGAGGCTCTATCACTCCATCCTCGCGGAAGAAAAAGCAGCCGACCCCGTAGACGTATCTGAGAAACTGGAAGAAAACAGGTACGAGGAGGTCCGGGACCTCAAGCAGAACATCTGGATACTCGGAACCATCGGCAGCAGCGCCCCTTTCATCGGCCTCCTCGGAACAGTCGTCGGCATCATAAAGTCATTCCACAGCATGTCGATAGCCGGCACGGGTGGCTTCTCTGTAGTCGCGGGGGGCATCTCGGAAGCGCTCGTCGCTACGGCGGCAGGGCTCGTGGTAGCCATTATCGCGGTCATCGCCTACAATTACCTTCAGGTTAGGGTCGCCGCCATAAACGCCGAGCTCAGGATCAACCACTCTAAATTCGTGCAGGCTTACAAACAGGGGAGGACCGGAAATGGCGATCGGGAAATTTGACGAGAACACGGACGACGATATCGTAGCGGAAATCAATATTACCCCGCTCACGGACATATTCCTCGTGCTGTTGATAATTTTCATGATCACGAGCTCTGCCCTGATTGAGTCAGGCGCGAACATCAATCTCCCCGAAGTCTCCAAAACCGAAACTGTAGCGAGAAACGTGGTGGTAACCCTGACTACCGACGGTAAAACTTTTATTAACCAGAAAGAAACGAAGAAAGATAATTTCGAAGAGGAATTAAAAAAAGCCTTATCCGAAAGCAACACCAAAGTCGTCATACTCGAAGGAGACAAGGACGCGCTCCTCGGGGATGCAGTGAAACTGATAAGCCAGGCCAAAGAAGCCGGGGCTAAAGAGATAGCCATCGCAGCCGAGAAATCGGAATCACCCTGAACCCGGAGAATACCGAATGCCCTCTTCGCGGATAGGAATATTCATTATCCTTTCGTTGATACTGCACGCCGCGGTCATCACCGCAGCCATTACTCTCACTCCGGAAAAGCCAGACGAATTAGCCAGGCCGCTCATGGTCGGTGTAACGACAGAGTATAAAGATCCGGGAAAGGGGAAAGGCAGATCCCTCGAGCCCGCAGCGATGAGGGAGCCGGAACCCGCGAAGAAAACCGAGAAAGCCCCCGAAAAGAAGACCGTAAAGAAGGTGGCAAAGAAAAATCCCGCAACAAAGTCCGAGAAAAAAGAGATAATTAGCCGGGACAATGTTCCCGCAAGCACAGAAACATCCGCGGCGAGCTCAATCACATCGGCGGACGCCGCGGAGACGGATAACGTCTCGCCCGAAGGTAAAGCCAGAGAGAGCGGGATCGGAGACAGCGGCACGGGGCTCGACACAAAGGGCACCGGCAGAGGCGCCGAAATCGGCTATCCGGATTACGGCGTGAACCCCAAGCCGAATTACCCGAAGATCGCCAAGCGCCACGGATATGAGGGGCTCGTTGTCCTGAACGTATTCGTGCTCGAGAGCGGCAGTGTGGGGAAGATAGAGATACGGAAATCTTCCGGATACGGGGTGCTCGATAATTCCGCGCTCGACGCCGTCAGAAAATGGGTATTCATTCCGGGGAAGAAGAACGGACGGGCAATGTCGAGCTGGGTAGTGGTGCCGATAAGGTTCGACCTCACGAACGGATAGCTGCTCAACTCTCTACAAAATAAGAGATATTGATTAGATCCGGCGTTTACCACTGTAACAGCTGCAGTTTCGTATCCACTCTTATATCTAATATAACTTCAGAATAGAGAACGCACGGAAAGCACCCAAATTCAATCCGGTGCCGGAATAAATATCCCGGCACGGATCTATCGCAATTTAAATTAATTGGCGGTCGTGACTCTCACCAGTTGAACGTCAGTGTCGCCAGTATCAAACGCCGGTCGCCGTAGTAGCAGAAATCGACGCCGCTGCAGCTTGAGACATATTCCTTGTCGAAAAGGTTCTGCGCATTGACGGCGAGGTTTAAGCCGCCCAGCTTCGGCGAGACGCCTCCGAAATTATAGTAAAGAGCCGCATCGGCGAGCGTATATGACGGTATCTTGAATTCGTTTACTGTATTGGGATAGCTATCCCCGATATATCGGACGCCTGCGCCGAGACCGAACCCTTTGAGCACAGTCTGCTGAAGCGTGTAGTCAGCCCAGACGGACCACTGGTTCTCAGGCACCTGCGGGAGCTGCTTACCTATTTCTTCAGAGACCGTGCTCCCCGTGATCACGGCATCCGTGTAGGAATAACCCCCCGTGAGATTCAATCCCGGCGCAGGGCTCGCTGTCCCTTCTAGCTCGAACCCCCGCACACGGACCTTCCCGGTCTGCATGCTGAAAAATTCGTTATCGGGGTCGGGGGTGAGGACGTTTTTCTGTTTTATTTCGTATGCGGCAACGGTGAAGATGCCGGGGAACCACTGGGGCTGGTATTTTATGCCGCCCTCGAACTCCTTGCCCTTGCTCGGCTCGAACGGCTCGCCTTCGAATGTCGTCCCCAGGAGCTGCTGGAACGATTGGGCGAATGAAATATAGGGCGCGAGACCGAAATCGAAGACGTAGCTGAGTCCTGCCCTGCCGGAGAAGGCGCTGTCGTCCTGCTTCGTTGTTGTATCCCCTAGATAATCGCGCGTGGTGTCGTCGACCCAGTCTTCGCGGCCGGTGAGCGTGAGCACGAACCCCTTGAAGAAAACCTGGTCCTGGAGATATAAGCCGAACTGATTTTGCTTTTGACTCGTCTGCTGGACCGGGGACGGGGGGGTAAACGGCTGGCCGTAAACGGGATCGAACACATCGATCGTCGGCGCAGTACCGAAGCCGAAGCTGAAGTCGTCCTTGAGCCAGAGATAGTCGAACCCCAGCAGAACTTCGTTCCTCACAGGTCCTGTCTCCAGATTTGCTAACACCTGAGTATCTACTTCGAGCGTATGTATATCTTCATTGATGGCATAGACGAATCTGTTCAGTGTGCGGAGGTCGGGCTCTAGACCCGCACCTATGACGGCGTTTTCGGGATCGACTTCAGTCTTCATGAACCTGAAGTTCTGGCGGAGAGAAAATATCTCGTTGAACTCGTGCTCGAGCTCATAGCCGATCGAGTACGTCGTCCTGTCGAATTTGTCGTAGTCGGGCTCCCCCACGAACCTGCTCGTCGGTATATCTCCATTGGGGTTGGAGAAGAGTGTCCCCTGAGAGGGCAGGAACTGGTTCCCGAGTCCTTTGTTATCGTCCTTCTGGAAATAACTTAGAAGAGTGATCGTCGTGCTGCAGGCAGGCCTGAAGGTAAACGCCGGGGCGAGGAAAATACGGTTATCCTCGGTGTAATCGGTCTGTGTATCGCTCTTCCTTAACAGTCCCGTGAAACGGTAGAGGAGCTGTCCCCTCTCGTCAATGGGGCCGCCGAGGTCGAAAGCTCCCTGGTATCTGTCGTAGCTCCCGTACTGAAGAAGCACTTCATGCAGCGGAAATGGGGTCGGCCTTTTACTTATCATGCTGACGAGACCTCCGGGAGGCACCTGGCCGTAGAGCGAAGAGGACGGACCCTTGAGCACCTCTATGCGCTCGAGACCGTACGGCTCGACCTTGGGTTCGGCGTAACCCTGACCATAGGGCAGACGCAAGCCATCCAGGAACTTCGGCGCAAGAAAGCCGCGGATGTAGATCCAATCGTACCTCGAATCGAACCCGAAGGCTTCCGAATTTATGCCGGGTGTATAGCGGAGAGCCGCGCCCACTGACTGCGCTTCCTGCTTTTGAATTTGCTCCTCGGTGATGACGGAGACCGACTGCGGGACCTCGATGAGAGGGGTGTCCGTCTTTGTAGCCCCCATCGTATCTTCCGCGGTGAAGCTATCCTCATCCCCTTCCTCCCGGTCTTCGACCACGACCTCGGGAAGGTTTACCGCGCCCGGACTTTCCGCCCTTCCGGCTCCTTCGTTTTCCCCTCCCGTTTCCGCCGGCTGAGATACGGCTTCCTCCGTATTGCTATTCTGCTGAATCCCCTGCGGAGCCGCCGTAAGCGGCATATAGATCAGCGCGAGAATTGATGCAATCAATGTGAGTCGTGCAGCAAATTTCATCTACTGGCCTCCTTAATTAAGATTCTGCTGTGTTACGCTCACCCTGTTGGAACAAAGCATTAACCTGTTTCAGATTTCGATATTCGATCTACTTCGGAATGCCGGAAACGACATATGACCGGATGGTTTCAATAACTTTTTCTACGACGTCTTATCACCCCCACTTCTCCGGTCAGTCGATATGTCTTTACCAGGACCTCCGAACCAGACGTGACGCACTATGACCGCGACCGGTACGGCGAGTGCTATCCACGAAAGCACGTCCCACACGCCGTCTCCGAGAAGTGCCGTGACGAGACCGAACGCGCTCAGTATTGCGAGCAGAGCCGGTACGCCGAACACGTGAAGGAAATTTGACCTGCGTATCGATTTAGACCGCTTCACCGTACCACCCCCTCAGTCTGCAATGAGCGCGATAAATCTTCTTCCCTCTCAAGCTCGGCGATCCGTTCTTCTATAGGTTTCTTACGGCGGGAGAGCCAGAGGTAGAGCCCGCTCACGAGGACAATAATCGTGATAACATCGAGGACCGCCCACACGACCTTCATCGGCATCCCCCCGTAATCGCCGAAATGCAGCGGCTGCGATACGAGAAGCGTCGTCACATACCAGGGCAGATCGCGGGAGTCCGTAAGCTTGGCGGTCTCGGCGTCTATGAGCGCAGGCTTGAGCAGCCGGGAAGTGAGAGGCGTCGTGCCGCTCATGAAGACCGCGTAATGGTGGCTGCTCGAAAACACCGAGCCGGGAAAGGCTACGAAATCGGGCGACATGCCGGGGACGGCCTCCCTCGCCACGTCCATCGCACGATCGAGAGACGCGAATTTTTGAGGCATCGGTTTCCCCTTATACGGTGCCGCCATCTCCGCGAGCTGCCCGTACTGCCATGCCTTGATCACGACATCGGAGAGGGTATTGATAACCCCGGTGCCGCCTACGACTAGCGCCCACATCAGCGTCACGATGCCCAGCAGGTTATGCAGGTCGAGCCACTTCAAACGCGCGGTCCTGTCTTTTCTCACGATACCGAAATCGAGCTTCCGCATGAAAGGGCCGTATACCACCGCGCCTGATACGAGCGACGCGACAAACAAAAGGCCCATGAAACCGAGAAAGAGCATTCCATAAGGGCCCGCGAACATATCGACGTGGAGCTCTAACATGAAATAGAGAAAACCCTCGTCGAACTTAGGCTCCGCCAGGACCTCGGCGGTTCGGGCGTCGACGGCGATCGAGCGGAAGACGTCGGGAGGGGCGTCTAGGGACGGGACGAGCGTGAGATATACCAGATCGGGCTCGTCCTCGTCCCAGTATAGAAACCGCACGAACTCCGCGGGGTATTTCTTCAAGCCCGCCTCGACTACGCTGTCGAGGCTCGCCTTGGGTGTCTCAAGAGGCATGTCAACGGTCTTGATTTCATCTCCGAGTAGGTGCGAGAGCTCGTGATAGAAGATGAGAGGGAGGCCCGTCACGCACAGCATAAGAAGGAACGCCGTGCATACGAGGCTCGTCCACTTGTGCACCGCGTACCAGATTTTGACCGTCTTCGCGCTTAGCATATGAATAGCTTCTTCCAGTTCAGAAATTGTCAAAAGTGAAACCGACCGTGCCCACACCTGCCGTAACCGTGCTCACCTGTAGCCATAGAAAGCGTTCGACTCCAAAACGTTAACCAATGGGCCGCGTCCCGGCTCATAATGGTATTGAGAATGAAAATCATTATTGATAATATCGGGCCGGCTCTTTATTGTCAAGAAAAGACAGGATGTTAGCTCTTCATTCCTTATATTTCAGTCCAAGATTAGCTCAGATTATTGTTCAAGAATCGGCGGCTTTATTTTCAAATCAATCGATAAAACCCCGATGGATAAACGGGTATGTATTTACATATTTATTCGTTGTAAATGCATATTTCGGCTCCGATTCACCCTGCTTATCCGGAATGCCGGGGGATTAATAAAGTTTCAGCACCGCGCAATCCTGGAAACGGTGTTTCGAAGAAAAAACTATCTAAGTACCATGTATAATAGAGCACGCTGACGAGTGGAATTATCTTTTATGGAGGTCGGATCATGGCTTTCGATGAGAAATTGGCCGCGAGATTAAGGGAAATTTTTAACAAGAACGGTCAATTCACCGAGAAGAAGATGTTCGGGGGAATCGCATTCATGCTGAACGGCAATATGTGCTGCGGGGTGATAAACGACCTGCTGATGGCGAGGGTGGGACGCGACCGCTACGAAGCCTCCCTGGCCTTACCCCACGTGAGACCCATGGACTTCACGGGAAAGCCCATGAAGGGGTACGTCTATGTCGAGCCCGGCGGATACAGGGAGGATGTAGACCTCAAAGTCTGGGTCGACAGATGCGTGGATTTCGTCTCGACCCTCCCGGGGAAGTAACAAAAGCCTTATTTCCTGCCCATCGCGGGAGCTGAATGAATCAGCGGACTGTCTCTCATCCATTACCAATATATTGGATTGGATTCGAATAAATATGAGTTTAGGAAGTAATAGAAAAAATTAATGTGATTCGGCATTATTATCAACTAATGAAACTATCCAGGCACGCCAAAAATAATATGCGTCTCTACGGTATCAAGGAAATGGATATACAAGAGACAATAAATTCTCCAGACAGGGAAGAGACACAGGAAGGTCAAAAAATTGCTTATAAAACATTTCCCAAAAGATTCTCGGGGCTTCCTCTAAAAGTCATTTTTGTGATTGAGAAAGAAGCTGTTATAATAACGGCATATCCTTTAAAAAAATCTTACCTGTTAAGGTGAATCATGAAAGTTAGCTACGACAAAGAAGTAGACGCCGCCTATATAAAGCTATCATCCAAGCGCCCCCATGGGGCAATTGAAATAGATGAGGGAGTTGTTCTTCACGTAACCAAAGGCGACAAGATTGCCGGGATCGAAATACTCAATGCAAGCAGCAAAATTCCGGTAAAGAATCTCTTCGATTTAACAGTTGATTTGAAAGAAGTCAAAAGAAAAAGAAAGAACAAATAACCCCGTAAGCATTCAAGCCTCAACACAATTTTAAAGCGACTCTCCGCACTGCTATTGCACATTTGCCGTGTTAATTGCGATCATCCTCGAGTCCGACTGGTCGATTTTAGCTCAAGCACCACCACCGGAATATTTCTCCCCCCTGCCCTTTTCCGGTATTTCTCGTAACCCGAATATACCCCGACGGCTTTCCCCCAGAGCCTCTCGCGCTCTTCACCCTCCGAGTCCCTGGCGACGTATCGGGCGGTCTTCCCGTCGAGGAATATCTCGACCTCCGGATTGGCGCGCAGATTCAGATACCATGCCGGGTGGCGGGGATTCCCGCCCTTGGAGGCTATGAGCACAAGGCTCCGCCCGTCCCTCGCATAGACGAGCGGCGTCGTCCTCGGCTTCCCCGTCCGGGCCCCCTTCGTCGTCAGGAGCAGGCAGGGCCAGGCGAACGTCATGTTCAGCTGACCGCCCGATGACTTTATCAGCCATTTATCGATGTGGGACGCTATATTAATCATAAACCACGCCCCGGCCCCGGTGGAGCCGAACCACGCGAGGAGCCTTTTGAACAAGCTCTCTTCAGCGGACGGAGCTGTCATAATATTCCCATTTGGATTTCAAGAGATCCGGATCTATACCCCATTTAACAAATCACGAAGAGCCGTTTCAGTTTGATCAACCATTCTTTCGACAGTGAAATTTTCCATTATTCTGGCACGTATGTCTTGAGGCTCGATCTCGGGGAGTCTATCAATCATAGTCAAGAGCCCGCCGGCAAGCATTTCGGGGTTGTCGTGAGGTACTACGATTCCAGTATCGCCCACTATCTTCGCGGAATCTCCCACATCCGTCACTACACAGGGGACGCCGCATGCCATAGCTTCTCCGATTACGTCCTGAAAGCCCCCCGCATAAGAAGAGCAGCAAAGGATATCCATAGAATTAAACACCGAAGTCATGTCGCTCCTTACCCCTGCCCATATCAGATACGTACTCAATTTCAGTTCCCGGCTCAAGTCCTCCATATCCCTCTTATAACTTTTATCACCGTAACCCACGCAGACGAAACGTACATCATTTCGCTTCTTTAGAACCGAAGCCACGGCTTTGATAAATACATCATACCCCTTGACGGGATTTACACGCCCTACAATACCTATAAGCTTTTCGTCTTTTGATACTCCCCACTCCCGACGTATCCGATTCTTCGCGTCCGGATCGGGCTTGAATTTATCGGTATCGAATCCGTTCTTGATTACCAGCTGTTTTTTAAAGTTATGGTTTAATCCTTCACCAAAAGAGAAACTCGCATCCGAATTGTATACAGCCAGAGGTACAGTGGTGGAGATATATTTCTCAATGAACAACATGGCTTTATAATTGAGATTGTTGTTGCGAAGCAAGAGCTTGTTACCAGCGCCCCGGTACCTCCAGACGAGTTTAATATCCGGTAATGTTCTCGCAGCAAGCCACGAAAGTATCCTTGGAGCATGACCGCCAAAAGAGTACAGAATTTCCGGTTTTTCCCTTTTTATTATTTCTCTTAATCTCGATGTGGCTTTAATTAATGTTATGGGCCCGGGAACGGCCGTGTAAGGCATGCTGGAAAAAAGAGTTTCAATATTGATGGACCTGGCGCTCCACAGATGCTCCCAATCCGCATCTGAGGGATACATTGCGACTACCGATATGCTGTGTCCCCTGCGGTCAAGATTGACAACAAGCTGGGAAAGCTGGTTTAATACCCCTCCTACGCATAAGTCTTGAAAATAAAATAGAATTTTCATCAGTCGCTACTCCTTCGATAATTGGCGGATAATATATAATCCGACGCGCCGGCGCGCGTAGACCAGAACCACGCGAGATACCTCTTGAACGAGTTGTCTTCAAGTTTTTGACCAGCCATCGGGTTCAGCCTAGGAATATACATTCTATAATACACCAGTCACAAGACGCTTGATAAGCTGCTTCATGCCGAACCCGAATACCCCTCACCACTCAATCCGCGTTGAGTTATAGTATGTACGGGTTATGAGACCGAAGACAGGGACCGTTGCACTTATTCTCCTGATGCTCACTATCGCCTCGTGCGCCAACGTGGGTCGCTTCGGTCAGATCATGAACCCCGAAGTGCTCGACAAAGACGAGCTAAAGAAACTCCCTGTGGAAACGACCCCGGAATACGGGTTCAGGGTCGGGATGGAAATAAACGTGCCCGGTCATGAAGACGAAATACTCGAGAACGTGGACCATCAATTCACCGAATTCAGCGAATGTTTTAATATCACCGACCGGGGGGAGGAGGCGAGGCGCTACACGAGCGCCGTCGTAAACGGCACATTCAGATGCGAATACCATCACTGGAGATGCAACGGGGAGTACGACTCCGACTACGGGTTAATAATAGTCAGCTATAAAGCGTTTAACAGAAGGGGGGATACTGCCAGTGCTGAAGCACGAATGGGCGCACGTCTATGGAATATTGAGAGACGACCACAAGAACTTAAAAAAAGTCAGGGAATGCACGGGATATTGAACTAACCGGGAGAGCACTACGGCATTAAACGGTAATACTTAGTGCCCCGTCTCATCGTAATATTTGGGCTTGCTGTAGTCTCCGTCAATGAACATCTGCTTGGCGGGGTCTTTGGCCTCGGTTCCTCGGAGCTTGTCGAGCTCTTTCTCTCGTTTGGCCTGGTTGTAAGGCTCGTAGGTATAATCGACCTTGATAGCGTTCTTCTTCTGATTCGTGTGGAAAACGAGCTTCACGTCGGGCATGTTCCACGTCCAGGTCTTGAAATAGAGCATGCTGTCGGAGCTCGAAGGCTCTCCGTACTTGTCGGTCAGATATTTCATGAATTCATTCTCGAGCTGGGTTTCCTCGAACTGGTCTTTTGCGGTCAGCATAAGCGAAGACGAAAGGAGCTTATCGTCGTAGAATTCGAGTCCTGTGCTGACGTCCCTACCCTCCAGGTCGAGCGGCAGTGTGACTATCATACCCTGCATCACGATGGTCCGTATCTTCTTGGAGTCGACCTTATTATCCATAATCCTCTTTCCGCTCGACTCGATTATATCCTCGGCGTCATCGTCCGAAATACCGAACGTAAAACCGAGAGGAGCGAGGTCCGGCTTCTGCTGTGCGGCCGCATAGGAAACCGCAAAAAAACATAAGATTGCTATCAATGCATAAGGATTTCTCAAAATATTCATTTATTCCCCCCTGTTTACATTTGCCGTAGGTCCGAAGCCCGGATTCAAATAATAAAGTTATAAGATGCACGGTTTTAAATCAAGTAATTATTCGAGCAAAACGCGCTCGACGATGTAACTTATAAGGATGATTGAAAAAAAGTATATTCCTAATACGATGTACCATTTCGACCAATCCGACCCCTCCGATATATCCGGTATTCTATCGGCTTCAGCCGCAGGGATTTCCCGGGGAGAGAGGAGGCTGTGAAAATACCCTATGCCGATACCGGTGAGGCACCCCGCCGCATTCCACCAGAGCCACGACACCTGGGGGAAACCCATCCACAGGATCAAATTGACCGATACGCCGCCCGTTACTGCGAGTTTCGCCCCGAGCGCTCCCGTCCTTTTAAAAAGGATCGCGAGAATAAACACGGCGAGAACGGGGCCGTAAACAAGCGAGCCCACCTTGTTGATCGCCTCGATAATCGTGTCCGAGATGCTTCCCACGACGAACGCGAGACCCGTGCAAACCACCCCCCAGAAAATAGTGAGGACCCTCGACCAGCGGAAGTAATGCTTTTCGTCGGCATCCGGCCTTATGTATTTTTGATAGACGTCCTTCATCGTGGCCGCGCTCAGGGAATTAATGGACGAGTCGAGACTCGACATGAAAGCCGCGAGAAGCGCCACGACTAAAAACCCGATCACACCGTGCGGAAGGTAATTGAGCACGAATATCGGGACCATATAGTCGACCTTGTCTTTGGGGATGAGGCTGTAGAAATACTCGTCCTGATACGCGAAAGCGCCTATAAGCAGCCCCATCGCAACGTAAGCCGACACCAGCAGAAACCGTACGAGGCCGTTCAGCATCAGGGACTTCCTGGCGTCGTCGACGGTCCCTGCGGACATCTCCCTCTGCATCTGGCTCTGGTCGCAGCCGTAATAAGAGATATACAGGAAGAAGCCCCCTACGAGGAAAGCCCAGAAGCTGAAATCATCTCCGTCCCCGAGACCGCTCGACCCCAGTCTGAGTATCTGAAGGCGCTCCCTGTCGATGTCCGCCAGCACGTTGTCCCAGCCGCCGATCAGATAGTACGCCGAAATACCGCATATCAGTATCCCGACGGTAAGCACCGCCATCTGGAGTACATCGCTCCAGACAACGGCCTTCATACCTCCCCACGCGTCGTAGACTATCGTGATCACGCCGATGAAGAGAATCGTCGGGACGATCGGTATCTCCCATATCACGGAGAGCACGAGGCCTATCGCGTATATACTGACGCCTGTCGCGAGCGCCCTGCCTATCTGGAAAACGACGCTCACGATAGTCCGCGTGCCTGCGTCGAAGCGCTTTTCCAGATACTCGTATATGGTTACGATTCTCTCTGCGTGCACGACCGGAATGATGAAGACCATGACGAATATGACCGACGCGGGCACCGCGAATTCGTAGCCGAGCCACGTGAGCCCCCCGCCCGGCTTCAACGCGACGAAAGCGGGAGCGGAGATAAAGCTGATGGCTCCCAACTGTGTAGCCATCGTAGAGAGACCGATCGCCCACCACGGCATCGACCTCCCGCCCAGATAGTAATCTTCGACACCTGACTGTCCTTTGCTTAAATACCTGCTCAGGGCAAGCAGAACTATTACATAGGCGGCGACTACAGACCAGTCGAGTGCATTCATCTTCTGTTAATTACCGGAAGAAGGTAAAACTGAATCCGACCGGGAGCTTTCACCGGCCGGTGGCCACTACCGGACGAGAGATATGGGACGAGGGTCGATGCCCGAAAGCACGAGCTCGTGGTTATCCATCTTTTCTACCAGCTCGGACGTCGTCAGAACCCAGCCGTACGCCTCCGCTATCTGCACGAGAGTCGCTTTATGGAGTTTCTTCTCTCTCGACGCTACACAGTCGCTCAGCAGTATGACGTCATAACCCTTGTTGAACGCGTCCCTCACCGAGCTTTCGACGCAGATATAAGTGTCGATCCCGGCGAAGATGATTGTATTCGCGCCGAACGACCTGAGCCAGAGCTCGAATTCCGTATCCTGGAAGACGGAATCCCTCCTCTTCTCGACGATATAATCACCCTTTTCGGGATATACCTCGTCTATTATGTCGGCGTCCCATGTCCCTTTGATGCAAAGGTGCATTTCGTCGAGCTTCTCCCTCCGGCTTTCGGGAATTATATTGTGGACCCTGTCCAGCAGATCGAGCCCCGACGCTTCCCTTATGGCTTTAGCGTAATAGATCGGGACCATTTTCGAGCGCATGTATCCGATAATAAATCGCAAGCGGGGGATGATTTTCCTGTATGGCTTTATGTTAAAACCAAATTTGTCGAACGACCCGCTTACTCCGCAAAACCCGTTTTGCATATCCACTACGAGCAGTATCGGTTTTATTTCCATTTCCGGTCATTGACCTCCTCAGTCCGGCTGTTTTCGAATCCATCCGGTCAATTCTCTCCGCTCCCGGCGATAAACTGCAGATTATTCTTTTCAGTGACCTCGCTCAGAAGAGCCGTCATTTCGGGCGTTCCGTAATGATTGCCGAGGTAACGGAAGTTGCTTCCGAAATCGAGAAGCTTCGTCTCTTTGACTATCTTGCCTCTGAAATGTTTCGCGGCTATCGCCTCGATCAGGTCGTGAATCCCCGAGCCTTCCTGAGCGGGCGATTTCTTTCTGTAAGCGAACTCCCTGGGTATCCCCTTCCTCAGAGAAAGCTCCCTGTGGACCCTTTTCCCGTATACGTCCTCGGCATTATTTATCTTGAGATGGGGCGCGAT
Source organism: Thermodesulfobacteriota bacterium (assembly GCA_041753155.1). Classification (GTDB taxonomy): domain Bacteria; phylum Desulfobacterota_D; class UBA1144; order Nemesobacterales; family UBA2774; genus 2-12-FULL-53-21. The sequence goes on along the minus strand of JBGSVA010000105.1, from coordinate 16,081 downwards.
CCTCATGGCCGTCCTTATGAGCTCTCTGTCTAGGAACGGGACCCTTATCTCTATAGAATGAGCCATGGACAAACGGTCCTCCCTTTCGAGCGTATCCTCGTAGAGCCTGTCCAGGTCCTCCCAGAGCTTGCTGTGGAGGATCAGGTGTCCGTGCTCCTTCACTACGTCTCGGTACCATGTGTAGCCTGCGAACAGCTCGTCCGCCGCCTGCCCGCTGAACATCACCTTATGGCCGTCCTCCCTGCATTTTTTCACGGCAAGATACATCGGTATGGCCACCTCGACCTGAAGCAGACCGTTGAGCTCGATAGCTTCGATCACATCAGCGAGGTTCTCGCGGATCAGATTTTCAGTGAGGTACTCGACTTTGATATTGAGTCCCAGCTCCCGCGCCGCCTTGATCGCGGTTTCGGTATCGGAGCTGCCTTCCGTGCCTACCGTGTAACATGTTACGATCAGGCCTCTCAACTGGAGCGCCCTCGCGACCAATACGCTGTCTATCCCGCCCGAGAACAGCACCCCTACCCTGTTCAAGCCGTATGTGCGTTTGTCCATAGACCTGTCGAACGCTCTCTCGTACGCGTCTAGAGCTTCCGCCATATCGTTGATCTCTATAGGGGGTTTCTCGATCTCGTATCCGTCGTGAATTTTTACGGTGTTCTTTTTTATTTCGGCTACCTTGCCGGGCAGGAGTCTCCTGATCTCTCCGTTGCCTTTCAGGAGCGCCTTCCTCTCGGATGCGAAGTAGAACGGAAAGCCGTCTGTGTAGTAAAGAGGCTTTTTGCCTATGGGGTCCCTCGCGAGGACCAGAGTCCTGCCGTCGGTAACCGCAAGCGCATACATCCCGTCTAGTAGCGGCATGGCCGTTTGTACGGCCTGAACCAGGTCGCCCTCGTAATATTCCTCTATAATATGAAGGAGAATCTCGCTATCGCTTTCGCTGCCCATCTCCTTATGCAGGAGCAGTTTCCTCAATTCGGTGTGGTTATATATCTCTCCGTTGTGGACGAGCGTGAGCGACTCGCCGGAGATGGGCTGTACCCCGTCCTTGCCGCCGATTATGTCGAGCCTCGCCTGAGCGAGCGAGAGGCATCCCTTGACGCTCCGGAACTGCAGGTCCGCTATCCTCACTCCCACGCGGGTGTCGCCGTCCAGGTACACACCCACCTGGTCGGGCCCCCTGTGACGTATCCTGGACAGCATTTCAAGATTATCCGACAACGGAACCTCGTCGTCGTCCATAAAACCGCATATACCGCACATAGGTATCTTCCTCCTTGCATTCCAATGCATATCGATTTTTTTAATACCGGCCTCAAAAACAAGCAACCAAGAATAAGAATAAAAACAAAATAAAAAGAATCTCCGGACTGTTACTATTAGGCTTTTATCAGGTTGAAATGGATTGTCGTTTTTCGTTATTGTAAAGTTAGAATACATGTAAAAAATGGACAAATCAAGGTGTTTTTATCATTTCATGCATATAATTAATAGTAATGATATATTATATATGTATATTCAAGCCGGCCAGCCAGCGGAGACAATCTCGATTTGAGACTCTCGGGAAATAATCATATAATCTTGCCGGATATGGAGATCGTAATAGGAGTGATAGGAGCCGGGGAGACCGGCGAAGAGGAGTACATCACGGCGTTTGAGACCGGAAGGGAGATAGCGCGCAGGAAATGCACGCTCATATGCGGAGGCATGGGAGGCGTCATGGAAGCCGCCTGCCAAGGCGCCAAGTCCGAGGGCGGCCTGACAGTGGGAATCATCCCCGGAGAGCTCAAAAACGAGTCCAACCCTTACGTCGATATACCCATTGTCACGGGCATGGGACACGGCAGGAATATAATAGTAGTACGCTCGAGCGACGCACTGATTGCAATAGGCGGGAGCTTCGGTACATTATCTGAAATTGCCTTCGCTCTCAGATTGGAAATTCCGGTCATAGGGATAAAAACTTGGGATGTATCATCCGACATTAGAAAGGCAGACAATCCCAGGGAGGCGGTGGAAATGGCTATCGGGCTTATTGTTTCTGGCCCTGCTCGGGGCCTGCGGTAAGAGTCCCCCGCCGCCGTCCATTCCCAAGGTGAGTGAAAAGGATATTCAGAAATGCCTGACGGGGAAGCTGACCGTGAGGGAGGGCTACAGGCACCATATGCTCGAAGAGGGAGAGACGATATACCGGGTATCGGTAATGTACGGTACTACGGTCGGGGAGCTGATCGAAGTCAATAATATAGAGGATTACACGGACATCCCGACGGGGACGATGCTCAGAATTCCGGGGGCGGTGATTTCCACCGGCCTCGTATGGCCGCTTCCGGGAAAGATATCCTCGGGCTTCGGTAAGCGCGGGAGGAGGTTTCACTGGGGCATAGACATTCCGGCCCCGAAGGGCACGCCCATAAGGGCGGCTGCCGACGGGTACGTCCTGATAAGCTCGGACGGCATGAGGGGGTTTTCGGGGTACGGGAGGATAGTCGTAATAGAACACGGCGGGGGGATAAGCACCCTCTACGCCCACAACAGCAGGAACGGCGTGAAGCCAGGTATATGCATAAGGTCGGGAGAGACAATCGCCGAGGTAGGAGCCACGGGGAACGCGACGGGCAGTCACCTGCACTTCGAAGTGAGGAACGACGGCAAACCGGTAAATCCGCTCAATTACCTGCCTTAAGAAAAGAGGAGAATTGCAAATGATCGATCTCAAGCAGTACATCAGGGATATTCCCGACTTCCCGAAGAAGGGAATTATATTTCACGACATCACGCCGCTCCTTCAGAACGCGAAGGCATATGAGACCGCGATCGACCGGATGGCGGATATGCTGGACGGCAGCGAAATCGATTACCTAGTCGGGATCGAGTCACGCGGGTTCATATTCGCGTCCCCTCTCGCGATAAAGCTCCGTACGGGGCTCGTCATCGTAAGGAAGCCGGGAAAGCTGCCGTACGTAACTATTAACGCGTCCTACGACCTCGAATACGGGTCTGACTCTCTCGAGGTGCACAGGGACGCGATACATCACGGCAGCCGGGTTGTGCTCATCGACGACCTCCTGGCGACAGGGGGCACCGCGAAAGCGGCCGGGGACCTCATAGAGAAACTCGGAGGGGAAATCGCGGGGTACTGCTTCCTCGTCGAGCTCACGGAGCTCGAAGGTCAGAAAAAGCTCTCGCCCCACCCGGTGTGGTCGGCGGTCAAATACGAGGCATGAAACAGATAGGCATTATCTTAAACCCGTCGGCAAAGATCAACAGCAAGAGGACCGCCGCAGTCATCAAGAGGCTCGGCGATATATTCGGCGGAAGGGCTATACTCCGCACGACTAAGAACGAGCTCGAGATCGCCGGGGTCATGAACGAATTCCGGGGGGAAGGCGTAAAGCTGCTCCTCATAAGCGGAGGGGACGGAACGATATGCAGCGTAATGAGCGCCTATCTGAAGCTATACGGCGATGACGAGCTGCCGGTTATCCTGCCCCTGATGAGCGGTACGATCAACATGATAGGCTCGGACGCGGGTCTCCGGGAGAGCCAGTTCGCGATATGCCGGAAGTTAAACGACATACTCAGGCGGGGGGCGCCCGTAAGCGTCATAGAGAGGGGGCTTATCCGCCTACAGGATTCGAAGCTCGACGAGCCCTATTACGGGTTTTCGTGGATAGACGGGTTTCTCTATAGATTCCTTATCGATTACTACAAACAGGGCGCGGGAATCCAGGTAGCGTCAATTATGACTATCAAGACTATACTGACGCTTCTGTCGAACGGGGGCCGCGGCCCGTTCGAGAACGTGGACTCGACGGTCTACGCGGACGGCGAGAAACTGCCTCACGACGGCCACGTACTGATTATTGCCTCGAGCCTGAAAAAATTTGTCTTCGGCTTCGATATCTTCGCCGAGGAATCCGTGCCGGGCGCATCCTTTAATCTGGTCTACGTCAGGGAAAACTATATAAAAGAACAGAGACACACGCTCCCCCTCGGGCTCTACAGGAGCCTCAAGTCAGACAAGAACGGGGATTTCGTGAACAGGGCCGTCAGATCTCTCCGGGTCGAACGGAACAGCGGGTACATAATCGACGGAGAAATATTCACCGGAGAGGGGCCGACCGACGTGCTTCTGGAGGCCGGACCGAAAGTGAGGATATTCTCGTTCAGGGGTGAAAAGGATATAGATCTATAATATTATTGATACGGCGGGCGGCATGGAAAAGATAAGGGTAAACCTGAAAACCAGCGAGGACAAATCATACGATATCCTTATCGGCGAGGATTTGCTGAGACGGATACCGCGGGAGATCAAGGAATCCGGGCTCGCCTATAAATTCGCCATAGTCACCGACTCGACCGTCGAGGAGCTCTACGGGAATGCCCTCCTCGAAGAATTCGGGCGGGCGGGACTGGAAACGCACATTATCGCATTCCCCGCGGGAGAAAAGCAGAAGAGCCGGGAGACGAAAGCCCGGATCGAAGACCGTATGCTGGAGAATAAATTCGGCAGAGACTCCGCAGTAATTGCGCTCGGGGGCGGAGTAGCAGGCGATATAGCGGGATATGTCGCAGCCACTTACACGCGCGGTATCCCATACGTCCAGGTCCCGACCACCCTCGTCGCGTGCGTCGACAGCTCTATAGGAGGGAAGACCGCAGTCGATACCCCGCACGGCAAAAACCTTATCGGAGCGTTCCATCAGCCGTGGAGGGTATATATAGACGTGAACACCCTCCTGACGCTAAACGATAAAGAGATAAGGGAAGGCCTCGCGGAGGTAATAAAATACGGTGTAATTAAGGACGGCGATCTATTTTTATTCCTCGAGACGAATATGGAAAGCATATTCTCGTACGATAAGGGTGCGCTGACCCGTATAATAAAAAGAGGTTGCGAAATCAAGGGAGAGGTCGTCGAGAAGGACGAAAGGGAATCCAACTTGAGAAAGATACTCAACTTCGGCCACACGATTGGTCACGCAGTCGAGAACCTGTCCGGCTACAAAATCACTCACGGGGAGGCGATTTCCATCGGGATGGCGGCCGAGGGGAAGATCGCAGTCAGTATGGGACTATGGACGGATGAAGAGCTCGGGAGACTCACGCGCCTCCTGACCAAGGCTGGACTTCCGACGTCGATGCCAGAATACATGAAGATTGATGATATTATCGCTACGATGAAGCTCGACAAAAAATCCCGCGGCGGGAAGATCGAGATGGTCCTACCTGAATCTATAGGCCGGATGGCGGAGATTAACGGCGGCTACGGGCTTAAAACCGACGAATCGCTCATCAGGGATACCGTATAGCAAGGTTCCATTCATATCGAGACGTTCTCTACGACCGCAGCCATGGATAATTCGGAGTTAATAAATCCCGCACTCGACATATCCCTCCGCATTCTGCCGCTCGACCTCGGGGCGGTGTTCGGGAACGGGAACGAGTGCCTGCTCGAGATCGGGTTCGGGGACGGCGACTTTCTCATCGAAAATGCGCTCGGCAGCCCGGAGAAGAATTACATCGGGATAGAGATAAAAAAGAGAAGGTTTAACAAGGCGGTAAAGCGTGCGAGGCGTCATAGGGTGACGAACGTCAAATTCATTCACATGGACGCGGATATCGCGGCCGGGGAAATATTCCGCCCAGACTCCTTCTCGACCGCCTATATCAATTTTCCCGACCCCTGGCCCAAGGACAGGCATAAAAAGCACAGGATAATCAACCGGGGATTCCTGAAGAAGCTGTCCGGGATCATGAAAGGGGGAGCGTACCTGGAGATAGCGAGCGATCACCGTGAGTACGTTATAAACACTCTACACACGATGAGAAAAATAAATCTGTTCGAATCCGTTTTCCCTGAACCCGGCTACATGCTTCGCATGCCCGGCCGCACGGAAACGACCTACGAAAGGGAATTCAGGGCCGAGGGGAGGGAAATCCATTACATGAGGTTTAAAAACATCAGGGGTTGAAGGCTTCCGGGCCGATAACTCAGGTAAAATATGAGTGAATCAAATCAGAAGGAGGATTGAAGAATGAGAAACGTGCTGATCTTATCCGCAATAATATATACGGGGTTATTCCTGGGCGGCTGCTCGGATAGCGGACCCGGATACCTGTTTCAGCTCATCTTTATAGTCGCCCCCCTCGTAGGCCTGGGCGCAATGCTTCTCAAGCGGACCGAGAGCACCAACGATTCGCTATACATACTCGAGGGGCAAATAAAAAGGCTCTCCTCCAAGCTTGAGAACCTGGAAGAAAAAGTCTCGGAGCTTACGGAAAAGGAAAACAAAGCCAGGAACAAAAAATAGCAGGCGGTCAGCTTTTATTTTTGATTTGTGCCTTTATTCAAGTCGATGTTCTTTGAATTCTCGAGCGCCTCGACCTGATACTTGATCGGTACCTGTCCGATGTCGTTCGTCGCGTGAAGCACTCCCTGCTCGTCGGTCCAGGTGAAAAGACCTCCCCTCACGCCGGGCGTATCGAGGTCCCTGGCTGAGTCGCCCAGCTCGGGCGGCCCGGCGGTGATCTCTTCTGCAGGCGGAGCGCCTTCGCCCTCTGTATTTTCAGGCGCTTGAAGATTTTTCGCCTTTGCCTCCTCAGCCGCCTTCATCCTTTCCTGTTTTTTCTTCTGGAGCGCTTCATTAACTTCTATATTGCTCTGACGCTGTACGGATGTGCCGAGTGTTCCGGTACCGTCTCTGTAATTCGTCTCCGTGCTCTTCTGCATCGTGGAAAGATCGTACGGGTTCAGATCCTCGCTCGGGACGACGATATAGGATGGAAAGTCGGCAGGCACCGGTGCGGGCGCCGGGCCCGACTGAGAGAATGCGGGGCCTGAAGACAGCAGCATCATGCTTCCGGCTAAATACATTTTCAGGAATAAGGAGCGGGACATATTCTGCCTCCTCTATCACACATTCTACTTAAATATACACCTGACGGCGAAAATACTCAACTTTAAAATTTAATGTATAAAGCTGACCAAAAACAACACTTAAACCAGTTTATTAAGAAGAAACTGCCCATCGGCACAGATTTCAATCATCGACCCGTGTGGAGGCGGTACCAGTAAAACGCCGAAACGACTAGCGAATGTGTAATGCGCTTTTCAGACACCAGTTTCGGAATGTCCTGAACCGGCGCTTTGAAAGTAACAATGTACTCCGTCGTATCGAAGGAGGGCTTTTTCTCCTTCCTTGAGTCTGCGGCGAGGAAGGTGTAGCAGGTATTGTTCTGTATGGCGGGATTCGGGACGACCTCCCCTATACAGGTCCAGTCTTCCGAAACATAACCTGTCTCTTCGAGGAGCTCCCGTTTGGCGGCTTCGAGCGCTGTCTCCCCGGGATCGACGCAGCCGCCAGGAATTTCGATTGTCTCCGATCCTATACCGTGCCTGTATTGCCTGATCAGAAGGACTTCGTCCCTGTCGGTGACCGCGACGACGTTTACCCAGTCCGGGGCCTCTATCACGAAAAACTCGTGCTCCTCACCTGTTATCGGGGAAACGCTCGTATCCATTCTCGTCGAAAACACCCTGTTAGATGACAGGGGTTCGGACTTTATTACCTTCCACTTTTTAATCATCGCTCTTGGCTATATGTATAAGTCATACATCCGCGCCCTAGCCGCGTATTTCTATCTTTCTTAATTTATCACGGGTGTTTTGAGAGTACCAAATATCGACGAAATCCGAAACCGAACCCTTCTCATGATTTTCAATCCTTTCGAGAGCTTCTTTCCTGAGAAGCCTCTTGACGCTCCCGAACGCAAACACGTCCCACCCCGCAAGCTCACGCGCAGAGCCGAGTGCCGCACCGTCGAGGTCCTCCGCAGAAACGACCTTGTCGACGAGGCCCAAGGCTAATGCTTCTTCGGCAGAATTCATTTTTCCCGTATAGAGAAGAAGCTGAGCCCTCCTCGAACCGACTGTGTACTTAAGAATCTCCGCGATGCTCGTAAATACCGAAGCGCCGAGCGTAAGCTCGTTAAGTGCTATCTTCGCTTTCCCCCCGACCATAACCCTCCTGTCGCACGCAATGGCAAGGACGCACCCGCCTGCGACAGTGTGCCCGTTCAAGGCGGCGATCACGGGTTTCGGGAATACGAAAATACGCTGGACAAGATCGGAAAAGCTCATAATAAATCTATGAAACGCTTCCCTGGGATAATCCATGAACCTGGGAATATCGAACCCGAAAGAAAAGAAGCTCCCCCGCCCGGTCAATATAACGGCCTTTACCTGCGTATCCAGGGCCAATTCCCCGAAGACATCCGTAAGTTCCGAGACGACCCGCTCGTTTATCGCGTTTACTTTAGGCCTGTTAATCGCAACCGTGGCGATTCCGTCATCTATAGATAACTGGACGTATTCCATCGACCCCTCCTTGATCTAAGTATCAAATATCATTATCCCATTCATAAATACCTCAGGCAATACTCCCATCTATACAAACCGTATTTTACAGTTAAAATAGATTGTCTTTAATCTCGTCTACAGAATTCGGGAGGTTCTGAAATGAGAAGATTTATCTTCACGATGCTCTTTTTGGTGACCTGCGCCGTGCTTTCGCTGTCGTCCGTATCGGCGGCCGAAAAAGGGGACGCGGCTAAGGGAAAGGAGACGTTCCAGACTACCTGCGCCGCATGCCATGGGGCCGAGGGTAAGGGTGACGGTGTCGCGGCTCAGGCCCTCGACCCGAAACCGAGGAACCTGAGCGATGCCGCATACGTATCGACGCTCTCGGACGAGCATCTCTATAAAGTCATAAGCGAAGGCGGGGCGGCCGTAGGGCTCTCGCCCATGATGGCCGCATGGGGAGGCACGCTTTCCGAGCAGGACATATGGAACGTGATTGCCTACTTAAGGCAGGATATCTGTAAGTGCCAGTATAAGGCGAAATAATTACTGAGAAAACGGGCCCAGAACCCTGCCAGGGGACGTTTTCAAATTAACGGCCGCATATTGCCTTTCGCCCCCCCTATTAATTTGGTATATATTTATTCTTGGAGAACCTCGATATTCAGGGAGATAAGAAGAAGAGCATGAAAAAGATAATATCAGATACGATAAGACTTTTCGGAATCGCGGCCCTAATTGCACTGCCTATTCTCACCGCTTGCGCTACAGTAGAGCCGGGCACGGTAGATGACCCCGGTAAGGCCCTCGACGCCCCGACAGAGCCGGAGGCATTCGACGAATCTTACTCGGAAGGCCAGCAGTATCCGGAAGAGCAGGACAATCAATAATTGACCACGGGAGGGGTAACCCTGCGGAGAGCGTCCCGCCGATAAATCCCGTTCCTTCGACTTTTGAAGAATTTTTCCAAGATGTTAAAATCTTGCTGAATTCCATTATACAACCGGAGAGGTGACCGAGCGGCCGAAGGTGCACGCCTGGAAAGTGTGTAGGGGGTTAACGCTCCCTCGTGGGTTCAAATCCCACCCTCTCCGCCAGTATATGATTGAACACGATAGAGAATCGCCGTTACCGGCTGCGTCGGAGTGAATATTTCATTCAATAGCAATTAACTTTCGGGTATTTTATAATATAGGCTAAAGCTCTTCACGCAATATTAGTTTCGATAAATTTACCAGTTAGTCAGGCCCGTACGGCAGGAGATTGTGAACCCCGCCAGGCCCGGAAGGGAGCAACGGTAACAAACCCTCCTGAGCGTTGCGGAAACCCTGACTAGCTGGTTCTAAGGTGACGGATGTCCTACCTTGTACTCGCGAGAAAATGGAGACCTCAGACTTTCGAGGATATTGTAAGCCAGGAATTCGTGACCCTGAGCCTGAAGAACGCGGTCTCCACGGGGAAGATAGCACACGCCTTTATATTTTCGGGACCGAGAGGGGTCGGTAAGACCTCGACCGCCAGGATACTGGCCAAGGCGCTAAACTGCCTGAGCGGCCCTACCCCCGAGCCCTGCTCCGAATGCGTATTCTGTAAGGAAATAGCCGAAGGGAAATCACTCGACGTAATAGAGATCGACGCCGCGTCTCATACCGGTGTCAACGACGTAAGGGAGATAATTGAAAACGTAAAATACCTGCCGGCATCCGGGAAATACAAGATCTACATCATAGACGAAGCGCACATGCTCTCCCAGTCCGCGTTCAACGCCCTCCTCAAAACCCTCGAGGAGCCCCCTCCCCACGTTCTATTCATACTGGCGACGACGGAGGCCCACAAGATACCGGTGACGATACTTTCCCGGTGTCAGAGGTATGAATTCAAGAAAGTGCCTGTCGAGAAGATAAAGGAGAGCCTCGCTACGATAACCGGGAAGGAGAATATAAGTGTGGCTGAGGAAACCCTCTACACCGTCGCCCAGGAGGCGGACGGAAGCATGAGGGACGCGCTCAGCCTCATGGATCAGCTGCTCGCGACGTTCGGGAGCGAGATCGCTCATGACGACGCTATCAGGATCCTCGGAGTACTCGACAGGACGCTCCTCAGGTCCGCAGTGGCGGGCATACTCGATAAGGACCCCAAGAGCTGCATCGAAACTCTGAACAGGGCAACCGAGAAGGGAATAAATCCCAAGCGCTTCGCCGAGGACCTGCTGAGGATGCTCAGATACGCCCTCCTATTGAAGACATGCGGAAAGGAAACGGTCACGGAGCTCTCCGACGAAGATAAGGACGAGATAATGGGGATCGCGTCCGGCGAGAGCGTTGAGACGCTCGAATCCCTTTTCAACCTCATGCTCGAAGGGGCGGAAAGCATACACAGGTCGTTTTATCCCCAGATGGCGCTCGAATTCATTCTCATCAAGCTGTCCACGCTCGATAGGACGGTGCCGATAGAAAACATAATAAAGAGGCTCGAAAACCTTTCGGGATCGATAAAAACGGGAGACGAGTCGAGAGCGCGTTTTGACGAGCCCCGCGGGGAGTATCAGAAAACAGAGACCGCGGCTGAGGATACGCCCGTTATGACCCCGCCTGCGAGGGGGGGCCAGACGCCAGTGGATAGACCGAAGCCCGAACCGGGGGACCCCGGCGCGGCGATCAAGTTCATTAAATCGAGGAACGTCATCATGGGCACCCGGCTCGAGCAGGCAAAGAATATATCGGTCGAGGGAGACTCGTTCAAGGTCACATTCGGCAACCCCCTCCACACCTCGCATTTCAGGAAAAGCGAAACCCAGACGGAGCTCAGGGGCTATCTGAAAGAGTGCTACTCCCGGGACCTGGGCATAGAAATCGCGGAGGATACCCAGGCGGAGCCGGGCGAAACCGGAAGCGGTAAAAACGACAGGAGCGAAAATAAAAAGAAAATCCGGAACGACCCTGCGCTTAAGGACGCGATAGAGATCTTCGGGGGAAGGGTCGTGAGCGTAAAACCCAAACAAAAGGAGTAACAAGATGAAATTCGGGGGCGGAAATATTAAGAACCTTCTTAAACAGGCAAACAAGATGAAAGAACAGATGGAGAAGCTCCAGGCGGAGGCGGGCGAAAAGACCGTCGAAGCCACGGCGGGCGGCGGGATGGTGACCGTCGTCGCGAAGGCGAAAGGCGAGGTCGTTTCCATCAAAATCGAGCCCGAGATCGTCAAGGACGACGATATAGAGATGCTCCAGGACCTCATAACCGCCGCTGTAAACGAAGCCCTCGGCCGGGGACAGGATTTGATGAAGGACGAGGTCGCAAAACTGGCAGGGGGTCTGGGATTACCCCCTGGACTCATTTAATCCATGCTCCAGAAAGGCATACCGGAATCTATAGCCAGGCTCATAAACGAGCTCTCCAAACTCCCGGGAATAGGCGAAAAGAACGCGACCAGGCTCGCGTTCCATATTTTCAGATCTAGCCGGGAAAGCGCCGAAAACCTGTCGAAAGCCATCACCGACGCAAAGACCAAGGTCGTGCTGTGCGAGACCTGCTTTAATTTCGCGACTGAATCGCCGTGCGAATTGTGCAGGGACGAAGAGAGAGACCATACCATTATCTGCGTCGTGGAGGACCCCCTCGACCAGCTCGCGATAGAAAGGAGCAGGGAGTTCAGGGGGGTGTATCACATACTGCACGGGGTCATATCCCCGATCGAGGGGGTCGGGCCCGAGGACCTCAGGATAAAAGAGCTGATAAGGAGGCTCGAGAGCGGCCGTACGAAAGAGATCATCATCGCGACCAACCCCAGCGTCGAGGGGGAGGCCACGGCGCTTTATCTCTCCCGACTCGTAAAGCCGATGGGCGTAGGCGTAAGCAGGATAGCACACGGCATCCCGATGGGAGGGGATATCGAGTATATCGACGAAATTACATTAAGCAAAGCAATCAGGGATAGAAAATATATCTAGTCATTTTGGATATCATCAATATTCTATCAATTAATAATATATAGGTTATATATTGTATATGATATGTTTTCCCGGAGGACGATATGCCCAGGATCGGCAGAGCTTTCAAGGAGCTCAAGGTCGGTGACAAGCTTTCGGAACGGATAACTGTCACCGAAACCCACGTCGTGAAAGCGGCGGGCCTTTTCAACGATTACAACGCGCTCCATACGAACGAGCCCGACATGAAGGGCTCGAGGTTCGGGACGAGGATAGTGCACGGGGCGCTCACGTTCAGCCTGATTGTGGGGGTTTACAGCAAGGTTTTCCACGATACGGACATATCGACGGTAGAGGCTTCTATAAAGTTCACGGCCCCAGTCTTCATAAACGACACCATAACGATGGAATGGACGGTAATGGAGCTCGACGAGAAGCCGAAGCTGAACGGCGGGCTGGTCGCCCTTTCGGGTGAGGTCAGGAATATGGAAGAAAAAATCCTCGCGACGCTTGAAGCGAAAATTCTAGTTGGGAACGAGACGATTTTTTAAGCGTGTTTTCCTCTGATAAGAATGGACGATAATAAGAAACCCTACCGGCCGCTTTTACCCAGATTATTACTCGCACTGATCGCAGTCTTAATAACCATCGGCGCAATCGAGCTCGCGGGCAGATTGACTTCCGGCAGTGACAAGCTCTCGATAATAAACAACCTGGGCAGCCTGAAACTGAGCGGCAACCCGGCCGGATACAAGCTCAGGGAAGCAGCCTGGGAAGCCAGTTTTATCGAACGGCACCTCAAAGTTCCCCCCGGAGGGCCGAGGGAGGGGTTGAGGGGCGAGGGAGTGACACCCTTGAAATGTGCCGTATCGGATTGCAACTTCAGAAAATCCGTGCCGGGGATTATAGAAGTAAATGACGACGGCCTTCAGACCGCGGGCGAGGGTGGGAGCCCCTACCCTCACATATTAATCGTCGGCGGAAGCGTAGCCTGGGGAGCAGGCGCCTCGGATATAGCGAATGCATATTTCTCAATACTGTATGAGAAGCTTAAGAATGAATATTCCGATACGGAGATATCGGTGCTCGCCGCTTACGGATCGACAAGCAATACCGATTTGAGCTCCTTCGTGCGCAAGGGACTCGATGCAAAGCCGGACGTAGTCGTATTCATAAACGGTCTCAACGACTTGACCGTCAAAGGGCAGCTGAGGCAAACTGACGCCTCCGATTACATTCTGAACATGAAGACCGCGGCGCGTATAGCGGAGCGTAACGGGATGCCGACAATCATCGTCAGACAGCCGTTCCCCGGCGGGAAAAAATTTAAGACCGACCTCGAAAAGAGGATAATGGAACTAAGTAATAAGGATTACGAGAAGGTCATCACCCCCCTTTATAAACACATCGGAAAGGTGCTAGAGGAGATGGCGAAAGCGGGAGAGATTTATTATATCGACGCCGCCGATTGTTTTGACAACGAGACCGCGACCACCTTCAACGACCAGTGGCACTTCTCTGACCCCGGGCACAAACTGCTCGCCGGGAGGATCCACGCCGGGCTTGTTCCGATTTTAAGTGAGATACTCGGGAATAACGGAGACAACCCCGATTGAAGAAGGCCACAGGATAAGGGGGCAAGCAATGACACGCCCGCCCTCGGAAGCCGGAGCGGGCATGTCGTTTCCATGTTCGTTTCTTAATCCGCTGCAATCCTCTTGCGGCGGTATAACGCAAAGATCGAGATCGATAATAACGCAAGACCGGCGGCTGCCATTCCGTATTCGGACATTGCCGGTATGTTGGATACTCTCGGATTGCGAAACGCTATAGCCTCAAGCCCTTCCACGGTCTCGCCGATATTCGTGACATCGCCGTTCGATGTGTTTATCGTAATGAGATAGTGTTCGTATGCGAAATTTTGAATATCCAGCGAGCCGAACATTACATTTGTCTCAGGATTTAAGTCCAGCGAGTTTATAACCGGGAACCCTTCACCGAGCGGCGGAAGCGTGAGGTCTGTAACCATGCTGGCGAGCCCTGATAACTGATTCAACAGGTAGAGCGAGGGTAAAAAAGTCACGAAATCGGTATCCGTCAGGAACAAATCGTTAAGCTGGCTGAACCCTATCCCGTTCCCCTCACCGAAAAGACCCGTAAAACCCAGGAAATTCAGGGCTCCGGTATTTGTATTTATAGTTTCGATAAAGATGCCCGGCTTGGACCGAAAGGACGCGAACAATGTTCCATCGCTTCTGAACGACATATCGTCGAGAATACCATCGGGAAAAATAGGCGCGACCTCGGTCCCTTCACCCGTCTCAATATCTATGATAATAAGTACAGGGAAATCCTGATCATCGAAACAGCCGGCGTATAGCACGTTTGTGATCGGATGAAAATCGAGGCCCCTGCAAAAATAAAAACCTGTGGGGCCTATCAAGGCAGCATTGCCTGTATCGGGGTCGATCAAATACAACCTGCTCTCGCCGAAGCCGTTTATCCTCGGCGTATTCGACTCGGACCTCTCCTCCATTTCTTCCTGGGCTACACCGTAAAGCTGCGCGTGAGCCGCTCCGGAAAAAATCACCAGAATAGCAAGTACAACTATTGAATGTATAATTTTGGCCATTTCCACATCCTCCTCAAGAAAAGAATTCAACTAATACAGTATTTTAACACAGTTAAGTATTGATTACCATGCATTGTAGAATTGAAGATTGTTTATTGATTTCAATAAAATACGCTCGAAATATACTTCGCCCGGCATGATGTCGTAAATGATTTCTCTGCATATGCAAATGAGCCGCTTTATCCGATTCCACTAGTTTTGACTTCATACTAAGCCTGTGCTAGTTTCTCTTTTCTACAGCGCTGTAATAGAATCCGGAGGTAAAAAATGCGTTTTTTACATACGATGATAAGGGTCGGAGACCTCGAGAAATCGATAAAGTTCTACACGGAAGTGCTGGGGTTCAAGCTCAACAGACAGAAGGATTACCCCGAAGGGGAATTCACGCTCGTATTCCTTGGACTCGAAGACGCACCCGAGATACTTGAGCTGACGCATAACTGGGGCACGGATAAATACGACCTCGGAAACGCGTACGGCCACATGGCCTTCGGTGTGGACGACATCTACGCCGCATGCGAGAAGATAAAGTCCGCAGGGGGAAAAGTGGTCAGGCCTCCCGGCCCTATGAAGCACGGGACGACCGTAATCGCCTTCGTCGAAGATCCGGATTCCTACAAAATAGAATTGATCGAACGGCGCGCGTAGCTCCCCCGCGTTCAGCGCGTGAAAGCATTAACCAGAGGATCATAACCCGCAGAACTAATTTAGTGCTCTACGTTCTCAGCCGGAATCAAAGCCTCAACTTTGTCATCCGCCGAATCTACGGACAAAATATATCCGCCTTTGAAGCTCAGCAGATTGTCCGGCACGTCGCTCTGTGCCACCTTTGCGACCGTGAGCTCGTACGTGCCTGTCTCGGGGATTGTCACGTTGATTTCGAGCGGCAGCTCCCCGGCCTCGACTTCTTCGATATGTCCGATCCTCCGGTCGCTTATAAGCCTGAGCCTCGCGTATGTGCCGATGTAACCCGCCGACGGGTCGCCTTCCAGCCTTATCGTGAGCTCATCCCCTTCTTCCGCACTCACTCTGAACGTATCCGCGTCCCTTGCACCGGGGGCGGGGTCGTTGCCGAGCTTGGAAGCGACGGAGAGCCCGGCACCGCTCTCAGCTTCGAGTCCGGGGAATTTCTGAATGATTACAGGGAAGCCATCC
>JBGSVA010000104.1:0-9028 GCA_041753155.1 Thermodesulfobacteriota bacterium | reverse complement strand
TAACAAATTCTATTCGCTCAGACATTATCGTAACCTCTTTCCATCCCATGGCTGCCTCCTTACTCTTGGCTGCCATTATATCAAAAAAGTGTTACCTATGTCTCCGAACGTTTGTTACCCATCTGTCCGGTCTATACAAAGGGGGATTCAGGGGGATTTAAACATGTGCACTATGCGAAGTTGATCCCGCCAACGCCAACCCTATATACCCCTTTGGCGGCGGCTTCCATTCCCCTTATAACATACCGCACTTATAGTGTCCCATGGGAATACCGTCGGTGCTATGTGTCGAAATAGCCTTATAATCCAATGCTCTAACCTCAATGCCCTTCTCATCGGCCCTTATCAACATATCGGAAACAACCTTGCTTTCCTTAAATGAATGAGCGAAGCCCACGACCAGGTCGGGTTTATGATAGACAAGGATTAGCTCGTTTCTGCGGAAATAGGAGTCTTGCCCCCGGAGCTTTACCGCTTCCTGCACCATCGTGTCGACGCCGATCTCGCGGCAATACTCTTGCGCGGCGGTCTCGGGCCCGGGCTCGCCGCCGTGGATGATAAGGAGCTTCTTGCCGGACAGCATCGACTCCCGGCGGAGCCGGACTATCTCGTCCTTCACTATTTCGTTGCGTGTCCACTGCGGAGACCCGCAGATTACTACTTTCACTCACCGCCTCCGTCACCCCTACAGAGACTCGTGAGACATATTGAAATACGTCTAAATAATATCTCACAGTGATTATGAATGGAAGGGAAAAGAAATCATTGATGATATTCGGAAAAATCGCCCCTTGCGGAATGTATATAATTCATATAGTTTATATATTAACGGGCGCCTTGCGTCTGCGGCACACAATGTGTGCTGATATACGATTGCTGTTTTACGCCTGCGCAAGTCCGGGAGTAAGACCGGACACCAGCCGCGACGGCAGAAATAATCGCGCCGGGCATGACCCGGGAACTCGCTCCTACAAATTTAAGTTTACGCACAAGTGTAAAGGAGAAAATACAGGGTATGGCATTTACGTGCCGCCCTGTGTCTTCTCCTTTTTTTTGCGCAGAATCTGCGCTCATAGACGATTCTGCCGTATCGCTGGATAGAGG
Organism: Thermodesulfobacteriota bacterium; assembly: GCA_041753155.1. Taxonomy (GTDB): domain Bacteria; phylum Desulfobacterota_D; class UBA1144; order Nemesobacterales; family UBA2774; genus 2-12-FULL-53-21. The sequence continues at coordinate 7,924 of JBGSVA010000104.1, read as the reverse complement.
GTGAGCCCTCTGCATTCACAATTGATACGTTTGCCAGCGGATGCTATCCGTTTTCCCCCTTAGAAAAAGGGGAACGATTCCGATGTATAAGAGGAATCGGTTGATCTTGACTGATAGCAAATATGTTTCTTAGCCGAAGTGCCCGAGCTAATGAAGACAAAGCAGGGGGATTTAAAATAATAAAAGAAAATCCTCCCTGGCCTATTTGGACTTTCGCAACATTCATCCGGAAGCTAATCTGCTTCGGAGCCTTTGTTGTCATGGCGTCCGAATGCTCACTCGTTCGCATCCGTTCGTTTCCTAAGGAGGGAATTAAATAAAAAAGAAAAATGTAAAACACACCAACCGGGAGGGGATGGAATGGAAGACGGGATTTTACCGTATCACAGGGAGTACGAGGAAGGGGTCATAGGGGCGATAATTGACGAGCCCCGGCTCTATGAAGACGTCAGCTCTGTATTGAAGTACCAGGATTTTTACGTGGAGCGGCATCAATGGATATTCTGCATGATCGGCGACATGAAGGACAACGGCATACCCGTCGAGCTCGTATCGCTCAGGCAGTGCCTCGAAGACACAGGCGAGCTCGATCACGCCGGGGGCTCGCCCTATCTCGCCTATCTCGCGGGCAACGGGTTTCTGGAGGAGACCCTGGGCTACTACGTCGGGATAATCAAGGACGACTCCCTCATGCGAAACGTATGGAGGCGCGGCGCGGAAATCATGAAGGCCGTGGAGAAGAAAGAGGGCTGGGAGAAGGTAGACGGGATCATCGAGCAGCTCTCGGGCGCGCACGCCCCGGAGCGGAGCGATAACCCCGTCCCCGTATCGGCCCGCGACCTCGCCGACATTCCGCCGCCCCCTTCCCTCTGGGCGGACATCATATATCCGGGCTGCATCGTCCAGCTCAATTCCGAGCCGGGGGCCGGGAAGAGCACCCTCGCCTACAACATATGCGCACTCGGGGCCTCCGGGAAGCCGTTCCTCGACATCGAGTTCTCGAAGCGCCTCAAATCGCTCTACGTCGATCTCGAGACGCCGCGGTTCCTCCGGAAGAACAAGATAGAGCTAATATGCGGGGAGCTGCCCGCGGATTTCTATATCGTCGACGGTATCGAGCTAAGGAAGGATTTCAATTGCCTGCTGAGGCTCTGCAAGCGCGGGAAATATGACCTCCTTGTGCTCGATACGCAGAGCCGCGTGCTCGCGATGGAGAAGGAGAACGACAACTCGGAGGCGAATTACCTGGCAGGGCTTCTCAGACGTATTGCGAACGAGGCGGGGTGCGCGATACTGCTCATACACCACTCGACGAAGGGCGAGGAGGGAAAGGCCGTATACAGGGGGCGCGGGGCCTCGGCGATAGCGGGGGCGGTGGACGTGGTCGTGAACCTCGACGTGCTGGGCGACGACGTGCTCAGGCTCTCGGTCGTCAAGCACAGGATACAGGGGTCGAACCCGAAGCTCCTGTTGAGGAAATCGGGAGAGGACCGCTTCGAGCCGTGCGCAGACCAGGGGCCGGGGGACGAGCCGGGGTTCGCGATATACCAGGCGCAGGATGCCGTGATCGCGCTCCTTTCGCAGTCCCTCGTGCCGCTGAGGACGGGGGAGATCATCGAAGCTATCCAGAAGGAGATCAGCGTTGACAAAAGGACCGTCGAAAGAGCATTAGGAAGACTCGCGCAGTCAGGCAAGGTGACCAAGCTCAAGAAGGGACATTACGAGATCAAGCGGAAGGCATGATGCGACAGATGCGACAGACGCGCGGAGTATATACACCCCGGATGTGTCGCATCTGTCGGATGAGGGGTGAGGGGGGAGGGATGATGGAATATTCCTGGATTCCGTCTTTGTTTTCTCTATATGTTATCTTGCACGTACTAATGCACTTATGATATTGCTATATATGGTATGGTAATATATGTTTAGGCATATAAATAACAGCTAATTGGAGTCGTAAATGTCTCGGGGGAATCCAAGAATAATACATCTCGATATATTATGTTATAAGGAAGAGGATTATTTTGTAGCTCACTGCCTTCAAATGGACCTAGTTACGACTGCCAATACCGTAGATGATGCCTTCGTTGAAATGAAAGGCCTGATTATGACACAGATCGAGTTCGCCGCCGAGAATAATAATATGGAGAATATCTTTAAACCCGCGCCCCCGGAAGTATGGCGCAGGCTGGCAAAAGCGGAGCCGGTCAACGACGATCAGATCGAGACTTTGGAACTGCCCGTCTTACTCCCCGAACAGATTTATCAGGTGCAGAGATTGTGCGCTTAGAGGACTCCAAAAAGAGAGTTTCTACCTGATCTTTGCTTTAAGTCCCCTGGTTAGTTAAGGAAAAGTACAAACACCGAGCAAATTTAACAATGCTCTAATTCTGTTGTGTTACGATTCAATATATGTGCTTAGGATTGCAACTCGACTCTGACAGCCTATTGAATATCCCATGCTTGACATTGATTTTACTTCCTGTTAATAGGAAATAGTAATGGGAAAACCAAGACCATTACCTTATAGAGATCTGAGAAAGCGTTTGAAGAAGTACGGCGTTGAAGAAAGGATACGTGGTAAGGGCAGCCATCGGATATTTATACGTCCAATTGTACCCGGAGGAAATCAGGGGCCGCAATATCCAGTTGCGCCTCATAATGAAGGGGACGAGATAAAGATGCCAATTATAAAAGCCTTATTACGTGTATTAAATATTGATCCCAATGATTTTTGGGACTGATAAACTGATAAACCCCGACCATCCGACATCCGACACATCCGCAGGGGTATATACTCCGCGCGTCTGTCGGATGGTCGGATGAGGGGGGAGTGAGGGGGGTGATTATGTCACACTAATTCTGATTGTGATAGTATAATTGAGAGCCCAAAATTAATTAAAGACAAAGAATGAACGAAGTTCTTAAAATGAAAGACCAATTAATACTAATCGCATTTGGTGCATTCATAGGATTGATTCCCGGTGTATTGGTAAAAGTTGTGTATGATTCTATCTCAAAATCTCAGAAGAAGAAGGAGGTGTTAAATGGGTTTATCAGTGAATTGAAGGAATTAAAGTTTCAATATCTTATGAACATTTTTTTGGTGTATACCAGATATTCAATGCTAGATCGTGAAAAAATTGTATTTCTGCTCAACAATCTGAATAAATGTCAGGATTACGAAGATTCAAAAGCAACCATAAAGAAATTAAATGATCTGAACAATACAAGTGACCCCACTCTCTCATGTATACTCGAAGTAAAAAAAATTGAATCACAAGGAAAATCTTTAATCCCCAAGAAGACTAAAATACTCTTTATTGAGCAGAATCTACATGCAGAATCTACATTATGTAGACATGTTTGATAAAACCCTTCAATATGAGATTTTAAAAATCTTGAAAAAAATAGACCGTCTCAATCAGCAAATTGACATAGCAAAGGCATATGACATGAAGACTTTCGAAGTAGAAGACCCAAGCAACCATAGAAGGATATGCGCTAATCTTGATATTTCTCTTCAGAATCTTGGCAGATGGGAGGAAAGTACGGTAAGAGATATAATTGCATTCATTGCAAAGTATGAAAAGATCGATCAAGTGGTGAGGTTTAATTGACGATCGAATAAAACCATCCGACATCCGACACATCCGCAGGGGTATATACTCCGCGCGTCTGTCGGATTGTCGGATGAGGTTCTCGGGCATAATTCTGAATGTATTATCACCCCCATCCTTCACCTTCCCCCCGCCTCGGGGGAAGGTATTTTAAATCCCCCTAAATCTGGTTTCAATTAGTAAGTCACTTCGATTAAGGGACTACTTTAGTATTTCTCGACTCCGACCAATTCCTCCGATTTGTCGGAATTGTTCCCCTTTACAAAGGGGGAAAGTTATTTTTTTGTCATTTAGTTCCCTCCTTTCGTAAAGGAGGGTCAGGGTGGATTTTTCATTACTATTTGTGTGTAATCTACGCCCTTCGACCCTTCGACACGCTTCCGGCTTCGCTAAAAAGGCTACGCCGGTCAAGCAGGACGAACGGGCGGTGAGTTTTAATTGATTAATAGAATTATCGTACCCCCTCACCCTACCCCTGTTTTGTTTTGGCCAACATTGAGACGATAGTCAATATGCTCCTGTGCCTTTGTCCCTGGGCGACCAGTTGCGCGCGTGCTTGCAACTGTTCCCGAAAGGGGAGAGGGAATTAGTTTGTCAGGCAGAGGAGTTTCAGTAGAACCGTACATGAGCAGACATTGTGTGCGTGCGGCGGATAGCATCCGCAGGCGAACGAGTGTTATGTGAGTGCGGAGGATTCCCCCCTCATCGGAGAAATTGGAAGGAATCATATATGAGCAGACATTGTGTGCGTGCGGCGGATAGCATCCGCAGGCGAACGAGTGTTATGTGAGTGCGGAGGATTCCCCCCTCATCGGAGAAATTGGAGGGAATCATATATGAGCAGACATTGTCTGTCAGCCGAAGTCCTCTTTACAGCTCTTCACCATCTCCTCGACCATCTTCTTCGCGTCCCCGAAAAGCATGAGGCAGTTGTCGGCCGCGAAGAGGGGGTTCGGGATACCGGCGAAACCGGGACTGAGGCTCCTCTTTATGACCACGACGGTCTTCGAGTAATCGACGTCGAGGATGGGCATTCCGGCTATGGGGCTCTTGGGGTCTGTCCTCGCCACGGGGTTCACGACGTCGTTTGCCCCGATGACTATAGACACGTCCACCTGCTTGAAGCCCGGGTTTATCTCGTCCATCTCCTTCATCCTGTCGTAAGGTATGTCGGCCTCTGCCAGGAGCACGTTCATGTGCCCGGGCATACGTCCCGCGACCGGGTGAATGCCGAACTCCATCGTGATGCCGTGTCCTTCGAGGAGGTCGTACAGCTCCCTCACCGCGTGCTGGGCCTGAGACACGGCCATACCGTATCCGGGGACGACGACGACCTTCCGGGCGCCTTCGAGGAGCATGGCGACCTCTTCCGGAGAAGTAGCCTTCACCTTCCCGCCGTAGACCTCGTCGTCAGAAGGCCCGCCCTCCACCGCGCCGAACGTGCCGAAGAGCACGTCGGTGATGGAACGGTTCATCGCCTTGCACATGATGAGGGAGAGAATGATCCCCGAGGCCCCGACGAGCGTACCCGCTACTATCAGCACCGTGTTAAACAATACGAACCCGGTCGCCGCTGCGGCAAGGCCCGAGAGAGAATTCAAGAGCGCTATGACGACCGGCATGTCCGCGCCGCCGATCGGTATCGTGACGAGCACCCCCAGCACGGACGCTACGATGACCATGAACCAGTAAGGAATGGACGAATCGGGATATACGAGCATTAAATATGCGAAAATTACCGTTATGAGAGTGAGGGCTATTTTTACGATCTGGTCGGCCGGATACCTGACGGCGGTCTCTTTCGTCAGCCCCTGGAGCTTGGCGAAGGCTATCAGGCTCCCGGTAAATGTTATCGACCCGATAAACCCCGACGCGAACACCGACAGAATAAATTCCGCGTTCAATTCGATTTCCTGAGGCGTGCCCTGGAGCACTCCCGCCTCGTAAAGCACCGCTCCCGCCACGAGAAGCGAAGCCGCGCCGCCGAACCCGTTATAGAGGGCGACTAACTGCGGCATGGCGGTCATCTTGACCTTGTAGGCGTAAACCGCTCCTATGCCGCCCCCGATGATGAACCCGGCGAATATGAGCCAGTAGCTGATGATGTGCTTGTCGAGCAGCGTGACGACGACTGCGATGAGCATGCCGAGCGCCCCGAGGAGGTTCCCCCTGACGGCAGTCCTCGGGTGAGAGAGCCCCTTCAGGCCTATTATAAAGAGGCAGGCGGCGACGAGATATGCAAGATTTACGAGCGTCGGTGACATTTATTAATCCTTCCTCTTGAACATTTCGAGCATCCTGTTGGTCACCATGAATCCGCCTACGGCGTTTACGGTCGCGAGTATGACGGCGAGGAACCCGAGGACGGCGGTGAGCCAGGTGTGCTGGGTGCCCGCGGAAAGTATCGCGCCTACGAGCGTGATCCCCGATATGGCGTTCGAGCCCGACATCAGCGGGGTATGGAGCGTCGGCGGGACCTTAGATATGACTTCGAACCCGACGAACGAGGCCAGAACGAAAATCGTGAAAATTGTCATAAAGTCCATGTCATTGTTCCTCCCGGTACTTGCTACACTATGCCGAGGCTCTCCCTCACGCGGTCGTTGACGATCTTGCCGTCCTCCGCGACCAGGGATTCTTTTAATATTTCGTCTTCCATGTTTATTTTTATTTCCTCTTCCTTCACCATCAACAGCACCAGGTTCGATATATTCTTCGAATACATCTGGCTCGCGTGATAAGGCACAGAGGAAGCGAGGTTTACGGGGCCGTAGATCCTGACGCCGTTATGCTCGACCGTTTTGCCCGCCTGAGTGAGCTCGCAGTTCCCCCCGGTCTCTGCGGCGAGGTCCACGATTACGGAGCCGGGCTTCATTCCGGCGACCATATCTTCCGTCACGAGGACGGGCGCTTTCTTTCCCGGCACTGCGGCCGTCGTTATAACGGCGTCGTTCTCGGCGACGACCCTGGCGAGAAGCGCGCGCTGCTTCCTGTAGAAATCCTCGTCCATAGCCTTCGCGTATCCGCCCTCGGTCTCTGCGTCCCCGGTCTCGAGCTCGAGCTCTACGAACTTCGCCCCGAGGCTCTTCACCTGCTCCTTCACCGCAGGGCGTATGTCGTAAGCTGACACGACGGCCCCCAAACGGTTGCATGTGGCTATGGCCTGGAGCCCGGCGACTCCCGCTCCGACCACGAGGACGTGGGCGGGTGTTATCGTCCCTGCCGCAGTCATCATCATGGGGAACATCTTGGGCAGGGAGTCCGCTGTAATGAGCGCGGCCTTGTATCCGGCGATATTGGCCTGAGACGAAAGCACGTCCATTGCCTGGGCGCGGCTGATGCGCGGCACGAGCTCGAGAGCGAAAGCCGTTACCCCCGCCGACTTCAGAGATTCGACCGCTTCCCTGTTGGTGAGCGCGTCCATGAGTCCTATCACTATCGCTCCCTTCTTCAGGAGCTTTAAGTCCTCGGCGTCCGCTGTGGGGTCAGTCCCCAGTACTCGTATCTGGAGTATCGCGTCGGATTTCGATATGATTTCACTGCGGCCGGAGATTATCGCGCCTTCGTGCTCGTACATGGCATCCGTGAAACCGGCTTCAAACCCGGCCCCCCGTTCCACATGCACGACAAAACCCTTCTTCTGGAGTGTGTTGACGGCAGCGGGAACTATCGCCACACGCCTTTCGCCGGGATAAGTTTCTTTTAGAACGCCCGCAATCATAGATATCTTTTTATACCCCCCATCCGTCGAGCCGGACTATATAAAAAGGAGCAATTATATAACCGTAAACATAATATATGGCAAGACCGCTTTTCTGCGTCTGACTTTCATTTAGACGGAATCAAACGCTCTATGATTCTATTAATATTTTTTAATCAGTCAAGGTTAGGAGGCCTAAATAATAAAAATTTATTCCCGGCTCAATGCTGCTACATTCCACATAATGTCAGGGTGGATTCATCTTTTGGAACAACGGGACAGATTTCCGGGCATAATGCCAAATCCCCTGAATTTGGTTTCAATAACCGAGTCACTTCGATTAAGGGGGTTTCTTTGCAGCTAATCAACATCGACCAATTCCTCCGATTTGTCGGAATTGTACCCCTTTACAAAGGGAGAAAAGTATTTATTGCCTTTAATTCCCTCCTTTCGTAAAGGAGGGTTAGATACCGTCTTGAAAGTCAAGCCGCTTTAAGAGAATAATTGGGATCAAACGGCGTCTTGTTTTTAAGAACGCCGTAAATTATATGCACCAGTTTCCTCATAGCAGCCCCTATAATCAGCATCGGTGGTTTACCCGCTT
>JBGSVA010000103.1:0-4943 GCA_041753155.1 Thermodesulfobacteriota bacterium | reverse complement strand
GCGGGTAAACCACCGATGCTGATTATAGGGGCTGCTATGAGGAAACTGGTGCATATAATTTACGGCGTTCTTAAAAACAAGATGCCGTTTGATGCTAATTACTCGGTAAAAACAGCTTGACTTCCAAGACGGTATCTAGCCCTCCTTTTCCAAAGGAGGGAATCAAACCAACAATTCGCCCGCCACACCCCGAAAATCCCGCCGAAGGTTTTCCCCCGCCCGCACGTATATACATACAAAGCATGCTTTAACAAAAATTTCACACAGGAGGTAGTAAATAAATGAAAAGGAATTTGATACTTACGGCAGTACTCGGATTGTTAATGACAGGGGCGGCCGCAACGTTCGCGATGCCGGGCGGCGGAGGCCCCTTCGGGGTCGAAAAGCTCGAGGCTTTCTCGAAGCTCCCCGCCGACAAGCAGGAGCTCATAGTCAGCACCCTTAGCGCGGTGAAGGAAGAGAAAAAAGCGCTCAGGGACGAGATGAAAGCGACCCACGAAAAGATGAAAGAGATACTCACGGCAGAAGAATTCGACGCACAGGCCTTTAAAGAGAATTCGGATAAACTCCAGGCTCTTATGGCCGAGGGCTTCACGTCATTCACCGACGCTATAGCAGAGCTCGCTCCCCAGCTCACACAGGAAGAGAGGGAGATACTCGCCGAGCTCGGTCCGGGCGGACGACACCACCACGGCAGGAAGTAAGCATATAAAGGACCATACGATCCTCACCGACCCGCGGGCGGCGTAGAAACTTTACTATTCCGCCCGCGCAGGTTTTACTATTTAAAGGTATTCGATGGATACGACTGTCACACTTCCGCTCGGACAAATGGGCATAGAGACGAAGGAATTCACCGACGAGGAGCTTATGGGACGGTTGAGGGACGGGGACAGGGACGCGTTCTCCACGCTCGTAATGCGTCACACGAAGAGGTACTACAGCCTCGCGTACAGGATGCTTTCGAGCAGGGAGGAGGCGGAGGACATAGTGCAGGAGGCGTTCCTCACTTTATGGTCGAGTCCCACGAGCTGGGACGGCGGCAGAGAGACGAAATTCACGACGTGGTTTTACAGGGTTGTCTGGAACTCGTGCATAGACAGGAAGAGGAAGCAGAGACCGCGGCCGATGGACGACGGCTTCGACCCTCCGGACGAGGGCCGGGGGACAGAGGAAGCGCTCGAAATGAAACGGAGAAAGGAGAACATAGACGCGTGTATAGGGGAGCTGCCGGAATCACAGCAGACGGCGCTCGCTCTCTGTTTTTACGAGGGGGTGAGCAACAGGGAGGCGGCCGAGATAATGGGGGTGAGCGTGAAGGCGCTGGAGTCCCTTCTCATGCGCGCGAAAGCATCGCTCAGGAACAAGCTTGGAGGAGATAAAGGGAGGGAGGAGAGCCAGAATGGACAGAGATGAATTCCTGAAGTACCTGAAGCTATACGGGGGGGACCTCGGCAGGTGGCCTTCCGGCCTCGGGGAAGAGGCTCGGGCCGCGTGCGCGGGATCGCTGGAGATGAGAGAGGCGCTCGATCAGGAGAGACGGTTCGAGGAATCCCTCATGGAGAGGGTGTATGAGGAGCCCTCCCCAGGCCTCGAAGCGAGGATTATAAGCGCGGCCGCGTCAGTTAATAAACCCGAGCCCGCGCGAAATTCCCTGCTCGGCCTCCTGAACGCCGTATTCTCGGCTATACCGCTTCCGAGCCCCGCGATCGCGCTCCCGCTACTGCTCGTCATCGGCATGGCCGCGGGTTATCTCTACGCCAATTACGCGGAGCAGGACACGGACAACACGCAGTACGCCGAGATGCTCTATTACGGGGAGGAATACTATGAGTAAGGGGCTTAAAATTTTTCTCGCTGTATCCGTCCTATTCAACGTGCTCCTGATAGGGATACTCATCGGGACGTTCTCTCACAAGTTCGTCGGGCGCATGGAGAAGGGGAAGCGCGCGCTCATGTTCCTGAAGGACCTGCCGCCCGAAAAACGCGACATGGTCATCGAAACGATGAAGGATATGAAGAAGGAATCACGGGAAACGAGGAAGAAGATCAAACAGAAAAAGAACGAGGTCATAGACGTATTTTCCGCCCCCGAGTTCGACCCCGTCCTCTTTGACCGTAAGGTGGCGGAGATGCATGCGCTCATGGGCGAGGTTACGACCGAGATCGCCGAAGAAACGAAGAAGATCGCTTCAGAGTTAAATTACGAGGAAAGGAAAGCCGTAGCCAAAATAATCAGGCGTGGGCCGGGGCCGCCGTTCCCCCGGTTCCTCATGGAAGGGTTTCATGGAGACAAGTTCGGAGACAGGTTCGACGCCCCCGTTCCGCCCCCTCCTCAGCACCCCGGCATGGAGGAGCGGCATGACGGTCCCGGAGGGGACCCGCATGAATAAAACGAAGCAGGTCCGGAAGCCCGCCCCTTCCGGCGACTACCCGAAAGTTATAACGCCCCCGCCGGTTATCGTGCTGATCATGATCGCGGCCGGCTTTGCGGCGAACCTGATACAGCCCCTCCGCTTCATAGACGGTAACGCGAGATACATTGCGGGCGGGGCGCTCCTGATCTTGTCCGCAGTCATAGTGTCCCTGGCGTTCTTCAAAATGAAGGGCGCGGGCACGAACGTCGATGTAAGAAAGCCCGCGACGACTGTCGTCACGGACGGTATCTACTCCTACACGAGGAACCCCATGTATGTGTCCCTGGTCATCTTTCTCGCGGCAGTCTCGGTACTCCTCAACAACCTTTGGATTATGATCCTCATCCCGGTCTTTATATTCATATTGATGAGGGGCGTGATCGCAAGGGAAGAGCTCTACCTCGAAGAAAAGTTCGGCGCTCAATATACCGACTACAAAAATCGCGTCCGCCGCTGGCTGTAGGCGCGCACACACACAATGTGTGGCGCAGAATCTGCGCACATGGTACATACCTTCCAACACCTCGCTCAAACCAGCAACGAAGCCAATGCCGTTCATACTTCGATCCTTCGACTTCGCCCAGGACAGACTCCTGCTCAGGACGAACGGGTTGATAAATGATTTGTCATTTCGAGCAGCGCGAGAAATCTATCTTTTGCCTTTTCCTTTTTCCCGACATTACAGAATTTGCGGCGGGCAAGCGCCCGCAGGCATACGATCTCCAACTTCCTCCTCTGCCCCGTCAACAAAAGAAGCCCCGCCCGTTCGCCCTGAGCCTGTCGGAGGGTCGAAGGGCGTATTTTTACCAAATTATGTACAGTCTTTTCATAAAACACACTACGTGTGTGATTTTTGCTTCTTTTCATCAAGGAAAAGAAGAAAACATATCCGCCTTTGTTTTTGTCTTTCCGAAAAGCGCAAAGCAATGCATTGTTTAAAATCCACCCTTACCTATTTGGACTTTAGCAACGTTTAGCCAGAAGTTAATTTACTTCTCTGCTTTTGTTGACACTGCGTCCGGTTCTTACGCTTGCTCAGAACCGTTCTTTACGAAAGGAGGGAATTAAAATCTCTACGGCAATCCCGCCATTACTTTTAATACCCCCATCCCGAAAAAAAAACGGAACTAAAGCCGGATTCCATATGTAAAATCACACGTTTCCCTGACACCCCCCGGACCCGTCCCGAATATTCTCCAAAAACCGGTCCCCGGCGCGCCCTCGGCCCCCCCCTCTCACCCTAACCTGCCGTGAACACGAGAAATTAATATCACCCGGCATTATTTTTCTCACTTAACAAAATACCATATTGACATCATTACGTAATGATGTAATAATGAGTGCATGACAGCGGCAACCATTCAGCAGCGGGCAAATCCTGAGAAGATGCACAGAGGTTCGCTATACATCCCGGCGCTCCTCTACGAGAGACTCCGGCTCTTCTCATTCGTCTCCAGAACGAGCCAGTCCAAGATAATCGAGGAGGCTATAGCCGAATACCTCGACAACCGCATGACGGGCAAGGAGTTCGATAATGTGCTGATGTACAGGAAGGACGAACAGTAAGGCGAATCAAAAAATACCTAGTGAGAGGATGGGCAAGATGAAAGTGAGAGAGGTGATAAAGTTTCTCGTAGAGAACAACGGATGGTATCTCGTGAGGATTTGCGGAAGTCACCGTCAGTTCAAGCTCAGAAGCAAGAAGTCGAGGCTCACCATCAACTGCAAGATGGACAAAGAGCTTCCCGAAGGCGCCCTCTACTACTCTCTAAAGCATTGTTTCGATTCACAGGAAGTAATACAGAAAGAGCACTATGAAATCACCATAGAGCAGTCGAATGACTGTTATTCGGCTTACTGCCCGGACCTCCCCGGATGCGTCGCCGTCGGCGACACGCTTGAGGAAACGAAGGAGCTCATGCTCGACTCCGTACGCCTTCACCTGGAAGGGCTCAAGCAGGACGGCGTTCTGGTTTCGGATCCGGGGAGCACATCGGCATTTTTTGAGATCAGGCAAGCCTCCTGATGTCGGCAGCTTAACCGGATTCACGGGCTGCCGACATCAGGGCCGTAAAACCCTGATGGAGGAGCAGGCATTACAGCATAAATAACGACATAACCCCATACCCCCCCTAGAGCGTCAGGAATCGGTTCCCAACAGAACGAGATTCCTGACGCTCCCTTTTTTGCAGCACAGAACCTGCGCTCGTATTCGGTTCCTTCCAGCTCCTGCGATTGGATCAGCTAATAATCCCCGCACGTTCACCATGAGCTTGTCGAAGGGTCGAAGGATGTATTTTTGACTTCTCCCGACATTACAGAATTTGCGGCACACAATGTGTGCTCATATACGATCCTTCCCAACCTCTTCTGCCCTACCTACCCTGTCTTTGCGAGGGAGCGCCTTGTCCCCCGAAGCCTTGGCGAAGGGGGATGCGACCGCGGCAATCTCATGAATAAAGCGAGATCGCCACGACCACAATACGGTCTCGCGATTGTAGATGTCAAGTAATTCGGGGACAGGAT
>JBGSVA010000102.1:0-42602 GCA_041753155.1 Thermodesulfobacteriota bacterium | reverse complement strand
CCGCCTGTCCGATATGGAACAGGGTTCTCGTTATCTGACCGCCTATATTCTTCTGCCTGTATACAGGATCGAAAATGGACATGAATTTGCCTTACATTTAGCATACCTAAACATTTATAAAATTCACAAAAGCCAATAACTGTAATATCCCGCAATATCACCCTGGTTATGAATAGGAGACTTAGGTCCGCTGCCGGCCTTTATAGATGACTGGCTCACCGGATAGTATTCTTTTTGCCCTCTCGTAGGATTCGACTGTCCCTATGTCTATCGCCTCACCCTCGGCATGAAAAGCGTATATTGCGTCATGTTTGGCCAGATACGATATGAAGTATCCGATCTCATCCTGTGCGCCGTGCGACGAGAGGTATTCATGAATTAGATTGAGTGCTCCCGGTTTAAGAAAGTAAAGTGCGGGGCATGCAAAATTCGACGGCGGGTTCCCGGGCTTTTCATGGAATGCCAGAACGCGGTCCTCCTCGTCTAGTTCGAGCACGCCCGTTTTTCTCAACTTCTTCACGTCATGGGTCTTAAGAGCGAGGACGTAGCTCTTATCGCCGCTCAGGAATTTTTCCCAGCAGGGCCCGAGCGGGAAGCGGAAGATATTATCACCTGCCGCGACGACCGTTCCATCGCCCTCGATTATTTGGCTGACCGCGAATCCGAGGTCCCCCGCAGCGCCCAGCCTTTTCTCCGCCAGTTCTACTCCGTCGTTCAGTATATTGAGGCTAATCCCCCGCTCCGTTATCTCTCCGCCGTTCTTTTCGCCCCACTCGAGAAAGTGCCCGAAGAAGCGGTCGTTCGTTACGATTGCGATGGAATCAAGCCCTCTGAAATCGAGTATTTGTGCGATCAGGTGGTCGATAACAGGCTTGCCGCCGACATCGAGGAGGGCTTTCGGCAAATCTTTCGTGAGCGGCCACATTCTCGTCGCGAAGCCCGCGCAGAGCAGGATCGCGTTCATAAGAGCCTTATCCCGTCGTCTGATTCGGCGAAATATGCCGCTGCGTTCATACCCGTCTCCGGGTGCCGCTCTTTATATCGTTCGAGGATCCCGGCGGCCGAATCATCCGGGAAATCTCTTCTCACAAAGGCGGTAACGGACCCGCCGTACCCACCTCCGTTCAACCTGCTCCCGTAAACACCCCCGGTCGTGCTTATGATCTCCTGGAGCGAAATCAGCTCTGGGCTGCCGACCTCATAATTTACGAACGAGCTCTCGCAGGAATCATTCATCAGACGCCCGAAAGTGTTCATGTCGCCCCTGTTCCATGCGGCGACCCCCATCGTCACACGCTCCGATTCGGTAAAGAAATGCTCGGCCCTCCTCCTGAGATCCTCAGGGAGCTTATGCGATTTTTCACGAAACACGGTTTCGGGAATGTAAGAGAGCGTCTTCGCCGATCTAAGTCCCCCCATTATCCCGAGGAGCCCCGCAGCCTTTCTGCATTCCTCGACGCGCGTATTGAACCCCGATGACGTGAGCTCGCGCGGTATCCCCGAATATACGATCAATATTTTAAAGTCTTCCCAGTTTTTGGGCCTCGGATAAGCCTCGGTATGCCCGGTAACCGTATCTATGTACAAGAGGCTGTCTTTTTTGCCGTAAACGATCGACGATTGGTCGAGTATACCGTTTGAGAGCCTGAGGTAATCGTTCTCGATCCTCCTGTCGAGCTCGACATACTCCTCAGGCCCGAGCTCCAGATCGTTCGCGTAAGCAAGCGCTTTAAGGTATGCGAGCCCCGAAGAAGCGGACGAGCTCAAGCCGGCCGAGGGGAGTGTGCCCGAGAGAGCGCCCGTGAACCCTCTCCGTATCCCGCGGTACTCGCCGAGCGCTTTCGCCGCCCCCATCGCGTATCTGCCCCAGTCGTCCCTGCCGGGGGATTTGATACTGTCGATGTCGAATTCGGCTACCCCCGGGTAGTTCATACTGTAGAGCCTCACCCTTTTTTCGTCGATCGGGGTGAACGCAAGCACGCTCCGTACGTCTATAGTCATCCCGAGCACGGGGCCTCCCTGGTGGTCGATGTGCGCGCCAAGAGGGGAAATGCGGTAAGGGGACACAACTATCTTCAGGCGGGATTCGTTAAAGCTTTCTCTTCTCTTTAAATATGCTCCGGCTTCTTCTGTTTGTTTTTCAAGTGCGATGAATTCCATTGCGCATATCCGGCGTTGTGACGGTCAATCCGTCAGCAGTGAAAAGCGGTGTATCTCGCTCTGAAGCCTATAGAGGCTATAGTATATCCCTTTTCTCTCGAGCAGGCTCGCATGCGTGCCTATCTCCGAGATCTCGCCCTTATGTATGACCATGATCCTGTCGGCGTGCCTTACGTTGGATAACCTGTGGGCGATTATCAGCGTCGTCTGGTCGCGGGTCTCGTTTTTGAGCGCCTTCTGAATATTCCTTTCGATCCGCGCGTCGATATTGGAGGTCGCTTCGTCGAGTATCAGGAGCCCGGCGTTTTTCAAAAACGCCTGCCCCAGTGAGACGAGCTGTTTTTCTCCTGATGAGAAGGTATTCCCGTTCCCCTTTATCCGGTCTATCTTTATCTCCTTCGAGAATTCGTCGTGCTCAGTATCGGAAATATTTTTCCCGTAGAGAAACAGGTCCTGGAATACCGCCGAGATGCTCCCCCTCAGAAACTCCGGGCTCAACTCCTTTATGTCCCTGCCGCCGAAGAGGATCTGCCCTCTCCCCACGTCGTAGAATCTGAGTATCAGATTGACGATGGTCGTCTTGCCCGACCCCGTAAGTCCGACGAGCGCCACTGTCTCTCCGGGCTCTATCGTGAACGATACGTCCTTCAGGACCCAGTCTTTGTCGTTGTACGAGAACCACACGTTTTTAAATTC
Organism: Thermodesulfobacteriota bacterium; assembly: GCA_041753155.1. Taxonomy (GTDB): domain Bacteria; phylum Desulfobacterota_D; class UBA1144; order Nemesobacterales; family UBA2774; genus 2-12-FULL-53-21. The sequence goes on along the minus strand of JBGSVA010000102.1, from coordinate 39,746 downwards.
GAGCTTGCCCGTTACGGACACTTCACTTGCCCCCTCCTTTTGCTCGGGTTTCACGTTTACGAGCTCGTAGAGGTTTTCGCTCGCGGCTGCTGCGGACTGGAATATGTTGTACCTTTCGGCAAGCTCCATGATGGGGCGGAAAAGCATTCTCACGTAGTAAAGATATGCGAGCAGGGCGCCGATAGTGAGTTCGAGTCTAAGCACGCTGAGACCTCCGTACCAGAGTATAAAAGCGACCGTGAACACGCTCATGAATTCGATAAACGGCCTGAACGTCGCGTAAACCCACAGCTGGTCCATGTTCGCCTTGAAGTTCTCCTTGTTGGTCTCCTTGAACTTCTCGAAGTTTTCCACTTCCCTGTTATACAGCTTTATAAGCACGATCCCCCTGACGCTCTCCTGGACGAACGCGTTCAGCTTCGCGATCGACCTCCTTACGTCCCTGTAGACGGTCTTGAGCCTCATTCTGAAGAGACCCGCGAAGAAGAACATCAGCACCGTAAAACCTGCGACGAAGAGAGTGAGCTCCCTGTTCATATAGAACATCACTATAAAGACACCCACGACTACGAGGACGTCTTTAATAAACTGTACGGCCACGGACGTGTACATTTCGTTAATCGCGTTGACGTCGCTGGTTACCCTGGTCGTCAGCCTGCCGACGGGGTTCTTGTCGAAAAATGTCTGCGGGAGGCTCAGTACGTGGGAGAATACCTCGGTCCTCATCCTGTGCATTATCCTGTGTCCCGAATAGTTAAGGATGTAAGTGAAGAGCGAGCTCAGGATAAATATCCCGGTGAGACACCCGAACACGACGGTCGATAAAAAAATCACTTCCCTTATATCTTCGCTTCTCAGCACGAGGAGGTCGTCCCTGCCGAGCCCCTTGAGAGACGTGTAGCTTATGTAGTGGACGCCGCCCGCCTGTTTAAAGAGAGTGCTGTTCTCTTTAATGATTTCATTTGCGCGGGCGAGCTTGTCCTTATCGAAACGGGCGGGGTCTATGACGAGATATCTCTCTTCCGGCACGGTTCCCAGTTTTTCGAGGTCGTTCCTGTCGGCGTTGTCGATACCCGACATGTCGATGAGGTAGGAATTGGCACCCATGGGAATCACCATGGCCGGGTATTTGTCCATGACGGATTTCTCGAATTCCCTGTCTATCTCACTGTCTTTGAACCGGGCGATACCCCACGCCGGGTAGATGTACTTGTCTACGGCGATTTTGGTTATGTAGGGGATCGAGAGCTCGAGGAGAGCGGTCAGGATCATAAGCGCGAGGGCGGCCGCCATCAGTACCCTGTGGGGTCCCGTGAAGCCGTAAAGCCACCTGATTATGCTGAGGTCCTGTGTCCCCTTCCCCCTTCTTGATTCCTCGCTTTCCGTCACAGCCAACGTATTTTCTCCCCGGACGCGTACCGGGACGACGATTTATCGTTTAGTTTACCCGGCGGTCATATTTTTCGGGATTTAAGCGGTCGTCCTTCTTCCCCTTTGTAAAGAAAACTTCTCTTCAGTACTATAATTCTATTCGCTCGTTACAGAAAATCAAAACCGTCATTGACAGTATGCCGATCGCTGTCGGACGGCACCCTACCAATTATGCCGGAGGCTTTTATGATTAAGCACATAGTGATGTGGAGGCTCAAGGATTTCGCTGCCGGGGCTTCTAAAGAGGAGAATGCTAGGAAGCTGAAGGAATCCCTCGAGGCGTTAGACGGGGTCATAGACGAGATTACGGCGATTGAGGTCGGGATAAATTTTAATGCTTCCCCCGCGGCCTTCGACGTCGTTTTATATTCGGAGTTCGAGGACAGGGAAGGGCTCGAAGCTTATCAGAGCCATCCCGAGCATCTCAAGATCGTAGATTTTGTGGGCGAGATACGCTCCGACAGGGCAGTGGTCGATTACGAATACTGAATTGCGGAAGACTCATAATCCTGAAACCATTCCCTTTCCCCTTAAGTACCTGGGTCTCGATGTGGAATAGGGGTTTATATTCAAGCCTGACGTTTCCCCTTGCCTGAGCTTAGCCGCTCCGAGCACGCCTATCATTGCTGCGTTATCGGTGCAGAATGCCGGAGACGGTATCCGGAGGGTTATCCCCTCCTCCCCGAACCTCTCTTTCGCAAGCGCCCTGAGGCGGGAATTGCACGCCACCCCTCCAGCAATCACCACCGACCCGACGCCTGATTCTTTGGCGGCCAGGAGCGTTTTCTCGGTCAGCGTCTCCGCAATCGCCTCCTGGTAGCTGGCGCATATGTCTCTTAGCCGTTCTTCGTCGGGGTCCGGGTTTTTTCGGAGGTAATATACGAGAGATGTCTTGAGCCCGCTGAAACTGAAGTCGAGGGTCTTCGTACCCTTGAAAGGCCTCGGAAAATGTATCGCCTCCGGGTTTCCTTCCTTCGCAAGCCTGTCTATCGCCACTCCCCCGGGATATTCGAGCCCGAGCACCTTGGCCGCCTTGTCGAACGCTTCCCCCGCCGCGTCGTCCCTCGTCTTTCCGATGAGCTCGAACTCCGTATAGCTCTTCACGAGGTATAGGCTCGTATGTCCGCCCGATACGACCAGGCCCACGAACGGGAACTCCACATCGTGCTCGAGGTGCACAGCGGACAGGTGCGCCTCCAGGTGGTTCACGCCGATGAGAGGGACGCCGAGTCCGTACGCGAACGCCTTCGCCGTCGAAAGCCCCACCATGAGAGAGCCGATGAGCCCCGGCCCGTTCGTAACCGCTATACCCTCGATCTCTTCCCTTTCCCTGCCGGCGTCGCAGAGCGCCTTTTCGATGACCGCGAGAATCAGCTCGACGTGTTTTCTCGACGCGATCTCCGGAACTACTCCGCCGTATTCCTTATGGATATCGACCTGGGACGCGACTACGTTCGAAAGGGCTCTCTTTCCGCCCTCGATAACGGCGGCTGCCGTCTCGTCGCACGATGTCTCTATGCCGAGAATTAAATTATGCACGCCAATTAGTTTACAGGACGCCCGAAGGTTCACAAATTCGGGCTTTCATTGCGCTTTCCCGCCGTTACTTTTATACTATATTTTAGCGGTCTGGTTGTGCTGCATTTAGTTTTTATAATGAATTAAGGGAGTTTTGTTAAATGGGAACATCCACGAAGCGGGAAAGGATACCTGACCGGGCGCTCATATCGCGCGACCCCTTTCCGAAATCGGGAAAGGTCCACGTGAAAGGGACGCTCCACGACATACGAGTGGCGATGCGTGAGATCGAGCTCGAGGATTCGTTCCCGGCTACGGGCACAGGGAAAAAGCCGCACGAGAGGAAGGCTTCCATTACCGTTTACGATACGAGCGGGCCCTACACCGACCCGGATGCGGACATAGACGTACAAAGAGGGTTATTCCCGCTGAGGGAGAAATGGGTGCTCGGCCGCGGGGACGTCGAAACCCTCCCCGATTTTTCATCAAAATTCGCGAGGGGAGCCGCTGGCGGCCCGAAGATGCTGGGCATCAAATTCAAGAACGCGAGGAAACCGCTCAGGGCGAAGGCGGGCGCGAATGTGACGCAGATGCATTACGCGAGGGCGGGGATCATAACCCCGGAGATGGAATATATAGCTATAAGGGAAAACCAGAGGATCGAAGAGCAGCGGGAAGCGCTTGGGGCGCTCGCGAAGTTCCACAGGGGAGAGAGCTTCGGGGCCGCTATGCCCCTTACGCACATCACACCCGAGTTCGTAAGAGAAGAGGTCGCTCTCGGTAGGGCGATAATACCCTCCAACATCAACCACCCCGAAACAGAGCCGATGATAATAGGCAGGAATTTCCTTGTCAAGATAAACGCGAACATCGGGAATTCCGCAGTGACATCCAGTATCGAGGAGGAGGTCGAGAAGGCCGTTTGGGCGTGCAGGTGGGGCGCCGACACCATTATGGACCTGTCGACCGGGAAAAATATCCATGAGACGAGGGAGTGGATAATCCGGAACTCCCCCGTACCCGTCGGCACCGTCCCCATATACCAGGCCCTCGAGAAGGTCGAAGGGAAGGCCGAGGACCTTACGTGGGACGTATTCAGGGATACGTTGATAGAACAGGCGGAGCAGGGCGTAGATTACTTTACGATCCATGCGGGGGTCCTGCTCGGATACATACCGCTCACCGCCGGAAGGGTGACTGGAATAGTTTCGAGGGGCGGCTCTATTATGGCCAAGTGGTGCCTCTCCCACCACAAGGAGAGCTTCCTCTACACGAACTTTGAAGAGACATGCGAAATCATGAAGGCCTACGACATAGCGTTCTCCCTCGGAGACGGACTCAGGCCGGGCTCGATCGCGGACGCCAACGACCAGGCCCAGTTCGCGGAATTGAAGACGATTGGCGAGCTCACGGACGTCGCGTGGAAGCACGACGTCCAGGTTATGATCGAAGGCCCCGGGCACATCCCCATGCACATGATAAAGGAGAACATGGACAAGCAGCTCGAGTATTGCCGCGAAGCCCCGTTCTATACGCTTGGTCCCCTTACAACGGACATAGCGCCCGGATACGACCATATCACATCGGCTATAGGCGCGGCGATGATAGGGTGGTACGGTACTGCCATGCTCTGCTACGTCACCCCGAAGGAGCACCTCGGGCTCCCGAACAAGACAGACGTTAAAGAGGGCGTGATCGCCTACAAGATAGCCGCCCATGCCGCGGACCTCGCGAAGGGGCATCCTGCGGCCCAGATAAGGGACAATGCACTCAGCAAGGCGAGATTCGAGTTCAGGTGGAACGACCAGTTCAACCTCTCTCTCGACCCCGATACCGCCCGTGAATTCCACGACGAGACGCTCCCCGCAGAAGGCGCCAAAGTGGCACACTTCTGCTCCATGTGCGGACCCAAGTTCTGCTCCATGAAGATTACCCAGGAAGTGAGGGAGTATGCGGAAAAGCACGGCTTTTCAGAGACGGAAGCGGTGAAAAAGGGTATGGAGCAAAAATCTAAAGAGTTCGGTGATTCCGGCGGCAAGATATATATCCCTGCCGATGAATAATCCGCAATTTCGGTTTGGCGCTACTCCTGATTCCCTACAGGCGGGCGGATTAATTTTAACAAACTGACGGCAAGAGAATCACAGCTCGCACCCGTCTTTATCCCGCGTTTAATTCGCGAAACTCGTTGTCCGGTCAGCTATAGCGGATCATATCATCTGAAAAACGAGAAGAAGCCGAACCCGCCTCCGCTGCCTCCACCCCCACCGAAGCCACCGAAGCCGCCGAAGCCCCCAGAGCTTCGCTTGATTGTTTGGGTTACGCGGTTCGTGATCTTGCAGGCGGTCGAGCTCTCAACTCTCGATTGCACGTAAAGTTTCCTTCCTCCCAGACTCCGTGTCAGACTGACGTTTATGGTGGCTTTCCCTGTCGAATCCGCGACGGCGGAACCGAGAGAGACCGGCGACCTCATGTTAAGGGCTTTACCTCTGCATACGCCGGATGAAATAGTCGTCGTCCCGTTGGATCTTGAATAGTAGAACCTGACGATCGACCCTCGCTGAGCCCCTGTAACAGTCAGTGAATTCCTGACGCCGGCCGTCCCCGGATTAAACATGGAAAGGGTAGCGTTTGCTGAAGGGGGCGCGGTAGGTATCGGAGTCGCCACAGGCGTCGGCACCGGTGTGGGAACGGGAGTGGGAACCGGCGTGGGTTGCGGTATTGAGTTTTTATCCACGATCTTGAATATCTCTCCGTCCCTGTCGATTATGTACAACTCCCCTTTATCGTCCTCGCCGAATGACGAGATATTGTTGATGGTCTCTCCGGTAATCGGCTTGAGCTCAACAGTACGGTCCGTGAATTGGGACACGGTGCTGCCGCTCCTGACGAAGGACCATATCTTGCCCGTACAGAAATCGGCGAAGAAATACGTCCCGTCCAGGTCGGGTATAGCGGCTCCCCTGTACACATAACCTCCGGTTACGGAGCAATTCCCCCCGGAATGAGTGTAATCGTGTAGTGGAATGGTAAGAGCGGGTGAATTGCACGTGCATCCCGAAAGACCCGTACACTCCTTCCCTTCCATGCAGCGCCAGCCGTAATTCTGCCCGCCCGGACTGTTCCCGGGCTGAAAGCTTATCTCTTCCCTAGACCCCTGTCCTACATCTCCTATGTACATGTCGCCGTTTAACCGGTCAAAGCTGAACCGCCACGGATTTCTAAAACCCAGTGCCCATATCGTGTCAAGGAAATCCGGGTCGTCGTCGAAGGGATTGTTCGCGGCAGCTGTGAACGTATTTCCGTTTCCGACGTCGATTCTCAGCATCTTCCCGAGCTCTGTATCGCCGTCCTGCGCCCTGTTACCCGGATCAAAAGAACTCCCTCCGTCCCCGAGGCCGATGTACAGGTGGTCGTCGTTCGGACTGAACACCAGCATTCCACCGTTGTGGTTCGAGAAGGGCTGGTCGACGGTCATCACGATTAGCTCGCTCGACGGATCCGCTACGTCCGGGTTAGCGGAGACTTTGTAGCGGGCAACGACCGTATCTCCGGAATTGTCCGTATAGTTGACGTAGAAATAACCGTTAGACGCATAATTCGGGTGAAACGCGAGTCCGAGGAGGCCGCCTTCGCCGCCGCTTCCGACCTTGGGGTCGATATTTAAAAATGGCGCGGCGAGTACGGTTCCGCTTTTTATTATCTTGATTGTCGCCGAGCTCTGTTCGACTATGAAGAGGCGGTTCGTGTCGCCCGCAGGGGACGTCAGGTAGAGGGGCTGAGAGAACCCCCCCGCTACTTTAACGGTGGTGAGTTCCGCGCCCTGCGAATTATATGCGGAGAAGATGGAGAAGATAGTGAATAAGGAAATTATCAGGAATTTCAGATACGCGCCCATTGAATAAAACCCCCGTTTCAGTCCCTTTATCCGAGGCCAAAAAGGAGCTGCGACGTATCCGCATACTCGTCCCTACTTCGGTAACCAGTCTACCTTAAGCCCTTTCAAGCCCTTAGGTCTCGGGTTTTGCGTCCCACCTTTTCAGATGGTTTGCCTTTTCGGATGAGGACCTTACTTTGTATATGCAAATAATATCACCATTATATATTGTAATCAACAACAATTTATCATGTGCTCAGGGACTATTCCGTCCGGTTGCCCTTGCGGAATTTTCGGTCATATTGTTATGTTGACATGTGCGGCGGAGCCGTGATACGGCCCGGTCTGTAAAACGAACCATATCAGGGAGGACGTCGATGACCGTCAGGAATTTCAGAGCACTCGTAGTCGAGGAGACAGGGGAGAATAAATTCGAGAAGTCGATCAGGGACAGGTCTACGGACGAGCTTCCGGGCGGGGAGGTGCTGGTCCGGGTTCGCTACTCTTCGCTTAATTATAAAGACGCCCTTTCTGCGACAGGCAATAAGGGCGTAACTAAGAATTACCCCCACACGCCTGGTATCGACGCGTCGGGTGTCGTGGAGGAGAGCGGCGCGGACGGGATTAAACCGGGCGAAGAGGTGCTGGTCACGGGATACGATCTGGGCGCCAACACTTCCGGCGGTTATGGGGAGTATATACGCGTGCCCGCCGGCTGGGTGGTAAAGCTCCCCCCGGGGCTTTCTTTAAGAGACAGCATGACTTACGGTACGGCGGGATTCACGGCGGCACTCTCTCTATACAAAATGGAAGAACACGGGGTCGTTCCGGGAATGGGGGAGGTTCTCGTTACGGGCGCAACAGGCGGCGTCGGGAGTATAGCTTCGGGCATTCTCGCAAAAGCGGGCTACACTGTAGTCGCTTCCACGGGGAAGACGGACCAGAAGCGGCTCCTCCTCGATCTCGGCGTAAAAGAAGTGATAAGCAGGGAGGATGCCACGGATACATCAGGACGGGCCCTTCTAAAGGCGAGGTGGGCGGGGGCGGTGGATACCGTCGGTGGAGAAATACTCGCAACCGCCATAAAATCCGCAAAGCAGCACGGTGTCGTCACGTGCTGCGGGAACGTGGCTTCCGCGGAGCTGCCGATAAACGTTTATCCGTTCATATTGAGAGGGGTCTCTCTCGTAGGCATCGATTCCGCATATTGTCCGATGGACATAAGAAAAAAGGTCTGGGCGAAGATCGCGGGCGAATGGAAAATAGACAGGCTCGACCTTATCACCACCGAGATCACGCTCGCCGAGCTCGATAAGAACATAGAGCTTATTCTCCGGGGCGGGCAGAAGGGGCGGGTCGTCGTCAATATGATGGAGTAGAGTTCGGGAATTCATGATCGCGTCCGTCCAGCCGTCCGACCGGCCTTTGCGTCTCGTTCCCTTGCTCTAAATCCCCCCCCCGGGTTTCCGAGCCGCACATCGGTTCAAACCGCGGTGTTCAATTTTTAGAATATGCTGCTTAACTTTTAGGCATGGAAGCCCGTATCCTCCTTTGGAACCACCCGTGATCATTCAATCATATTTTATTCTATAGCTGGTATGTTGTTTGCATCCAATATAAAATAGGCTGAAGGTTCCGCAAAAAAACATGAAAGATGGCGTCCTGTAATCCCGGGACCCGTCTTTTATGCCTGTGTGAACCGGGAATTTCCATAATTAAAGTTGAATATAAAGGTTTTTGCATTTCACCTTCACACAAAGGAGGAATTACAATGAGAAAGGTACTTCTTAAGTATTCGTCTTTGTTTTTTCCCGTTATCGTGTTTTTGTTGTGCCTATCATCGCCCGATTTATCACTGGCACAGGACGGGCCCGCGATAGACACCGGTGATACGGCATGGATGCTCACATCATCACTTCTCGTGTTGATGATGACGATTCCCGGGCTATTTCTGTTCTACGGCGGCCTGGTTCGTTCCAAGAACGCGCTCGCCACATTCATGCACAGCTTTTTCATAGTGGCGCTGGTGTCCATACAGTGGGTGGTCATAGGCTATACCATCGCGTTCGGTCCCGATATCTCTCATTTTATCGGCGGACTGGACTTCCTCGGGTTGAAGGGAGTTGGCGCCGCGCCGTCCGACGTGTGGGCGACGACAATACCGCATAACCTTTTCATGGTTTATCAGCTTACGTTCGCCGTGATAACCGTGGCTCTTATCACGGGTTCCTTCGCGGAGCGCGCAAAATTCAGCACATTCATCGTATTCGTGCTTCTATGGACGACGCTCATATACGACCCGCTTGCCCACTGGGTGTGGGGAGGCGGATGGATAGGGGCTATGGGGGCTCTCGATTTCGCAGGCGGAACCGTAGTGCACATAAGCTCCGGTGCCGCGGCCCTCGCGGCGGCGATCATGTTCGGAAAGAGAGTCGGGTACGGGCGCGAGCCTATGGCGCCTCATTTCCTGCCTTACAGCGTGATAGGCGCATCGCTTCTCTGGGTAGGCTGGTTCGGGTTCAACGCCGGGAGCGCGCTGGCCGCTAACGGCCTCGCCAGCACGGCCTTCGTTACCACCAACACCGCTACCGCAGCGGCGGTGCTCGGCTGGGTAGCCGTCGAATGGATAGTGAGAGGCAAGCCCACGGTACTCGGCGCTGCCTCAGGCGCGGTTGCGGGACTCGTAGCCATAACGCCGGCTGCAGGATTCGTGACCCCGATGGCTGCAATAGTTATCGGGCTCGGCGGCGGAATCTTCTGTTTCTTCGCCGTAAACCTGAGACCTAAGCTCGGTTATGACGATTCCCTGGACGTAGTGGGCGTACACGGCGTAGGCGGGACCTGGGGTGCATTGGCAACCGGATTATTCGCGACTACCGCCGTTAATTCCGCGGGACGCGACGGGCTCTTTTACGGTAATCCCGAGCAATTGTGGATACAGTTTATCGGCGTCGCAGCCACATGGGCATTCTCCTTCGCGGGTACGATGATAATACTGGTTGTCCTGAAGGCGGTCATGGGGCTGAGGGTCTCTCCCGACAAAGAGGCCGGAGGGCTCGACCTCGGCGAGCACGGAGAGGAAGCCTATTCAGGGTTCCAGATGGCTCACGGCTACGGCACTCCCGAGCATGGAGCGAGACTTACAGACGAATAATATCAAGCACGAAAACTCAAGCGGCGGGATGACAGCATCCCGCCGCTTATTATTGTGATTCACATCGGTAGTAACCCCACGGTTTTTTCCACCTTCGACATAATCCCCGAGAATAATTAGTGTGAATCTATAATCGGTCACGGGTTCCCCGGGCGAGCTTCCCGGCGTATCGGGGTTCACGGTCAGGGACCTCCTCCATACTTGAATAATGGAGCCGGAGCGCTTAGATTTTAAATATGATTCGCATTACGCCCCGCATATCCCTTGCCGAGAGTGAAATAACAATGGAATTCGTCCGTTCTTCCGGGCCGGGCGGACAGAACGTCAACAAAGTATCGACTGCGGTGGAGCTAAGGTTCGATGCGGCGAATTCCCCGAGCCTCCCTCCCGAAGTGAGGAGCCGATTGATAAAGATCGCCGGCAAGAGGGTCACGAGCGAGGGGGTTCTTATAATCGAAGCGCGGAGGTTCAGGACACAGGAGAAGAACCGCGGCGACGCTATAGAGCGCCTGACCGGTCTGATTAGGAAAGCTGCGGTCGAACCCGTTAAAAGGCGTAAGACAAGGCCCACATATCAATCGAAAGAAGAGAGAATAAAGAGCAAAAAGCGCCGGAGCCGTGTCAAGGAATTACGAAGACCATTGAGCGCTGCCGCGGATTAATTCTCTCCCGATTTATTGACGATGTGGTGTTTCTGGCGAGTATTACGTGATCCATCCTGCCCCTGAAAGCCTTGGCGCAGCAGTAGATCAGAATTTATCATCGCGCATGAAGCAATCCCGAGATTTGATAAGACGTATAATCCCGTTACAATAAACGCTTGACAAGACTCGATATGAGTTCCGACAATACTGGTCAGAAAAAATGCAGATGCGGCTACGAGAGGAGCCACCCGTGGATAGTGCCCAAGCCGAGCTATTCGCTCTGGGGATGGATCCTGGTCGGGTTCGGTATAAGTCATCCCCCGGTATCGGTAAGGTATGAGTGTGACAAGTGCGGCGAGGTATTCGAGACGATTACCGACAGTGATTCGCTAAAACAGCATATCTACCGCTAGATGCCGGAGCATAGTTTCGACGCTCAGGAAATAATTCCCGCCTCTATACGAACGAAGCTGCCGCGTCCGGTATAATTGTTCATCGCAGAGCGGCATAACATGATCAAACGGTTGTCCGGCCGGTTCGTATGCCTTGGTTACTCTCTCGCAGGAGCTGCAGCGCTTGCGCTATTCCTGGCGCTCCTACCCTCGTGCGATTCGGCGTGCGCGACGGTCCCTCCCGGGGAGCTCGAGAAGATCGGGTCTCTCATATTCAGAAACGAGTGCGGGGGGAAGACCGAGAACCTGACTGCCTGGAACGAAGGCGAAGAGTTCGCTTCGCTGGGTATAGGACATTTTCTCTGGTACCCGGAAGGAAAAGAATACCCCTTCCGCGAATCGTTCCCCTCCCTCTACGAATTCATCAAATCGAAAGGCGCCCCGGTTCCGGAATGGATGGACGGGCTCGCCCCGTTCGACCTGCCGTGGGGCTCAAGGAGCGAGTTTTACGCCGACTTCGATTCCCCCCGCATGGTATCTCTCAGAAAATTCATGCTCGACACCGTCGCGCTCCAGTCCCTGTTCATGGCGGAGCGGATGGAGAATAGCCTGCCGATGATGCTGGAGTCGGCCCCAGCCGGGTCGAGGGACAATATCAAAAAACAGTTCTACCGTGTGTCAGGCACTCCGATGGGTTTTTACGTGCTCGTTGATTACGTGAATTTCAAGGGTGAAGGCACGTCGCTCAAGGAACGCTACAACGGGCAGGGATGGGGTTTACTCCAGGTGCTTGATAATATGAAGGGGTCTGAGGCGGGCCCCGCGGCCCTGAGCGAGTTCGCCCGGTCAGCGGAGTCGGTGCTCGAGAGGCGTGTCCGGAATTCCCCTCCCGAAAGGAACGAGAAAAAATTCCTCCCCGGGTGGAAGAACAGGATCAAAACATACGGGCCCGAGAATATCGAATCCTACACCAGGGGCGTATATATGCCCGACGCGCCTCAATCGGCGGTAGGCCGCGTTTTAGGGGGGATATACAGGAATCTAGTTTGCGGGCTGATGTGATATTGCGGACGGGAGTCGGACACAATCCTTTTATTTGTAAATCAAACCATACATAATAATTCAGGTTCGTAACCAAGCGGCGTTATCGTTACAGTTTTTTGTAATACGCGGACACCACATGCGGATATTAGCCCTCGACGTAGGTACCAGGACAATAGGCGTTGCCGTGAGCGACGAGCTCGGTATAACGGCGAACGGGGTTGCTACGATAAGAAGAAAGGATATGGAGTACGATAAAGCAGAGCTTGGAAAGATCATCGAGCGGTATGCCCCTTCCGAGATACTCGTCGGCATTCCGTACAGGAGCGACGGGGGCGTGGGCAAAAGGGGACAGGAGATAATGAATTTCGCCGACATATTAAAGGCCGCCTTTGGCCTCCCCGTCGTTTACTGGGACGAAAGCTTTTCAACCGCCGACGCCGAGCGGTTTCTCATAAGCGCGGACGTCGGGCGGAAGAAGAGGAAGCGGGTGATAGACAAAATGGCCGCCGTGTATATACTAGCCGAATATCTTGAATCGAAGAGACCTGTGAAGTAGTGAGGGGACCTGCGAACGATGCCATACGCCCTGGCTAACGGTATGAATATCTATTACGAGGTTCACGGTGAAGGGTACCCTGTCGTCCTCATCGGGGGTCTCGGAAGCCAGGTCGGGAGCTGGGCGACGCAGGTGCCTGTTTATTCGAAGCATTTCAAGGTGGTCGTATTCGATAACAGGGGGGCCGGGAGGTCCCAGAAGCCCGAACCCGGATATACGACCGAAGACATGGCCGACGATGCCGCGGCGCTTATGGACGCGCTCGGCATGGTGAGCGCGCACGTTGTCGGAAAATCCATGGGCGGTATGATAGGCCAGTGGCTCGCGATAAAGCATCCCGAAAAGGTCCGTAAGCTGGTAATGGGCTGCTCATCGGCTTCGAGAGACGAGGTCGGGAACGTGATACTCAGGATGGGCAGGGAGATCGCGTCCAAGGTCGGCATGAAGGCCGTCTGGATAATGGCCCTCTACCTCGGCTATACGAGGGACTATATAGAGAAGAACCTGGGCTCGCTCGGCGGCGCCATCGAAGCCATACCCGAGGACCCGGACGCGCTCAGGGGATACATCGGTCAGAGCTATGCGGTAGAAGGGCACAACACGACTGACCTCTTGCATAAGATAAAAGCCCCGACGCTCGTTATGATGGGCGAATCCGACATGACCACTTCGCCCAAGCGCACGAGGGAGCTCGCTTCGCTGATACCGGGCTCGAAGCTAAAGGGGTTTCAGGGAGTGGGCCACGGTTTCTGGAGGGAAAGACAGGAAGAGGCCGACAGGCTCGTCCTTGAATTTTTGCTGGGCGATTGACCTCAGTTGAGGTTCCTCTTTTCTATTATAACGTGCCTTTTTCTCGATGTAACCGAAATTATATCGATTCTCGTCTGCAGGTCCTTAATGATTGTCTCCGCTCTCTTCTTCACGTCCGGCTCCTCGAGGAGCGACTGCTTGTCGAAGACGTTCGAGAAAATCAGGGTCGCCAGCGCGTCCGTAAGGCTGTCCAGAGGAAGCCTGGTATTGATGTTGATCCGGTGGGCCTTCTGTTTCTCTTCGAGTCCGAAATTCCATTTCGTTATAAGCTCTTCGATTTTGCTCCTGTAGGTTTCCTCGCTCGTGCATCGCGTGTTCTCAACCAGCTCGACCCTGGCGACCCTGTAGGGGCTATCTTTCATGATCTCGATAATTTTTACCCTTTTCAGCCCGTAGAGGACTATATTGATCCTGCCGTCCCCGAAGACTTCCGAGCTCACTATCCTCCCCATCCCAACAACGTCGAACACTTCCGGATTGCCGTAGTAATTTGCCTCCCAGCCCGGTTTCAGGAGCGCCATGCCTATGATCCCATCCGATTTGCTGACGTCGTGAACCATCTGCTTGTATCTGGGCTCGAACACATGGAGCGGGAGGAGGGTATTGGGGAAAAATACGACTGTGGATAACGGGAAAAGCGGTATGGCCCCGGAGAAGTCATTGAGGTTGCATACGTCTTTCAGGTCGAGGGAGGATAGGTCCATTTCGGTTTATTCCGGGCGCATAATATCTCTTCATATTTAGTATAGCATATGCTTCTTCGTTTTATTCGGCGCTAATTATACGGGTCATGGGTTCTACATCGGGATTCCGCATCCCGGGCGTTGAATCCTTTCTCCAATACGCATATCTAATATCCTGTAGCGGTAATTTTACGAAAGGGGGTTCGATTATGCATAAAACGGTACATATCACCGACGACAATTTCGAGGAAGAGGTGCTTAAATCGGAGCTTCCCGTCCTCGTTGATTTTTGGGCGGAATGGTGCGGTCCGTGCCGGGCTCTCGGCCCGACGCTTGAAGAGATAGCCGCCGATTACGAGGGCCGCGTGAAGATCGCAAAGCTCAACGTCGACGAGAATCCGAAACGCGCGCAAGCACTCGGTATAAGAGCCATTCCTACAATGATAATCTTCAAGGAAGGGAGTCCGGCGGAAAGGATAATGGGCGCTCTCCCCAAGAAACATATCACCGACGTTATCGACGGGGCGCTCTAGGCTGCGCCCGACAATCTCAAATTCAGATCATAAGGGAATTTGACGAATGACGCACGGTTGCGTTTGACGGAATTCGCTCCCGGAGCCGGTCTGTCCATTCTTCATGCCCTCCTGTTTTAAATAAATGACCTCAACTAATTCAAGCCCCACCGGTTTGAACCGTAATGACCGTTCGGTTAATATTTCAACGTGGCGAAGAAGAGAATCACGAGGGTCTATACCAAAACCGGGGACGAAGGGCTGACCTCGCTCGTGGGCGGCATGAGGGTGAGCAAGGCTTCCGTAAGGGTGGACGCGTACGGAGACGTAGACGAGCTCAATGCGGCCCTCGGGCTTGCCCGTACCGTTGTGGTTCACAAGAGGCTCGGCGATATTCTCGAATCCGTGCAGAAGGACCTGTTCATAGTGGGCGCCGATCTCGCGAGCCCTCCCGGGCTCGAAGTGCCCAGGATAGATGAGGGCAGGATCATGGCTCTAGAGTCTGTGATCGACGAGTTACTGCTCGAGCTTGAGCCGCTCAAGGAATTTATACTCCCGGGCGGGAACCCCGGCGGGGCGCACCTCCATTTCGCGAGGACCGTGGCGAGAAGGGCGGAAAGGAAGGTCGTAGAACTGATCGAAGAGGAAGGAGCGGAAGCGGGGGAGAAGGTGCTGGTTTACCTGAACAGGCTCTCGGACCTGCTGTTTGTCATGGCGAGGATAGAAAACAAGGATAGCGATTTCAGCGAGACGTATGCAGAGTTCAGGAGAAAATGAAACGGGCATCGCATTCGGATGTATATATAGTCAACCCTGAAATAGAAGATTACATGGAGTCCCTGACGCCTGCCGGGGATACGATACTGAAAGAGATGGAGGAGCACGCGAGGGTAAGCGAATTCCCTATCGTCGGCCCCCTGGTCGGGAGGCTTCTCTTCCAGCTTGCGTTGATGATCAACGCGAAAAGCGTGCTCGAGCTCGGCTCGGGTTTCGGCTATTCGGCCTATTGGTTCGCAAAAGCCGTAGGCGAAGACGGTAAGGTCATATATACGGACATGTCGGACGAGAATGCACGGGCGGCCGGGGATTTCTTCGGCAGGGCAGGGCTCGGACAAAGGCTCGATATCCGTACGGGGGACGCTCTTGAGATCCTCCAAGGGTCCCCGGGTGGGTTCGATATCATCTTCAACGATATAGATAAGGAGTATTATCCCCTGGTCGTTGACGCCGCGTTTGAAAAATTACGGAAGGGCGGTATTTTCATATCGGACAACGTGCTCTGGTCGGGCAGGGTGCTCACAGAGGACGACTCCCCGAGCACGGAGGGCGTGAGGGAATTCACCCGGCTCCTCTTTTCCAAAGAGGGCTTTTATACCTCGATCGTCCCGCTCAGGGACGGGGTTTCGGTGAGCGTGAAATTGTAGTATTACCCGGATAAAGAAATATGTATGTAATATAAAGGCAGAGATAACCTCATGAGCAAAGCCGCTGATATCGTTATAGAAAAGGGTGATCTGGTCAGGGTCCTTAAAGAAAGGCTCAACAGAAAAAATATGGAGCTTATGGCGTACCATGAGAGCAAGGCGAAGCGCAGTAAAGCGCTCTCGGGGAGCATGCTCGCGAAAAAGAGATCCGAGATCATAGACAAGCTGATAAAGCAGGCGCTCGCCGAGCAGGGGTTCAATGACCTGAAAAATGTCTGCGTCATAGCGCTCGGGGGTTACGGCAGGAACGAGCTCTGTCCGTATTCCGATGTGGACGTCATGTTCCTCTACAAGCCCCGCAACAAGACCCTGGCGAAAGAGGCGACGGAGAAGCTCCTCTACCTTCTCTGGGACCTGGGACTCGACGTCGGTCACTCCGTGAGAACGATCGACGAGTGCATTGAGCTCTCTCAGGAAGACGACTCGACGATACTCACATCGCTGCTTGACAGCAGGTTCGTATGCGGCGACGAGCAGCTTCACGCCGATCTGGAAAAAAAAATCTACTACCAGCTCCTACCTTCCTTCTCGCATAAGTTCATCCAGAGCAAGATCAGGGAGAACGAGCAGAGGATAAACAGGTTCGGGAGGTCGGTATATTTACTCGAGCCCAATGTAAAGGAAGGCGAAGGCGGACTCCGGGATATACACTACGCCCTGTGGATCGCCCAGGCCAAGTTTAAGGTCAAATACTTCTCCGACCTCCTCCCGAAGGGGATACTTATGGAGAACGAAATCAGGATATTCGAAAAGAGCCTGAATTTCCTCCTTCTTGTCAGGTCTGAGCTTCATTACCTCGCCGGCAGGAGAGAGGACAGGCTCGGCTTCGAATTTCAGGAAAAGGTCGCCAGGTTCCTCGGCTTCAAGGACGGCGAGCTCCCTGCCGTCGAGAGGTTCATGAGGATCTATTACCTCCGCGGCAATGAGCTCAGGGAGCAGTCGAAGAGACTCATAGAAAAATGCATTATGGGACATAGGTCCGGCTTCAGGAGCGCGAAAACAGTGCACCTCGACAACGGCTTTATCATACAGGGCGGAATGCTTTCAACCTCCAACATAAATATCTTCAAGGATAACCCCGCAAACCAGATGCGGGCTTTCGAATATTCGGACAAGTATCAGGCGAGGATGAGCAATTATCTGCTCGACCTCATAAGGGAGAACGTGAGCGTCACGAGTATGGACGAGAGCGTGAGGTCGAACCCCGAGTTCAACGCTTCGTTCCTCAGGCTGCTCAAGAAGGGAAAGAGCGTCGCCGACACCCTTTTCGAGATGAACCGGCTGCGCTTTCTCGGCCATTACATCCCGGAGTTCGGAAAGATAGTCTGCATGGTCCAGCACGACGCTTACCACGTTTACACGGTCGACGTCCATTCCATATTCATGGTGAGGGAGATAGAGAACCTCCTCAACTATAAATACGAAAAAGAGCACCCGCTGCTGACAAAAACAGCCGAATCCCTCCTCAGCAGGCACGTTCTCTATCTCGCGTGCCTCTTCCACGATATGGGCAAGGGGGAAGGGAAGGACCACGCGGATAAAGGGGCGGCGATGATCCCGAAGATCGCGAAAAGGCTGGGGCTTAACACGACCGAGACGCACCAGCTCGAATTCCTCGTCAAAAACCACCTGTTGATGTCCCATTTCTCGCAGAGGAGGGACATACACGATTACAGTCTCATAGTGAGGTTCGCCAAGGCCGTCAAGACCCTCGAGACCCTTTCGCTCCTGTATCTGCTGACGTTCGCGGATATAAAATCGGTCGGCCCGGACGTGTGGACGAACTGGAAGGGGATGCTGCTCAGGGAGCTTTTTATAAGGACCGCTAAAGTCCTCGAGAGGGGGAGCTTCAAGAAGGAAGACCCGCACGCGAGACAGGAGAGGGTAATGGACGAAGTAATGGGGATTCTCGGCAGCAAGGTCTCGAAGAAGAACGTCTCTGCTATACTCGAGACTATGCCCGAATCCTATTTCCTCGGATTCTCCCCGAGGAAGATCGCCTACCACGTAGGCCTCATCGAGAAATCCAGAGACGCCGTGGGCATGGACGTGCTTTTTTATCCGCATGAGGAGTATAACGAATTTACATTCTGGGGTTTCGATGAGCCCGGAATCTTCTCCAAGCTCTGCGGAGTAATAAGGGCATCGGGTCTAAACGTCCTCGGGGCGCGTATCACGACACGGAAAGACGGCAGGATACTCGACGTTTTCTACGTGAACAAGCTCGGCCAGTCGGTGAAAGAAGGGGAAGAGGTGTGGGAAAAGCTTAAGGATAACATGGATCAGGTGCTCACTGGAAAGACCGGCGTCGAGGAGCTCGTCGCGAGGAGGAGACAGGAGAAGCCGCTTTACAGCAAGGCGATACCCCAGTATCCGACGAGAATTATGGTCGACAACGAATCTTCGGACGCCGCTACCGTGATCGACGTCATCACATATGACAGGGCGGGGCTCCTCTACGATATAACGAAGACAATGAAGGATCTCGGCCTCTCGATCGAATATGCGAAAATTTCGACGAAGGTCGATCAGGTGGTCGACGCCTTTTACGTCGTCGACATGAACCGTAAAAAAATTACCGATCCGGACAAGATAGAGCAGATAAAAACCGCATTGCTGGAATCGATAACTTCCGGGTAACGTCCTATTCATATACTAGTTCAGAACACATAAGGGTCGAATATGAGCAACTCTCGAGCGAGCGCTTCGGACATAAGGGAAATACATTCGGATTTTCTCATAATCGGAAGCGGTCTTGCGGGGCTCTACGCCGCCCTTTACGCATCCGGGTTCGGGAGCGTCACCCTCCTCACGAAATCTACGGTAGAGGAGAGCAATTCCTACTGGGCGCAAGGGGGTATAGCGGCCGTCGTCGATCCGGAGGACTCGACATGGTTCCATATAGAAGACACACTCAGGGCGGGGAGGGGGCTCAACGATACGGACGCCGTTACTGTCCTCGTCAACGAGGGGAAGGAGCGTGTAGCCGACCTCATCAGGCTCGGAATGAAGTTCGATACGGGTGAGAAAGGGCTCGAGCTCGGGCTCGAGGGCGGGCATACGAAGAGACGCGTGCTCCACGCGGGGGGCAGCTCCACCGGGAGGGAGATGGTCAAGTTCCTGATCGCCGCGGTCGAGAACAATAAATCGATAAGTAAGTTCGAGAGCACGGGCGTAATCGGATTCTTCTCGGACGGTACTCGGTGCTCGGGGGCGCTCGCAGCTGACGGGGGTCTCAACCCCGTTGCGTTTGTATCGAAGTCCACCATACTCGCGACAGGAGGGGCGTCCGCTCTTTACGAGAGGACGACTAACCCCGAGGGCGCGACCGGCGAGGGTATCGCGCTCGCATACGAGGCAGGGGCGGAGATAGCCGATATGGAGTTCGTACAGTTCCACCCGACTGCTTTTTATAATGAAAACGGAGCGAGCTTTCTCATATCCGAAGCCGTGCGCGGAGAGGGGGCGTACCTCCTCGACAGCGGGGGGAAGCGGTTCATGCATAACTACAGCGAGCTCGGGGAGCTTGCGCCAAGGGACGTCGTATCCCGCGCTATATACATGGAGATGAAAAAGTCGGGCAGGGACTATGTCCACCTGGACATAAGACACCTCGATCCGGCCTTTATAAAAACCCGGTTTTCGAATATCTACCAGGCCTGCCTGGCCTATGGTGTGGACATGACCGGGGGCCTCGTCCCCGTCGCTCCTGCGGCCCACTATACGATCGGGGGTGTGAGGACCGGCCTTTCGGGCGAGACGAACATTAAGGGTCTCTTCGCGTGCGGCGAGGTCGCGTGCACCGGTGTACACGGCGCGAACAGGCTCGCGAGCAATTCCCTGCTCGAGTGCGTGGTCTTCGCCAGGCGTGCGGTCGACGGGGCCAGGGCAATGTCTCAAGATCAATACCGTGTGCCCGTTGCCGAAGTCGACCCCGCCCTCTTTCAATCATCGGGGTCTCAGGAAAAATTGTTCAGGGAATTGAAGACGGAAGCCTCCCGAATAATGAACAGACGCGTCGGTATAGTGAGGAGCAGGGAGAGCCTGGAGGAAGCCCTGACGGAGCTCGCCGACACGGCTTCTTCTTTGGAGAGACTCTCAGGTTACTATAGACTCAAGCTGAAGATGGCTCTCGAGGTCTCCGCTATCATCACCCGTTTTTCCCTATTGAGGGAGGAATCGAGGGGCGTGCATATAAGAGAGGACTTCCCCGAGGAGTACCCCGGGTGGCGGAAGCACATTATTTTGAAAAAGGGCGGGGAGCCTGCCGCTCTACCCGTATGAAAGGTATATTATTCGAGCGGGGCCGATTATTCGGCGTGACGCTTTAACGTATGAAAAGAATAGAGCTCGATTTTAGCCGCGTGGACCGCATCATAGAATACGCCCTCAGGGAAGACCTGGGCGACGGCGACATCACTACGAACGTGCTCGCCACGGAGAAGGAGGACAGCAAGGCGGTCATTCGCGCCAAGGCCAGGGGGGTGATAGCCGGTCTCCCGATCACGAAGCGCGTCTTTCAGAAACTCGACCATACGGTCGTGTGTGTCGACAATATCGGCGACGGTGAGAATATAAAGCCCGGCGATATCATTTCCGAGATCAACGGCGGCACGAGGGCGCTCCTCTCGGGTGAACGCCTCGCCCTCAATATCCTTCAGAGGCTCTCCGGCATAGCCACACTCACATCCAGATACGTTAAGGCGGTCGAGGGTTTGCCGGTGAAGATACTCGACACGCGGAAGACGGCTCCGGGACTCCGCATACTGGATAAATACGCGGTTTCCGTGGGCGGGGGTTACAACCACCGCTTCGGGCTTTTCGACGGGGTCCTGATAAAGGACAACCATATCGAGATTGCGGGCGGCATATCGGAAGCAGTCGCCGTCATACGCAAGAAGTACAGGCAGAAATACAAGATAGAGGTCGAGACGTCCGACATCGAGCAGGTAAAGGAGGCGCTCATAGCCGGGGCCGATATCATAATGCTCGACAATATGAGCCGCGAACAGATGAGGAAAGCAGTCCGCCTGATAGACAGAAATGCGCTCGTGGAGGCCTCGGGGGGTATCAATATCAAAAATGTGAGAGAAGTCGCTGAAACAGGGGTCGATTTTATATCGGTAGGCGCCCTTACCCACTCGGCCCCGGCTTTAGATATAGGGCTCTATGTGGTATAATAAATTTTATTAATAATGTAAGCGAGTTGAAGAACGAATGGAAGACTATTCACTCATATATGACGAGATAAAGAGGCTTAAGGAAGAAAAGAACGCCGTTATTCTCGCGCATAATTACCAGCTGCCCGAGGTGCAGGACGTGGCTGATTTTACGGCCGATTCGCTCGCACTTTCGCAGATGGCCGCGAAAACGGAAGCGGATATCATCGTATTTTGCGGCGTGCATTTTATGGCTGAAACCGCCTCCATCATCTCCCCGAAGAAGAAAGTGCTCCTTCCCGATCTCGGCGCGGGCTGCTCGCTCGCCGATACGATCGATGCCGACCAGCTGCGTGAGTGGAAAAGGGAGCACCCCGGCGCGGTAGTGGTCTCATACGTGAATACGACTGCCGAGGTGAAGGCGGAGAGCGATTACTGCTGCACGTCCTCAAACGCGGTCAAGGTCGTGAGCGCCGTCCCCGGGGATAAAGAGATCCTTTTCCTCCCTGACATGTTTCTCGGGGCTTACGCGGCCAAGGTTACGGGGAGGAAGATCCACATCTGGCCCGGTGAGTGCCACGTTCATGCCGGGATAAGGACTGAGGATTTAAAGGAAATGAAGCACTCGCATCCGGGAGCCGAGCTCGTCGTCCATCCCGAATGCGGCTGTACGACCAACCTCCTCTATCAGGGCCTGAACGGCGGGACGGCCAACGGTAACGGAAACGGTCACATCAAATTTTTATCGACCGGCGGCATGATCAAGTTCGCCAAGGATTCTCCCGCGAAAGAGTTCATCATCGCAACCGAAACGGGGATGCTCCACAGGCTGAGGAAAGACAATCCGGACAAGACCTTCTTCCCGGCAAGGGAGAACGCGGTCTGCAAGTACATGAAGATGATAACCCTCGAAAAGGTGCTCAGGTCTCTCAGGGAAGAAGTCTATGAAGTGAAGGTGCCCGAGCATATAGCGGCCAGGGCTAAGAAGTCCATAGACAGGATGCTCGAGATCACGGCTTAATACCCCTCCGCAAGGCCGCCCGGTCTCCTCGGGTCGGTGGCGCCGTATATGTAATCCCCGATCTTTACGATGCTCTGAGCGCTCCCCATAGTATCGCCCGTAACTACTCTGTAACCCATTTCTGAAAGCAAATTTATCGTATCGGCGCTCAGGCCCCTCTCTGTTCGCAGCTCGTCGGGGAGCCACTGGTGGTGCACCCTTACGGCGTAGGTCGCCTCGGCTATGTTCATCCCGAAATCTATTACGTTCGTCAGGATCTGGAGCACGGTGGTTATGATGAGGCTCCCCCCTATGCTCCCGGTGATCAAAAACGGCTTTCCGTCCTTGAGCACGATGGTAGGCGTCATGGAGCTCAGCATCCTCTTTCCGGGAGCGAGCGCGTTATATTCCCCGCCCGTGAGGCCGTACGCGTTAGGGACGCCGGGCGTAATCGAAAAATCGTCCATTTCGTTATTGAGCAGGACCCCAGTCCCCGGGACTGTGAGGCCTGAGCCGTAGTTGAAGTTGAGCGTGTAGGTGTTGGAGACCGCATTCCCCCATTTATCTATCACGGAGATGTGTGTGGTGTTTCCGCCTTCGCGTGGAGCCTTCCCGCCCGGGGAAATCATCTCGCTCGGCGTCGCTCTTTCCGGATCGATCCGTGCGCTCAAGCCCCGGGCGTAATCTTTCGATATGAGGCGCGAGACAGGCAGATCGGCGAAGTCGGGGTCCCCCAGATACATCGAGCGGTCGGCATAGGCGAGCTTCATACATTCCGCCATGACGTGTATAGCCCGGGCGGAATTGTGCCCGTATGCGCCGAGCGGGAACCTTTCGAGCATATTCAGCATTTCTATCAGGAGCACCCCGCCCGAGCTCGGGGGCGGCATGGAATAAATGTCGTACCCCCTGTAACTCCCGCGGACGGGTTTTCTGACAAGGGCCTCGTAGGACGCGAGGTCTTTCTTCGTTATAAAGCCGCCTTCTTCTTTCATGAAGCCGGTTATCTTTTCCGCGACCGCCCCTTCATAAAACGCTCCCGGGCCGGATTCCGCTATCTGCCTGAGCGTCCATGCCAGGTCTTTCTGTATCAGGATCTCCCCGGCGGCATAGCTCTCCCCGCCGTCCTTAAAAAATATTTTCATGCTTCCGGGAGACGCCTTCATCCTTTCCTTGACCCTGGAAAGCGACCTTATTAATTCTTCATCCACGGGGAATCCGTTTTCCGCGAGGTCTATCGCGGGCCTGAGAGCCCTTTCGAGTGTTATAGTGCCGTACTTGTCGAGCGCGAGCGCGAGGCCAGCTACCGTGCCCGGCACTCCCGAGGCGATCATGCCGTGACGGGATTTCTCCACGTCGACTCCTCCTTTCTCATTCATATACATAGAGCTTCTCGCGGCGCCGGGCGCCTTCTCCCTGTAATCTATCGCGGCCGCTTCCTTCGTTCCCGGGAGGTATATCAGCATGAAGCCTCCCCCTCCGAGGTTCCCCGCCCGCGGATACGTGACGGCCATCGTAAACCCGGCCGTAACGGCGGCGTCTACTGCGTTCCCCCCTTCCCTGAGCACCTCGAGCCCGGCCCTGGTCGCGTATTCGCTCTCGGACACGACCATTCCGTTCACTGCGTATACGGGGTGGAAACGGGCTCCGGGATCGAACCCGGGACGTTCCTTCCCCTCTGCCGCGGCGATGGTCAGGAAAAGGAATATCGCGAATAGAAGTCTCAGTTTCTTTGCGGGGCGGGACGGATGCGGCTTATTTATTATGCGGTTTCTCAAGTTAGGTCTTAATTATAAAGGAATAGATTGGAAGTGCGCAATACGTCCTATTAATTGCGCGTCCACCAGATTTATTTAGCCGGGGTTTTAAAGCTGAATTTGAGGACTGATCGGGGCCGGTTCAGGAATTCATCATGTTGAAGAATTCCTTATTCGACTTCGTTCCGCTCATCTTGTCGAGGAGAAACTCCATCGCTTCAACGGTGTTCATCGGGCTAAGGACCTTTCTCAGCAGCCACACCTTGTTGAGTACTTCCGGGGAAAGGAGGAGCTCTTCCTTCCTCGTGCCTGAACGCTGCAGGTCGAGCGCGGGGAATACCCTCTTGTCGGCAAGCCTCCTGTCGAGGTAGGCCTCCATGTTGCCCGTTCCCTTGAACTCTTCGAATATGACCTCGTCCATCCTGCTGCCGGTATCTATAAGCGCCGTGGCGATGATAGTCAAACTACCGCCCTCCTCCGTGTTCCTGGCCGCGCCGAAGAACCTCTTTGGCCTCTGGAGCGCGTTTGCCTCCATACCTCCCGAGAGCACCCTGCCGCTTGCGGGCGTAACCGTATTGCTTGCGCGTGCGAGCCTCGTCAAACTGTCGAGCAGGATTACGACGTCCTTGCCGTGCTCTACGAGCCTCTTCGCCTTGTCCAGCACCATATCGGCTACCTGGATGTGTCTCTGGGGCGGCTCGTCGAACGTCGAGCTCACAACTTCCCCGTTGACCGACCGTTCCATATCCGTTACTTCCTCCGGGCGCTCGTCGATCAAAAGCACTATGAGCGCGACTTCCGGGTGGTTTCTCGTGACCGCGTTCGCGATCCTCTGGAGCAGTATCGTTTTACCGGTCCTCGGCGGAGCCACTATCAATCCCCTCTGGCCCATGCCGATGGGGATGAATAAGTCGAGCACCCTGGTGCAGAAGTCGTTCGGGTCGTATTCAAGCAGTAATTTCTTGTCCGGGTGAAGTGGGACGCGGTTCTCGAAAGCCACCCTCTCCCTGCATACTTCAGGGGATTCGAAATTCACCTCTTCTATTTTCAACAGGGCCAGGTTCTTCTCGCCTTCTCTGGGCAGCCTGACCTGTCCGCCTACGGTGTCTCCGGTTTTCAGATTAAATGAGCGGATCTGTGATTTCGAAACGTAGATGTCATCGGGTCCGGGCAGGTAGCTGTACTTGGGAGACCTGAGGAATCCGTACCCCTCTGATAGTATTTCGAGCACGCCTTCGGCGTAGATTACCCCTTCTTTCTCGCTCTGAGCCTTCAGTATTGCGTATATGATGTCCTGCTTCGTCATGCGCGAAGTTTCTTCGATCTCGAGATCCCTCGCCATTTTCATGAGCTCTGCGCTCTTCTGGTTTCTGATGTCGTTCAAGTTGAGGAAATGAGATTGTTCCGACAAAACTTCCTTGTCTTCGGGTTTTTCCCGTAATTTGGTTGCTCTAGCCATGTGTTATAAGTCCTTGACCCATTATTTTTTAGGAATTTACTGCAATTGTCTCTTTACGAATTTATGGAAATGAGTGTCAGTTCTCTTTGAGTTGCACTTAAAGTTTAGACAACATTATTATGCATGTAAAGCGTGTAATTTGTCAAGTGAGATTTTTCGGTAATAATAAAACCCCGCGGTTTTGTTCGCGCGGCAGGGGATGGTAAACAAACCCGGCTCTTTATGCTATAATCAAATTCTGACGGGGCGAGGTCGTATTCCGTACGACGAGCAAATGTTGTTTAAATAGAGGGTGTTATGACACGCGTACCTAATTTCATGATATGTTTGGTGCTGGCTCTGTTTCTGGCGTATTTCGTTCAGCCGAATTCAGTCTCGGCCGCGGGCCGCACGGCTGTAATGCCTTCCGGCGGAAAGGGCGAAACGCTTATAGCCCAGGGGGACGACGAGCAGGGCGCCTCATCCTACGCACCGCCCAGTTACACGGAAGTGGAGCTTACGTCGCTTGACGGGGAGATATTCATCAATCCTCTCTATACCGGGAAGGTTTCTACCGTCAGGACAATAGACAAGAACGGACTCATAGGGCAGAAGGTCGATATTGAGGTCAGGATTATGACCGACGGCTGGCGGAAATTCAGCCTCCCTCAGACTGCAGCGGGCGCTTACGGTGTCATCGTGTCGGGAGACGTGGGCATATTGAAGATTTCGAAACCCGCCGAGACGGGAACGCCGTCGGGAGGGGTATTGAAATCCATCCGAAAGCTCGTCATCGAGTTCGGATACCTGAGCACCGTTTTTTCGTTTCCCCCCATGAACATACTCGAGCCGAGCAAGGTCGAGCTCGGCGTTCTTAACAATGCGGATGACAAGTTCATCAACGGGAGCATCGTCGCGATGAAGCCGGATCAGGCTGCGGTCGAGTTCCAGGACCTCCCGGCGACTGCCGTCAACAAAGAGGGGATGATGCGGGTGAGCCTGAAGGAGCCGGGCGGCACATTTATCAATTCCGATATACAGGCCTGGGGTTATTACATCATCGTATCCGAAACCGATATCGATACCCCCGCCCCTATTACCGCCGAGGTCTTCGGCCTTCCCGATGACGCCGAAATAAGGTTCGATTTCAGCTCCCTGACCGGTCAGGTTATAAGTCCGTCTACCAAGATATTGACCGTCGGAGAGATAAATAAGGGGACTCCGGTCTCGACGATAACGACTAAAATCGGGGGCGCTCAGCCCCTTACGGTTACGGTGAAGAGGGTCAGATAAAGGGCGGCGGGGCGGCTTGCCAATCATTACCTGATGTCTTAGAATTCTTATATAGTATATTTCAATACTCGGTAGTGAGGTGATATAACCATGTCAGGTCATTCGAAATGGGCGAATATCAAACACAGAAAGGCGGCGGTAGACGCCAAGAGGGGTAAGGTATTCACGAAGCTTATCCGGGAGCTGACCGTCGCGGCTAAGCACGGCGGAGGGGATCCCGAAGCCAACCCGCGCCTGAGAACTGCTATCGCGGCCGCGAAAAACCAGAACATGGCGAACGATACCATCGACCGCGCGATCAAACGGGGTACGGGAGAGATGGGCGGGGAAGAGTACCATGAGCTGTCCTACGAGGGGTACGGGCCCGGCGGCAGCGCCGTGCTCGTCAAGACGCTCACCGACAACAGGAACAGGACGGTGAGCGATATAAGAAGGATATTCACCAAGTTCGGCGGCAGCCTCGGGGAATCGGGATGCGTCTCCTGGATGTTCCACATGAAGGGAAGGATCGCGTTTGAGAAGAGCAAAGTCGACGAGGACAAGGTCTTCGAAATCGCTCTCGATGCGGGAGCCGACGACGTCGTTACGGAAGAAAGCGAGCTCGTCGTGATCACTCCGCCCGAGTCTTTCGAAGCGGTCAAGTCCGCCATACAGGACGCGGGTCTCGGCTACGAGAACGCTGAGGTCACGATGATCCCTCAGAACAGCATAAAGATCGAAGGCAGGGAAGCGGAGAACATGATCCGGCTCATGGAGGCGCTCGAGGACAGCGACGACGTTCAGAACGTATATTCGAACTTCGACGTATCCGAGGACCTCATGCTGAGCCTGGCGTCCTGATATGAAGGTGATCGGAATCGATCCCGGCTCCAGGGTTTGCGGTTACGGGGTACTTGAGTCCCGGAACGGGGATATCGAGCACCTGGCGAGCGGGAGTATTGCGCCGGGGAACGGCCTTCCTCTCTATCAAAGGTTAAAAATAATATACGAATCTCTCATAAAAGTGATCGGCGAGCATTCGCCCGAGGCGATGTCCGTCGAGGATATATTCTTTGCGAAGAACGCGAAGAGCGCAATAAAACTCGGGGAAGCGAGAGGGGTAGCGCTGCTCGCGGCCTCCAATTCCGGTATATCGGTATTCGAATACTCACCGACCAGGATCAAGCTCGCGCTCACGGGGAGCGGGCGGGCGAGCAAGAGGGAGGTTCAGAGGATGCTCACGATAATGCTCGGGGTATCCGAGTTCGAAACGGAAGACGCATCGGACGCCGTAGCTATCGCGCTCTGCCACATACATCTCTCCCGCATCGAGGCCAAGCTTGGCAAGGAATTCACAGAGCCGCGGAAGAGGAGGAGACGCTTCACCCTAAATGATCTCCCTTCTAAGGGGTAAGGTTGCCCAAAAATCGCTCGGGAAGGTGGTAATCGACGTAAACGGCGTCGGCTACGGAGTCACCGTTCCTCTTTCCACATACTACAGACTCCCCGAGGCGGGGGGCGAGACCGAATTAAAAATACATACGAGCATGAAGGACTCGTCGATCGAGCTCTTCGGTTTTCACACCGACGACGAACGCGAAGTTTTCACGCTCCTTATAAGCGTTGCGGGCGTCGGTCCCAGGCTCGCGACAAATATTCTTTCCTACATCTCTCCCGCCGAATTCGCGTCCGCCCTGTCGTCGGGCGGCCTCGACAAAAAGAAAATACCGGGCATAGGACCCAAGCTCGCTTCGAGACTGACTATGGAGCTAAAGGACAAGGTCTCCGGGCTCAGTATGCCGGGAGAAGCGGTAAAGAAAGCGGGCATCCTCGAGGACGTCGTCTCCGCGCTCCTTAATCTCGGATACAAGAAGTCCGAGATCGACGAGCATATTTCCGAGCTCGAGCGAATATCGGCCGGCGAGAGTGATATAGAGACCGCTCTCAGGGAATCGCTCAAGGTGATGAGGAGGGTGTGAGCTTCATTCCCCGGCGCGGATTTCTATCAGGGTCCTATTCATATATAATTAGGATTATTCATATTAGCGGGAGCATGAAATGGCGGAAAGGCTGCTCAGCCCCAAAGACGGGGAAGAAGAGTCGCTCCTCGATATCAACCTCAGGCCCGACCGGCTTAAAGACTATCTGGGTCAGGTCAAGGTAAAGGAAAAAGTCGGAATCTTCATCGAAGCCGCGAGGAGGCGGGGGGAGGCGCTTGACCATGTGCTCCTCTACGGCCCGCCGGGCCTCGGGAAGACCACCCTCGCTCACGTCGTCTCGAACGAGCTTCGCGTGAGGATCTGTGCCACATCCGGGCCCGTTATAGAGAGGGTGGGCGACCTCGCTTCCATACTGACGAACCTCGAAGACAGGGACGTGCTCTTCATAGACGAGATACACCGCCTGAACCGAATAGTCGAGGAGTACCTCTATTCGGCCATGGAGGACTACAAGATAGACATCATGATAGGCGACGGGCCGACTGCGAAGTCGATGAAGGTTGCGGTGAACAGGTTTACATTGATCGGTGCGACCACGAGGACCGGTCTGCTGACGTCGCCGCTGAGATCGAGGTTCGGCGTGGACCTGAGGCTCGATTACTATAATTCCGGCGAGATCGAGGAGATACTGAAGAGGTCCGCCGGTATACTGGGGGTGGAGATCACGCCCGACGGGGTCGCCGAGCTCGCGTGCCGCGCGCGCGGCACGCCCCGTATAGCGAACAGGCTCCTGAAGAGGGTGAGGGATTTCGCCGAGGTCAGGGCGGACGGCGTGATAGATACCGGTGTCGCGGCCTCTGCCTTGGAGATGCTCGAGGTGGACCCGCTCGGGCTCGATAACCTCGACAGGGCGATTCTCGAGACTATAATCGGGAAGTTCGGCGGAGGGCCTGTGGGCATAGATTCGATAGCGGCCGCCGTGAGCGAGGATAGGGACACTATCGAAGACGTATACGAGCCCTTTTTGATAAGACAGGGGCTCCTTGCGAAGACCCCAAGGGGAAGGGTAGTCACCCAGCTTGCGTATTCCCACCTCAACATGCCCGCGCCCCGCGTGCAGAAAGGGCTCTTCGGGGATTAATTCTGCTTGTTGAGCGGGAGCTCCCTTATGAACTCGTCCCAGTGCTCCTCGGTAATAAGGTCGAGCTCTTTCCTCGGCTTTTCATACCCGCCGCCCTCGGGAAAGAGCTTGTTATAGACCTCGTCCCTGAGCCCGAGCCACCTGTCTATAGACTCGTAGTTCTTGAATTTAACGACCGTCTTATACGTCCAGAGCGGCTCGAGCGTATGCACCCGCTGGGTGAAGAGCCTGTACTCCTCGACTATGATCCCGCGCTTCTGCATCTCGCTCCAGAAGGGGTAGAGCTTCTCCCTGTAAATCTCTAAGAACTTGTCCCTGTTCTCGGGCTTTACCACGTAAAAGCTCTCCTCGATGACGACCTTGTACCTGTCCTCGACGGCGCCTGAGAACGAAGCCGTTATTATCAGCAGTACCGCGGCCAAACCTGTGAACCTTGCTCCCCTGATCATTCTCTTATCCGGCCTCCCTTTGAATTTCGGGAATTTCTTCCCCCTCTTTTCCGAGATTACAATTATACACCTCGGGAGGATGAACCGACAAACTCGCGGAATTGAGGGTTTTGTTGTGAATTTTATTTGATTTTAGTTTTTAAGTATGGAAAACTTAATATGGAATCTTAAATGCAGCTCATTCGTATGTAACAGTCAAAAGCGTTGATTTTCATTCAAACCCTAAATCCACCTTATCAGCGGGTCAACACAGATGACAAACTGGATATATCTACTGTTAGAGGCGCAGGCGAATAACGGAGCCGGCCAGATAAAAGTCATGAACCTCATTGCCGACGCTGGCCCGGTCGTGAAGGTCGTACTGCTCATCCTTCTCGTCATGTCCGTGATTTCATGGACGATAATTTTTTCAAAGACCTTCGTCCTGAAAAGGGCGGCCAAGAGGTCGGAGAAATTCCTCGAGCTCTATAACGCGAGCGGCAACTTCGGCAACCTCTATTCCTCGACGAAGCACATCGGCGGACCCATCGCCGAGGTATTCAGGGCCGGGTACACCGAGATATTGAAGCTGAGAAGGGCGAGCGGCGCATCACAGAGCGCCGAATCGAAGACGAATACGGAAGTGATTGTGAACGAGCTCGGTGTGGTCGAGCTCGTCGAAAGGGCGCTCAAAAGGACTATGGCGTCCGAGACCGCCAAGCTCGAACGCTCGCTTATATTTCTCGCGACCACAGGGAGCGCGGCACCCTTTATCGGCCTCTTCGGCACGGTCTGGGGGATAATGACCTCGTTCATCGGCCTCGCGGGGAGCCAGGGCGTGCCCACGCTCCAGGCCGTTGCACCGGGTATCGCCGAGGCCCTCGTCGCCACAGCTATAGGCCTCGCGGCCGCTATCCCGGCGGTTATCGCATATAACTTCTTCATCAGCAGGGTGAAGAGGATAGACATAGAAATGGAAAACTTTTCCTCGGAATTCCTCAACATCGTGGACAGATACATCAAGAAGGTATAAGAAAAATGGGAATGCAGACCGGTAAGAATAACGGACGCTCCGTGATGTCGGAGATAAACGTCACGCCTTTTGTGGACGTGATGCTCGTTCTCCTGGTCATCTTCATGGTCACGACCCCTATACTCTATCAGGGGGTGGACGTGAACCTCCCGAAGACCGAGTCCCGCCCCATGCCGTCGCTCGACCGTGAGAGGAAGGTCGTCGTTACGCTCAACGGGACCGGGGAGATATTCATCGAAAAAGAGCGGTATTCGCTCGACCAGCTCAGGATAGAAATAAGAAAGCTCATGGCCGAGAGGGGTAAAAATTTAACGGACGAGGACGTGTTCCTGAGAGCCGATTCGAGCGTCCCTTACGGCACGGTTATCGAGGTCATGTCGGAGATAAGAAATGCGGGGGTACAGAAGATCGGGCTCATCACGGAGCCTGTTCCGAAGGAATGACCAGAGGTGAGAGGGGAAATGAAACCGGAAGATAAGGATACATCGAGCGGCACGTCTTTTTGGGGAATATTTTTTTCGGTCGCTCTCCACGCGGCCGTGCTGATCCTTGTGCTGTTCTGGGGGTTCAGCGGCACATCCAACCATTCGAGCTCGAGCGGGCCGATACAGGTATCGCTCTCAGGCATCGGACCCGGGGGCGGACAGGATTCGAGTCAGCCGTCCCGTCCGAAGGCGCCGCCGCAGGGGCCCAAGAAGCCGGAGCCCGTCAAGGAGGAGCCTCCCGAAGTCGAAAAGAAGGAGGAGGTCAAAGCTCCGCCCCCCGAACCCGAGAAAAAGGAACCCCCTAAGGAGCCCGAGAAGGAAGAGGTAAAAAAGGAAGAGCCCAAAGAGGAGCCGGTAAAGGAAGATAAACCCAAAGAGGTCGTGAAAGAGGAGCCCGAGAAGAAGGAAGTCATACCCCTTGAGACGGAGAAAGAGAAAGAAGTAAAGAAGGAAGTTAAGAAGGAAGAGCCGAAAAAAGAAGAGAAGAAAGAAGTAGCGGAAAAGCCCAAACCGACGGAAAAGCCGAAAGCGGAAACGAAGGAAACCACGGCCAGCAGCAAAAAGAACCTTGAGAGCGAAAAGAACAAGGTCCTTCAGGACATCAAGAGACAGAAGGTCCTGGAGGAGTTAAAGAGCGGGTCCGGGGAGAGCTCAGAGCCCGTGGAGGAGATGGGAGAGGAGCAGAGGCTCGCGATGGCCGATTCCGGGGAGCTGCCGGGGGAATCGGAGTCAGGCCCGGGCGAGCCGTCGGAGGGGTCGTCCCGAAGTATGGAGGGCTCAGGCAGCGGGTCTTCCGTGAACCCGGTCTTGCTCCAGTTATATACGGATAAAGTCCATCAGAGGATAAGCAGGAACTGGAGGATTCCGCCCGGCGTGCCGACGGACGGCAGTCTTACGACTATGATATTATTCAAGGTTGACCAGAGCGGAAGAGTGTTCGACGTGAGGGTGAACCAGTCCTCGGGCAACCCGGCGTTTGACGAATATAGCGTGAGCGCGATATATAAATCCGCTCCGCTTCCTCCGCCTCCTTCCGAGTTCGCCGAAGAGGCGAAGACAAGCGGGGTGCTCGTGCCGATTACAAACAGGCTCTACTGAGAGGCAGGATAGCTGTTCAAGTCGCATAATTTGATATAGATTCGATTTTGGAGCCTAATATTGAACCTTATTCTCATACGTCATGGCGAGACCGAGTGGAACAGGACCGGCAGGTGCCAGGGTGTTGCGGATATAGACCTCAACGACACCGGGAGGAGGCAAATAGAGGAGCTCGCTCACTCGTTAAGAGACGCCGATATCAGGGCCGTATATTCGAGCGACCTCCTGAGGGCTCTGCGCACGGCAAAGCAGATAGCCTCACATCACGACCTCGATGTCAATATAGACAAGGACCTCCGGGAAATGGATCAGGGGGACCTCGAAGGACTCCTCTTCGAAGAGATCAGGGACAGGTACGCGGACGTGTTGAAGGAATGGCGTGAGAGTCCCGAGACCCTACTGCTCCCCGGAGGGGAATCGCTCCTTCAGGTGGAGCAAAGGGCGTGGAACGTATTTGAAAAACTTAACAGGCTCCACGCGGGTGAAACCGTGGTCGCCGTCAGCCATAACCTTACGATCACGGCCCTCCTCTGCAAGATAACCGGGGTCGGTCTCAGGGGCTTCCGCAATTTCAACCTCCGGGCCGCCTCGAAGAATTTGATCGTTTCAGTGAACGGGAACATAGAGGTAAGGCAGCTTAACGACGTCTCCCATCTGTCCCCGGACGAGTCGCTCCCCCCGTTCTAACCGCCGCGGTCTTTTATCCGGTCGCGCCCTCAGGCATACGGGGTATTCTTGTAACTCCCCGCGATATATGGTGTAATTTCCCCGTAACGATATGAAAGAAGATATAGAGAGAGTAGTTTTACAGTCGGTCGAGAGCATAGGCAGGAAAATCAAACTGACCGACCTCCCCGTCGAGGTCGAGGTCGGCATCCCGAAACGGAAGGAATTCGGCGATTTTTCGATAAACACGGCCATGATTCTCGCCAAAAAAATGGGTAAGAGCCCGCGGCAGGTAGCGGAGCTCATTATCGAGAACCTGCCCGGCGAAAAAGACACACTCTTCAGAAAAATCGAGATCGCGGGGGCAGGCTTCATAAACTTCTTCGTCAGGGAAGAAGCCATAGTCAACAAGCTCGAGGAGATTACGAGGCTCGGTGAGAAATTCGGGGCTTCAAACGTCGGCAATGGCCTCAGCGTCCTGATCGAATTCGTCAGCGCGAACCCCACCGGTTACCTCCACATGGGACACGCGAGGAACGCGGTCGTTGGTGATACGGTGGCGAACATCCTCTCGGCGTCGGGCTACAAGGTCACACGGGAATTCTATATAAACGATGCGGGAAGACAGATGGAGCTCCTCGGAGAATCCGTATTCGCGAGATACAGGGAGCTCTTCGGAGAGATTGCGCTAATACCCGAAGACGGATACAAGGGCGAATATGTAAAGGAGATAGCGGCTGAGATCAAGGGGCTCAAAGGCGATTCCCTGCTCGGGGGAGAGAGGCACGAAGCCCTGGCGTTCTCGAGAGAATTCGCGCGGGAGAAGCTGCTCGGTTTCATAGGGAAAGACCTCGGGGACATAGGCATACATTTCGATGTGTGGTACAGCGAAAGAGATAATCTACGTTTATCCACTGAAGACAATGTCGTAAAAGGAAAGCTCGAAGAAATTAAAGCGCGCCTTGCTGACAAAGGGGCGCTCGAGGAAAAGGACGGCGCACTCTGGTTCGCCGGGACCAGATACGGGGATACGCAGGACTGGGTGCTGGTGAAGAGCGACGGAAGCCCCACATACTTCCTCTCCGACATAGCGTACCATGCCGACAAGCTTGAGAGGGGCTTTGAAAGACTCGTCAACGTCTGGGGGGCTGACCATCACGGTCATATCTCCAGGTTGAAAGCCGCGTTGAGCGCTCTCGGGTACGACGATTCGAGATTAAACGTCGTCCTCATCCAGTTCGTCCGTCTCATGAGGAAAGGCGAAGAGGTTTCGATGTCGAAGAGGGCTGGGAGCTATGTCACTATGCGCGATGTGGTGAGCGAAGTCGGAGCCGACGTCATGCGTTTCTTCCTCCTCATGCGGAGCTCCGAGAGCCACCTCGACTTCGACCTCGACCTGGCCAGGAAAGAATCGAGCGAGAACCCCGTATATTACATACAGTATGCTTATGCGCGTATCAGCAGCCTGTTCAGGAAAGCGGAAGAAGAGGGCAAAGAGGAATCTCCGTCCGCGCTTGCCCTGCTTTCGCAGCCCGAAGAGGTGGATCTCGTCAAGAAGCTGCTCCTCTACCCCGATATAGTGGAGGATTCGGCCGAGTCGCTCGCACCGCACAAGATCGCTTATTACCTCCTGGAGGTAGCCTCCGACTTCCATACCTACTATAATAAATCCAGGATCGTCGTAGACGACCATGCGGTGAGCGGAGCAAGGCTCCATCTCGTGAAGTGCGTGAAGATTGTCCTCAGCAACGGGCTGAAGCTGCTGGGCATATCAGCGCCTGAGAGGATGTGATATATGCGGAGGGATAGTTCTTCGGGAGGCGGCAGAGTATTTTCGTTCCTGTTCGCTTTTACCGTGCTGTTCGTGGTCGTTTTCGGTCTCGGCGTGTTCGTTGGCAAAAGGCTCAGCCAGCAGGAGCTCAAGATAACTAAAAGGTTCGACGAAGCGCCGCACGAGCCTTCTCTAGCCCCGGTCGAGGAAGACCCTGAGAAAGAGGCCGAGCAAATATCCGGGAGCCCTTCTCCGGGCGTTGATGAAGCAGTGATAGAGAGCCCGCCCCCTGTCGCTCCCGCCGCTGAAGATGAAAAGAAGGAAGTTGAAAAGAAGGAAGATGAAATGAAGAGCGCCGTGAAAGAGGCGATTAAGACGACAGCCCCCGAAAGGACCGATACGGCCGTTCCGGTGAAGCCCGACGAACGGCTGGCCGAGATCACCCGTGAAATAGAACGCGAGCTGGAACAAAAACGACCTGAGAAAAAGAATGATGTACAGAAAGAAACGGAGACCGCCAAATCGACTTTACCCCGGGTCGATCCGGACGGGGTATATACCGTCCAGATAGGGTCTTTTCAGGATCAGAAGCAGGCGAACAGCCTTGCGAGCGCCCTCCAGTCGAAGGGGTACCCGGTATTTATAAAATCCATGAAGTCGCCTGATAATAAGAATTGGTACAGGGTCAGGGTAGGGACCTTCGGCAATATCGAAGCCGCCAAAGCATACGGCGAATCGCTCAAAAAATCGGAGCCGAGCGTGAAATTGGTTTTTATCACGGTTAATAACTAACACCGCTATGAACACGTCCCTGTTCGGAATAAAGGTCACGATGACAGGAGATCAAGTTCTTCGATTCATAATGCTTTTCGTTCCCCTGCTCGTTTATCTTATCCTCGGCCATGCCGCTCCATCATTTTCTGACAATGCGGCGAAGGGCGTGCATATAGTCGAATTTAAAACTAAGGCGGGGCTAATAAAGGTATTCCTGCCCGACGACATATCAGCCGGCGACACCGTTTCGGCGTCGATTGCGCTTTACCCCGGAGGGGTCACTCGTGAGGTTATGGATAGCAACCTCGGGATACTGAGCGGCTACATAATCGAAACGAGCTTTTTTAAGGTCCCCGCCGGTCAGAAATCTATAAAACTTACCGTCCCGAGGAACGCGGCCGGTACAGACATGAAGTTCACCCTGAGAGACGCCTCGATGAAAACAATCGACAGCGCTTCGGTGCCGATAAGCCTGTCTTCTTCCGGGCACGGGATTGAGGAGCCGCCGACACCCTATGATTACCAGTGCCCGCTAGTAGGTCAGGCGGGAAGGACTGTTGAAATAAAAGGTCCCTTCGACGGGGACTTCGCGACGACCGATTTTAAGATCGGGAGTAAAAAGGCGAACGTCATCGCCGAGTCCCCGAGGAAGCTCGTCTTTGAGAGCCCCTCGGATGTAATTGGATCTGTGGAGGTTGTGCTCGTCGAGCGGAATGTGGAGGTAAGGCGGCCTTTCACCTGCCTTCAGGTCTTGAAGATAGGGGAAGGGGACGCGGTCCCTGTCGGGAGCGCTACCGGTACGGCTCCCCCGAGAGGTCAGGCGGCTTCGGCCGAGACTGGAATTAAGAAAAGGGAGCTCCCTCCC
The DNA here is from genome assembly GCA_041753155.1 of Thermodesulfobacteriota bacterium. Lineage (GTDB taxonomy): Bacteria > Desulfobacterota_D > UBA1144 > Nemesobacterales > UBA2774 > 2-12-FULL-53-21. The sequence goes on along the minus strand of JBGSVA010000102.1, from coordinate 2,814 downwards.
GCCACTCAGTCTCTCGAGTTCAGGAGCATTAAAGCGGAGGAAAATCTGCCCCTTGCCGAGGCGCAGCCGCAGGCTCTGGCCCCGGTCCCGGGCCGGAGCGATGAAGAGATCAGGGTAATACTCGCAAGCCAGTTGGAATCCCGGGTCTCTCTCGAGGGCTCGATAAACGCAGCTCCCGCTTCATCTGAAGCGGATACCCGGGTCGCGGAGCAGGAAAGCACCCCGCCTGCGAGGACCGGCGAATATCTGGAAGAATCCACGATCGAAATAGGGCCGGAAAAAGTCGCGGTAGAAGAATCTCCAACCCTCCCCGCTCCCGGAAATGGTGTTGAAAGCGCCCACGGCGTCGTTCCGAGCGGCTCGACGGCGGCCGTGCTCGAAGGCCAGCTCCTGGCCTCGTTCACAGGCGGTTCGTCTGACGACGGTCTCCCGGACGCCGTAATTGATCCGGGGGTGCGGAGTCCTGCCGGCCCTGTACCCGGCGGAAAATTTACGGTACAGGTGGCGTCCTACAGGGAAAAGGGGGATGCCCGGGAACTGGCCGACAGGCTCACGCGAAAGGGTTATCAGGCTTTCGTGGCCGAGGCCGAGCTTCCGGGAAAGGGCACGTGGTACAGGGTCAGGGTGGGCCGGTTCGGAACGAGGAAGGAGGCGGCCTCGTTCGGAGAAAACTTAAAAAGAAAAGAGCGAAGTATAAAAACCGTTTACGTCGCCGAGGACGATTGATCCCGGACATTCGAAGGCCTGACATGGGATATCCACTTCTAACATCGGTCCTCCTTGCTTGAAAAAGCCAAAACGGATATTGTTATTCCCGAAATAGTCGTATCATTTATTTATGGAACGGAGTATGATGACCCACCCTGAAGAGATAACGGAAAGGTCTAAAAACAAAAAAAGGCCTGAGTCCACGATGCTGGTCGGAAGCGGCATAAAGACATGGTGGCTCCTGCTCATGCTTCCCATCGAGGACTATCTGCTCAAGATCAGGGTCCATCCCAATGTCCTTACGGTATCCACGCTCGTAGTCGCGGTTATTACGGGGATATCCTATCACTACGGATGGATTTTCGCGGGCGGGGTCCTTGTGCTTGCCGGATCGACGTTCGATATATTCGACGGGCGCGTCGCGAGGGCTCAGGGTCTAAGCAGCGAGCACGGGGCTTTCTTCGATTCCTGTCTCGACAGATTCTCTGAAGCATTCATCTATCTCGGTCTCCTCAGTTTCTTCCGGGACTCAATTTTTTCATATGTCGTTTTCCTAATACTCGTCTCCACCACGATGGTGAGCTATACGCGCGCGAGGGCGGAAGGTCTCGGCGTGAAATGCGAAGTCGGCGTCATGCAGAGGGCGGAGAGGGTCGTTTACCTGGGGGTGCTTTCGGTCTTTAATTTCCTGGGCAACATCATTGCCGGGGCGTTCGGCTTCGGACCGGACGATTATCTGCTCAAGCTCGCGCTGATATTAATGCTCGTCTTTTCATCATACACCTCGGTCCAGCGCATGTTCCACGTAATGACCGAGCTCAGGAAGAGGGACGAGCAAAGGAAGATCGAGTCGGAGACGACCCCTTAGACCGGCCCGGTTTATTCTTCCCGCCGCTCATTGTCTATAACTAATTAAACTTCATTTGTTTTCCTGCCGGGCACGGGTTTTAGCGCCCGGTTATTATTGGCTTTTATCTTATTATCCGAGAACTGTCCTATTTGCTAGATTCTAAATTCACAGGTATAAATCAAGTGCTTCATGGTCGGGGGCTCAGGCGTTACTCGTATCTCCCGATGTTCTCGTTTAATCAGATATTAACTCTTATTCCTATTTGCTAAGATGCCTAAACGGAAAGACATAAAAACCATACTGCTGGTAGGGTCGGGTCCGATAGTCATAGGGCAGGCCTGCGAGTTCGACTATTCGGGCACCCAGGCTTGTAAAGCTCTAAAAGAAGAGGGCTTCAGGATCGTGCTCGTGAACTCGAACCCGGCCACCATAATGACCGACCCCGCGTTCGCCGACAGGACTTACATAGAGCCTCTCGTGCCCGCGATAGTCGAAAAGATAATAGAGAAAGAGAGGCCAGACGCCCTGCTCCCGACATTGGGGGGTCAGACCGCTCTCAATATCGCCGTAGACCTGGCCGAGTCGGGCGTGCTCGACAAGTACGGAGTGGAGCTGATCGGGGCCAGGCTGCCTGCGATCAAAAAGGCCGAGAACAGGGAGCTCTTCAAAGAGGCCATGCTGAAAATAGGGCTCGAAGTCCCGAGGAGCGGCGTCGCTCATTCGATGCCGGAGGCCTGGAATGTCATTCAAGAGCTCGGGTTCCCCGTGATAATCCGCCCGTCCTTCACCCTCGGGGGCTCCGGCGGGAGCGTTGCGTACAACGTAGAGGAATTCGAGGAGTTCGCCAAGTCGGGACTCGACCTGAGCCCGGTGAGCGAGATTCTGATAGAGGAATCGGTCCTCGGATGGAAGGAGTACGAGCTCGAAGTCATGCGCGACGTTATGGATAACGTGGTGATAATATGCTCGATCGAGAACTTCGACCCGATGGGCGTACATACCGGGGACAGCATAACCGTAGCGCCCGCCCAGACGCTCACGGATAAGGAATACCAGAGGATGCGCGATGCGTCGATCGCGATAATAAGGGAGATAGGCGTCGACACGGGGGGCTCCAATATTCAGTTCGGGCTCAACCCTGACGACGGGCGCATGGTGGTTATAGAGATGAACCCGAGGGTCTCCAGGAGCTCTGCGCTCGCATCGAAAGCCACGGGTTTCCCCATAGCGAAGATCGCGGCCAAGCTCGCGGTCGG
>JBGSVA010000101.1:0-91249 GCA_041753155.1 Thermodesulfobacteriota bacterium | reverse complement strand
CTAGACGACGGGGACGTAACCGAGTGTGAGCCGTACAGGATTCGAACCTGTGACCCACTGATTAAAAGTCAGTTGCTCTACCAAGCTGAGCTAACGGCTCGGTTTTTGAAGCGCTAAACTATATCACGACATTATACATTGTCAAAGATAGAGTGTATCATATCATCCCTCGATCCTTTAATATTTACAAGTCAAATCTAAGCAGTTTCGGCGGCGATTTCAAGAAACTGACATGATATCCGGATTCACGAAGCCAGAATTCAGGAATTTCGCATTAGCGACGGCGTCCAATTTCTTTTTTTACTGTAATTTCTCGTCCTTTTTTCTCCTTCCCTTATACATAAAGAGCCTCGGCGGGGACGACGCCCAAATAGGCTATATCATGGGGTCGTTCGGCATAACGTCGCTGGGCGCGATCCCTTTCGTCACGTTCCTGGTGGATAAATACGGCAGGCGGCGGTTCATGCTGCTGGGCTACGGGCTCATGTTCCTGGCGTCGCTTTCGTACATCTTCGTCGCGGAGCTGTCTCCATATATTTATCTCATCCGCCTCGTGCAGGGTGTCTCTTTCGCGTTCTCCTTCACGGCCGCGGGCACGTTCGTAGCCGATTACGTCCCGTCCGTCCGGAGGGCGCAGGGTCTCGGCATATTCAGCGCGTTCACTATCGCCGCCTACGCGATAGGCCCTTCACTCGGGGAATTCATCATCGAGCTCGCCGGGTACCACAACTTCTTCCTCTACTCGTCATTCTTCAGCCTCGTATCGTTTGCTCTGGCGGTATTCATGAAGGACGGGAGCTTCACGCCGTCTAGAGACCCCTACGGGTTCGGGTTCTTCCGCCTGATATCGTCGCGGAAATATGCGCTCGTGCTCCTCTCCAACCTCGTCCTGGCCGGGGGGCTCGGCGCAGTGCTTAATTTCATCGCTACATTTTTTAGATCGAAGGGGCTCCAGGCCTATTACTTCTTTCTCACATATACGATAACCGTGACCGCGATCAGGATATTCGGGGGCAGGCTCTCGGACACGTGGGGGAGGAAGGCGGTCGCTTCCCCCGCGCTGCTGATAGTCTCGGTGTCTCTCGCGTCCATGTACTTCGCGGACTCCGCGCTCACGGCCGTCCTCATTTCATTCATATTCAGCTTCGGATACGGCTCGCTCTATCCGACGCTGAGCGCGCTCATGATAGACAAGGCGGGAGAGGACGAGAGGGGGAAGGCGATAGGCGCGTTCAACGCGAGCTACAGCATGGGCATAAATTTCCTCGCCTTCCCGTTCGGTGTGATCGCGAGGGACTACGGATACGAAGGGATGTACTTCGCCGCCGGATGCCTCGTATTCACGGGGTTCCTGCTCTATACGTTCTTCGAGCGGGGCGGGGATTCTTGAAAATACGGACATTATTAATTAGTCTAGCGTGTTAATGGTCATAAAGAGCGGAGACTCCGTACTCGTAATGTCCCCCGACGAAAAAACCTACCTCGTTACAGTAGCCGACGGGAAGCGCATGGGCACTCATCTGGGCGATATAGATCTCGGGAAAGCGATAGGGCTCGAATACGGGAGCACCATCGAGACCAACCTGCTCCACGCGTACGTTCTCCTCGAACCCACGATCGAGGACAGGATGATGAAGGTGAAGAGGTTCACGCAGATCATTTATCCGAAGGACGCTGCGCTCATAGTGCTCAAGACGGGTCTCGGCCCGGGCATGAGGGTTATAGAGTGCGGCTCGGGCTCGGGATCACTCACCATAGCGCTCGCAAACGCCGTGGCGCCCACCGGGAAGGTGTTTGCATACGACAGGAGCGAGAAGTTCATGGAGAACGCGAGGAAGAACGTAGAGAACGCGGGGTTCGGGGAGTTCGCCGAATTCAAGCTGCGGGAGGCGCAGGAAGGCTTCGACGAAGAGGGCGTGGACGCCGTGGTGCTCGACCTTCCGTCGCCCTGGGACGGCATAGCGTCCGCCGCGCGCTCTCTCAGGGGCGGGGGGAGGATAGCGAGCCTGTCGCCGACGTATAATCAGGTGGAGCGCTGCGTCGAGGTCTTGGCGGAAGAGGGGTTCGTATTCCTCGAGACGGTGGAGGTGCTCGTCAGGAACATACGCGTGAGCACGGGGAAGACGAGGCCCATGGACCGCATGGTTAGCCATACGGGGTTCCTCACGTTCGGCAGGAAGGCGTTTAAGAAGAAGGCATCCGGGAATTCAAATACAGAATCTGACAACATCGATTTAACCGTATAGCGGCACTTTAAGGAGAAATGACGGTTGAAGCCGGGAAAAGACCCAGTCGTCGTGCTCGTTTTTATTGCGCTCGCCGTCGGGTTCTATCTATACAATACATACGCGGGGAAGAAGGATACCGAAGGAACGTTCCAGGTCGTCGAAGTCATCGACGGTGACACGATAGCGATCGACGACGGAAAGGGGACGATTGTTCGGTACCTGGGAATAGACACGCCCGAGACCGCGCGTCAGGACTCCCCCGGGGACCCCTTTTCGGCTGAGGCGAGGGAGCTTAACAGGAAGCTCGTCGGGGGGAAGAGGGTCAGTCTCGAGTTCGACAGCGAGAAATACGACGTCTACGGGAGGCTCCTCGCGTACGTATATGTAGACGGTGTCTCCGTTAACGAGGAGCTCCTCAGGCAGGGGCTCGCGACGCCGCTATTCATCGATCCCAACAGGGAGCACAGGGCGGAGTATACGAGCGCCGCGGAAGAGGCCATGAAAGAGAGAAGGGGGATGTGGGGAGCCCTCGACTCGATAAAAGTCCCCGCCGGGAACGGCGTGTTCGTCGTACATTTAGATAACGTCCGTCTGTACGAGGGAAAGCGCGTGGTGGTAAGGGGTGAGATAACCCGCGTGAGGAAATCGGATAAGGCTCTGGTCCTCTCGATCGACGGTAAAGTAGACGTAGTCATATTCCCGGACGACCTCGAAAACTTCCGGTTTTTCGGTATCGACCCCGCCTCTTACTACAAGGGTAAGACGGTCGAGGTCACCGGGAGGGTGAAGATGTATAAAGGCACTCCCAGCATCACCGTCGACCATCCGATGCTCATACGGAGGGCGGGGTGAATCCCGGGGAGCTCCTATACGAGGGCGCCCTCAGGCTGGGCGTCGGGCTCTCTCCTTCGATGGCCGGGCTTTTCATGCGCTACTTATCCGAGCTCAAGGTGTGGAACAGGAAAATAAACCTCACGAGCCTGAGAGAAGACAGCGACATAGTAATCGGCCACTTCCTCGACTCGATATCCGCCGCCCGTTTCGTGCCTGCGGGTTCGCGTCTCCTCGACATAGGCTCGGGCGCGGGGTTCCCGGGTATCCCGATAAAAATAGTCTCCCCGTCGGTTGACGTCACGCTTCTCGATTCGGCTCACAAGAAGGTAACGTTCATGCGGGGGGTCATACGCACGCTCGGACTCGGGGGTATAGCAGCTGTGTGGGGCAGGGCGGAGGACGAGGGGAACGGTATCGAAAGGCGGGGCTTCGACAGGGTGGTCACGAGGGCCGTAGGGCCCATCCCCGATATACTGCGCCTGAGCGAGCCTTACCTGGCGCCCGGGGGCAGGATAATTCTCATGAGGGGGCAGAGGGGAGGGAACGAATTGGAGGCGGCGGAAGCTCGCATGAAGAAGGGATTCAGGCTCGCCGAGCGGAGCGAATTCAAACTCCCCTTCGGAGGGCAGTCGAGGGTGATATTGGCGGTCGAGTCCGTACGACACTAACGCATAAGTGAATCGAAAGTCCTTTCCTGAAACGCTATATGTTAAGCGTCGGCAATTTGCAATAATACTATACCCCTGTATAGTATTATTGCAGCTAATGGAATATAGGAGTGTTATCGGTGTCCCATACAATTACGGATAAAAAAAGGCTGATCAACCGCGTGAGGAGGAGAATCCGCGGGCAGATCGAAGGGATCGAGAAAGCACTCGATGAAGAAAAGGATTGCTCGTCGATCCTTCAGGATATTGCGGCGTGCCGCGGCGCTATAAACGGTCTCATGTCGGAGGTTCTCGAGGGCCATATCAACCTCCATGTACTCGATCCCGATACCGCTATCAATTCCGATCGGTTGAAGGCGACCAGGGTCTTGATAGAGCTGATCAGAACATACTTAAAATAGAAAAGCTGTCTATCGTGCGTCAGCCGGGAAAAACGACTGCCAACTCTGCGGGAATCCAATGAAAGAACGCGGCAAAAACCATCATCACCACCACGACCATCCCCATGGCCATCATCATGAAGGTATTGGCGGTCATTCTCACGATATGATCGATTACTCCGTCCTGGATTCGGAAAAAGGGATCCGGGCCGTTAAATGGTCTTTCGCGGGTCTTATGACCACCGCTCTCCTCCAGGCCTTCGTCGTGATACTGTCAGGCAGTATAGCTTTGCTCGCCGACACCATACATAACTTCGGAGATGCGGCAACGGCGATACCGCTGGGAATCGCCTTCATGTTAGCCAAATGGAAACCGAGCAAAAGGTTTACATACGGCTATGGACGCGTCGAAGACCTTGCAGGAATAATTATCGTGCTGATTATTTTATTCAGCGCTCTGGTCGCGGGTTATGAGTCGATTTCCCGACTCCTCCACCCTCAAAAAATTGGACATTTGTCCGCTGTGATCGCCGCTTCCGTAATCGGTTTTCTCGGCAACGAGGCTGTAGCGATTTTTAGAATTAAAGTGGGTAAAGAGATCGGGAGCGCGGCCCTCATTGCGGACGGATACCATGCGCGTGTAGACGGATGGACCAGCCTCGCAGTATTGTTCGGTGCTCTGGGCGTATGGCTCGGATACCCCCTGGCCGATCCGATTATAGGACTGGTTATAACCACGGCGATACTCGTTATTGTTTGGCAGGCCGGAAAACAGATATTCATTCGTATACTGGACGGAGTAGACCCGGCGATCATAGACGAGATTGAAAAAACAGCAATTAACGTTGAAGGAGTCGCGGAAGTCTCCGATGTAAAAGCCAGATGGATAGGTCATGGACTTCACACTCAACTCAAAATCACAGTTAAACCGACACTCTCTCTGGCGGATGGCGAGGAAATCGTAAGAGAAGTAAACCATATGCTCAAGAGCGATGTGCCTCACTTGTCTGAAGCTGTGATCAAAATCTTTCCCGGAAATTTTTGATCAGATTCTGAATAGAAAGTGGTAGAGAAGCCCGGCGGCGGCGCACAGCGCAAGGGTCCTCAGCATTCCGAATTTAAGACGGAACAAGAGCACGAATGCCCCGATCGCAATCAGCGTCGAAACAACGTCTATAGTTTTTAAATCCGGGACGAGGAGCCTGAGCCCTGTGACGTTTACTTCTTCGACGCGACCGAAGAGCGTGTGCAAAGAAAACCATACAGCGAGGTTTAAAATAACCCCCACTACGGCGGCCGTGATCGCCGAAAGCGCGCAGCTGAGCGACTTCCTTCCCCTTAAATATTCAATATAGGGAGCGCCCAGGAATATCCATAGAAAGCAGGGGACGAATGTAACCCATGTAGTTATTATGGATCCCAGGACCCCGGCAATTACAGGGTCGAGCGTGCCCGGGTTACGGTAGGCGCCCATGAACCCTACGAACTGTAGCACCATGATCAAAGGGCCGGGAGTGGTTTCCGCCATCCCGAGGCCGTCCAGCATCTCCCCGGGCTTTAGCCAGCCGTACGTATTCACAGCTTCCTGTGCTATGTAGGCGAGCACGGCGTATGCGCCGCCGAATGTTACGACGGCGGCCTTGCTGAAGAAAATCCCCTCTTTCACGAACACGCTCTCCATGCCCAGAAAGGCTATGAGAGCTGCGAGTGGGCCCAGCCATAGCGGCAGCCATACGGTTATTACCTTCAGGGCACGCATTATTGACGGCTGCGTGTGGCTTGCTACACCGTCGGTTATTACGAAACCGCCCTGATCGTCTGTTTGTCCTCCGCTCTGAGACCCGTGTCCCCTGATATCGTAGAATATATCCCCGCGGAGCTTCCCGCCTATGAATCCTATTAATCCCGCGGACAGCACGATCAGGGGGAAAGGCATATTGAAGAAAAATATTGCGACGAAGGCTAATCCCGCAAGCGCGACCATCACGTTATTCTTAAGCGCACGTTTCCCGATGCGTATCACGGCCTCGACTACGACGGCCATTACGGCGGGCTTGAGACCGAAGAAAAGCGCCTCGACGAAAGACGTCTCCTGATAAAGAGCGTAGAGCACGCTCAGTATCAGAATGGAAATGAATCCGGGGAGGACAAAGAGGCCCCCTGCGACTAACCCGCCGCGGGTCTTGTGAAGGAGCCATCCGATGTAGGTGGCGAGCTGCTGCGCCTCGGGGCCGGGCAGGAGCATGCAGTAGTTGAGTGCGTGGAGGAACCTGCTTTCGCTTATCCACCTCTTTTCCTCGACCAGTATGCGGTGCATCACGGCAATCTGTCCGGCGGGCCCGCCGAAGCTGTGAACGGCGACCTTGACCCAGACCCGGAAAGCCTCGGTGAAGGTTACGGAATGGGGCGTATTCCCGGGTTCGTGTCTCGTCCGGTCTCTGCTTCGGCTGCTCATTCGTTGCTCCTGGATCGATAGTCTACAATTGAACATGATGAGCCGATAATTGTAAACTCTATGGTATTCACCGCCCGTCTGCGCTTATTTGCGCGCGTCTCGCATAACTCCCCAGTCTTCCTTTAAACTCAGACGCTTAAATGTTAAAATCCTGTGCAAGAGAGGCGGCCCGGCCCATGCAGGCGGGATTCGGTAACGGAGGGCAAGATGGTTTTATTCCTGAGTGAGGACGACGTCAGGCAGATCCTCACCATGTCGGACACCATAAAGGTGCTTGAGGAAACGTTCAGGCAGCAGGGGCAGGGAAACGTCATAAACCAGCCCAGGCAGAGGGTAAGGACGGATGTGAGCATGCTCCATTACCTTGCGGGGGCGCTCCCCCATCTGGGCGTAATGGGCTATAAGGCTTATACATCGTCCAAAGCCGAAATAAAGTTCAGGGTGTTCCTCCACGATATCGAGACGGGGGAGCTCTTGTCTATAATGGACGGGAACTATATGGGAATGATGAGGACGGGGGCCGTGTCCGGCGTGGCGACCAAGTACATGGCCAGGGAGGACATGAGCCGGATCGGAATTTACGGGGCGGGATGGCAGGCGAGGGGACAGCTGCTCGCGGCGGCCGCAGTCAGGCACGTGAAGAAGATAAGCGTCTACAGCCGGAACGCGGCCGGCAGGGAATCGTTCTCGAGGGAAATGGAAAAGCAGATGCGGATTACCGTAACCCCGGTCGCATCGGCGGAAGAAGCGGCGAGGGACGCCGACTGCATTATCACCTCGACCTCGTCGTTCGAACCGGTGTTCAAGGGAGAATGGCTCGCGAAAGGCACGCATATAAACGCGATAGGCGGGAATTTCCTATTCAAGAGGGAGCTCGACGAGAGGGCCGTAAGGGCGGCTGACGTTATCGTCGTGGAATCGCTCGAGCAGACGAAGATCGAAGCCGGTGAGTTCCTGCCGTTAATCGAAAAAGGGACCCTCAGGTGGTCCCGCATAGGGGAGCTCGGGGACGTGGTCGCGGGGAAGTCGAAGGGCAGGACGAATGAGGATGACATAACGCTCTTCAAATCGCTCGGCATAGCCGTGGAGGATATCGCCGTCGCGGCGCACGTGTATAAGGTCGCGAAAGGGGCGGGCATGGGTGTGAGGCTCGACATGCCGTCCAATTGAGCGGCCCGGCGGGTGCGGCATCCGCGCGGGGCGAGTCCGGAATTAAAACTGATACAGAGGCGAACATGAAAACAGTGGGAATTATCGGAGGGAGCGGGCTATACGCTCTCGAAGGGATCACCGGGGTCGAACCCGTCAGCGTGGATACGCCGTGGGGCAAGCCATCGGACGACCCTTCGGTGGGGGAGCTCGGCGATACCAGGCTCATATTCCTGCCCAGGCACGGGAAGGGGCACAAGCTGATGCCGTCCGAGATAAACTACCGCGCGAACATATTCGCGATGAAGATGCTCGGGGCCGAATGGATAATCTCGGTGAGCGCGGTCGGGAGCATGAGGGAGGAAATTGCGCCCGGACACATAGTCATCCCGTCCCAGTTCTACGACCATACGAAGTCGAGGGTCTCCACGTTCTTCGGTGACGGTATAGCGGCCCACGTGTCCATGGCCGACCCGGTGTGCCCGTCGCTGTCCGGCGCCCTCTACAAAGCGGCGCTGTCGGCCGGGGCCACGGTGCATAAGGACGCGACCTACATATGCATGGAGGGCCCCCAGTTCTCGTCCCGCGCCGAGAGCAATATATACAGGAAGTGGGGCGTCGACGTCATAGGGATGACCAATATGCCGGAGGCGAAGCTTGCGCGCGAAGCGGAGATTTGCTATTCTACACTCGCATTATCGACGGACTATGACTGCTGGCACGAGCATCACGGCAACGTCACCGTGGATGACGTAATAGAGACGCTCATGAGCAACGTCGCTCTTGCCAGAAAGGTAATCATAAAGGCTCTGCCCGAGATCAGCGAGACGAGGGACTGCGCCTGCCATAGGTCGTTAGAGAACGCTATCATCACTTCCCGTGACTCCATATCGCCCGAGGTCAAAGAGAGACTCGGAATACTCATAAAGAGGTACGTACAATGAAGCTCCTTGTAGTCGGATCAATCGCTCTCGATAGTGTGGAGACTCCCTTCGGTAAAGAGGAGAACATACTCGGGGGGTCGGCGTCGTATTTCTCCCTCGCCGCGAGCATGTTCACGGACGTATGCGCCGTGGCGGTCGTCGGCAGGGATTTCCCGGAGGAGCACCTCGATCTCTTCAGGTCCAAAGGTATAGCGCTCAACGGTGTGAAGAGGGAAAACGGCGAAACGTTCAGATGGGAAGGGAAGTACGGATACGACCTGGGGGACCCTGAGACCCTGGGCACGCACCTGAACGTGTTCGAGAACTTCAAGCCGGTCCTGCCGGAGGAGTACAGGGACATAGAATACGTGTTCCTTGCGAACATCGACCCCGAGCTTCAGCTGAGCGTCCTCAATCAGGTGAAGAGCCCTAAGGTCGTCGCCTGCGACACGATGAACTACTGGATAGAGAACAAGCCCGATGCCTTGAAGGAAGTCATAAAGCGCGTGGACATTCTGATGCTGAACGATTCCGAGACCAGGATACTCGCGAAAGAGCCCAGGATCACCCACGCGGCGAGGACGGTGCTCGAGATCGGCCCCAAGGTGCTCATCGTGAAGAGGGGCGAGTACGGAGCGCTGATGTTCTCGAAAGAGGGCATATTCTGGGCGCCGAGCTACCCGCTCGAGGAGGTAATCGACCCTACAGGGGCCGGGGATTCGTTCGCCGGGGGATTCATGGGCTTTATAGCCGGACAGGACGTCGCCGACCACGTGGGGTATAAGACGGCGGTCGTGTTCGGGAGCGTTATCGCTTCGTTTACGGTCGAGGATTTCAGCGTGAAGAAGTTAGCACAGTTGAGGAGGTCCGATGTCGATAAGAGGTTCAGTGCTTTCCTTCAGCTCTCGAGGCTCGATTGAAATGAATTACCCCCTGCAGGCGGCTTTCATAGTTATTTTAATGCTCCTCTCCTGCGGGGGCGGGAGCAAGAAATCGGACGTGGAGGTCGATCAGACGAAGACGTTCGAGAACCAGAAGGCGCTCGCGGTCTCTTCTTCCTGGAGGGGCAATTTCCCCCAGGCGCTCAAGGAGATCGAAGAGGCCGAAAAGATAAACGACAAGGACCCGGAAGTTTACGTCATAAAGGGCGCGATATATATGGGGCTGAAAGATTACCCCACGGCCGAGCAGAACTACAAAAAGGCGGTCGGTCTCGATCCCGGCTACACACCGGCCCATTTCAACCTCTGCGGATTGTATCTCATACAAAAGAATTTCGACCAGGTCATTTCCGAATGCGGCCTCGTCACGGCCGACCCCACATACAAGGCGAGAGCAAACGCCTACACGAACATCGGTATTGCTTATTACAACAAGGGGGATATGGCCAGGGCGAGGGAGAATTACGAACAGGCCCTCAAGCTTAACCCCTCGTTCGTCTACGCTCACAACGAAATGGGCAAGCTCTATATGTCGACGGGCAGGTACGGCGAGGCCGTGATGGAATTCAGGCAGGCCGTTGACGGTTATCCCGCCTATGACGAAGCTTACTATAACCTCGGCCTTGCATATCTGAAGCTGAACGACAGCGTGAACGCCTGCGAAGCCTTCAGGAAGGTACAGGACATATCGCCGAACTCCGAATTCGGGGTCAATTCCAACCGCTACATCAATACGGTTTGTCAATGAACCGGGAGCGGCGGGTAGGTTCCGGGTGCCGTTCTACCGTGCCGGGCGAATTGCCGGCTGTTTGATGGGCCTATTTATTGCCGTTCTTTATTTTCTCGGCGAGCGTCGATGTGGACATGCCCTTGACGAGGGGGATTATCACGACGCGCCCCCCCAGGCTCTCGACGAATCCACCGCCGACCACCTCTTCGCGCCTGTAGTCCCCGCCCTTCACCAGGACGTCCGGTTTCAGCTCTTTTATCAGCTCTAGCGGCGTGTCCTCTTCGAATGCGCACAGGTAATCGACGCAGTCGAGTGCGGCGAGCAGTAGGGCGCGGTCGGCCTCGGTTATGTAAGGCCTGCCGGGTCCTTTCAGCTTCCTCACAGATCTGTCGCTGTTTATTGCCACGACGAGCGCGTCCCCGAGCTTCCTCGCCTCCCGGAGGAGCTTCAGATGCCCGGTGTGGAAGAGGTCGAAGCAGCCGTTCGTAAATACGACCTTCTTCCCCTTAGCCCTCAGTCCCGTAAGCGTTTTCGCCAGAGCGCCGCGCCCCTGTATTTTGCCCTTTTCACCTTCCTCTTCCCTCGCGAAGTATGCCTTCAGATCGGCCTGCGTGACGCTCGCTGTCCCTATCCTGCTTACCACGATACCCGCCGCCGCGTTCGCGATCTTTACGGATTCCTCGAGCAGGTAGGACGCGAGGAATGACAGCGTGAATACACTTGCGGCCGTATCTCCGGCGCCCGTCACGTCGAACACCTCGACCGGGTGAGAAGGGACAGTTCCCGACTGCCCGTGCTTCGAGAAATAGCTCATGCCGCCTGACCCCCGCGTGATGAGAACGAAGTCCGCCTCGGTCTGTCCCATTATTTTCCCGGCCGCGCTCCTGAGCGAATCCTCGTCCGTTATTTTGAGCCCCGAGGCGAGCTCGGCTTCCCTCAGGTTGGGGGTGATCGCGCTTGCGCCCCTGTACCTTCCGTAATCCTCCCCCTTCGGGTCGACGGTAACGAATATGCCCGACCCTTTCGCGAGCTTTATCACGCGGGAGACGAGACTATCGGTCACTACCCCCTTCGAATAGTCGGAGATTATTATCCCTTTGGGCTTGAACTCACCGACGGCTCGCTCTATGGATTTCAGGAGCGCCTTCCCTACGTTCTCGTGCGTCGGCGTATCGACTTCCATATCCATGCGCGCTATCTGCTGATTCCCGGCGATGAGCCTGGTCTTCGAGGTAGTGGGCTTACCTGAGTCGCGTACGACGCCCCCTGACCCTATGCCGCTCTCTTTTAAGAAGCGGACGATCTCGTCGCCCTCCCGGTCTTTGCCCAGGCTCCCGACGAGCTCGACCTTCGCGCCCATCGTTCTCAGATTCAGCGCGACGTTGCCCGCCCCGCCCGGCGCGCACGCTTCCTCTGTAACCTTGAGCACAGGCACCGGCGCTTCGGGGGATATCCTCTCGACAGTCCCCCTCACGTACCGGTCGAGCATGATGTCTCCGACGACGAGAATCCTCTGCCTTCCGAAACGCTTCATTATCTCCGCGATGCGCATATTTATCTTTTTCCCGTAATGATATTTATTTACCCGAAATCACTCCTATTATAATGGACTTCCAAAATGCTGTAAATTAACCGGGTTTACGAGTCGTTTTCGTTATATATACTTCTATGGGATGATCGACATACACTGCCACCTTCTGCCGAACATAGACGACGGCCCCAAGAGCTGGGAAGAGAGCATCGAGATGATAAAGATCGCGAGCGGGGACGGGATCAGGGGAGCCGTCACAACGCCCCACTGGATACAGGGCACGAACTGGCAGCCGACCCCCGATACGGTCAGGGGCCTGGTAGAGGAATTCAACGACAGGATAAGAAAAGAGGGGCTCGATTTCGAGGTCTATCCCGGAATGGAGATAGGAATAATCCCCGACCTCCCCAGGGTGGTATCGAACGGAGACGTGCTCACACTCGCCGACAGCGATTTCATACTCATCGAGATACCGTTTTACAACCTTCCGCTCGGCATCGAGGAGGTCATCTTCGGTCTGGAGACACTGGGGAAGACAGCGGTGCTCGCGCACCCGGAGCGTAACCGCGAGTTCCAGAACGCGCCCAGGAGGATTATGGACCTGGTGGGCATGGGAGCCCTCGTACAGGTTACGGCATCGAGCCTGACAGGCGGGTTCGGGGACGCGGCAAAGGGCTGCGCGATAGAGTTCGCGAAGCTGGGCGTGCTTCATTTCGTCTCGTCGGACGCGCATTCGAAAAAGCACAGGACCCCGATCGTGTCGAACGGCCTCGCGGTCATAGAGAAGAAGATTGGAAAGGAGGCTGTGGACGACCTCGTATCCAACACCTATCAGATAATCAACGGCAAATCCCGCGCGACGGGGTGACAAAGCCGGCCGCTTGATATTGCCAATCCGTTTTAAACTGTTATTCCGCTTTCGAGTGCTGGAGGAACTTGAGTCTCAGCGTGTAGAGTATGTCGTCGAGGAGCTTGTCCTCGTCCTCGTCGAGGTTCCCGGTCGTTTTGTCCTTTATTATCTCGAGTATCTCGATCGTGTGCTTGGCTGCCGGGATGTTGACGCTCCTCGACCTCGATTCGGGGTCGGGAATCTCACCCATGTGGATGAGGGAAGACGCGTTTAACGAAAGTATGAACGCCGAGAAATCCATCGTGAGCTCACCAAAGGCTCCGGGCTTTCGTTTTTTTTCATCGCTCATGTCTATTCCTCCTGGGGCTTAACAGCTTCCCGCAGCCCGGTATTCATTATACACGCCCGTCCCGGTCAACGGGACCCGTTTGCCGGTTTACGGTTAATATTAATTATCTCATATACCTGCTTAATTTCGCTCTCGGGTTATAGGGGTGAGATTTTTCGAGCTCTTCGAACTTCTTCCTGTCATCTTCGCTTATATTGTCGGGCATCGCGATCTTTATCTCGATGTACTGGTCGCCCCGGACCTTCGTTTTCAGGTTCGTGACACCCTTGCCCTTTAGCCTGAGCCTGGTGCCGTTCTGCACCCCGGGGGGTATAGTCATCTCTGCCGTCCCGTCGATAGTCGGTATCTCGATCTTCTTCCCGAGCGCCGCTTCGTAGACCGTGACGGGCACTTCGAGGTATATATCGTCGCCCTTTCTACTGTATATGGGATGCGGCTTCACCTTTACCCTGAGATAGAGGTCGCCTTTGGCGCCCCCTCCCTCTCCCTTGCCCTGAACGCGTATCCGGGAGCCGTTGTCCACACCAGCGGGAATCCTGACCGAGAGCTTCTCGGTCTCGACGCCCTCCTGCTTCTGCCTGCTGATCGACAGGTCCCTGACGCCGCCTCTGATCGCCGTGTCGAAATCTATCTCTATCTGATACTCGAGGTCCCTGCCTCTCGCATTTCTTTCCTTCGTCACGGTGCTGAATATGTCCCTGAACGCCTCGCCCCTGCTCCTGCCGGGCCTGCCTTCGCCCGCGGCGCCGAACAAGTCCTTGAATATGTCCTCGAAACCCGAGAAGTCGTGGGCGCTGTAGCTGTATTCGTACGCTGGCCCCGTGTCGTCCGCGCGCTTCCAGGTCGTCCTGCCGCCGGGCCTGAACTCCGCCGACCCGAACATGTCGTAGGTTTTCCTCTTCTCCTCGTCGGAGAGTACCTCGTGCGCCTCCTGAACCTCTTTGAACTTCTCCTCGGCGTCCTTCTTGTCGGGGTTCAGGTCAGGGTGGTACTTACGGGCGAGGCTCCTATAGGCCTTTTTTATTTCTTCTTTGGTAGCGGTCTTTGAAACGCCCAGTATCTTGTAATAGTCTTTAACTGTCGGTGCCATTTATATTCAGAGGGGCTTGCCCCCGCCCGGGTTAAGGGACAGCATATCCTGTGACTTATTTCGCGTCAATCGCGGATTGTGTCATGAATCGCCCCGAAATTCCGGTTATTCATGTTCCGCCCTGCGTACTTAAAATTAGCCTCTATTCTTGCGGAGTCAACATTTCCACCATGCGGATGTATCCACATAGTAAAAAATAATCATTCGCCGTGTCGATTCAATAATGTGACGGGGGGATTTACTGCGCCTGTCAGGGTTACGTATTCTCGACCGACCGGAGCACTATGTCGGCGAGCTCCGTGAAGGCCCTGGCAGCGGTGCTCTCGGGTTTCGATATGACGACCGGGACCCCTGAATCGCCGCCCTTTCTTATCTCGGGGTCGATGGGTATCTCGCCCAAGAAAGGCACTTCGAACTTCTCTGCCATCCTCCTGCCGCCGCCCCTGCCGAAGATGTCTATATTCTCCCCTCCGGGGGCTTCCAGATAGCTCATGTTCTCGACTATGCCGAGTATGGGGACGTTCAGCTTCCTGAACATCTGCACGCCGCGCCTCACGTCTATGAGTGCAACGTCCTGGGGGGTGGTGACGATGAGGCCGCCGCTCAGCGGAGCCGTCTGGACGAGCGAAAGCTGCGCGTCGCCAGTGCCCGGAGGGAGGTCGATGACGAGATAGTCTGTATCCGTCCACTCGACGTCCTCGATGAACTGCTTTATAGCGCCGTGCACCATCGGCCCCCGCCATATGACGGTCTCGTCCTCGCTTATGAGGAACCCGATAGACATGAGTTTCAGTCCATATTTTTCCAACGGTATTATTCTGTTCGCTTCGGTCGCGTGCGGCCTGTCCTTGACGCCCAGCATTATAGGCAGGCTCGGCCCCCATATGTCGGCGTCCATGAGGCCGACTCCCTTCCTCTTCATCGCCATTGCCACGGCGAGGTTTACGGCCACCGTCGATTTGCCGACGCCCCCCTTGCCGCTCGCGACGGCTATGTAGTGCTTTATCGCGGGGAGCTTCGACGGGGTTTCGGCTTTTGCCGGACCGTGTCCCGGAGCCGCTTTCGGCTCCCTCGCTCCTATCTGTATATCGACGCCTGAGACGCCCGGGGTCTCGAGCAGCGCGCTCCTCACGGACTCGCCTATCTCCGTCTCGAGCTTCTGGTCGGGCTTCGGGAGGACGAGGGAAACCGATACGCGTCCCCCGTCCACCTTAACGTCCTTTACTATTCCGAACGATACTATGTCTCTCGTGAATCCGGGGTATCTGACTTTCTTGAGGACGCTCCGGACCCCTTCCTGTGTGATTTCCATTAAACGGGTTTATACTCCTTCGTAAACGGCAGCGGCTTATGCGATACCGAGTTTTTCTTTGGCGTGGTCTGACATCATATCGGGGTTCCACGGCGGGTCCCATACGACCTCGATCAGCACGTTGTTGGCCCCTATTTCCTTCACGGCCGCCTCCGCCTGCTGGGCGATCATAGCGCCCATTCCGCAGCCGGGGGTCGTGAGGGACATCTTAACGCTCACGTTATTCCCCGAAGAGATCTTGACGTCGTATATGAGGCCAAGGTCGACGATGCTCACCGGAATCTCCGGGTCGTATACGCCCTGAAGCGCGTCGAAAACGTCCTCGTCCGTGAGCACGACGTCTTTATGCGCCGCGTCCGGTTTGTCGAATTTGGTGAGTGTGACGCCCTTATCCGCCGCGCTTTCCGGTTCGTCTTTCTTGATGCCTATGATTTTTTTGAATCCCATGTTTTGCCCCCCTGTGCGAACTGATTAACTATAAGGATGTTAACATCCTTATGTAACTTATTATCGTACTGACTTTATTATACCGAATGAGGCCGGTTCCCGGTAATGGCCGTCCCGGGATGGATAGAGACCGCCCGGACAGGGCAAGAATTTAACACCCACCCTGACGAGGTGTCAAATTTGTCTTTTTTCAACTTCCCTCCCCCTTCGTGTCTGTCATTGCAACGATTGCGAGCAAGCAAGCAATCGGTCGCCCTAGGCTTATGGCAAATATGCTCCTGTCTTAATGTTCCAGGACCACAGAATCCAAATTACGAAGCGCGGCAATCTCATGAAAAGAGAGATCGCCACGACCACAAGACGGTCTCGCGATGACAGAAAAAAGCGTCTTTAAGGAGTGGGCGTGGAAAGGTTCAAACACTTGATCGCTTAACTTTTCACTTCCCTTCCAGATACGACCTCAGCATCCAGGCCATCTTCTCGTGTGTTTCCATGAGCCCCGTGAGATAGTCGCTCGTCCCCATATCGTTGTATTTCTCGTCGCAGGCTTTCAAGTCCTTCCTCAGCTTCTTTATTATGCTCTCGTGGTTGTGTAGGAGCGAGCGCACCATGTGCTGGGCGTCCGTCCCTTTGGTCGTGTCCTCTTCGAGTGTCTTATGGTCGAGCATCTCCTGAAGCGAGCCTAGCGCGTGTCCGCCTATGGTCCTGGCCCTCTCGGCGACGTCGTCCACGATCCCTTCGAGCGCGGTGTACTGCGCTTCGAAGAACTTGTGGAGGTCGTTAAACTGCATCCCCGTCACATTCCAGTGATAGCCCCTCGTTTTCGTATAAAGCACGTATTCGTCGGCTAAAACCCTGCTGAGTATCTTCACTACCTGAGCGCTGTTCTTTTCGTCTATTCCTATGTCCGTCATGATCTTCAAAAGCCTCCTTTTTTAATCTCTTGATTATAACATAACTGAGTGAGACTATTTATCAAGTGATAATTATTCTTATATGCTAAAATTATGCATTTACAAGCCGGGAATTTACAGGTAAAATATAAAAATCGTGAGAGAAAAAGCGTTTAAACTCGAAAAGTTGATGGAAAAGAGCAGGGAAAAGGGGCTCAAGCTCACCCCCCAGAGGATGGTTATATTCCATATCCTCTTGGAAAACGACCGCCACATGACGGCTGACGAGATATATCAGAAGGCCAGGGCCGAGTATCCCATGCTCTCGCCCGCGACCGTTTACAGGAACATGGAGCAGCTCGTCGAAGCGGGGCTGTTGACACACCTCGACCTGGGCGGGCCGTCCACGAGGTACGACACCAACCTCGACGATCACCACCACTTCGTCTGCGAGAAATGCGGGAAGGTCACGGACGTCTATCTCAAGGACATCCGATACGAGCTCGACCCCGAAAAGTCCGACCTCTCCAACGTCCGCATCGACTCCCCGCAGCTCTACCTGCACGGCGTTTGCGGTGAGTGCGGGTGAGTTGAGTTAAAAGGCAATATATTAATTGAATTTCCCACTACTGTTATAAGACGCATCATCGAAAGCTGATAGATGATGTAATTCTTATATTCCAAATTATGCCATCTCAAGGTATTGTATGTTTGTTGTAAATAATTATTAAGAATAAACTACATGTCTACGCTACCTCTGTTTCCATCAAACGAGAAAGACTCATGCCTTGTAAATAGGGCCGTCGAAGCAATGTCAGAGTCAGGAACAGAGGCTCGCGGCGCTGTTTTCACTCGCCGTGAGATCGTGGATTTTATACTTGACCTGGTTGGATACACCCCCGATAAACCGTTACACACATTGCGCCTGCTGGAACCATCTTTCGGACATGGCGACTTTATAATTCCTATAATACAAAGACTGATCGAAGCATACCGTAAAGAAAATATAAGCAGTGATCCCTTCATTCACCTGAGAGATGCTATAAAAGCCGTAGAACTACACAAGTCTTCATTTTTGGAAACAAAAGAGAGTATTTTATACCTGCTCAATCAAGAGGGCTTTTCAGATGAGCAAAGCCTGACTCTAACCGATTCTTGGCTTATACAGGGAGATTTTTTACTTAAGCCCTTCGACAGCACTTATGACTATGTAGTCGGAAATCCGCCTTATGTACGGCAAGAATCCATACCGGCTGTCCTCATAACTGAATACAGAAAACTTTACCGCACTATATTTGATCGTGCCGATATTTATATCCCGTTTATTGAGAAGTCGCTGTCTCACCTCACAACGGGTGGATCACTCGGTTTTATCTGCTCTGACCGCTGGATGAAAAACCGATATGGCGGTCCATTACGGCAGATGATAGCTGCTAATTATCACCTCAAAATATACGTCGATATGGTGGATACAGCAGCATTCCAGACAGACGTAAGTGCTTATCCCGCCATTACCGTGATTACAAAAGAGAAATCAACTAGAACAATTGTCTGTCACAAGCCCGAGATTGAAAATAAGATACTGAAAGAGCTAGCGAATACACTTTTATCAAAGGAAGAACCGAATACGGAAAGCCCGATAAAATCACTTGTTAATGTGGTATCAGGTGCTGAGCCGTGGTTAATTGAATCCTACAACAATATAACCCTTGTACGCCGTCTCGAGAGCCTGTATCCAGATTTGGAAAAATCAGGTTGCAAAGTTGGTATTGGTGTAGCAACAGGCGCTGATGAGGCATTTATAGGCTGCTATGATGAAATGGATGTGGAGCCTGATAGAAAATTGCCCTTGGTAATGACCAAAGACATTCAGACTGGCATAGTTGAGTGGCACGGCTGTGGAATCATCAATCCCTTTGCAGATAATGGCGGCTTGGTTGATTTGGAGGATTATCCAAAACTCCGACGGTATCTGGAAGATAGGAAAGATGCCATCGCCAAGCGCCACGTAGCGCGAAAAACACCTTCAAACTGGTATCGTACTATTGACCGGATTTATCCGGAGCTGACTACTATTCCCAAACTCCTCATTCCAGACATAAAAGGCAAGCCCAATGTAGTTTTTGAAGCTGGTTGCCTCTATCCACATCATAATCTTTATTACATCTTATCGCATGAATGGGAATTGAAGGTACTTAAGGCAGTTATGCTGTCCGGGATTGCTCAATTGTTTATTTCAACGTACTCGATACGAATGCGTGGTGACTATCTGCGCTATCAGGCTCAGTATCTTAGGCGCATTCGCTTGCCCAGATGGAGTGATATTCCCTCGGATTTGAAAACGAAGCTAATCAAAGCCGCTGAACATAATGATAGGGCTGAGTGCAACGCTTTGGTATACAGTCTGTACGGACTGTCGGAGGATGAAAGAGCTATTGTGGAGACCTATGCAAACTGATAAATCACAGGGCAGCTTATGAGTATCGACCTTGCGGATTACGAAAAAAGAGCTACTGAGGCCGTTCAGGCATTTTGGGGAAACAGGGAAAAAGCAAGGCAGAAGCAGATAGAATCCGGAAAGCTGGACCAGGGCGAACGTGCAAGCGTAACTGCTGGAAAAAATATGGATGGGTTCATTGCTTTGATGATGGAGATAGTCAGAGCAAATGGACTTTCGCAAGCGGAAATGCGTCAAAATCGTCGCTTATTAACCCTACCTGGTTTTTTTCGTCCCACGAAACTTTGGGATTTGCTGGTTGTTCACGAAGGGCAGCTTGTCGCGGCCCTCGAATTCAAAAGCCATGTCGGTTCTTTCGGAAATAATTTTAACAATCGGGCTGAGGAGGCTATAGGTTCAGCCCATGATTTTTGGACAGCATACAGAGAAGGCGCCTTTGGCCAGGAAGCTCAAAAGCCTTTTCTCGGCTGGCTAATAATGATCGAGGATACGACAAAATCGCATATACCTGTTAAGGAGAGTTCAATTCAATTTCCGATTTTTCCCGAATTCAAGGGAACATCCTATGCTGACCGCTATAATATTCTTTGTCGAAAACTGGTTCAAGAACAGCTATATACAGCGGCTGCTTTCTTGCGTTCCCCGAGAAGCGCTGTCGATTCCGGTTATTATGAAGAACTGGGTGAGTTGACGAGCTTAAGGACATTTGTAACGAGTTTAGCCGGCCATATAGCTGCAACCGCAGCACGGACTTCATGAACGGATCTGCTTGCATTTTGAGGAGTATCATTAGGAGGTAATGCAATGCGTATGTATAACCTGCCACATCCGGGCGTTTTTCTAAAAGAGGAGGTCGTAGACCCTCTCAATCTGACCGTTACGATTGCATCTAAAATTCTCGGTGTGACCAGGCCGGCATTATCCAGGCTTTTAAACGGTAGGGCATCATTGTCGCCTGAAATGGCCTTACGATTTGAAAAAGCTTTCGGGCTTAAGATGGATACCTTGCTCAGAATGCAGACGTCCTATGATATCGCCCAAGCCAGAAAAGCCGCCAATAAAATCAAGGTAGAGCGCTATCAGGTGCGAGCCTGAAACCTAACCGGAATGCCGAATTAAAAAATCCATCGTCTTTTTGTTAAATTCTTCAACGTTCTCATATAGTCCGGCGTGGGCGCAGTTCTTGAATATCAACAACTCCGTATTTTTAATATTCTTAGTCATCCTGTCCGCGAAGCGAGTCGAGCATGCCATGTCGTACTCGCCGAAGGTTATGAGAGTGGGCGCTTTGATTTTGCCGAGCTGTGATTCGCAGTCGTGCGCTAATACTGCATCGCTCTGTCTCATGAACGCTTCCACAGGCTGAGCGGGCCTGCTCCTCACGAAATCGGAGAGGGCTTTTATGTATTCGGGCTTCGAGGCGTATAGTTCCGGGGTGAAGCACCAGGGGAATATGCTGAGTATGACGGCCTCCGCGACGTTGCCGAGCGATTTCGCGGCAAGTCGCCAGTTTTCGACCACAACTTGCAGGAAGGGGTCCGACTTCGTCCATCCGCTGTGGAGGGACAGCGATTTCACCTTCGCCGGATATTTCGCCGCGAGCCACATCGCCGTCGCCGCTCCTAAAGAAACCCCCATCACGTGCGCGCTCTTAATTCCGAGCGCATCCATGAAGGCCGCTACATCGTCGGCGAATAGCTCCATCGAGTACGTCCCTTCGGGCTTGTCGGTCTCCCCCGCCCCTCTCGGATCAAGCGAGATGCATTCGAAGCTCTTTCCATACTCGGGCGTCTGGAAGGCGTAGCAGGCATTGTCGGCGCTCAGATAAGGGATCATTATCAGAGGCTCTCCCTGTCCCGTTTTCTCGTAATTGATATTGATACCGTTGGCTTTTACTTTAGGCATTTAATTCCCCCCTGTACTCGTGATTAAATGAAAAGTTAATTTATACTATAAATCCATCGTATCACATTTAGGGTTATAGATATACGGGTTAATTGTAGACCCGAAAAATTAATCTCTACGGGGCTCTATCTAACTCGGTCCAGGCGTGGAGGGCTGTTGTGGCGCTGCTCCTTAGCACCCTGCGCTTCTATTCCCAATGCAATTTACGCCGGACGCGTATGAATCCCCTCCGTGCTGAATGGAATCTAAACTTCTATACATCGTTTTCAGGCGACCGATTATACGGGAGTTTTTGTATAACAATTAGTCAGATTGCGAATAGACGAAAACATGCTACTCAGGAGACGTTAAATCATGTCTGATTCGTTGATCCGGACTGCTACGGCGGCAGATACGGAGCGGTGCCTCGCGTCGCTGACTCTGGCTTTCGGAGGTGATCCGGCTACCCGCTGGACATGGCCCGATCCGCAGCAGTACCTGGAGGCGTTCCCGCGATTTGCCCGTGCATTCGGAGGCGCTGCCATTGCTCTTGGGACCGCTCATTATTATGAAGAATTTTCAGGCGTCGCCTTGTGGCTGCCGCCTGGCGCGGCACCGGACGAGGAATCCCTCATGAAAGTAATAGAGGAAACGGTAGCCGATGAGAAGAGGAAAGCTGTTTTCTCGGTGATAGAGCAGATGGAAACTTACCACCCCAGTGAACCTCACTGGCATCTGCCGCTCATCGGGGTCGATCCGGCGATGCAGGGGAGGGGCGTGGGCGCGGCCCTCATGCGTCACGCACTCGAGCAGTGCGACCGGGAAGAGTCGCTCGCCTATCTCGAAGCGACGAGCGCAAGGAGCGTCCCATTATACGAGCGGCACGGATTTGAAGCCCTCGGCAGCATTCAAGTGGCGGATTCGCCCACGATAGTCCCGATGCTGCGAAGGCCGCAATAACGCGCCTTCACCCCGGCCGGGCGCCATCTTTCAGCGTTGTTTTTTGCTTGGAGCGGTCAGCGGCTTCAAAATCGTCACGTGACCCATCTTGCGGCCGTCCTTGATCTCCGATTTGCCGTAAAGGTGTACGCACGCGTTCTCTGTTTTATACCACTTCGCTATCTTCGTGACGTCTTTGCCGATCAGGTTAATCATCTCGGCGTCCGAATGCCGGGCGGGCTCGCCCACGGGCAGTCCGCACACCGTGCGCACGTGCTGCTCGAACTGTGAGCACGCGCAGGCGTCGATGGTCCAGTGTCCCGAGTTGTGCGTGCGTGGCGCGATCTCGTTTGCGAGTATCCTGCCGTCCTTAGTGATGAACATCTCGAGCGCCAGCACTCCGACAAGTACCGCAGCGTCCGCTAACACGTGCGCCGTCTCGCGAGCGCGCTCGGCCGTCCGTGCGGGTATCGGGGCGGGGACTATGCTCCGGGAAAGGATGTGGTCTTTGTGCTCGTTCAGTATGGGGCCGTAAAGTGCGCTATTCCCGTGCATGTCGCGCGCGATTATTACGGACACCTCGGAGGTGTAATCGACCATTTCTTCGAGTATCAGCTCTTCGGAATTTAATATTCTCCAGCTCGCCTCCGGGTCGTCTTTCATCCTGTGGACGAGCTGTCCCTTACCGTCGTATCCGAGCCGTGCGGTTTTCAGTATGAATTTCTTTCCTCCGATTTTGCTCACGGCAAGTCCTATATCGCGCGCGCTCCGGACGGGCGCCCACTTCGCCGTGGGAATGCCGATGTCGTTCAGGTATTTCTTTTCCGCGATCCGGTTCTGTGAGATCTCCAGCAGCCTGTCGTTGGGATAGACCGGACGGAGCTTCCGGATGTAGCGCACGGTCTCGACAGGTATGTTCTCGAACTCGTACGATACGACGTCCACGCTTTCGGCGAATATTTTCAGCTTTTTCTTGTCGCCGTATTCACCGGTGAACGTCTTCGCCGCCACGTGTGAGGCCGGGCTGTCTTCGTCGGGGGTGTATATGTGGACCCTTATGCCGAGCCTCGACGCTGCGAGCGCGCTCATGCGTCCGAGCTGTCCGCCGCCGAGTATGCCGAGTGTTATCGATTCGAATTTCATCCGGTTCTTTTTAGCGCTTGGGTTTTACCGCTATGCTCGCGGACTGCTTTTTGCGGAACGCTTCGAGCCTCGCCATGATTTTTTCATCGGATATCGAAAGTATTGCTGCTGCGAGGAGGGCCGCGTTCTTGGCCCCGGCCGTACCGATCGCAAGCGTCCCGACGGGGATGCCGGCGGGCATCTGTGCAATGGACAATAGACTGTCGAGGCCCTTTAGCGTTTTACTCTCCACGGGCACGCCTAACACGGGCAGCGAGGTCATGCCGGCCGTCATGCCGGGCAGGTGCGCCGCGCCCCCCGCCCCCGCGATAATGACTTTCAGCCCGCGCTCCCGCGCGGTCCGGGCGTATTCATACAGACGCTCGGGCGTGCGGTGCGCCGATACGATTCTGCTTTCGTAGGGAATCTTTAAGGCGTCTAACGTTTCCGCGGCATTCTTCATCGTCTCCCAGTCGGACTGGGAGCCCATTATGATGCCGACCGGAGGTTTCTTCGCTGAAGTAGTCATGTCTTTATGTGCCGGCTGCGGTGTCGGTATTTGTATACGCGGACAAGCCGCTTTGGTAATTATATTCCCTGTGACCGCCGCCCTTACGGGAATTATTATTATGGAAAACGCCGCGGAAAGTCAAATCACGCGGACTCAGCCGTATGAGCGCCTTCCGGTGAAGCGAATTTCCGGTATGGCCGCGCAATACTCACGCGATTTCCTCATCCATATACCGGCGGGAAAGCCCGTTCGGATACACCTTTCATTAAATCGGCCCGAATTCTTGAAACATCCCCCGCCTCAAGTATATTTAAACCCCTGTAATCGGCATCTATACCTTCAGACTGAGGATTCAACCATAAATGGAATCATTGCTGAGCGGAAATCTTTCTCTCGTAATATTTTTCCCTCTCGTTGGAATACCGCTCATAGTGCTCCTTTCCTATATATATAAGGGCTCCGAGTCGGAGATGAAGATAGCCGCCCTCGCCGTGAGCCTGATCGATTTCGTACTGTCTATACCGCTCTTCACGTCGTTTGCAGGCGGAGTGCCGGGGATGCAGTTCGAGACCAAGATACCCTGGATTGCGAACCTCGGGGTGAGCTATCACGTGGGTCTCGACGGCATAAGCCTGTTCCTCGTGCTGCTGACGACGTTCATGATGCCTATTACGATTCTCAGCTCATGGCACTCGATCCACAAGGGGATGAGGGAATTCCTCATTCTGATGCTATTACTTGAGACGGCCCTCATCGGTACGTTCGCCGCCCTCGACATGATCCTCTTTTTCGTGTTCTGGGAGGCGGTGCTGATACCGATGTATTTCATAATCGGAATATGGGGGACTGAGAGGAGGATATACGCCGCCGTGAAGTTCTTCCTCTACACGGCTTTCGGAAGCGCCCTCATGCTGATTGCCATACTCTATCTATTCTTCGAGCACGTAAAGCAATTCGGCGCGCCTTCGATGGACGTGCTCGATTTCTACAAGCTCACTATACCGTTCTACGGTATCCTGAGCCCTCAGGGCCTTGCGTTCCTCGCGTTCTTCCTCGCGTTCGCGATAAAGGTGCCGCTCTTCCCGTTCCACACGTGGCTCCCCGACGCGCACGTCGAAGCCCCTACGGCCGGAAGTGTAATACTGGCGGGCGTGCTGCTTAAGATGGGCACCTACGGATTCGTCCGTTTCCTCCTGCCGTTCTTCCCGCAGGCGACGGAGAAGTATCTCCCGATACTCATCGCTATAGCGATAATAGGCATTATTTACGGGGCGTTCGTAGCGTTCGCGCAAAAGGACTTGAAAAAGCTCGTCGCATACTCGAGCGTGAGCCACCTGGGGATGGTAATGCTCGGCATATTCGTGCTCAACATACAGGGAGTCGAGGGCGGCATATACCAGATGATCAACCACGGGCTCTCTACAGGGGCGCTCTTCCTCATCGTCGGGATGATATACGAGAGGAGGCATACGAAGAAGATCGCGGAATTCGGCGGGGTAGCGAAGGTGATGCCGATATTCGCGGCATTCTTCATGCTGGCGACGCTTTCGTCGATCGGGCTCCCGTTACTGAACGGGTTCGTCGGGGAGTTCCTTATACTCCTGGGCGCTTTCGAGTTCAACTACGTTTACGCGGCGTTGGGCGCAACGGGCATAATACTGGGCGCTGTTTACATGCTGATGGCGTATCAGAAGGTTATGTTCGGCCCGTTAGATAAACAGGAAAACAAGATGCTCCACGATATAAACCTGAGAGAGATACTCGTGCTTCTTCCTATCGCGGTAATGATGTTCGTGATGGGTATATTCCCGAAGCCTTTCCTATCCAGGATGGAGCCTTCTGTGGAAGCGCTCCTTCAAAATAAGTTCCCGAATACGGCCGTCGTCAGGAAGCTCGGAGACGAGCGTCCCCGAGAGGCTCGATCTTATCCAGAATCTCCAGAATAATATCGTCGGATCTCACGCCTTCCGCTTCGGCCCTGAAATTGAGGACGATCCTGTGCTTGAGCACGGCTGGCGCGATCGCCTTCACGTCGTCCGTCGTCGGGGTGTACCTTCCCGATAGTATCGCGCGCGCTTTGCTCCCCAGTATGAGGTACTGTGACGCCCTCGGGCCCACGCCCCACGATACGCCCTGCCTTACAGACTCGGGCGTGCCTGGGTCTTCGGGCCTGGTCGCCCTTGCCACGCGCACGGCGTAGGCCGCCACGTGGTCCGAGACCGGGACCCTGTGAACGAGCTCCTGGTATTCGAGTATCTTTTTCGAGTCGAGAATCTTCTGGGGCTCTGGCTTGTACGTGCCGGTCGTCGTCTTCACTATCTCGACCTCTTCTTCGTATGACGGATACGAGACGTCTATCTCGAACATGAACCTGTCGAGCTCGGCCTCGGGGAGAGGGTAGGTGCCTTCCTGCTCTATGGGGTTCTGCGTGGCGAATACGAGGAACGGTGCCGCTATGGGGTAAGTCTCTCCGCCGACAGTCACCTTCTTCTCCTGCATCGCCTGAAGCAGCGCCGCCTGCGTCTTGGGCGATGCCCTGTTTATCTCGTCCGCGAGCAGGATGTTGCAGAATATGGGTCCGTGTATGAATCTGAAGAACCTCGTGTCGGAAGCCGGGTCTTTTTCGAGCACCTCCGAGCCGGTGATGTCTGAAGGCATCAGGTCAGGGGTGAACTGGACTCGGTTGAATTTGAGGTTAAGCACCTGGGACAGCGTGCTCACGAGGAGCGTCTTCGCGAGTCCCGGGACGCCTACGAAAAGGGAATGGCCCGAGGACATGAGGGATATGAGCAGGTGTTCTATCACCCTCTCCTGGCCGACGATGACCTTTCCGATCTCGCGCACTATCTCTCCCCTTACTGAGGCGACCTCTTCCACCTTCTCCCTGTCTTCTTCTGATTCGAGTCCGTTATTCATGTTTTTCACCCTTTTGCGTTAGTATGTCGAGAACTTTTCTTTCCCTCTTTGCTTCTTCCGTCCTTCCCTCTTTTTCGTATATTGCGGCAAGGGCGGTATGCACTTCGGGATCGAAGGGGTTTATGGAGACCGCGGCAAGGTACGATTCCTCGGCCTTCCGCATGTTCCCCTGTCCGATATATATTCTTCCGAGAACGAGGTGTATGTCCACGTTTTCAGGATAAAACTCTATTAGCGGGTCGAGTATGCCGAGCGCCCTGTCCGTCTCGCCGGAGCCGTTCAGCGCGGATGCGAGCCGGGTGGATATGAGAGGGGAGCCCGGGTCGAAACCGAGCGCCTTTTCGTATTCGTATGACGCCCCACGCAACCTGCCCCTCGCACTCAGCAGGTCGCCGAGCCTCGTATGGCCGCGGGCCTTGCCGTTGTCTATATCGACTAGGTCTTCGCTCCCGTCGCCCTTTTCCCCTTCCGTATTTCTTATCCTTATGCCCTTTACCTTAACGCCCGGTATTTTCTCTGTCAGGTTTTTTCCCGTGAGGTATTTTTTCCACGAGCCGTAAAATGTGTCGAAGTCGAGGCCGGTGACGTCCGCGAGCGCCGCCTTATAGTCGTCCCTCGCCTTCATCGCTTCGAGGAGCCCTACGAGACCCTCGTTCCCCCACCTGTCGACGAGGAAGCTCACGCTGGTGCCGGCCTGGGCGAAGGCGAGCTGTGCCTCGCGGGCGCTGTCGAGGAGCGCCAGCGACGGGTGCATCTTCTCTATCGGTACGAGGCCGTCTTTCCCGAGCGCCTGGGCGAGTATGGTTTCGTAAAAGGGGGAGAGCACGTTACGTTTCTCCTCCCTCCACCTCGATTCCTCGAACTTGGCAATGCCCTCGTGGAGCCATACGGGGACAGTGTTCTCGCTCTTCAAGAATATGAGGTAGTGTGTGTATTCGTGCGCGAGCGTATCCGACCACGAGTAGCCCTTGGGCAGGAGCCGCGGGGACAGTATCATAATCCTGTTGAATTTGCATATGCCAAC
Source organism: Thermodesulfobacteriota bacterium (assembly GCA_041753155.1). Lineage (GTDB taxonomy): Bacteria > Desulfobacterota_D > UBA1144 > Nemesobacterales > UBA2774 > 2-12-FULL-53-21. The sequence continues at coordinate 63,615 of JBGSVA010000101.1, read as the reverse complement.
GACGCCCGTCTTCTCCACGTTCTCGGGCGGAAGTGTGGACGCTACGGTAAAGCTCTCGAGGTCCGGGTAAATCTCCACTATAACCGGCTCCCCGGGATACTCTTCCAGGTCGAGCCCGATCTCGAAACGGGATTTTTCGAGCACGTCCTTTCCGTACTCTGCTATTATGTAGTCTTTTGGATTGGCGTACCTGATAGTGAAGTGCTCCGACTTCACTTCTTTAAACTCCGGTTTCTTATTGACCGAGTGCTGAATGAATTCCATGAACCCGTCTTCCTCATCCTTTTCCCCGGACCGGACTGCTTTCAGTGTCTTTTCGGCGTACTCCCGGGCCGCTCCGTAGTTGCCGCGATAATATTCGGTGACGGCTTTGAGATAATATGCGTCGTGTCTTTCTTCGTCGGTATCCGCAAGCCCGATGGCGGTATCCGCCTTCCCGGACGCTCCGCCAATGTTCCATTTCCTGACGTCGGCCTCCCCTTCCTGAAGGAGGCGCGTGAAGTCCGTCTCCTGCGCGGGCGCCACGTACGCAGCCGACGAGACTAGCATCAACAGCGGGACGATTATCCTGACAACAATGCCGATTGAATTCATTTTATGATCCTGTCGTAGTATTTCTTGTTGAGCTCGCTGTATCCGTCGGGCGAGCCGCCTTTCATAGCCTTAAGTATGTTCTCCTTGAATTCCCTGCCGATCTCGGTCTCGGCCGCTTCCGGTATCTCTACGTACTCCGTGTCCACCCCCTGCGTCCCCTGGCGCATCTGCTGCTGTCCGAGCACCATCGGCACCGGGGAGCCGCTGCCCTGGGCGCTCGCCTGCATCTTCTGAAGCAGGCTCTCCGCTTTCTCCCTCGCCTCCTTGAGGGACTTAACGGCTTCGTCCTGGTTCGATATCGCTTTCGAGAGCTCGTTCCCGCCCAGGTTATCGGACGCCCTTCCCATGTGGTTTTCGGCGTCGGCGAGGTCTTCGCCTATCCCGGGGCTGAGCAGCATCTCCTTCCTCAAGTCCTCGATCTCGTCCCCGAGCCCTCCCGTCTCCTCCCTGATCTCGTCCTGCCTCTCCGCCATTCCGGAGGATTCGGGCTCATCGTTATCGGAGCTGAGGAGTCTCTCGAGGTCCCTCGCGATCTCGCCCGCCAGCCGCTCCGAGTTCCCTAGCTCGTCCCTCGCGGCTTTCAGGTTGCCGACGCCCGCTTCGCCCAGGTCGAGGAGCCCCTTCGCCGTCTCCGCTGCGTTCTTCGCGTTCTTGTGGGCCTCTATCATCTCCATCGAATCGAGCCAGTTCTTAAGCTCCTCGGCCTTCTGCGTGAGGGTGTCGAGGAGATAACTACCTTCGGGCGAGCTTTCATTCGCTCCGTTCCTTGCGACCTTCGATTTTGCCTGTGAGAGGTTCTTTATTATCTCTTCTACTTTCTCTTTCTCCATGTCTATGAATTTGCGGAGGTTGTCGCTCCCGGAGCTGTTCTCGTTGAGGAGGGAATCCTTGAGTCCCTGCGTCCTGTCCTTGAGCCCCGTCTCCTCCCTCTCTAGACCCTCGAGCCTTGCTATGATCTCGTTCAGCTTCGACATGTCCTGCGAGAAGGACGACATGCCGAAGGACTGCATGCCGCTCTCGAGCGAGGCCATCATGCCCTGGAGGCTCTGCTCGAGACCCGCCAGCATCTGCATCGCCTTCTCGATATTCCCTTCCTTCATGAGCTTCGATATCTCGTCGAGCTGCTTCTCCATATCTATCGACTTAAATGCATCCTGATTGAGGAAACCTTCCTGTATGTCCCCGCTCATGGCGCTCATCTTCCGGGCAAGCTCGGACATGAGCTTGTTAAGCTCCGCGAGCTTCTTCTCGATCTCGGCCTTTAAGGCCTCGTCGCCGGTCTCGCCGAGCTTCTTCATCATTTCCGAGAGCTCCGCGTACTCCTTCATGAGCTCTTTTGCCGAAAGGAGCGAGTCCCTGAGCTTCTCGCCCTTTATCATTGAGTCGAGGAACAGTATGTCCTCCTCGAACTCGGCGATCTCCCTCTGCATGAGCCTGCCTGCACGAGGTACGTCTATGCTCGCGAAATTTTCGAATATGCTGCGGCGCTCCCCCAGGAGCTCGTCTATCCTCACGTCCATATTGGCGAGCCCCGCGAAGTAGGTGTAATCGGAGCGGTTGTCCTCCTTCATGCTTTCAAGCGTTTTCTTGAGCGTCACGGATGCGCTCTCGATGCTCCCCGTGAGCTTCCGCTGCGTCTCCAGCATCTCTTCTATATTGACTGAGCCGAGAGTCCCCGCGGTTTCGTCCGCGTCGGGCGCGTTTTTCCCGGTGAGAGAGCTTTTTTTCGCTCCGCCAGAGATATCAATTTCGTCCCCCAGCACGCCAAGCATCTCTTCCATGAGCCGCTCGGCCTGGCTCATGACGTCCCTGTGCATCTTGGACGCGTCCTTGAGCCTGACCGTGATTGCGTTCGAAACCCCCGCCTTGTGTCCCGAAACCGAATCGTTATCGATCGCTTCCACGCGGAGCTTCAGTGTGTCGCCGCCGGCCGGGTCCAGCCCCCCCGTGTCGAGCGTATACTTGCCGTTATAAGATAGCGGGGATTCCTTCGCCTTTCCGATGAGCTTGCCCGACTTGCCTCCGTCCCCTTCCCACGTGAGCCTGAATTCGGTGAGCCCGTAGTCGTCCCGCGCGTCGTAATTGATTTCTATCCTGCCGCCTGAGTCCTCTACTATTTCGCTTCCCTGAGGGCTGCTAATAGTGATTTCGGGTTTCTTGTCTTCGCTCGACGTGATTTTGTATTGCCTCGTCTTGAGCCCGCCGTTCTCGTCCGTTATCAGGTAGCTCCCGTTCCCCAGGACCTGGAATTCGGCGGTTATCTTTCCGTCCTTCAAGATTACCGGATATGAGGCTCCGTTTTCGGTCGAGAGCTTTCCACCTCCGAATCTTCCGAGTGGCTTTGCGGTGAACCTTACCCTCGTCCCCTTGAGGGCTTCTATATCGCCTGTGCTGTTCTTAATGGTCCGTGGCGGTATCTTCGAATATTCGGGATAGGTGAGGCTTATCTCGATATCCGCGAGCCTGAGGCTGGGCCCGCCCGAGGAGGGGGTGAATTCGGGGCTGAATATATAATCTGTGAATTCACGGGGGGCTATGAAAAGCGCCGCCGCAGTGATGACGGCCGCGCCTGCTACCGGGAGCGCATATCTCCTGAGCTTCCGGATCGGGAATAGTGTTTTCAGGTCGATGGATTCGAGCTTTCCCGCGACGTTCCCGATGTGGGCGAGGGCCAGGGTCTCGGATGTGCCGTGCGTATTATCCCCGGCTTTGACCGCTTCGTTCAGCTCAAACGCAGAGAGCGTATCCTCTCCGAGCCCCGCCTGAGTCTTCTCTAGCTCTGTAAATGTATCCGCGCTTGATTTATTCTTTATGAGGGGCAGGTAAATAAACCTGTATACGGCGAAAACGAGGCTCGATACCAGCGCCGCCTTGAGCAATGCGTAGTATAGCGGGGCGCCCGACGGGAGCGAAAGGAACGATACGGCCGTAAGTGCTGCAAAGAACACGAGGGCCGAGAACGCAAGTCCTCTCAAGAGCAGGAATTTCCTCCTCTTTTTCTCGAGTCCGCCTATCAGTCTCCCGAGCTCTTCCCTGGAATCGGCTCTCCTCATGTATAAAAAAGGTTACCTCACACATCCCCCTAAAGGAAGTTGGTACCGTCAATTTACTGTGATATCCTAATCGGTCGCCGTATATATGGTGAATTCTGATGGGTTACAAGAAGCTGCTTACGAAGAGAATGGAATTTTCCGCCTCCCACCGGTACTGGAATCCGGGGTGGAGCGAGGAGAAGAACCGGGAGGTGTTCGGGAAATCGGCGGGCCCCTACGGGCACGGGCATAACTACGGCCTGGAGGTGACCGTGGAGGGGGAAGTCGATCCCGAAACCGGGATGATAATAAACCTCTACGACCTCAAGACCCTTATGAACGACGTGCTCACAGGGTTCGACCACAAGCATCTGAACGACGACAACCCTTTTTTCAAGGAGCTTATACCGACCACGGAGAATATAGCGCGCGTGCTATGGGACATTTTCGAGGAGAGGCTCGGGGATAACGACAGGTGCTCACTCTACAGGATAAGGCTCTATGAGACACAGGATCTCTACGTCGATTACTGGAGGGAGCGGTCATAAAGGAAATAGTTTCCGTCACCAAGAGATACCGCTTTTCCGCGGGGCACAGGCTCTACATCAAGGGGCTTTCCGACGAGGAGAATCTGAGGATATTCGATACGTGCTCGAACCCGAACGGGCACGGGCACGATTATTATCTTGAGGTCAGAGTCGCAGGCCCTATAGACCCCGATACGGGAATGGTTATAAACCCCGGCGAGCTCGACCGGACAGTGGGAGACACGCTCGGGGAGCTCGACTACAAGCGGCTCGACATCGAAGTCCAGTATTTCACCGAGCGCCAGCCCACGGGGGAGAATATCGCCCGATACCTGTGGGATGGGCTCAGGGGCCGTCTCCGTGAAAGGCTCGTCCATCTCAGGCTGAGTGAGACGTCGAGCAGTTATTTCGAATTTTTCGATGAGGAGGGTTATCCGTATGAGCGTTGAAACGGCCGTGAGGGAGATACTCGTAGAGATTGGAGAAGACCCGGAGAGGGAAGGGCTCCGCGACACGCCTGACAGGATGGCGGACATGTTCAAGGAGCTGACGTCGGGGTACAGGGCATCCCCTTACACGATAATCCAGGAAGCGCTCTTCAATATCAAATACGACGAGATGGTGGTGGTGAAGGATATAGAGTTCTACAGCCTCTGCGAGCACCATATGCTGCCCTTCTTCGGCAGCTGCAGCGTGGGTTACATCCCCAACGGGAAGATAGTGGGCCTGAGCAAGATACCCAGGATAGTGGAGGTGTTCTCCAGGAGGCTCCAGGTGCAGGAGAGGATGACCGCGGAGATAGCCGACTTCCTCATGGAGGTCCTGAACCCGCTCGGGGTCGCCGTGGTGGCCGAGGCCCGGCACCTCTGCATGGCTATGAGGGGGATAATGAAGGCCGACGCCAGCATGCTCACGAGCTCCATGCGCGGGGCTTTCAAGAAGGACGAGAGGACGAGAGGCGAGTTCCTGAGCTTTATAGGCAAGCACCCCTGATCCCGGCCGGGATAGAAATAATCCATACCTCGTATATAATTAACGCCTGAGACACTAATAAAAAAGGGTTAACTCGGGATGCAGCGCATCATAGTAGTCGGACTCAGCCATAAGACCGCCCCTGTAGAGATAAGGGAGCGCTTCTCATTCAACCAGGAAGAGCTCGAAGACGGGCTCGCGACGCTTTCAGCGAAGAACCATATCGAGGAATGCATGATCGTCTCCACCTGCAACAGGGTGGAAGTTTACGCAGTCTCCGAGAACGCCGACGGGTGCGTCGATAGCGTAAAGGAATTCCTCTCCGAGTTCCATTCCATCGCCGGGGACGCTTTTTCCCCTTATCTATACGTTTCGATAGGCCATATGGCGGTAAGGCATTTTTACAAGGTCGCCTCGGGCATCGACTCGATGGTCGTCGGGGAGCCGCAGATACTCGGCCAGATCAAACAGGCGTATAAAACCGCAGTGATAAAAAACACAGCCGGGCTGATACTCAACAGACTTTCTCACTCCGCGTTTTTCGTCGCCAAGCGGATCAGGACCGAGACGGGGATCGGCTCGAGGGCCGTGTCGGTTAGCTACGTGGCCGTAGAGCTCGCGAAGAGGATATTCGACAAGCTCACGCGTAGGAAGGTGCTGCTCATCGGGTCCGGCGAAATGGCGGAGCTCGCGGCGAGGAACCTGATCCGGGCCGGCATCGGGGAGCTTATAATCGCGAGCAGAAATTTCGACAACGCCGCTCAGCTTGCGGAGAGGTTAAACGGGCAGCCGATTATGTTCGAAGAGGTTTTCTACAGCTTGAAGGACGTGGACATCATTATAACGGCGACCGGCTCAACAGAATTCATACTCAAACCCCAGCACGTGAAGGAAGCGCTCAAGCTCAGGAACAACGAGCCGATGTTCATGATAGACATAGCGGTCCCCCGCGACATAGACCCCAGGATAGGCGAGCTTGCGGACGTATACCTTTATGATATCGACGACCTCAAGAGCGTGCTCGACGATAACATCAAGTCGAGACGCGACAACGCCGGGAAGGCCGAAGAGATAGTGATTGAAGTGGAAAAGGCGTTTCAGGCCTGGCTCAATGGCCTGAAGGTAGTCCCTGCCATTATAGACCTCAAAAAGAGGTTCGAACAGATAAAGATGAGCGAGGTCGAGAGGGCGCTCGCCAAGCTCGAAAATTATTCCGATAAGGATAAGGACGTCATCAGGCTGATGGCGTCACGCATAATCGGCAAGATACTCCACGGCCCGCTGACCAATCTGAAGAAAGAGGCTTCTACATCGCGCGGGGCACTGTACGTCGATTCGGTAAAGAAGCTCTTCGAGCTCGAAACCGAGATCATGCTCATTGCCGAAGAAGAGGAAGATGAAGCGATCCTTCAGGATTGGAACTAGGGGGAGCCTGCTTGCCCTCTGGCAGGCGAATTTCATCAAGGACCTCCTCCTTGCAGTCCGTCCGGACCTCCGCCCCGAAATCCGCATAATAAAAACGACAGGAGACAGGAATCTCGACTCCCCTCTGTCCGAGATCGGGGGTAAAGGGGTATTCGTGAAGGAAATAGAAGAAGCCCTCCTGTCGGAAGGAATCGATATCGCCGTTCACAGCATGAAGGACCTCCCTGCGGTCCTCCCGGACGGCCTCGCTATCGGTGCGGTCGCGCCCAGGCACGACCCGAGGGACGCCCTCGTCTCGAAGGGCAATCTTAAGCTCCGAGACCTGCCGGATGGGGCCAGGGTCGGTACGGGGAGCTTAAGGAGGGGCGCCCAGCTCCTTAACCGTATGCCGGGGTTGAGGATAGTGCCGATAAGGGGGAACGTGGATACGAGGCTAAGGAAACTGAGAGAAGGGGAGGAGTATGATGCGATTTTGCTCGCGGCGGCGGGACTCGGGCGTATGGGTCTAACCGAAGAGGCGTCCGAAATCATTCCGGCCGACGTGATGGTGCCTGCCCCGGGGCAGGGGATAATCGCTGTCGAGTGCAGGGACGGTGACGTGGGGACGAGGGATATTATTTCATTGATCAATCACGCCCGGACCTGGACGGCCGGATCTGCCGAGAGGGCTTTCCTCCGGAGGCTTGGCGGGGACTGCAATATCCCGGCAGGGTGTTACGCGGAGACGGACGGGGATGAGGTCTCCGTCACGGGCATTCTCGCGTCCCACGACGGGAGAACCGTGATCAGGGAGCGGTCCTCCGGAGCAGCTAAAGACGCCGAGGGTATAGGTCTCCGCCTCGCGGAGCTTATACTCGGGAAGGGCGGGGACAGAATTACCGGGGCCCGCTGAGAATTCCCGGTCAATTCCATAGCATAACATTCCGGTTTCATCTATTTCTTCGTGTCCTTTCTAAAATCCGGGCTTTCATGTTAGAATTACTATTCCATAAGGAGTACGCTGTGCTCTACCTTAACCCTTCCGAAGTCCCTTTCGCTTTCCTCGACGTGGAAACAACCGGTCTCGACCCGTCTCAAGGGGACAGGGTCTGCGAGATAGCCGTTATAAGAACCGTAAACGGGAGCGTCGTTGGCGAGTTTACGACACTCGTGAACCCGGGCAGGTCTATACCGCAGAGCGCGGTGTCGGTGCACGGAATAACGGATATGATGGTGAGGAGGTCCCCCTTCTTCAGGGACATAGCGAAGGATCTGCTGTCCGCGATAAAGGACTCCGTCATCGTTGCTCATAACGCAAGGTTCGACCTCGGATTTCTGAACGTGGAGCTGGGGAACCTGAGAATATCCCTGCCGCAAAATAACGTGATAGACACGCTGGGAATAGCGAGGAGGTATTACACCTTCCCCAGCAACAGCCTGGGGCAAATCGCCAAGTATATCGGGCTTCCCGCCGAGAGCGGGCACAGGGCGCTCGCCGATGTGATGACGACGAGGGACGTCTTCCAGTATTTCCTCACCGACCTCGGCAGGAGGGGGATAAGGCTCAAAAGGCTTAAGGACATAATGAAGCTCCAGGGAAAGTCCGTGGAGCTCGAGAGCAGGAAGGAGCTCGTCCTTCCAGTGGAGATAGAGCAGGCGCTCCGGGCGAAGGGGAAGCTCTGTATCAGGTACTTATCGGCTTATAACGAAGAGACGACGACCCGCGTCATTGAGCCCTACGACATAAGCGTCACGAAGGAAAGCACGTACATCCACGCGTTCTGTCATTTGAGAAAGGAAAGGTGTACCTTCAGGCTTGACAGGATACTCGAATTTAAGACCGTAACTTCCTTAAAAAGCTGATCTGCTACTGTATTACCCGATGGATGGTCCCGGCTTCGCCGACTGCGCCTTTATCCCCGTCGGCAGGGGTCTCCGGCAGGGATTCCGGCTGCTCTGTGCCGGTATTCTTCGAGCTGTCGCCGGGCTCCGCGTCCTTGTCCAGCATATCGGCTGAATCCGAGTCGGGCACTTGCCCCATGTCGAGCTTGAGGTCGATTATCTCGGCTTCGAGCCTCTTCGTCCGGGCGATTAGTCTCTGGTTTTCAATCTTGAGGTCGTTTATTTGCTCTTTGAGGTTTGTGACGTATTTTTCGAGCTCCGTGCTGTCTTTCTTTATCTGCTCGAGCTCTTTCTGGGTCTCGGTAAGCTCGGAGCCGGCCTCCGGGGTTTCCTGAGTTTCATCCCCGTTCTTGCACCCGGCGAGTACCGAAACCGAGAGAAACAGGGCCGCCGTAAGTAAGAATGCGTTTAGCTTCTTCATCATATTTTCTCCTCTATAGTGGTAATACCGAAGTAATAATACCGACCGACAATTTACTCTATATTTATTAGGCGTAAATGTCAATGAAAAGAGAGAATCCGGCGTATGTTACGGAGAAAACTTGACAGTGGGGGGAATATCCCATACCCTTATCCTTCCTAATCAGACGCGGGGTGGAGCAGCTTGGCAGCTCGTCGGGCTCATAACCCGAAGGTCGGAGGTTCAAATCCTCCCCCCGCTACCAAATTTCCCGGTCACTTAAGTTAATTTCCAATCTTCATTTGTTTGCAATGTCAGTGGATTTGTCGGTAACTGAGTCTGAAAAACAGGTAGAGAGTCCTTCCAGGGCGGTTCTCAAAGATTCATTCGGGTGAGCATACCGCATAGATTTCCGCAAGATTACACGGGCTGCTTATTTATCGCGTCCGGAATCTGCCATCATGAATTAGCTGGTTGAGCCTTCCTTCATAAACTTTTTCAAAAGGATATATAATTACATATTGCTCGGATTCCATATCATATGGGAAATTTTCGTATTAGTCAGTTTAGGATTATGAAGTCTCATTATGAAAATCAATTATAAATTTTTCTATATTCTCTTTGCTTCGTTATTAATATTCGCATCTTGCACGAAGAGCGAAAAACCAATAATGGTGGTGCCGGGGGAAAGTATTGCTCAAGTAGAGCTTGGTATGTCGCGCGGTCAGGTTATTACTCTGCTGGGACAGCCAAACAAAGAAATCTCTTCAAACAATCTCGGTCAGATTGGTCGTATTGGTGTGCTTGGAGGAGGAGAAATTACTGGGGAAATTCCTAAATTTACCTTTCTCTTATACTCAACTCCAGATTTATCTATCACTCTGCATGAAAATGACAAAGTGGGAGCGATTCAACTCGGCTATAACGAAAGCGTCCGAGTGAAAGGATACGATTTCCTGAAGTTCAAGTACTTGTCGAAAGCGGAAATTGAGCGTATTGGCAAGCCGTCGTCTGTGATCAGAGACAAGGAGGGTGAAGATTATCTGTTATCGATGGCACCAAAGGGCACAAAGATCGAGTATTATGTTTACGAGTATGGTCAGCTAGGACTGACACTTGGATTCGTGTTTGATATGATTAAGGAACAATCCAGCGAGAATTTCATTGCTCTCAACTACATAGCTGTTGGTTCTCCGAAGAATGTTTTACCTATGAGACAGTAATTAGTGTTAGCTTCCGGCTGGGGTAGACAGTTCTAATGATCACCCGTTTACCGATTGGACATGCTAAGGTCTATCTTAATTTTTCTTTATTACGGATTTTGAACAGGAAACTCCATGACAAAACCATGTTTGACCAGTCCACCTATCGATTTTGTAGGCGAATCCCCCTAGGCCAGTGGATATAAAGAATCGATTCCCTAAAGGGGTGTATGTAAACAAAATGAAACCAATTAGTAGACCGATTCCTATTCCTAAAATCATTTCTTTATATTTCAATTTTTATCCCCCTGCAAGCTCCCAGGTTATTTAGATACTTCTAATTGTCGCGGTTCATTCAAACATTTTAAATGTATGCGGGTCTATTTTATTTTTCTTGGCGTAATAAAATCCTATGGTTCTTAAAACTTGATCAGAATTTGGCAAAAAAAGATAATAACCAGTTTTTCTAAAATAAATTCCGGCAATAATATATAGTGGTAGGAAAAGTATTGAACTTAAAATCGCACCACCCCCAAGTCTAAAAAACAAAAGAACAACGCCCAGTGAAATTATTTCTAAATAAGAACCCGACAGATAGAATAAAACTCCGACTATGATGTATAAAATTATTTGCGGGATCGGACTAGCGAAAAAGAAAAGCAGATAGTTGATTGCTTTTATGTATATGAACCAGTGTAAAAGTTCTAATAATAAGTATGAGATTAAAGTAGCTAACAGAGCAAAGACCAAGCCTTTGGCAAAAAGCAAAAATGGGAATAGGTATATAGCAAGCGTCCACGGTAAAAGCATCCAGAAAACTGCTTCCCCCACGAGGTCGTTTAGGGAAACATATGTCAGAACCGGATTAAAGTATCTTTCCAACGCTTCCCTATCAGCACGAAATTTCATACCACCAGCATAAATACCTCTCTGGGGATGATCCTCTATGTCGAGTTCAAAGAGACCCATTTCTGTGCGAATTATCACCCCATTGTTGTTTTTTCTCAATCTACATAAAAATTTCAATAGATATAACCCGAAGGTCGGAGGTTCAAATCCTCCCCCCGCTACCAAATTTCCCGGTCACTTAAGTTAATTTCCAATCTTCATTTGTTTGCAATGTCAGTGGATTTGTCGGTAACTGAGTCGGAAAAATAGGCCTGAGTTTTTTTCTGTGTACTTATTTTTTGGATTTCTAAGTACATATACCGCAAGTGTAAGTTCGCCCCCAGGTAGGGTGTCAGAATATGCTTGCAAGCATGGACTCAGGGCTTCAAACTACTTCCGGGACCCTATCGTACGCCCTACCCGCACGTATTCGGCTGGGTGTCTTCACTAGCGGATAAGTTTAGTACTCGGCATCCTTGCACCTATAATGCAGGATTTCTCGGGGTTTTCTCCGACAATCTATCTAATACTATGGATCACATATAGGGAGGGCAGGTCAAATGATATAACGATTCTGTGGATAGGATCATCCCAGTAATGCTTGTTCTCGACAACATTCGCGGATAAATTAAACCCAACAAACACATATGATTAAATTACGCCCCATAAAACCTGATGAAAAAGTTGCCGTCGCCATACCGACGAAAAACCGCCCGAACTATCTCGCTATCTTGCTTACTTCTCTGCTGAATCAGACGTATACGAACTTTATTATAGTGATTAACGATCAGAGCGATTCGCCGGTCGAGCGGGACGACGCGGTTTCCGGCCTCCTTGCGGTGGCGAAAGACACAGGCCATGAGATTATTATCATTCATACAGAAGGTGGTTGGAAAAGGCATCAACAGGCCATGGAGGCGGTGCCGGAGCCGATAGAGTTCATTGTCAGGATAGACGACGATATGCTTCCGGATAAATATCTTATTGAAAGTATGCTTAAGCCGTTCCGCTTTTTCACAGACAGGAATTTGGCGGCCGTGGGCTGTTGTATTCCGTACCACGGATCGAAAAGAGCAAACCTGGATGTGAAATTGACGGAAAAGTCCTATGCGTCGACTCTCGACGATATGGTATGGAAATTACAGGGCAATCACTATTATAACGAACGAGAGGTCATAGAGGTTGAGAGTCTTGCCGGGGGAGCGATATGTTACCGCCGTGGAGCGGTTGAGGACGCCGGGGGCTGGGCCGTTGAAGGCTACTCAGACCTTGCGTATCGAGAGGAGAGCGACCTATGCGCTAGGCTGGTCGACAAAAACTACACCCTCATGGTGACAACAGAGGCACTGGCATGGCATCTTTTCGCCCTCACAGGCGGTGCTAGAACATACGTAAAATCACCGTTTGGAACTTTCATGGTATCGGGCAAGAGCGATATGAAATCAGACGGTAAACTCTTCGACGAGAGAATAAAGCCCATACTCGCTAAAAGCGGTCCGGCCGCCAGCGAGCCGAAGCGATATAAGATTAGAGACCTGGAGAAAAACGTCTATAGGAGCTCCCCACTCCGAACTTTAAAGGGAAGGGCACTTAAGGTAATTGAAAGCAAGCTGCTAAGAAAGTTTAGAGGGCTTTATTGGTATTTCAAAAGATGATTTAACCAGAACGCGCCTTTTTCGCAAACTGACACACTAGAACACAATAATCACTCAGCTTAACAGTCATAAATACCCTGTAAATTTGGGGTGATTCTCTACTTGCCGCTTCCATGCTCAACTCATCGCAAGTGCTTAATACGGCTCTCGCAACCCTCAGTTCGGAGGTTCAAATCCTCCCCCCGCTGCCGATGACACCGGATTTAAATATACAGCGAGCAGCTCCCCCGCTTTAACAGGTTTGAAATTACAGCTATGCCCGGCTTTTTTTCAGAGATTCAGGCAGGTAGAATTATTTTACTTCTAATTCGATGGGGGATTGGGAGATAAATTAATTGAAGCTCAGTAAACAGATCAGACTAGGGTTCGGCCTCATGCTGATACTTATGATTATTATAGGTGGTCTGTTTATATACAACATCTACAGGCTGCACGAAGCGGCTTCGAATCTTGAAGGGCGCTATTCCACTCTCTATAAATTGTTCTCGGACCCGGATAATAAGATAGAGTCTGACCCGGGATTCGGCAAAGAGATAGTCGACCGGGCAGTAGCACTGGTCGAGGAGCAGCTCAAATACAATTACACGTATGTATTGATCATTGTCGGCGTATCCCTCGTTTTCGCCGGAATAATAGCGATACTATTTCCGGCCAAGATCACAAAACCCATAGAGCGGCTGATAAACGCGACAAAGACCGTGAAGAAAGGGGATTACTCCTACAGGATCAAGAGCGTGGGGGAAGCCGACGAGATCTCCATACTCGCGGGCTCGTTCAACGACATGCTGCAGAACATAGAAGACACGCACAGGAGCAACATCGAACTGCTTGAGCAAACAAAGAGGTTCAATGAGACTTTGAACGAGAAGGTTCAGGAGGCGACTCAGGCGATAAGGGAGCAGCAGAATGAGCTTGTACGAGCGTATTCCGGAACACTCGAAGCCATGATACTCGCGCTCGACCTGAGGGAGCATGAAACGGGTCATCACTCATACAGGGTCACCGAGTACGCGGTCAATCTCGGAAAACATGCGAAGCTGACCGATGAAGAGTTGTCGGTGATAGCCAAAGGCGCTCTCCTGCACGATATCGGGAAGATCGGCATCCCCGACCATATCTTGCTCAAACCGGACAAGCTCACCGATGAAGAATGGGAACTGATGAGGAAGCATGCGGAATTTGGCTATAAGCTGCTTAAGAACATAGATTTTCCGGATGAGTCGGCTACGATAGTGCATACTCATCATGAGAGATACGACGGACAAGGGTATCCGGCGGGGATGTCGAAGGATGATATACCGCTCGGCGCGAGGATATTTTCTGTAGTGGATGCCCTCGACGCTATGACTTCCAGAAGAAGTTACAGGCAGGCTCTTCCATTCGAGGATGCCGTGCAGAGGATAACCGAGGCTTCAGGCTCCCAGTTCGATCCCCGGGTGGTCGATATATTTGTAGAAATCCCTGTCGATGAATGGAAAAACATCAAGAACCGGATAGCAGATTCGGGCTCGGAATACCTGAAGCAGCTTATGCTCGACCTCAGTAGATATCAAGTTTGAGTCCATATAGAGTCCGGGGATTTATACCTGAATATGTCAATCCGCCGGAAGGCGATCAATGTTTTAAGTTAGCTTTTTCATATAGTTTCTCAAGTAAGAGTTGAAAGAAGCTTGCCCAAACGTCAGAGGTTCAAATCCTCCCCCCGCTGCCAAAAAAATCAATGATTTAAGCTCTACTACTTGCACATAGCCAAGTACGGGTTAATTTATCACTAAAGTGAAACAGCCGGAATCATTTTTTCGCGGTACGGCATCTTATAGTTTATAACGGGAAATTGTCATCCCCCATCACACCGGTTCCTGAATCCGCACGGCGGTTCCCGGTGTTGTCGGTTAGCGGCGGAATCCGGAGTGATCGCGGTAAATCCAGGATTGTCTTGACACCTCCGGGGACGGCTGGTAAGGTGTAAGTAAGTACTTACTTATTTTACTTGCGGTCGGCTGAATTTACCTGTAGATGACGCATGTAATAGATAATGCGGACGTCGGATCAAGATGCGAGGGTATCCATACGATGAAGATAGCTATTAAGCAAACTGCTTTACTCTTACTCATTATCGCCGTCCCTGCCTTTTTGCTTATCGGATGCGAGGGGCAGCAGCCTCAGGCGCCTCCGCCGCCCAATGTTACGGTGAGCAAGCCCGTAATCGAGGAAGTGATGGAGTGGGACGAATATACCGGGCGGCTCGAAGCAGTCGATACGGTGGACGTGAGGGCGCGCGTAAGCGGCTATCTTGAATCCATACACTTTAAGGACGGCCAGACGGTGAAAGAGGGAGACCTGCTCTTCGTAATCGACCCGAGGCCGTACCAGGCGGAGCTCGACCGCGCCTTGGCTCAGTCAAAGCTCGCAAAAGCCCGCCTTTCCCTTGCTGAGAACGATCTCAAGCGCGCGAAGCACCTCCTGAGCGCGCGGGCGATATCGGAAGAAGAGGCCGACACGAGGGCTTCCGACGAGCAGGTGGCGCAGGCTACGGTCGAGCAGGCGCAGGCAGACGTTAACGCCGCCAAGCTAAACGTCGAGTTCACTCAGGTGAGGGCCCCGATATCCGGTCTCATCAGCAGGAAAAACGTCACTGAAGGGAACCTTATCAACGGCGGCACGGGCGGTACGCTCCTCACCACCATAGTTTCGCTCGACCCGATCTACTGCTACTTCGAGGCCGACGAGCAGTCCTATCTCAGATACACCAACCTCGAGCAGGAGGGGATGAAGCCCGACTCCAGGACCGGGGAAAACCCGGCCTACATGGAACTCTCTAACGAGACCGGTTACCCGCACAAGGGCTACATCGATTTCATAGACAACAGGCTCGACCCGAATACGGGGACTATCAGGGGCAGGGGGGTTTTCCCCAACCCGGGCAACACGCTCACTCCGGGACTCTTCGCCCGTATGAAGATCACGGGCAGCGGGCAGTACAAGGCCGTCCTCGTGCCCGACGAAGCGGTCGGCAGCGATCAGTCACAGAAGTTTGTCCTGGTAGTCAACCCCGAAGACACGGTCGAGTACCGCCAGGTCACTCTCGGGCCCAGGGTGAACGGGTTGAGGGTGGTAAGAAAGGGCGTGGGCCCGGAGGACCGGATTATAGTCAATGGGCTTCAGAGGGCCATGCCCGGAATGAAGGTAAGCCCCGTCGAAGAAGAGATAGCCGTCAAGGACACGAATTTCCTCATGCCCGGAATCCGCACACAAGCGCCGGAAAGCAAGACTGGAGGGTAATATGATCTCCCGGTTTTTCGTAGACAGGCCGATATTCGCCACTGTGCTCTCGGTCCTGATAGTAATTGTGGGCCTGATCGCCTACTTCACTCTGCCCGTAAGCCAGTACCCGGAGGTTACTCCGCCCACGATAGTCGTGCGCACGAGCTACCCGGGCGCTAACCCCGAGGTCATCGCGGATACCGTAGCCACGCCGCTCGAGCAGGAGATAAACGGCGTCGAGGATATGCTCTATATGTCCTCCCAGTCGACGAGCGACGGCCAGATGCAGCTCACGATAACGTTCGAGCTCGGGACAGATATAGACAAAGCGCAGGTACTCGTGGAGAACCGCGTTGCGGTCGCCGAGCCGAGGCTGCCTGAAGAGGTCAGGCGTATAGGCGTCACGGTCAGGAAAAGCTCTCCCGATATGCTGCTCGTCGTCCACCTCGTCTCGCCCGATAACACCTACGACCAGCTCTACATAAGCAACTACGCGCTGATAAGGGTTTACGACGTTCTCACCCGCATAAAAGGCGTGGGCAACGTTACAGTGTTCGGGGCGCGCGAATACAGCATGAGAGTATGGCTCGACCCCGAGAAACTATACTCTATGGGGCTCACGGTGAGTGACGTCGTGCAGTCGCTGAGAGAGCAGAACGTAGAGGTCGCGGCGGGCGTCATAGGACAGCCCCCTGTTCCCCAGGGCAACGCGTACCAGCTCTCTGTCAACACGCTCGGGAGACTCGTAGAGGCCGACCAGTTCGGCGACGTGGTCATCAGGACAGGCGAAGAAGGGCGAATCGTCCGCTTAAAGGACGTGGCGCGCGTAGAGCTCGGAGCCAGGGACTACGGCGTCAACAGCTACCTCGACGGAAAACCCGCGCAGGCTATCGGCATATTCCAGCTCCCCGGGTCTAACGCGCTGGCCACCGCGCAGGACATCGAGAAGACGATGGCCCGGATCAGCAAGGACTTCCCCAAGGGACTCGAATACAGGATCGTCTACAACCCGACGATATTCGTACAGCAATCCATAAGCGAGGTGTACCACACTCTCTTCGTTGCGTTCATGCTCGTTTTCATAGTCGTAATAATATTCCTTCAGGACTGGAAGGCCGCGCTCCTGCCGATGATAGACGCGGTAGTGTCGCTCGTCGGCACGTTCGCCGTAATGTCCGCATTCGGGTTCTCGCTCAACAACCTCTCGATGTTCGGCCTCGTGCTCGCGATAGGAATCGTGGTCGACGACTCGATCGTCGTCGTGGAGAACATCAAGCGCTGGATGTCGAAAGGACTCGAGCCCAGGGACGCCACGTTAAAAGCAATGGCCGAGATCACCGGCCCAGTGCTCGCGATCACACTCGTACTTAGCTCGGTATTCATACCGACCGCGTTCCTTCCCGGCATAAGCGGACAGTTCTATAAGCAGTTCGCTCTCACAATCGCGGTATCTACTATCCTGTCCGCCATAAACGCGCTTACCCTCGCACCCGCGAGGGCGGTGCAGCTCATCAAACCGGACAGCGAGGCCGAAAAGCAGGAGCCGCTGCCGCGCGTGGGTATAGCCGCAATCGTCGGCTTCGCGGCATATTCGCTGCTGACAGGCTCTATTGCATCTCTTCTCGGAATACATATTCCCGGAAACGGTTACGACCCCGCGGTATCTACTGAAAGTACTGCAGCCCTCTGGGCGGTCCGCATCGTGCTGTTCGCAGCCGGCTGTGCCCTCGGGTGGTTCGTGGGGCCTTACGTAAACCTGGCCCTTAAGAAGGTGTTCGGCGCATTCAACCGCTCCTTCGAGCGCGCGTCAAACTTTTACGGCGGCTCCGTCAGCAGGCTTTTACGCTTCAGCACCATTGCCATAATTGTCTATTGCGGTCTCATCGGACTCACGTATCTCGGCTTCACGAGGGTGCCTTCAGGGTTCATTCCCGCTCAGGACCAGGGGTATCTCATCGTGGACGTCGCGCTTCCGGACGGCGCCTCCCTCGAGAGGACTGACGCCGTCATCGCCCGCGTGACGGATATCATCCTCGATACGCCTGGCATCGCCTATGCGGTAGGGTTTGCGGGCTTCTCGGGGTCCACGTTCTCGAACAGCTCGGACGCGGGCGTCATATTCACCCCGCTCGACCCGTTCGACGAGCGGGCCAGGAACGGCCCCACGCTCGATCAGATAATAGCCGACTTGAGCCAGAGGCTCTCCGTTATACAGGAAGCGAGATTGATAGTTATCTCACCCCCGCCGGTCAGGGGACTGGGTACGGCGGGCGGGTTCAAGATGATGGTCCAGGACCGCTCCGGCGTGGGCTTAAAGGAGCTCGAGAAGGCGTCCTACGCATTGATCGGGGCCGCGAACCAGGAGCCGGGCCTGACGAGGGTGTACACCACATTCAGTACGAAGACGCCCCAGATATACGCCGAGGTCGACAGGACCAAGGCAAAGAAGCTCGACGTCCCGCTCACCAATATCTTCGACACGCTTCAGGTGTATCTGGGCTCGGTATACGTGAACGACCTCAACCTCTTCGGCCGTGTGTACCGCGTCACGGCACAGTCGGAAGGGGGCTTCCGTCAGCAGCCCGAGGACATCGCGAAGCTAAGGACGCGGAGCGCGAACGGGAACGTAGTTCCTCTGGGCTCGGTCGTCGATATAATCAGCGAAACGGGGCCCGACCGCGTCGTGCGCTACAACCTTTTCCCCGCTATAGAGGTGAACGGCGACACGCTGCCGGGGTTCAGCTCCGGGCAGGCCATATCCGCGATGGAGAAGCTCGCCGGGCAGATACTGCCCGCGGGAGTGGGATTCGAATGGACCGACCTCGCTTATCAACAGGTAACGGCCGGAAACACGGCGCTCTTCATATTCCCGCTCTGCGTGCTGTTCGTATTCCTCATATTGTCCTCGCTCTATGAGAGCTGGTCGCTGCCTCTCGCGATCATACTCATCGTGCCCATGTGTCTTCTGTCCGCGATAACGGGATTGTGGCTCCGGGGCATGGACAACAACATACTTACGCAGATAGGGTTCGTCGTGTTGGTAGGTCTCGCGTGCAAGAACGCGATCCTTATTGTGGAATTCGCCAAGGACTATCAGGAGATGGGAAAGGGCCGCGAGGAGGCTGTGGTCGAGGCTTCGCGCGTCAGGCTGCGCCCGATATTGATGACCTCGTTCGCGTTCATACTGGGCGTGGTGCCGCTGGTGATCGCGGCGGGAGCAGGCGCCGAGATGCGTCAGGCGCTGGGCACGTCGGTATTCAGCGGCATGTTCGGGGTCACGTTCTTCGGGCTCTTTTTAACACCTGTGTTCTACGTCGTCATCAAGAAGTTTACAGAATCCAGAAGATCCCGGAGCGTAATAACGAAATGAAATACATATCGGCGTCTATACTGACAATTTGCCTGCTCGCATCTGCGGGATGTATGGTGGGTCCTGACTACAAGACACCGCAGACGGAGCTCCCCGAATCCTTTCAGGACTCGGGAGCAAAGGACTTCTCCACGGACGCTATAGAGATCGAGTGGTGGGGCGAGTTCAACGACCCCGTGCTCGACAGGCTTGTCCGGGACGCGCTCGCAGGGAACTATGACATACAGATAGCGACTGCGCGGATCATGGAGGCGCGCGCTTTAAGGGCGGAGACCGAATTCGAGCTTGCGCCTATAGTGCCGTTCGACGCGAGCTACACGAGGCAGAGGGTCGGGGAGTCGACTGTCTTCCCGGGCGTAGAGAGGGAAGCCGACCTCTACGAAGCGGGGTTCGATGCCGTTTGGGAGCTAGACTTCTTCGGACGCATAAGGCGGACCATAGAGGCGGATACGGCCGAGCTCGAATCCCGCATAGCCACGAGGCGGGACGTGATAGTGTCGCTCCTGGCCGAAGTCGCGAGGAACTATTTCGAGCTGAGGGGCGCGCAGAACCAGCTCGACGTTGCCAGGCGAAACGCCGAAAACCAGCAGAACACCCTCGACCTCACTATAGTGCTACTCGAAGGCGGACGAGGGACCGAGCTCGACACCTCCAGGGCAAGGGCGCAGCTCAACAATACGCTCGCAATCATACCGCCGCTCGAAGCCAGGGTGAGGAGGACTATATACAGACTCGGTGTGCTCACGGGTCAGCAGCCGGCTACATATCTGACCGAGCTCCTGGAGCCCAAACCGTTCCCCAAGGTCCCCGACGTCATCAGGGTAGGTACTCCGGTCGAGCTCTTGGAGAGGCGGCCCGACATAAGGGTCGCCGAGTGGAACCTGGCGGCGTTTACTGCGGCAATAGGTATTGCCACTGCCGACCTCTTCCCGCGGATAAGCCTCTTAGGAAGCGTCTCGCTGCAGGCGGATACGTTCTCGGGATTGTTCGAGAGCGGGGCGGGGGCTTTCTCCTTCGGCCCCAATATATTCTGGCCGGCTTTCGACATCGGGCGCGTGTATCAGAGGGTCGAAGCCGCGGATGCCCGCACCCAGGCGGCGTTCGCCCAGTACCAGCTCACGGTGCTGAGCGCTATCGAGGACGTGGACGGCTCGCTCGTCGACCATAATCAGGAGATAGAAAGGCACAAGTACCTTGCCGAAGCAGCGGTCGAAAGCGAGAAGGCGATGAAGCTCGCCAGGATGAGGTACGACTTCGGGGTGGCTAACTTCCTCGACGTCCTCGACGCCGAGCGCACGCTGCTGCAGGCTCAGACCCAGCTTGCTGCGAGCGAAACGGACCTCCATACATCTCTCGTCGCGGTCTATAAGTCTCTCGGCGGCGGATGGGAAGTATACGATGAAAACGATATGGCCAAGGCCAAGGCCGCAAAATAGTTTTAAATTGCTCTCTTAACCCGAAGACCGAAGGTTCAAATCCTCCCCTCGCTGTCAAAATCTCCGCTAACTTTCCGTTTTGATTTCTTTTTTAGCTCCTTCAGATGGTAAATCTCTCTCATTCGATAAGAAGCCAATAAATATGTAAGCGCAGGTAATCGTATCTTCTTCGAATAATCAACGTTTTTTTTGCTTATAATCTCTTATTAGTCTCATGGATTTGAGTACCTTCATCCCTTCCTCAAGGTCATTAATTTGGTGAGAAGGAACTTCCTCTTACCCTATTTCTCGCTGATAAAAAGAGAACCAATTGGCTCACGGAAGCGCCGCTCACCCAAAATTGGGCGGAATCGGCTGCCGCTCACATACTTTCCGAGATCCCCCGCGGCCGCTAGGCCGGAGGTTCAAATCCTCTCCCGCTGCCAAATTTCCCATGCCATACCTGACTTAAGCCATTCTTCTGCACTTTCTAATCGATTGACACGGAAGCAGGCATTATATTAGAATGATTCTTAACTAGAAGGGCAAACCATTTGAAAGAATGGGACGCAAAGTCACAGGCCTAAGGACATTCCGTTTAAGGCGGCTGGATTGTTATAGTGAATCGGGTTTGCCGTATCTAACTGCATTTATGCCGAGCTGACTGTTGCTGTGATATTTGAAACTCTTGTGCCGCAATGGATTGACTGTTTGTAATTACTCAGCAAAATTTCTCCGCGATATACATGCAGGATATTCAGCACACTATGAACTACGAGATAATAAGATACGAAGATAAGTATAATGACCAAATCTGTGAACTTGAGAAAGAGCTTTGGAGCTCGGATTTAAATGTAAATAAATCATACCTAAGGTGGAAATACTTTCATAATCCGTACTCCGCTCCATCGATTGTTTACATAGTTCTCCACGAGGGAAAAGTAATCGGCGTCAGGGGAATGTACGCAACTAAATGGCGACTGGGAAATGATTCGGATACGTTTATAGCGCTATGCGGGGGCGACACGGTCATACATCCCGGATATCGTGGCAAGGGCGTTTACATCGAGCTGACGAATTTTATCAGGGACGATCTATACACTCTGGGTTGCAGTTATATATTCAATTTCAGTGCAAATCCCGGGACCCTGATCACTTCTTTGGCTATTGGCTGGAAAAGCATCGGTAGAATTAAAACCATAAGCATCGAATCATACAAGAGAATGGTAATCAGAAAATTGTTCAGCGAACGTATGATCAACAAGCTGATAAAAACTTCCAGAGTGGCTGAGCCTCTAAAAAGACTAATAAACGTATTTGATTACAGCAAGCTGCCAAAATATCACAAGAACATAACCACTAATATAAAGATAGATAATAGACCTAAACCCGATGAGATGGCAGCCCTGGTCGGGAAACTGGATAAAGGCAATAAATTGATACTTCTGAGAGATAAGAAGTTCTTCAAATGGAGATACTCCAACCCGCTATCGAAATACTTTTTTTTATATTGGTATGACAATGAGTTAAAGGGTTACCTAGTAGCACAGACTTCTCTTTACAGGATCGATTATATGGAAAAATTTAACATTATTGAATTGGAAGGCGTTGATCCCGTAATCAAATTTGAATTGTTGAAATCTGTGATCTCTTTGCTTGGTTCAAGATCAATTACCATATGGTCCTGCATGCTGGATGAAAATTGTCAGAGGTTTCTGGCGCAAAAGGGGTTCATAGAAGCCGGATCTACCGGAGCGGCAGAGTATACCCCGACCGTTCTGGTAACGATGACAAAGGGGCTTAATGATAAGATAGAGTATCATGGCACGAATCTGCTCGATATAAACAATTGGGACCTAAAAATGATTTACTCGGATGCATTCTGATCTCTCCACTCGCATGCCATTTCGGCTTTACACATTTACCCCACGAATAACCGCGTATGGTATATGAAAAGCACCCCCCTATCCAACATGATGACTTCTTTACACATAGTATGGTTCATAATTATGACTAATAGTCGTATTACAGGCGCTGGGATCGGTCAGCACTTTTTACCTGAAATGTCTATAACAGCATAGTAATGGTAGAGTCCTTTGCATTTATAACCCGAAGGCCGGAGGTTCAAATCCCCCCCCGCTGCCAAATTTCCCATGCCATACCTGACTCAAGTCATTCTTCTGCACTTTCTAATCGATTGACACGGAAGCAGGCTTTATATTAGAATGATTCTTAACTAGAAGGGCAAACCATTTGAAAGAATGGGACGCAAAGTCACGGGCCTAAGGACATTCCGTTTAAGGCGGCTGGATTGCCATAGTGAATCTGAGTAAGTCGACACGCACCTTCCTGGATTTACTCCATTTGCTTCCCGTTTCCGCAATAGGTCTGCCCTTCAAGAAATCCGCAGAGGAGGCAGGCTATGGCACGTAAGAGAAGTATTCCGAAGATGTCAGCAAAAGGGGTCGGCGGGACGAGGCTCGATTTAGCCGCCCTGAAATTCAGTGCCGCGATCGGGGAGAAGAAGAACTACAACTTCCAGCCCGAGGTGACGGAGTATGACCTGTGGCCGTTCTCGACCATTGAGTGGGTAGCGGCGGAGGGGAAATACAGGGCGCGGGCGATGGTTCAGCATAATACCACTCACGACCTGGTCGCGTTTAATTCCTGGCACCAGGATTACGGTGACGCGGAGCGTCCCATCGATCTTTTAAGGCACAGCCTTCAGGGAACCGCCGAGAGGCCGATATACAATATTTTCGGCGAGACGATCGAGGTCCACACCGCTGACATCGGAGGCGGGTCAGTGGTGAACGTCACCGAAGTGCTCGCGCTCATCTGGTCGATGACCGAAAGCTGAGGTGTACGCGTCCGGATCAAATATGTGCGTTTTATGCAGGCGTTGTGTAATATCAGCCGGACACTACACGGAATTCCTGCAGGCGGCCGGTGACATGCCGTACCTGAATCAGTTACCCATCGCACCCGCGAGCGACGACTTGCAGTCGGGCGTGAGCTTGGCTTCGTTCGACTGGAGGCACTGCATGACCTCAGCCTTCTTGTCCCCTGCGCTCGCGCATAGCGTCGCGACGTCGTCCTCGCATGCCTGGCCGACCTTCTCGACCTGGCGGGCAATCTTTATCAGGTGAATCTTGCAGCCCCTTGAGAGATTGCTCGCGTTTTCCTTGAGACACCCTGAAAGCTTTCCGCCCCCCGGCTTAATGCCCGGGCATAGAGTCTGTATATCCTCCGCGCAGGGCCCGGCGTCCTGTGAGAACGCCCCTATACTCCAGGAAAAAATTAAGCCTAGTGTGATTATGGCTACGACTATCGATGTTACGAGGGGTGTATTGCTTCTCATGACTGCCTCCTTTGATTTGGTTCCTAATTATAAGCCCTTTTATGGCCGGTTCAGAAGGTCCTGAAAATACTTGCCGGATTTACGGGTTTCAGGCGGAGGTGCCGAAGAGCGCGCCGACTCACGACATCAACCCATTGCGAGAGCGCTTCGGAACGATATTGTAGAATTAATCGGGGAATGCGACTCCGGGCTTGGCTCCCATCTTCTTCAATACTTTGGCCATAGGGCAAAATCCGGTGAAAGAGGCCTGAAACATATTCAGGCCTACGAAGGCCGTGAACAAAAACCATGCCGGGTGGACGAAGTATCCGAGAGCCAGGCTCGCGAGAACGAATATCCCGGCGACGCGGAAAACGAGGCGGTCGACGTTGGACGATTTCATAATTTTTCCTCCTTTCGTGCAGTCATATCTTTCGATAGTGGTTGAGTACCAGGCCCGAATCGAGGGCGCGGCTGCTCACGAGCGTGAGCCTGACCTCGACGTCGCACGACTGGATCAGAGGGATTCCCGAGCCGAGTATAATCGGTACGATCGCGATGAAATAATCGTCGATAAGCCGTTTCCTGTGGAACTGTGTGAATACGCTGGCCCCGCCCATGACCCATACCCGCTTTAGTTTCCATTCACGCATCAGGTCTACCGCATCTTCCACTCTCCCGGTAAAAAATTCTACACATTGACGGAAAGGTTTCCGGGTCTGGTTCGAGAGGACGAGGCAGGGTTTGTTACCGTAAGTCCATTTGCCGGAGTTAGTGATCTGCTCGTAAGTTTTGGCGCCCATTACGAGACCGTCGACGGTGTCGAAGAACTCGCCGTACCAGGCCGAGTCTGGGTCATACCCCGATAGCCGGTCGACGGAGCCGTCCTCTCTGGCAATGAATCCGTCCACGCTGCAGGCGGAGTACATGATAAATGTAGGACCAGTGCTTTTTCCCATCGTTTAATACCGCTCTTTGCCGTACTTCACGGATTTTACAGACATAACAGATATTAAGATAGCATATTCGAGCGTGCTTCAACAAAAATTAGTAAGTATGGTTTAATAAATTATAAAATGTTATATTTTAAACAAAACCGGGGAGAACTCCTAAACCCGATGCGGGGGAAGCTGGAAATGAGAAAGTATCTATTAGCCATTCCATTTATTTTTTTAATGCTCGGCTGTAACGATAGTGAAGACTCTCAAAATTTCTGCTACCTGCTGACGGCTTCGGACCCGTGCTACGATGCCAACGAAGGGGGGAGCACGGAGATTGTGACGGACCAGACGGTCAATGAAGTCATTGCGGAAGAAGAGGGGATGCCGGGGTTCGAAGGAGAGCTGGAGATTACGGACATTTTAACTACGGCGGGCTTCTTGGGAGAAAGCCCTCCTGATTGTCCCTGGGAACAGACTGAATTGGTGATAAAAACGACCAGAGACTGGAACAGGTTCAGGAACAGCTGTTTATTCAGTTTCTTCGAGCTCCCGAACGTGGATTTCTCTAGCAGCATGGTACTGGTCTCGACTCAAGAATTAGGAGGGTTCGGTACTGAGATCGTGACTGTTCTCGAATTCGATGACTCTCTGGCGGCGGTAATCAGTGACGAGGTAAGTGAATTTGATAATCCTGCGCCTGCATTCCGGTTCTCAATAGCTTCAATCCCACGACGCGACTTGCCGGTCGATTTTATAAGAGTTGAGACGGATATCCTTATAATAGAATAAATTGAGTTATAGCTTTCGGTTTCCGCGTTATAGGGAATCCTACATGCGAATCGAAAAGTGTTTATTAGCTCGTCCCTGCTCTAATGTTTATCTTCCGCTTCTGATGTGCGCTTATCTCCGGACTGTTCAGTGCCGGATTTCGGTTCTTCCTGAACTATGACGAGACTATGGGCTTTGTCCACTTCGGAGTGGTCGTAATAAAAATAGTCGAGCAGTCTTATGTCTATATCTCCCCTCACCAAAATCACCTCCCCTGCCTGTATATATATGTACTTACATTTTAACACTTACGGACTGAGAAAGTAAGAGGTTTTTTATAGTTAATTTACATACGAGTCATCGGATCACTCCTAAAAAAAGTTCTCGGGCGTCCGGGAAAAATCGATTAAACTGTCCTTTGTTCGCAAGCTCGTTCGTCGTATGAATATAACGACCTCGAATCATGGGAGAAATGTGATGTTTAAAATAATACTGATCGCTGTTGCCGTCATCATTCTGCTGTTTTTAGGCATCGTCGCTATTCAGCCTTCGGACTTTCGAATTACCCGATCTATAAATATCGCCGCGCCGGCGGACGTGGTTTTCGTACAGGTCAATGACCTGCGCAAGATGGATGCATGGTCGCCCTGGCTCGAGCCCGACCCCGCGGTAAAGAAGACGTACGAAGGCCCGTCGTCTGGAGAAGGGGCCGTATTCGCATGGGCGGGCAACAACGAGGTCGGCGAGGGACGCTTGACGATCACCGAGAGCCGTCCGTATGAATTAGTCCGTCTCAGGCTTGATTTCGTTAAACCTTTGGCCACCACGAACACAGCGGAGTTTACGTTCGAGCCCGAAGGCGATCAGACTATCGTCACATGGAGCATGTTCGGCAAACGTCCGTTTCTCGGAAAAGCAATCTCTCTCTTTATGGATATGGACAAAATGATCGGCGGCAACTTCGAGAAAGGTTTGGCGAATATGAAGAACATAGCCGAAGGCGTGGCTAGGAATTAAGCCGCGATGGTGAATTTTATTGCAGGTGCGGAATCTAACTTGCCCTGAAATCAATCTAATTAAGAGGATACACGCATGAAGCTGCTCACTGAAACAAATACGACGCTGCTTAACGTCTCATTATTGCTGCTGCGGTTTGCAGTCGGCATAATTTTATTCCTGGCCGGGGCCGGGAAGGTATTCGGATGGTTCGGCGGACAGGGGATCGATGCCACGCTCGATATTTTCGTCTCGCAGATGGGGATCCACCCGATCCTCGCTTACCTTAGCAGCTACACCGAGTTCATAGGCGGATTTCTGCTGATCGTCGGTCTGCTCACCCGTCCGGCGGCTTTTGCCATCATGATCAATATGCTCGTGGCGGCGGTCGTCACGCTCCCGAACGGCTTCCTGAAAGGGGCTTCATACCCTTTCAGCATGATGGTTAGCTCTATTATCATCTTACTTGCGGGGCCTATGGCGTACAGCCTCGACGCGTGGCTCCTCAGTGGGAGAAAGGAGTTCGCTGGCTTTAAACGCGTTTAACGGCGGCGTCATGAGAAAAGTAATCGTATCGAATCTGATATCGCTCGACGGCTTCATTTCCGGGCCGAAAGGAGAAATAGACTGGTTTGGCTGGGTTAAAGAGTTGGAAAGCTATGGCAAAGATCAGCTCGGCTCGATGGGTACTATTTTATTCGGACGAGTAACTTATGAGCTAATGGCAAGTTATTGGCCGACCGCAACCGCGGCTACGGACGATCAGATGATCATAGATGCGATGAATAATTTACCCAAGATCGTTTTTTCAAAAACGCTTGAAAAGGTCGAATGGAAGAATTCCAGGCTGGTGAAGGACAATATTGAGGGGGAAGTCGCGGGAGTGAAACGACAGTCGGGGAAGGATATAGTGATCTACGGCAGCGGCAGTATTGTATCGGCCCTCGCGCAGGCAGGCTTGATTGATGAGTACCGGATTTTTGTCAACCCCGTCGTCCTGGGCAGCGGAAAGCCTTTATTCAAAGACATTAAAAACAGGCTTACCCTGAAACTTCTGAACACAAAGACGTTCGGCAATGGTCTCGTATTGCTTTGCTACGAGCCTGATGGAAAGAATAACCGGCAGTAACGGTGTATTTGTGAAATTTAGGCAATCGGAGAATCGATGAAGAAGACCTACCACGGCAGCTGCCACTGCGGCGCGGTCCGCTTCGAATGCGAGATCGACCTCGCGCGTGGCACCAGCAAGTGCAACTGTTCTATGTGTGCCAAGACGAGGTACTGGAAGACCCTCGTCAAAGCGGACGCCTTCAGACTGATAGAGGGAGAGGAAGCTCTCACTGACTACCGGTTCGGGAGCAACACGATACACCACCTCTTCTGCAGCCGCTGCGGCGTCAAGACGTTCGGCAGGGCTTTTCTTGACGTGACCTTCGGAGGCGAGACCTTATCCGGCGAATACTACGCGGTAAACGTCTCATGCCTGGACGACATCACCGCCGGTGAGCTCGCGGAAGCGCCGGTCCGATATGAAGACGGGAGGAACGATAATTGGGAATCACCTCCTGACGAGGTCAGGCATTTATGAGGCTTAAGGCGTACGGCCTGGTGATTACTGTATAACGAATAAAACATTCAGGAGGACAACTATGTCTAAGTTAACTGATTCAATGCGAGAGTTCTTGAACGGGCGCCACTATGCCACTCTTGCGACGTCAAATGAGGACGGCACTATACACCTCACCCCGGTGTGGTACCTCTTTGAGGACGGGCGTTTTTACGTAGAGACGTCTCCCTCAGCGCGGAAGGCCAGGAACATCGCCGCCCGCCCGCGGGCTTCGGTCGTGGTCGACAGCCGGAGGAGGCAGGGGGACGAGCTGTGGGTGAGCGCATCGGGGACCGCGGAGATAATCCAGGGAGAACGGTTCGATGAGATTGCCGCAAAAATTCTTAAGCGCTATATAACAAAAGCCGGGCTCGAGGACCCGAGGGTAGGGCCGGGGTTTTCAGCGGGGGGCGGGGTCGTTATTTGCCTCAAGCCGGATTCGTGGGGGTCGTGGGATTTCAAGAGCCTCGACGATCAATATTTCGGCGGCATCCTGAGACAGACGCCCGAGAAGTGGTTTCATCAGGTGGATTGACGCCAGGTTCTCTCTCTTTTGCAGAGCCTTAGAAACAGGATTCGGGCCCATCTGCTTAAGCAATAAAAAAATGGTCCGAAGTGTCCTGAATCCGTCCGCTCGTTCGTCGTATATATGTAAATAAACAAAAAGGAGATAAATCATGAGCACAAATAAATCCAATGACGAAGCCCGTATCCGGGAGCTGATGGACAATTGGGCAAAGAAATTCCGCGCAAAAGACCTCGACGGGATTATGTCCATCTATGCGCCGGACATCGTATCGTTCGACGCCATAGCCCAGCTGCAATTTAAAGGATTAGATACGTATAGAAAGCACTGGGAGGCCTGCCTTTCTTTCTGTCAGGGCCCGATAACCTTCGAGATACGGGACATGAATATCACTGTGGGAGACGGCGTCGCATTCGCGTATTTTCTTACCAGGTGCGGCGGGACCGATCAGAGCGGTGAGGAAAAAGCCTCGTGGATGCGTGCGACCATCTGCTTCCGGAAGATAAACGGCGAGTGGAAGGTTGTGCATGAACATTACTCGGCGCCATTCGATATGGAGAGCGGCAAGGCGCTGTTCGACCTCAAGCCGTAGCGTTCGCGCCTGGATTCGATGAGGATCGTACCGGCGGCGAAATTACCTATCTGCGGGTGGGGTCGCACAGACTAAGATTAGAGGAGAGAACCCATGTTTAAAGACACTAAAGCATTCAGCAGCTTTTCGGTAAACGACATCGGGAAAGCCAAAGAATTCTACAGCCAAACACTCGGACTCGAGGTTGCCGAAACGAGCGGCGAAATGAGCGGATTGTTAAATCTGCACATCGCGGGCGGCAACGATATACTTATCTATCCAAAGCCTGATCATACTCCGGCCACTTTCACCATACTCAATTTCCCCGTGGACGACGTCGAAGAAGCTGTCGAGGAGTTAAACAGGCGCGGCGTGCGGTTTGAGATTTATGACCTAGACGAGCTAAAGACGGACGAAAGAGGCATTTCCCGCGGCGGAGGTATTAATATAGCTTGGTTTAAAGACCCGGCCGGAAACATCTTATCGGTGCTTGAAGAAAAATAATTTAACCGAGGAGAATAATCATGGGCATAAACAAGACTAATCAGGAATCGGAGATACGTAGCCTTATCGATAATTGGAGAGAGGCGATGCGGAGAAGAGACATCGACGCTATAATGTCGTTCTATGCTCCCGATATCAGGCTCTTCGATATCATGCCGCCCCTCGAATACAAGGGACGGGATGAATACAGGAAAATCTGGGAGATGTGTTTACCCGCTTTCGAGGGCCCTATTGAGTGTGAAGTCCAAGACCTCAGCATAACGACGGGTGACGGCATGGCGTTCAGTCACGGACTCTACCGATTCACCGGAACTATGACTGACGGAAAGGAGATGGACATGTGGGCGCGCGGGACGGTTTGCTACCGAAAAGTTGACGGTAAGTGGGTGATCACGCACGACCATCACTCGGTGCCGATCAATATGGAGACAAACCAGGCGCTCTTCGATCTTAAGCCGTAGCACTGTATGTTGAGCGGCTCATGAAAGTTTCGGTAGTTCGGAGAAGTGATACTGCGTATAATTATTCATGAAGTGTCCGGGGGCTGGTTAAATAAATCTTCGATGCGTTGTCCTGAAAGCCCTCGTTCGTTCGTCGTATAGATGTAAGTAAATACATTCGGTAAGGAGAACGATTATGGCTACAGAGCCGATTACAGAATATATGTTGCTCTTCCGCGGCACCCATTGGTTCAAGGGTCTTTCGCCGGGGGAGATCCAGCAGATAGTTGACCAGATGCATGCCTGGCTCGACAGACTCACTGCAGAGGGGAAGGCCAAGACCGGGCAGCCGCTGATGTTCGAGGGCAAGGTCGTCTCGCAGAAAAACGGCAGGGTCGTGTCGGACGGTCCCTTTGCGGAATCCAAGGAAGCGATCGCCGGATATTTTCTCCTCAATGTGAAGAGCCTCGACGAGGCGGTTGTAATCGCCAAAGACTACCCGGGCTTGAATTACGGCGCTACGGTCGAGGTGCGGCCGGTTGCGCCCGAGTGCGCAGCGTCGCTCGCCCTCCTCGACAGAATCGAGCAAGAAAAGGTGTCTCAGGCAGGAGCATCGCAATTAAGTTGAGATGCAGAAGTATCGAATGACTGACTCCGACATTCCCCCCGGTAAGGAGCCCGGGGAGATAACCAAGGTCGTGGAGCATTGTTTCCGCCACGAATCGGGGAAGATGGTCTCTACCCTGACGAGGATTTTCGGGGCCAAGCACCTGAACCTTGCCGAGGATGTGGTTCAGGAGGCGCTGGCCAGGGCGTTACAGACCTGGCCATATTATGGTATCCCCAAGAATCCCGCCGCCTGGATCACGCAGGTTTCGAAAAACCTGGCGCTCGACCTGATAAGACGTGACAAGGTCTTCCGGAATAAGGAAATCGATATCGCATTTTTTATGGGGAGTTCCCCGGCATTTTCCGGAGGAGAGGATACGGTGTCTTTCAAGGACGAGATCAGGGACGATCGTTTGTGGATGATGTTCATGTGCTGCCATCCGCTTGTACCGCAGGAAGCCCAGGTAGCGCTTGCGCTCAAGACCCTCTGCGGTTTCAGCGCCGGAGAAATCGCGAAGGCATTCCTCACATCCGAGGCGGCGATTGCCAAGAGGCTCACGCGCGCGAAACGAAAGATCCGCGAGGCCTCGATCCCCTTCGAGCTCCCGACGGGCGACGAGCTCAGAGCGCGTCTCGACGGCGTGCTGCAGACCCTGTACCTGCTGTTCAACGAGGGTTACAAGGCTTCCGAGGGCGATAACCTCATAAGGAAAGAGCTCTGCCATGAAGCGGTCCGCCTGTGCGCGCTTTTGGCCGGGCACCCCGTCGGCAACCGGCCCCGCGTCCATGCGCTCCTTGCGCTTATGCTCCTCAACGGGGCGCGGCTTCAGGCCAGGTTGGACACGGACGGAAACATTCTCCGGCTTAAAGATCAGGACAGGTCGCAATGGGACCAGGCGATGATAGCCAGGGGTTTATTTCATCTGATGCGGTCTACAGAAGGCGATGAGTTGAGCGTTTATCATCTTCAGGCGAGCATCGCCGCCTGCCACTGTGCGGCCAGGGACTACGAATCGACGGATTGGAAGCGGATCCTTCACTACTACGACCTGCTTGTAGATATGGACGATTCCCCGGTCGTCGCGCTCAACCGCTCCGTGGCCGTCGCTTATGTCCAGGGCCCGAGAGCGGGGATCGAAGCCGTCGAAGCTATTCGCAACCTGGATCAGCTTGACTCTTATTACCTTTTGTATGCGGTCCTCGGAGAGTTCGAGGAGCGTCTCAAGAACAGGAAGGCCGCCGTAGAATATTTCCGCAAATCGCTCGAGCTTGCGACTATAAAGTCCGAGCGCAAGTTCTTCATGAAAAAGATCCGGGCGCTCGAGAGCGGCCGGAGCGGTAATTAACCCGCTTTACCGCCATGCGTGATGTTGCATTGGTAAGCGGGTCGCGCATTTAAATTCCCATTCCGTTAACACGTTGGTTATCCCCGCACCTGATCTGTATAATGTAAAATAAATCCATCGTCTTCAGCCGTACTATCGGGGGATACTATGAATTCGGATTTCTGGCCGGAGCAAACAAAAAAACTTCGCGAAATGATCGGGATAGAGCACCCGATAATTCAGGCGCCCATGGCGGGCGGGCCGACGACGCCTGAATTAGTCGCGGCCGTGTCGAACGCGGGAGGATTGGGCTCCTATCCCGGCGGATACCTTCCGCCCGATGAGATAGATTCCGCGATCCGGAAGATTCGCGCGCTGACCGATAAACCTTTTGCCGTAAACCTGTTTACCCCCGAGAAGACCCCGCGCAGGAAAACCCCGGCTAAGGTGATGAAAAAGCTCGGCGAGATCGCGGGCGAGGTGGGAGCGGAGCTTCCCGGAGAGATTGCAGCGGAGGGCCTCTCGTTCGAGGAACAGCTGGGCGTTATACTCGATAACGACATCCCCGTATTCAGCTTCACGTTCGGGATACCGAAGCGTAAGCATATGAAGGAGCTTCGTAGAAGAAAAGTCACGGTCATCGGCACGGCTACCTGCGTCGCCGAAGGGGTGATGCTCGAAGAGGCCGGGTGCAGCGCAGTTGCCGCTCAGGGGAGCGAGGCGGGAGGGCACAGGGGCTCTTTCGCTCATGCCGGGGAATTTCCTCT
This sequence comes from Thermodesulfobacteriota bacterium, assembly GCA_041753155.1. Taxonomy (GTDB): domain Bacteria; phylum Desulfobacterota_D; class UBA1144; order Nemesobacterales; family UBA2774; genus 2-12-FULL-53-21. Next base: position 30,597 of record JBGSVA010000101.1, on the reverse strand, counting down.
CGTCGGAAGCATGTCGCTCACGCCGCAGATGGCGGATAAAGTCGGAGTGCCCGTCATATGCTCCGGGGGGATAATGGACGGGCGGGGCATCGCGGCCGCGCTCGCTCTCGGGGCATCCGCGGTGCAGATGGGTACGGCGTTCCTTGCCTGCACGGAAGCGGCTGTCCCTACGCCGTGGCTCGAAGCGCTCCTGACATCCCTTGACTCGAGCACGGTATTGACGAGGGTGTATACGGGGAAATACGCGCGGGGGATACGGAACCGTTTTTACGACGAGATGTCGGGGCTTGAGGACAAGATCCCTGCCTATCCGGTTCAGAACTACCTCACTAGACCGATCAGGAACGTATCGAGGACGAAGGGCGACCCGGAGTTCATGTCCCTCTGGGCCGGGCAGGGCTCGCCCATGTCGAGGAGATGCACGGCGGCGGAGCTAGTGAGTATGCTTGTTTCGGAGTACGAGGAAGTTATGGAACGGGTGAGTACGAAAACCTGATTGATTGCATTTGCAACTATCAAATATTGAAACAACGGTTCGTTTTTCTTCCACTTGTCGATTCCGGATACATAAACCTTGAATACTTAACGCGTTTGCCTTTTTTAAGCTTATAAATATTTTTCAAAAAATGATTATCAGCAATGCAATTTTTGTCAGAGAAATTTTTTGTTGTATCGTCCGAACTCATATGTTATAACGGTTCCGTAGTTAAAAAAAATCCTTGACAGGGGGTGATACCATGGGTTTTTTAAGTAACTCGGATTTAAAGCAGTTCAGCTGCGGAGACGTTGTTCCGGGGAGCACCGGCATGCTTACGCTCGCGTTCGGCCCTGCATCGGACCAGCTGAGCGGCGCGCCTACAGGCAATGCTCAGTACCCTTTCTGGTTCGGATGGTACCGCTGCAACATGGGCGAGGAGCTCAAGAGGTTCAAGAACTCCGAGACCCATGTCGCGTACTTCGTGACAAAAGGGAGCTTCAAGATCCTGAGCGAAGGTGAGACCAAGACCGTGGGGCAGGGGACATGGGTTGGATTCCTGCCCAAGACCGAGTACGAGGTGCACTGCATGGAGAACGGCTCCGAGCTTCTCTGGGTTTATTCTCCGCCCAAGGCGGGATAGTTCCGGATTATTTTTCACAGACTGCCTGTTTTATTATCCGCCGCGGAGAGGAAGGGCTCCCGCGGCGGATTTTTTTATTTGTTCCTTTGGTGATAACTGAATCAAAGTCCTGGGTGATTTCTCGGAGCGTTTAACTGCAAAACCCTCTCGCTTACCGGTCCGGACCGCTGTCATCGTGACGCGGGAGTGTGTCACTGGTCTCGAACCATGGTATCCGGCTCTCCCTCCATATGTGATACTCGGGCTCTATGAGTGAAGGGTCGTCCAAGCTCGCGATAGTGACGTCGACGGTTAAGGGGCTTTTAATCCTCCTGAATACGAGCTGCGTGCCGCACCTGCCGCAGAACTCGCGCTGACTTTGCGCCGACGAATGGAAAACGGACGGCATTCCCTGCAAGTAGGAAAAGGAATCGACGGGGATTGTAAACCAGGCGACGACGGGCGCGCCGCTTGCGCGCTGGCAGATCCCGCAGTGGCAGTACCCGGCGTCGATTATTTCACCGCTTACCCTATAACGTATCTCACCGCAGAGACAACCGCCTTCGAGCGATTTCTTCATGTTGTGACCTCGACATTCGGAAGATATGGCAATTTGCTCAGAGTATAAGCGTTGGGACCCCCTGGTCAAGCAATTTTATGAAACCGGCTTTAGTCGGTTTAAACGACCGATAGCAACATGATTCGTATATGGTAATCCCAAGTATGACTCACCTGGTCGTAATACTCCGACGGCAGGCTTTCCTATTCATAGAAAGAGCTCTATTCCGAATTTTGGGGTTTCCTCGATGATTTTCTGAATGTGCTCCTTCGAGGGCGGGGGAGGGAGCTTCGTATCGTCTTCTACGGGTTCACCAACGGCGTCGAAGAATTTCTCTAAGCCTGACGGAGTTACGATTATGATCTGTCTTCCGATGGTGTCCGAAATGTTTCTGACAGAGTGTTTGATATTGCGGGGCAGGAATATGAACTCACCCTGTTTTACGAGGAACTCCTTATCGTCGAGTGAAAAAATGAATTCCCCCTGCTTTATATAAAATCCCTCATCCTCGTTCCGGTGTATGTGCGGCGGCGGTCCCGGGTCTTTCGGCGGTACAATTGCTTCGAACAACGAATAGGCCCCTCCGGTGTCTTCCCCGGTGGCGAGGTATTTGTATATCGATCCGACAACGGCTACAGATTTCTTGTTCTTTACGTGGTTCAAGATTTTCTCCTTTTATTAAAATCGAAGCGAACTATCAGAGAAACATCTCGATACCGTAGTTGGGCGCCTCCTGCACAAGTCTCATGAGCTCTTCGTGTGTGGGAGAGGGCGGCATTTTCGTGTCGTCCTCCACGGGGATCCCCGTCGCGTCGTAGAATTTCTCGAATCCTGCGGGGCTCGAGATTACGAGCATTTTCCCGATGCAGTCGGATTCGTTTCTGAGCCAGTGCTTACGATTACGGGGCAGGAACACGAAGTCCCCCGGTTCCGCTTTAAATTCGTTCTCGTCGAGTGAAAACGTGAATTGACCCTCGAGGATGTAGAAGGCGACGTCCTCATTCCTGTGTATATGCGGCGGCGGGCCTATGTCCATAGGCGGCAGGTTCGCCTCGAATAAAGCATACGCCCCCCCGGTGTCTTCGCCCCTGGCATAGAATTTATAAAGATGTCCCCCGAGCGAAAGGGACTTGTGCTTTTTCTGTAAATCCATGAATCGATACCCTCCTTAGCCTGAATACATTATGCATGGTGATTCAATATTTAAAAGACTCGGGACCCCGGGCTCTATCAAATTTGCTCCAGGCCGGGTAACAGGCATGCCGGGGGGACGATTGTGCCCGGCAGGGGACTCGAGCGGGGGGACCCGTGGATAAGGCTCGATTGGTAGGAACGACAATTGATTTGGTCGGTCACTCACCGAAGCCGATGTAGTTAGTCGTTTAGCCTTATGCGGCAAGGGAGTGAATTGTCATTGACAAGAATTTAAGTAGGCGATAACATTAGAGATAAATTTATCAGCCATTGCCTGACGGACGTTAGACGTCATTCTGGGACAACATGTTTCTCCTCAGATTACTCTTCAAAAAAGAGAGATTTATCATATCTCGCCGGAACAGCGGATTCGGGGACAATATGATCACGGCCGCGAATGCCTGGCGTTATGCGAAAAAAACGAACCGGACCCTCGTCATCGTCTGGGCGCCATCGAGGTACGTTGCCGATAAATACGAGAACGCCTTCAGCCATTTTTTCAGCGTCCCTGAATCTATCGGCGGGGTGCCGGTCATAGTCGAGAAGAGGATCGACAGGGTATCGGCTTTCCTGATTGCATACTCTATCGTTTTACTGCCGTTCCCGGACCCGCTCATCTTTCTCTACGGCTTGTTGTTCAAGCTGGGACTGAATATCAGAGACCAATTAAAGAATAGGAGAGATAAGCGGCAGGTGTCTATGGACCGGACAATCAATAATTCGGAAGAGTCCATATGGAAAATATTCATTACCAACGGCGGCTACTTTTACACCGACGATAATATGAAGGCTTTCTTCGATGACCTCCGGTTAAAACCCGAGCTCCTTAAGGAAGCCAATGAGTTCGCTGAGAGGTATTTCAGGAATAAAAAAGTGATAGGCGTGCATATACGTTATTACGGCCGGAGCCTGCCTCGTTCGGACCACACTGATGTATGGCTCGACGAAACGAACGCCCTCGTCTCCTGCTTTAATAAAATTAAGGAGGCTGCCGCCGGTATGGAAGAATCGGAATATGTGGTTTTCCTATGCACCGATTCCCGTATGGTCCACGACTTTCTGACTCAGTCTATCGGCAACGTAATTACGTATCAAAAGGAATTCGGCAGCGACGGCTCGAAGGAGCTGCACCAGGAACTCCCGGTCGAGACCGCTGCGGCTTCCTTAATCGAGATGTTCCTGCTGGCGAAAAGCGACATCCTCGTGAGGTTCCCGGCGTGGTCGTGGTTCTCTCATTACGCGAGCCTATACGCAAAAAAAATAATAGCCTGACTCGTCAACCCGGGGCAGGGGGGGCGGCGCAAATACCGTCACACGGAAACGGTCCGGGGATTCGGCCCGTCGGGTATATTCGGCCGATTTAATTTTAGATGTGCAGATGTTGCAATTTGCTGTAATAATTAATACGGCTGCTTGGCTGTGATTTTAAGCAGTTTGCCTGCGGCCGATATCAGGGAGTACCGGTGTTAACGATGAAAAAGGCTCTTATAACTGGAATAACGGGGCAGGACGGGTCGTATCTTGCCGAATTCTTATTGTCAAAAGGGTATGAGGTACACGGCCTGATAAGGAGGTCGAGCACATTTAATACGGAGAGGATCGATCATATCTACGTCGATCCCCACGTGACCGGCTCGAGACTATACCTTCACTACGGCGACTTGAGCGATTCCAGCAACCTGACGAACCTGATTTACGATATCAAGCCCGACGAGATATACCACCTCGCCGCCCAAAGCCACGTGCGTGTGAGTTTCGATATGCCGGAATACAGTAACAACATCACCGGGCTCGGCACCGTGAGGCTGCTCGAATCCATTAGAAGGAGCGGCATAAACTGCCGTTTTTACCAGGCGTCGAGCAGCGAGATGTTCGGGGCCTCGCCGCCCCCTCAGAACGAGCTCACCGAATTCCGGCCGAGGAGCCCTTATGCGTGCGGGAAGCTGATGGCGCACTGGACTGCAGTGAACTACAGGGACGGGTACGGCATCTTCGCTGTCGGGGGCATACTCTTTAACCACGAGTCCCCGAGGAGGGGAGAGACGTTCGTCACCAGAAAGATAACGAAAGCGCTGTCCAAAATACTGCTGGGGGAGCAGGATTTCCTGTACCTCGGAAACCTGGAGCCGAGACGCGACTGGGGGTACGCGCCCGAGTACGTGCAGTCGATGTGGAAGATGCTCCAGCAGGAAACCCCGCAGAATTTCGTGATCGGGACGGGGGAGATGCATTCCGTGAGAGAATTCGTCGAGGAGACTTTCTCCTACGCCGGACTCGACTGGAGTAAGTACGTCAGGACCGATCCCAACTATTTCAGGCCGACCGAGGTCGAGAGCCTCGAAGCGGACTTCGGGAAAGCGAGGGAAATCCTCGGTTGGGAGCCGGTGATAAGGTTCGGCGATCTCGTAAAGATAATGGTCGATGCGGACATGAGGAAAGCGGGTCTCGAGGCGATTGGGGACGGGGACGGTATACTAAAAGAGAAATTCCCCGGCAGATGGTGGAACAGGGATTGATGAATCCGGCCGGCGAGAGGAAAGTCGCTATACTCGTATTCTAAAATAGACGGCTGCGCGAGAATCCATGGTTGAAGATTTCGTTTCGAAAAAAATTCTCCTTACCGGCGGGAGCGGGTTTCTCGGCTCATTCGTCTCCGAAGAGCTCGTCGCGAGGGGCGTTAAGAAAGACAACATAATAATCCCCAGGAGCCGGGACCTCGATCTCAGGAGGTGGGAGAGCTGCCTAGAGGCGGTCGAGGGTGCGGACATAGTCATACACCTCGCGGCGAAAGTCGGAGGGATCGGATATAACCTCAAATTCCCCGGCGAGCTCTTTTACGACAACGCGATAATGGGGATACAGCTAATGGAGGCGGCGAGACAGGCCGGGGTGGAAAAGTTCGTCGCCGTCGGCACCGTTTGCGCGTACCCGAAGTTCACGCCCGTGCCGTTTAAGGAAGAGAATCTGTGGGACGGATACCCGGAGGAGACGAACGCCCCTTACGGCGTCGCCAAGAAAGCCCTCCTCGTCCAGGCCGAATCCTACAGGAAACAGTACGGTTTTAACGCGATATATCTGATCCCCGTAAACCTTTACGGCCCCGGAGACCACTTCGATCCCGAGGACGCCCACGTAATACCCGCACTCATACTGAAGTTCTATGATGCTAGAAAAAGGGGTTTGGACAAGGTTATTGCCTGGGGGACCGGCAACCCGTCGAGGGAGTTCCTATACGTAAAGGACGCAGCGAGGGGGATAGTAATGGCCGCGGAGAGATACGAAAAGAGCGGACCCGTGAATTTGGGTTCGGGTGAGGAGATCATGATAGGGGAGCTCGTTTATATGATAAAGGAGCTTGTCGGCTATGAGGGGGAGGTAGAGTGGGATACATCACGCCCTGACGGACAACCGAGGAGGAAGCTCGACGTCTCGAAGGCGAAGGAGGAGTTCGGCTTCGAATCCGAAATAACACTCACGGAAGGGCTCGTTGAAACGATCGAGTGGTACAAGAAGAATATACTCCGGAGTTAACCCTCTTATCGATATCCCCCCATCTTAACAGCCGCTTCATACAAATCGGGCATAATAACCAGACGCTGGATCGGCGTTATAATTCATTCATCGAGAGATACCTATGACGGGCAGGACGCTAGAGAACAAGACCTTTGAAGAGATAAAACTGGGCGATACGGCCAGCATCACGAAGACCCTCACGAAAGACGACCTCGAGAAATTTGCGGCGCTGACCGGGGACATGGACCCGATCCACCTGGATGAGGGCTACGCGGTTAAATATAATTCGGGTCAGCTCGCCGCGCAGAGCATCTGGAGCGGCCTTCTGACATCGACACTCCTCGGCTCCGAGCTGCCCGGGCCGGGTACGGTCTACGTATCGCAGAGACTCGATTTCATCAAGACCCTCAAGGCCGGGGATTCCATCACGGTCACCATACGGGTGAACAGGAAGGAACCCGGTACGAGGGTAGTAGGGTTCGACTGCTTGTGTCTCAACCAAAAGGGCGAGACCGTCATGACGGGGAGCGCGTCCGTGATAGCCCCCATTGAGAAGGTTTCCGTTCCGCTCACCGAGGGCCCCGAGCTGATAGTCAAGACCTATGACAAGTACGAGCGCTTTATAGAGAAATGCGCCGAGCTCGAAACCCCCCTGACCGCGGTCGCGCACCCCTGCGACGAATCTTCACTGAGGGCGGTAGTGATAGCCTGGAAGGATGACCTCATAGAGCCCGTGCTTGTGGGCCCGGAAGAGAGGATTAGAAAAGTAGCCGCGGAAAACGGCATAGATATTACGGGACTCAGGATCGTAAACACCCCTCACAGCCACGCCTCGGCAGCAGAGGCAGTCAGGCTCGTCAGGGAAGGGGAGTGTACTGTCCTCATGAAGGGGAGCCTCCATACGGACGAGCTGATGTCGGAGGTCGTCAGGCAGGACACGGGGCTCAGGACTGAAAGAAGGCTGAGCCACGCGTACATAATGGACGTGCCTACGTACCATAAGACGCTTATAATCACCGACGCGGCAATAAACATATACCCCGGACTCGACGACAAGGCGGACATATGCCGGAACGCCATAGACCTCGCGCACATACTCGGGATCGAGAGGCCCAAGGTCGCCATACTCTCCGCGGTTGAGACGGTTACGTCCAAGATCCGTTCGACGCTCGATGCCGCGGCGCTGTGCAAGATGGCCGAGAGGGGCCAGATAACGGGTGCGATACTCGACGGGCCGCTTGCGTTCGACAACGCGATAAACAGGGAGGCTGCGGAGATAAAGGGGATCAAATCGGAGGTCTCGGGCGACCCGGACATCATGATAGTGCCCGACCTCGAAGCGGGGAACATGCTCGCGAAGCAGCTCACGTTCATGGCGAGGGCGGAGGGGGCGGGGATCGTGCTCGGGGCGCGGGTCCCGATAATCCTCGCGAGCAGGTCGGATTCGCTCCGCACCAAGATCGCGTCCTGCGCCGTGGCGGTGCTCATCGCCGCCTCGAAAAAGTCCGCAAAAGTATAGAGCGGATATAGAGTTAAACGGCTGTCCTATTCCGAATTAATCTGAAACGAATGTAAAGGAGAGAGTGCCTGCACGGGATAAAGGCGCTCTCCCCGTTGTGTTCCAACTCTGTTGTTTAAATATTTAAAGCTCTCCTGGAGATTTGTCCTTTATGGCAGGCCAGTTCGAGCCGGCTTTTGTAATATATCCTGCTTTGTCCTTGTCCCATTCCTGCTGTATGGATTTATCCAGGTTGAGGTAGAGAGTGCCGTCCACTATCTCCCACACCTCGGGGTCTCCCCAGAACTTCTTCCCCAGAGCGACGCCGTAAGCGCAGTACCCGCCGTAAGCGGGAAGGTATTTCTGAGGCTCTTTCTCGAACGCCTTCTTGTTCGCCTCGCTCGAGAAGAGGTACGTTACGCCCAGATAATCAGCGGTAAAATTCCCGTTCCCCCTCACCGGCTTGGGTCCCGTGAAATAGGACACGGGGTCGTATCCGCCGACTCCCACGGTCGCGACCTCCGTACCGTCACCGGCACGCGAAACCTCTGCGCCTAATGCAGCAAGACCGAAAACCAGCATAAAAGCTACTGCTAAAAGATTGACCTTAATCATGATGCACCTCCTTATGAATTTTACGTTTGTGATGATCTTGAAACGGGAGGGATGCGGGGAATTTATACTTGTAGCTACAATTTTCTGATTTTAAAGGAGATTTATTTTTTCCGAATATTTGCGCGGGACGGGTTTGTACCGGAGGTCCTAAATTAAAAGCATCGAAGAGAGTCGCTGCGAGATTGAAAAGGACGCAAGAACCGGTTCGGCCGATTCCGCGGGTTAAATTGTCTTTAGCTTATCCCGCGCGGTCCGGGCTTCCCGGGAGTTGGGGTATTTGTCTATGAGGGTGTTGAGGAAGTATTTCGCTTCCTGCTTCCTGCCGAGGTTAATGAGAGACAGCCCCTGCCTGAGGTAGGCTTCGGGGACCCTCTTGTCCTTTGGGTATGTGTCTATAAGCTTCTGGTACTCGAGGATGGCGTCCTCGTACTGCCCGTCATCATAACTCGCAGCCGCCCTTGAATATATGAATTCCGGTGTGTTTGCCGGGGGTTTCGGCTTCGCCTGTGAGCTCTTGCCGTTTTTCACGTTTTTCCTGGCCTCTGTCTTCCCGGTATTCACTGCCGCGACGGCATTTTTCATCTCCAGGATCTGAACGTCTTGTGCGAGCTTCTGCTGGCTCGCCTCGACCTTGTCGATGTCCTGGCTTATTCCGGAGAGCCCCGTTTCCATTTCCCGGGTGAGCTTGTCTATCTTCGCTTCGAGGGATGCCTGCCTTTCGTAAAGCTCCTGTATCTCGTCGGTTTTCGGATAACAGCCGGCAAGAATAATCAGAATTAACGGAGTTATGACGGAAATCGGCTTCAAACGCGTGATTTTCATGTTAAGGATTTAAGAATACCACCCAAGGGCTAATAATCTACCAGATTCTGCGGATTTATCTATATGATTTTTAGCTCAGTTAACCGGCCTCCGGGCCGTGCCCGTGTAACGAGAGACTGCAAAGGAGCGGCGTCCGAATCCCGGTACCGGGGGGAGGGTGTCCTTGTTTTTCAGGTACTCTTAAACAAATAACGGCTGAGGGATATAATTTTAGTACGGGCGGATGCCTTCTTACCCCCCCTCCCCACGGCGTAATGCCTTCAATTGCCGTGTGATGAAAATTCGATATGAGTTGGCTTTAATAACAGGTAGAATTTTTAACGTACATATGTACGGATAATATGTGGTGCGAGCCCCTTGAACCTTAGTAAACAGATAACCCTCGGATATGCCTTGATGTTTTTCTTCATGCTGCTCGTGAGCGGGCTGTCTATCTACAGCATTTATAACCTCGACAAGACGGCCTCGAACATAAGGGGCAGGTATAACACCCTCTCGAAGCTCCTGACCGAGAAAGAGGAGGGCAAGCAGGGGATATTCGCGAACGAGATGCTCCTCGAAGCCATACGTATATCGGACAAGCAGATCAAGTTCTCGTACGTAATGGTGTTGACGGTGGTGGGGGTTACGATGCTGTTCGGGATCGTGCTCACGATATTCATCCCGAAGATGATAACGAAACCCATACAGAGCCTCTTCAACGCGGCCGAGTCGGTGGCGGGCGGGGACTACTCCGTCAGGCTCAGGGACGTGAAGACCTCGAGCGAGATAGATACACTCGCCAAAGCCTTCAATAACATGATAGACAACATAGAGCGGAACAACAGGGAGCTTCAGAAGAAGAACGAGGAGATAATGAAGCTGCTGGAGACCACGAGGAGGTTCAACGAGCTCCTCGAGTCGGAGATCGCCCAGGCGACGCGCGAGATAGAGGAGAAGCACTGGGAGCTGATGAAGGCCGAGAAACTGGCGGCGATTGGCGAGCTAGCCACGGGTGTGGCGCACGAGGTGAGGAACCCGCTTTCCGGGATCGGGCTTGCGCTCGAGCTCATGAAGGACGAGACCGAGAACGAGGAGCACAGGCAGACCATAAGGGACATTCTGAACGAGATATCTAGGCTCGAGCGTATAGTTAAAGGGCTCTTCCAGCTCGGGCATCCGAAGAGTATTCAGCTCATCGAGTGCACCCCCAATGATATAGTTGAGAGGGCGCTCAACCTCGTGAGCATGAAGGCCAGGGAGAAGGGCATAACGATTAAAAAGGACCTTGCCTGCAGGACCACCTTTTACGTGGACCACGAGCAGATCGAGCAGGTCGTGCTGAACCTGCTCATTAACGGCATAGAGGCGACGGAGAGCAGCGGCGAAGTGTGCGTGGAGACGAGGACCAATAACGGTTCCGTCGAGATATCCGTCTCCGATACGGGCTGCGGCGTGCCGGACGATGAGATGGAGAGGATACTGCAGCCCTTTTATTCGACGAAAGAGACCGGGACGGGACTCGGGCTTGCTATTTCAAGCAGAATAGTGGAGGCTCACAAAGGCAAACTCCATATAGCGAGCCGGGTGGGGGAAGGCTCGACGTTCGTCGTAGAGATTCCGGGCGACCTTAATGCGGAGCTCGGGGCTGATGGCAAAGCTGCAGCCGGGCAGGCGGAGAATAATTTAAAACTCAACTAATACGAAGGGACCGGAGAAAGCCACATTAAAATGAGCTCACTAATACTTATCATCGAAGACGAAAGGCTCCTCTGCAAACAGCTGCATAAGGCGCTCACACAGGAAGGCTATTCCGTCATATCCTCCTACGAAGGCGGAGAGGGGATCGACCTTGCGAAGAGGGAGGACCCCGACCTCGTGCTGCTCGATCTCAAGCTTCCCGATACGGACGGCCTCGAAGTCCTCAAGGCGTTTTCCAGGTGGGAGCGCCCCCCGACTACGATAATGATGACGGCGCACGGAAACGTGGAAGTCGCGGTCACGGCCATCAGAGTGGGGGCTTACGACTTTATAGAGAAGCCGTTCCCGCTAGACAAACTGAAAGTGATGGTCCGAAACGCGCTTAAGACGAGCGAGCTCAAGAACAGCATTAGCGCAGCCGCGACGCGGGCCCAGGAAAAATACGGGTTCGAAACCCTGATCGGCACGAGCGCTTCAATAATTGAATTAAAAAAACTCTTCAAGAAGCTCACGGAATCCGACCCGCGGACTATCCTGATAACGGGTGAAAGCGGGACGGGGAAGGGTCTTGCGGCAAAGATACTCCACTACAACGGGGCAAGGAAGCAGGGCCCGTTCATAGAGATAAACTGCGCGGCGATACCCGAGACGCTGCTTGAAAGCGAGCTCTTCGGACATGAAGCGGGCGCATTCACCGACGCCAGGAAAATGAAGAAGGGGATTCTCGAGCAGGCGGACGGGGGGACGGTGTTCCTCGACGAGATCGGGGACATGAGCCTCTCACTACAGGCGAAGCTCGTCAAAGCCGTGGAGGAGCGCTCCTTCAGGAGGCTGGGGGGCAACAGGGATATAACGGTCGATCTCTCTGTGATCGCCGCCACGAACCACGACCTCAAGTCCCTGGTCAAGCACAGCGAGTTCAGGGAGGACCTGTATCACAGGCTCAAGGTGATAAGCTTCGAAATGCCTGCGCTCAGAATCAGGAAAGAGGATATACCCGTGCTCACGGACCATTTCGTCGCATTTTTCAATACCGACCTCAGCAAGAACATCACGGTCGTTCCGGAAGATATAAGGAAGACGTTCATGAATTACAACTGGCCCGGGAACGTGAGAGAGCTCCGGAGCACTATCGAGAGGGCTGCGCTCCTGAGCGAGGACGGCGTTCTCAATCCAAAATACGTAATGCTCGAAGAGGGAGAGAGCCTCAGGGTGCAGAATTCCGACGAGAAGATGGTAATAGACGTCCCGATCGAGGACGCCTCTCTATACAAGATAGAAAAGAAGGTGATAACCAAGGCGCTCGACCTCAACAACTGGAACCAGACGAGAACGGCCGAGATGCTGGGTATCACGCGGGAGGTGTTGAGATACCGGATGAAGAAGTGGGGGCTCCTGAGCTGAGGGCGTATTCCGCTCCGGCCTTCCCGTGCATCTGCGGAACAGGCGCCGTATTACGAACGGGTTTGGCTTCGTTGCTGGTTTATGCGGAGGAGGTTGGGAGGAAGCGTAAAACACACACGTAGTGTGGTTTAAGAAAAGACAGCGACAATATTATTCTCTTCTTTGTCTGGATACAAAGAAGCAAAAATCATCCGACTGTACATAATTTGCTAAAAATATCATATTAATGCTAAAATCGTTCAATTCCGCCCCAGCCCTTTTTCTGTCATCGCGAGACCGTTTTATGGTCGTGGCGATCTCGCTTTATTCATGAGATTGCCGCGTCGCTTCGCTCCTCGCAATGACACGCTAGGTTGAGCAGAGGAGGAAGGGAGAGATCATATGCCTGCGGGCGCTTGCCCGCCGCAAATTCTGTAATGTCGGGAAGAGAAAGGCTTTCTGGATTGAGATGTAAGGTAACACCCCCATCCTAACCTTCCCCCTTGATATGGGGAAGGAATTAAGAATACAGGGAGAACGGGTTGGGTTTCGTTGCCGGCTATATGGAGGAGATTCGGAAGGATCGTATATGAGCACACATTGTGTGCCGCAAATTCTGTAATGTCGGGGAAGACAAAGGCGGGAGGGTGAATTGAGCATATGAGTGGAATGAGCAGGCACAGTTACATACAGCATAGGAGCCGCACTAGAAACGTAAAAGCATACTAATAATCGAAATCAAATAATCCTTGAAACCCTTTCGCTGGAAAGTGCGTATATATATTATTAGCTCGACGGGGATTGTTTATCCCGGGGGTCGAAGCGTCACCAGAGGAGAATATAGATGAATAAATTTTCGTTCGTATTTGCCGCACTGCTCGTGATAACGCTCTCAGGCGCGAGCCGAGCCGAGGAAAACGTCAGCACCTCCAGGGCTCAGGATACCGAATATGAGACTGCTACATTCGCCGGGGGGTGCTTCTGGTGTATTCAGCCGCCCTACGACAAGCTCGAAGGCGTCGTGAGCACGACCGTCGGCTATACGGGCGGGAAGGAAAAGGACCCGACATACGAGCAGGTATCTTACGGGAAGACGGGGCACACGGAGTCGATAGAGATAATTTACGACCCGAAGAAGGTCACGTACGAAGAGCTGCTCGAAGTATTCTGGATGAACATAAACCCCACAGACTCAGGCGGACAGTTCGTCGACAGGGGGAAGCAGTACAGGCCTGCTATCTTCTATCACGGGGAAGCCCAGAAAAAGGCGGCCGAGGCGTCGAAGGACAAGCTCGATAAATCCGGCAGGTTCGATAAGCCCGTCATTGTCGAGATAGTCGAGGCGGCGGAGTTCTACCCGGCAGAGGACTACCATCAGAAGTTCTACCAGAAGAGCCCTGTCAGGTATAAATCCTACAGGTGGGGCTCCGGGAGGGACCAGTTCATCGAGAAATACTGGGGCGAGGCGGCGCTCAGTCACTGATAAAACCCAGTGATATTTTACGCCGCGCCGAGTATAATATAATCGTTGACGAGACTGCTCACCATAACGGCAGTCGTTATATTTCTCTGCGGCTGCGGAAAGAATAACGAAATCGTTTACGTCCTCGCGAACGACTCCTACCGGTGCGAGGGTTTCGAAGTGATCAAGGAAAAGATGGTAGTGCTCATTAACAGGGCGAGGGCTCAGAGCAGGAACTGCGGCTACAAGATATTCACGCCCGCCGGGGAAGTCGCGTGGAACCCCACGCTCGCGAGGGTGGCCCTCGACCATTCGGTCGATATGGCGACAGCCGATTTCGTAAGCCACAGCGGCTCCGACGGGAGCCACGTGGACGAGAGGGTAGAGGAGCTTGACTACGCGTGGTCGAGCGTCGGCGAGAACATATCGGCCGGGAGGGAAACTTCCGAAGAGGTCGTCGCCGCGTGGCTCATCAGTCCCGAGCACTGCGAGAATGTAATGAGGGCCAGCTTCACGGAGATAGGTGGCGCGTGCTTTCACAATAAGGACACCAAAAACAAGACGTACTGGACCGTAGTTTTCGCCTCTCCCGACGAAGGTGCGCTCAAGAGGGCTAATCGTCGAGAATAGCTATGGGCCTGACCCAACCTGCGCTCGCGTTTAGAATCTTGATCGGAGGGCAGGCGACTGTAAACCCGTAAGGGGGTAGGAGGTCGAGGTTCGTGAGCTTCTCGATCTGGCAGTATTCCTTCTCGATACCGGCGAAATGCGCCCCCCAGATGACGCTCTTGTCTCCAGTCCTCTTGAATTCATCCACCATCGCCCGGAAGGGTCTGTCCCACCCCGCGGAATCCGTCCCCATCACCTTCACGCCCTGAGAGGCGAGCCAGAGTGTGGACTCCTTCCCCAGGCCGGGGAACTGTGACCAGTATTCCTGACTCCCCCAGAGTTTATCGGCCCCGGTCATTACGAGGACAATGTCGAAGGGCTTCAGTTCATATCCCGTTTCGCCAAGTGCTTTTTTCAGGTCATCAGTAGTAATGAGCTCACCCGGTTTCTTGTGCCTCATGTCGATTACGACCCCGTCCCCGTAGAACCACTCGACCGGAAGCTCATCGATCGTCTTCGCCTTCTTCCCTTCGGATACCGGGTGATAGTGCCAGGGTGCGTCCATGTGCGTGCCCACGTGCGTGCCGAGCGTGACGTACTCGTTCGCCCAGCCGAGTCCCCCCGGCAGGTCGTTTCGCGCGCACTCGAACCGCATCATCATGTATTCAGCCGTGTCCTCGTGCCTTTCGTATGTTATATCGAGCCTCTGGTGCTCGGGGCCGGGCGCGGGCTCGACCGTGATGCCGAGGTCTATAATTCGTCTTCGGGTGGTCATACGGCTATTATATTTAAATTCCTCGTCGAATAAAAGAGAGGGAGAGCCGCATGGAGCGAGGGCATACGCGCGATAAGAGGAGGCTAGGCACGTCGGACATGTTCGTCTCTCCGGTAGGGCTCGGGTGCGTCCAGTTCAGCGGGCGGAAAAGTTTATCGGGACTCCTCTGGCCGCCTCTGAGCGCCCATGATATCAGGGAGATAGTGCGGGTGTCAATCGCGGGCGGGATAAACTGGTTCGACACGGCCGAGCTCTACGGGTGGGGGGAATCGGAAAAGGCCCTCTCCCGCGCGCTCGGGGAATTGAATGTCCCGAGGGAGAGTGTGGCAATCGCCACCAAATGGTGGCCTGCTTTGAGGAGGGCGGGGTCTATAGGGAAGACTATAGGCGACAGGCTCCGCTGCCTCGATACGGAATACATAGACCTCCATCAGATACACAACCCATTTTCCATTTCCCCTGTCGGCTCGCAGATGAGGGAGATGGCGAAGCTCGCCGGGAGCGGCAAGGTGAGGTACGCGGGGGTGAGCAATTTCTCTGCGGACAGGATGCGGAAGGCGCACCTGGAGCTGTCGCGCCTCGGCCTCGCACTTGTATCGAACCAGGTGAATTACAGCCTGCTCAGGAGGGAGATAGAATCGAACGGGGTGATGGAGGCCGCGAAGGACCTGGGCGTGACTATAATTGCATACTCGCCGCTTGCGCGGGGGATGCTGACAGGGAAGTTCCACGACCGCCCTGAGGCGCTCCGGGAGAGGGGATTTTTCAGGAGGCTCTACGGCTCTTTGAACAAAGAGAATCTCGAGAAATCGAGGCCCGTCGCGGAGGCCCTCAAGGCAGTCGCTGAGAAATACGGCGCGACTCCTTCACAGGCGGCCCTAAACTGGCTCATGAATTTCCACGGCGAGAACGTAGTTGTCATTCCCGGCGCAACGAGCCCGGCTCAGGCGGGGGATAACGCGGAGGCGATGGATTTCAAGCTCTCGGGCGACGACCTCGCATATCTGGACGAGGTCTCGTCTAAATTCAGACACAGGGATTGAAGCCCTCCGTGTCAGGCCTCTTCGCCCGGGCCTAAGACTTCCGAGACCGCCGAGAGAACGGACTCATGTATGAGTCCGTTCGTTCCGACTATGCCTTTGTTGCCCGAAAGGGTCCTGCCCAGGGAGAAATCGAGTTTTTTACCGTTTACGTCGGTTACGATCCCGCCCGCTTCTTCGACTATTATAGATCCCGCTGCGTGGTCCCATATCTTCTCGACGTAGCCTTTCTTCGTCGGCAGCCTCAGATATATTGAGGCGTCGCCCCTCGCGAGGACGGCGTACTTGCACTGGCTGTCTATCCTGATCGGGGGCGCCTTTACGCCTAGCAGCTCAGCTATGCGCGCGGAATCGCCGTGAGAGGAATGGGCGGATTCGACCGACTCGCAGAAAGGAGCGTGCTTCGTGTCGCTTATATCCGACACCGCTATAAGTTTTGGCGTATTGTGCTCGAGCGGGCGCATAGACGAGCCGCCTCCTCTCACCGCGGTGAGTATGCAGCCACGGTTCGCATCGGGATACTCGAGGTCGAGCGGCAGGCTCGGGCACCCGAGTACCCCGAGCACAACACGGCCGCCCTCTATCAGAGCGAGGGCCACTGCGTACTGCTCGCCCCTTAAAAAGCCCTTCGTCCCGTCAATAGGGTCGAGCGTCCAGAACCTGCCGTCCTTTCCCCCGCCGTAGTCCCCCGTGTCTATCGCCGAGACGAGGCCCTTTTCATCCATACTCGGGAATATTTCGGTTGTGTATTCGAGTATGCGGACGGCGAGGGCTTCCCCTCCCTTCGAGCTTAATTCGGAGGAGTCCTCTTCGGCTGCGATCGGCACATCCGGGAACGATTTCCTGAGCTCATGACATATTACAGCCTGAGCGCCGAAGTCGGCGACTGTGACCGGGGAATCGTCCTTCTTTGTTACCTCATCCTCCGTGACGAGCGAGGACTGCACCCTCATGCAGAGCCCGCAGGCCTTTCTCACGGCTTCGACGGCTACTTTGAGCTCGGATTCGTAATTCATATATCACTCCCTGGGTGCAGAAATTCTAAGGAGTAACATTCTACCATCTATATCGCCGCTCAAAACCCCGGGTGTTTTTTCAGGAGGAGGAACCCGCGTTTCCTCTGGAGGGAGAAGAGGGCGAACCCCGCCATGTCGTGGGCCGCGTGTACTGCCATCACGACCGGCAGCGAATCCGTGTAGACATAGATCACTCCCAATATCACGCCTTCCAGGAAAGCCCATAGGGAGAAGAGGGCGAGACGCTTTTTCCATATCATGTGGAATACGCCGAATATTACTGCAGATACAATGACCGCGTAATAGACCCCGGCATCAAGGGTCTCGATCATGTACTGGAGGAGAACCCCCCGGAAGAACATCTCCTCACCCCCGGCGAGAAGGCCTCCCGCCAGTATCGCGTACCTGCTCTGACGGCTGAAATATCCGGCCAATTCCATCCATAGCCTGACGAATGCGGTGTGGAATACGGTCACGAGCAAGAGGCAGACTGCAAGGTCGCATGCCAGTATAAAACCTAGTGCGAGAATGAGCTGCCCGGGCGTCCCTTCCCCGATATATAAATTCCAGTCGAGGCCGAGGACTTGTTTGAAGAGCAGAGAGGCGGATGCGAATACCAGAGTCAGAATCAGTGAAAGTCCGGTCCTGTTTTTTACATAGAACAGCATGGCTCTTCTTTCCTGTAACCCGCCTCAGTTTAACGGCGTAGGATCGGTAAGTCCACCAGGTCACCGGAGAGCGCGGAGCGCTTTCATGAAAGGGAGCATGCAGTTCTCAATCGATGGCGGGTGAAAGAGGAGGACGGCGGGGACGAGTATGAAAGCCGCGGCGAATATCAATCCCCTCGGTCCGCGGTTTATCCCCGCCTTCACGCCGAACCCGGATTTCTCGATAAATACCCCGCCTGCCTGTATGAGAAAGAAGAGGGTGGGGAGGCCGTACCACGCGTCCGCAGGGAGTGCGAATACGGGGACCCAGTCGGTGTACGTGATTTTCATTACGCCTGATTAATACGGACGTTTCCCGGATTCGGATTGATTATTTATTTGCTGCGGATGCCGGATATAAAACGCGTCCCAGTGAATTACTTCGGCTGGAGCGCGGCCGTGATACCGTCCCTTGTCTTCGAGGCCCACCTGGAGAAACTTTCCTTCCACCCGAGCACGAGGTGGAAGACCGTGGGGACCAGTATGAGAGTGAATACGGTCGATACGCCGAGCCCGCCGACGACCACGCTCCCGAGGCCCTTGTAGAACTCGGAGCCCGAGCCGGGGGAGAGGACTAGAGGGAGCATACCGAATACGCTCGTCGTCGTGCTCATGAATATCGGCCTTATTCGCGTCTTGACCGAATCCACTATAGCTTCCGTGGGCTCCATCCCCTCGTCCCGCAAGTTGTTTAGCGCCTGGTGGACGATGAGTATCGCGTTGTTCACGACTGTGCCGATGAGGATTATGAACCCCAGCATGGTGAGCACGTTGAGCGGCATGTACGTGAAGAGGTTCAGTATGAAGAGACCCAGGAAGCCACCGAAGGAGGCGAGGGGCACGCTGAACATTATTACGAACGGGAACAAAAAGCTTTCGAACAAGGACGCCATAAGGAGGAAGCATATCACCGCGGCGAGGAGGAAATTCCACTGGAGCGCGTTTTTCGTTACCGTGAGGTCGTCCGCCGTACCCGTGAGTATCGCGTTATAGGAGCCGCTAAGCTGACCGCTCTCCTGAAGGGGGCGGAGGATTTCGTCGCTGATAATTTCGATCGCCCTTTCAAGGGGCATTTTTTCGTCGGGGATGATGGAAATCGCGATAGACCTCTGGCGCTCGTAATGGTTAATCTGCTCGGGACCGGTAGTGAGATTTACCTGAGCCAGCGAGCCCACCGTCACCATCTTTCCGTTAGCGGAATTTATCATGAGGTCTTCTATGGCCTGCGTCCTGCTCGCGTATTCGTCCCTGCCCCTGAGCGAGAGGTCTATCTCGTCGCCGTTCAACTGGTAATCGCTCACGACGGCCCCGTCGACGAGCGCGTTTATCATGAAGCCGAGCTCCTCGTTGGATATGCCTGCGTCAGAGGCGCGCTCCCTGTCGAGAACGAGCTGTATCTCGGGGCTTCCCAGGTCGAGGCTCGGTATAGGGCGCATCTGCGCGCCGGGCATCTTCTGCATGGCCGTGAAGAAGACCTGCTGGCCGAGGCCCACGAGCTTCTCCATGTCGGGTCCCGTCAGCTGGACGTTGATCGACCGGCCTTCTCCTATACCCCTCTCGAATATGCTCGACTGCGTTACGATGGCTATCATGCCTGGTATTTTGCTGAGCGATGCCTGGAGAGCGGGTATTATCTCCCTGATCTTCTCCTTCTCCTTAACGCTCGCGCCCATGAAGGCCTGGCGTCCCGTCGCCACGTAGAAGAAGTTCTTTATGGGCGGGCCCGAGAGCTTTTCCGCCTCTTTCGACCCCGGCCGGGCCTCCCAGTAAGGCCGCATATCACTTTCAATCTGTTTCCCTATATCCGTGAATTCCGCGATATTGTATCCGGGAGGGGGTATGAGTATCCCGAACACCAGGTTCCGGTTTCCTTCGGGCAGGTACTCGGTCTTGGGGACCATTATCCAGCTCAGGAGCAGTGACCCGAGCGTGAATCCGCAGACGACGGCCACGCTAACGCGCCTGCTCGAGATGATACGCCGCACGAGGCCGGAGATCCATCCCGAAAAGCGCCCCGCGGTGTCGGCGAGCCCCCAGAGGTTTGAAAAGTTGAACCCGGGTCTTTCCTTCACGACCTCTAGTATCCTTGCGGCAATCGTGGGTATTACAGTGATCGAAACGATGAGGCTCAGGATTACCGATACGCTTATCGCGATAGCGATGTCCCTGAAAAGCTGTCCGGCTTCGTCCTCGACGAATATCACGGGTATGAATACCGCCGCCGTGGTGAGAGTGCTCGCGAGCACTGCTCCCCAGACCTCGACGGTTCCGTCGTAGGACGCGCGGAGCCGGGACTTGCCCATTTGCATGTGCCTGTAGATGTTCTCGAGCACGACGATCGAGTTGTCGACGACCATGCCGACGGCGAACGCCATGCCGGCGAGACTTATCACGTTTATCGTGCGTCCGAGGAACGCCATGACGACGAAGGTGCCGATGACGCTGATCGGGATCGCTGTAGCTATGATGAGCGTGCTGCTCCAGCTCCGGAGGAACATCAGCAGAATAATTACCGCCAGAAATCCTCCGACGATGAGGTTATTTTTCACGAGGGCTATAGCGTCGATGATGTAGCCGGTCTCTTCGTAGACGTTCTCGAGCTCGAGACCCATTTTCGCGAGCTCCCCTTTGTTGAGCTCCTCCATCGACTTCATGAGGCCTTCCATGACCAGTATGGAATTCGCCCCGGCTTCCTTGACCGCGTTAATGGCTATTCCGGGCTCTCCGTTCTGACGCACCGCGAACTGGGCGTCCTTGTACCCGAGCCTCACCTCGGCGACGTCCTTTACGTACACGGGGGCCCCGTTCATCCTCGCTACTATGACGTTCGAGATGTCCTCGGGGGATTTGTACTCGCCCACTGTCCTTACGACGTAGCGCCTCTTGCCCTCGTCGAAATCGCCCGCGCTGTAGTTGTCGTTCTCCCTCCTTATCGCCTCGGCCATGTCGAGGAGTGTTATGCCCCTTACGGCGAGCGCGTTCGGGTCGACCATGACCTGCATCTCCCTCTCGTAACCTCCGAAGACGTTCGAGGAGCCGACCCCCGGTATGCGCTCGAAAGCGGGCTTTACGTAGTCCTCTGCGTAGTCGTGGAAGGAGTAGATATCGAGGTCTTTACCGTTGACGGGTTTCAGCATGAACCACGCCATCGCGCTCGCGCCGACGTCGGTCGTGCTTATAACGGGCTGCTCGACGTCGTCCGGATAGTCGGGCACCTGGTTGAGCTTGTTCGAGACATCGACTACGGCCGAGTCTATATCGGTCCCTATTTCGAATTCGAGCACTATAGAGCCAGTGGAGTCCTGGCTCTCGCTCGTCATCTCGGTGAGGCTGTCTACGGCTTTGAGCTCGTCTTCCTGGTCGCGGATTATTTCGCTCTCGACCTCGTAGGGGCTCGCCCCCTGCCAGAACGTGCTCACCGTAATCCTGGGCTCGTCCACGTCGGGGGTGAGCTGCACGGGGATTCTGTAAAGCGATATCAGGCCGAAAAGGACGACGAAGATTACGGCTACCGCGACGCTTACGGGCTTGTTTATCGATGTCTCTACGAGCTTCATATCGGTCCGCTGTCCGTGAGAATTATTTAACGGGCGTGCCCGTCTTTCAGGGCCGCCGTATGTAGTCCGTACCGTCGGGGACGGTCAGTTGAGCTTCCCGTCCTTTTCATCTTTCCCGTTGATTATCTGTACCTGCTGGTTGGGCATGAGCCTCTCGTTCCCCTTTACGACCACCGTCATGCCTTTCTCGACGGGCCCTATGACCTCTATGCGGTCTTCATATGCCATGCCCGTGCTGACGGGCAAGGGCTGCGCGGCCCCCTCGTTCACTACATATACGAACAGCGCGTTGTTCTGGGATACGATAGCGTCCTTCGGGACGAGTTTTACGGTGGAAGGGTCGCCTATAGGGAACGACACGCGGGAAACCATGCCGCTCTTTATCTGCCCTTCCTTGTTTTCGACCGTGACCTTAACGGGGAAGGTCCTCGTCTGGCTGTCGGCCTGTGGGACGACGGACGTTATCACTCCGCCGAATTTCATGCCGGGGAGCGCGTCGAAATCGACCGATACCCCCTCTCCGCTCTTTATCCTGCTTATATAGCGCTCGGGCATGTCGATGTTGATGTCAATCGACTCCGTATCTATCATCTCGACGACGGGCCCTCCCTTTTCCACCCACTGACCGATCTCGGTGTGCTCTTCGATCACGTATCCGCTGAAGGGGGCCATGATTTTAGATTTCGCGAGGTTGTATTCGCTCGAGTCTATCTGCGCCTGCAGTTGTCCTATGCGCGCGCCCCACGCCTCTTTTTCCGTGAGCGCGTCCTGGTACTGCTGGAGCGACGCCACTCCCTTTTGCTGGAGCTCCTCGAACCTGGCGAGGTTCTTCCGGGCCATCTCGTACCGGGCCTGGGCTTCCCTCTTGCCGGCCCTCGCTTGATCGAGCGCGATCTCTACGGTGCGCGTATTGAACACGGCGAGCACGTCGCCCTCGTTAACGTACCGGCCTTCTTTCGCGGGGAAGCTCTCGATGATGCCTTCCACCTCGCTCGCTATGACGCTCCTCTTGTCGGGCTCGACCCATCCTACTAGGCTTACCGGCCTCTGGAGCGTTTCCACCACCACCCGGTCGACCTCGACAGGCGCGGGCGGCGGGGCCTGGGCAAGGGACAGCGGCGCCGAAAATAAGAAAATCAAAACGGACGAGAACGTAATATACATACAGGATCTAATAAGTCTCATTGTTCTCTCTAGCTGTTCAGGTTCTGTCGGTTCCGGGCTCGGTTCGAATATTCTTTTGAGTACGATTCAAGATTTTTTGGATTTTATCCCGTCCAGGAATATTTCGACGAAAGTCTCGGTCAATTCTTTATAGTCCGTTTTATTCTTCTTCTTTTCCCCGAAAAGCTCCTGCACTATTATCTGGTTTACGACCATGCCTATAAAGGCTTTGGACGAGTAGAGGGGGTTCAGCTTCTTGAACTCGCCGTCTTTTATCCTCGTGTCGATGTAGTCGGATATCAGCATGTTTATATATTCGACGTATGTATCGAAGAACATATCGGAGAGGTCGTGCCCTTCGAGCGCGCTGAAATGCAGGAGCCTCATGAACGAAGGGTCCCTGCCGCATTTTTCGAACATGCGGGAGGCGATCGCCGTGAATACGAGCCTGTCGTCCTTCGAGTCCCTGTGGGTCTCGAGGGAGAGCTCGATTCCGGGCTCTTCGCTTATTTTCTTCTCGATGATGGCCCCGTAGAGGTCCCTCTTCGTCGAGAAGTGTATGAAAATAAGGGCTTCGTTCACCTCGGACGTCTCGGCTATCTCTTTCGTAGTCGTGCCGTTGAATCCCTTCTCCGAGAACAGCTTGATCGCGGCCTCGATTATCCTGTCGTGCGTGCTGCCTTTCTCTTTAGCCGTTTCCCTGGCCGCGGTGTCTGCTTTTTCGAGCGCTTTATCTGTTGACATTTCGTTTTATCCCTGTAGGCTGTAAGTAAGTAATTACTTACAAATTACCAGCGTTGGTACGGAGTGTCAAGAAAACCGGCTGATCGTTTAAATGACCGCTTGAAAACCTGAATTTATCAATTATATATTGTTGCCAGGATTAATAATAATAAAGACCCGGAGCGCGTGCCTTTCGAGGAGATAAGGATGACCAAAACGCTTTTATTGATTTTGATCACGGCGACCGGATCAGGAGGGGTGTTCGACCTCACTCTCAAGGACGCCGTCAGGCTGGCGCTCGAGAACAACAGGGACATTCAGATAGAGGAGAAGAACGTGGAGGTCTCGGAAGGGGAGATCACGACCCAGCAAGGGGTGTTCGACCCCCTCTTCAATATCGTTTCGTTCTATAACGACGCGAGGATTCCCACCACGAGCACTTTTATCCCTTCCGGAACGATACGCCAGAAAGAGTTCAGTGCCGAGGCCGGCATTGACGGAAACCTGCCCCCGGGGACTTTTTATAACCTGAGTCTCTCAACCGTAAGAACCGACACAAATTCCGCTGTAGTGGACCTGAGCCCCAGCCTGTTCAATATTGCCAATTTCAGCCTGGGGCAGGAGCTGCTGAGGAATTTCGGCACGGATGTGAACAGGACTTTCATTATCACGGCCACGAGGACGGGCGTGATATCCGAAAAGGAGCTCGAAAAAAGGATTTCCGAGGTGCTGCTCGAAGTCGAGAGGCGGTACTGGCTCGTCGTCGCCGCGAGGAAGAACCTCGAGCTCGAACGTACTGCGCTTGAGCTCGCCATAGACCTCAAGAACCGTAACCAGATACAGGTGGACGTCGGAGTCCTGCCGCCCGTCGCGGTGACGCAGGCGGAGTCCGAGGTCGCGGCGAGGGATGTCAGCGTGATACGGGCGGAGAACGACCTCCAGGCCGCGCAGGACAACCTCAAAAACGTACTTGCGATGGACCTCTCCCGGACGATAGCCGCCGTGGACGAGCCTACCACCCAAGTCTACACGTTCAGCGAGGAAGACTCGCTCGCCCAGGCGTACGAGGAGCGCCCTGAGATAGAGCAGGTGGAGCTCGACATCGAGAACAAGAAGACACTCAAAAACTACTATTCCAACCAGAAGCTCCCGAGGCTCGCCGTCGAGGGGAGCCTCCAGCTCCAGGGCCTGGGCGGAGACGAGAACCCCGACAGGCTCAGCTTCGACGAGGAGCCCGAGCCCATCCCGCCTCAGTTCGACGGACAGAGCGAAGCCTTCAGGCAAATATTCGGGGGGGACTTCGCCACGTGGCAGGTGCTCGGCATATTCAGCTTCCCGCTCTTCAACAGGACCGCGAGGGGGAATTACATAAAGGCTACGGCGGAGCTCGACAGGAGCTCGATAGTGTTGAGCCGGACGAAAGACGACGTCGCGCTCGACGTGAGGAGCGCGATAAGGCAGATAGAGAACAGCCTCCGTGCGATTGAGGCCGCCAGGGTGTCGATAGAGCTCGCCGAAGAGGTGGTGCGGAACGAGCAGGAGAGGCTCAACGTGGGAATAGGCACGACGCGAGAGGTGCTCGAAGCGCAGAGGGACCTGATAGACGCCGGCACGAGGGAAATAACGGCTGTAACGAGCTACAACATAGCCCTCGCCGAGCTCGAATTCGCCAAAGGCTCGATCCTCGAGAAAAACGACGTCCGCATAGAGGAGTTCGGACCCGGGGGCGGCGCGCCCGTAGTCGAACAGCCCTAGGATGTGACATGGCCGGGATTTCTGCTATACTAATTTTCAGCTTACACAAAAGGAGATTTTAATGGCTGCCAACGGAATAATCGTATTGAGCGACTCTAACTTCGATGCCGAGGTCTTGAAGAGCGACGTCCCGGTACTTGTGGATTTCTGGGCTCCCTGGTGCGGCCCCTGCCGGGCGATTGCCTCTGCCGTGGAGGAGATTTCCTCTTCCTATCAGGGGAAGCTCAAGGTCGGGAAGCTCAACGTCGACGAAAACCAGCAGACCACGATGAAATTCGGAATCAGAAGCATCCCCACGCTCATCGTTTTCAAGGGGGGGCAGGCAGTCGAGCAGATTATAGGCGCCGTACCCAAAGGCGAGATTGAGAGGGTAGTCGGAAAGACCCTCTGAGCAGATTCGTTAAAAAAGGCTTACACTTAAATCTTTTCTCCGATTTTCTTCATCTCTTTCTTAAGCTTTTCAATCTTTGAATCGATATCCGCGAGCCTTGCGCACGCGGCGAGTACGGGGTCCTTTTCGGGGGAGCCGCCTGTGTCTTTACCCGTCTTTTCAGGCTTCGCGCCGCCCGCGCCTGCCGACTTTATGCCTTCAAGGACCGAGCGGGTCTTTTGCTTGTCGAACACGTAGACGGTCTCCCTCTCGCCGTCTATTCTCTTGGAGACTTTCTTAGCGGCGAGCTTGAATTTCCCGAGCACGCGCCCGAGCCACTGGAGGTTCTGGCCCTTTTTCTCGGAATCGGGGAGTTGTTTCTCGACCTCTTCGCAGAGGGTCTTCGCGGTGACCTTGAACTGCTTCGCGGTATCTTCGAAGAGGATACCGGGCAGCTCGCCGCCGGATACCCTGCCGAGCACGTCGAGGACGGACTCCTCCCACCTGTCGAGGCCTGACGAGCCGGCCGCGCCGGAGGCCTGCCCGAGGGTGAATTCGGGCTCCCCCCCTGAAAGCTGATACTGCCTGTAGACGAGCTTCCCCAACTCCTGGAACACTATCTTTCTCTCCGCTTCAATTTCAGAGAGATGGAGCCTTATCTTCTGCCTCTCTATAATTTCCTTGGATTTCGTGTTGACCGTCGTGAGGCCCTTGTCTATTCTGACCTTGAGCTTATCGAGGAACTCTGCCATCGGCGTCACCTCCGCCATCACATTATATAACGATTGGGGAATCGATGTAAAGGTGTCGCCTTTGCTTTTAATTCCCTCCTTAGAAAAAGAACGAATGCGAACGCGTGAGCATTTGGACGCCATTACAACAAAGGCTCCGAAGTAATTTAACTTCCGGCAGAATGATGCTAAAGTCCAAATTGGGTAGGGAGGATTTTTGTCAACTGACAATGTGACACATCTCCGGGGTATATACCCCTGCAGGTCTGTCAGTTGTCAGTTGCGGGGGGGGAGGTGGGGATTAAAAACAAAAAAGGGAGCCGGAGCTCCCTTTTGTTTGCGTAATTTTTAAGTTTAAACCCTCTGTTTAAGCCGCCGCTTTCCTTCTGCGCATGGCGACGTACAGTCCGATTATTCCCAGAACCCCTGCCATAGCTATCAGTCCCCATTCGGAAAGCGTAGGGATGGGGCGTCTGTTCAGGCTGCACCTTTCGATCAGGCTGTTCCTGCAAATTAGAGCTTCTTGGGGAACAAGCTTAAACCCGTCCTCGCCTCCGCCTTCTTGAGCGATTTCACAAATCCCGCCTTCTGGGAAGCTTTCCACTTCATAACCCACACCATTATTTTCAGAAACAATAAAAACTTCATTTTCATTTAACTCGAAGAAGGCGTCTCCGCTAAGCTCCCCACCGGGGCAGAGTATCTCAACGATATCATTTCCCGTGGTCCCATTCTGCAATTCGAGTGTGTCACACGGGCAAGAAGGTCCTTGCGCCATGGCATAAGGAGACACGAATATTACCGATAATAGTGTAAATAAGATTAAACCTTTCATAATCCTTCCTCCTTTAATTAGTTTGCAAAGCGCGTACAAAAATCGGAGGAACTCTAACACATTGCGGTTTACAATGCAACTGTGCTGTTACCGCTTATTAATTGAGAATCATGGAGGTTTTTACCAACTGACAAACTGACACATCCCCGGGGTATATACCCCTGCAGGTCTGTCAGTTGTCAGTTGAGGGGGGGGGATTTTATGGAAATAGAAATATACCCCTTGTGCAAAGTATATAATTCATATAGTTTATATATTGAGGGCAGTCCTGCGCTTGCAGCACACAATGTGTGCTGATATACGATTGCTGTTTTACCCCTGCGCAAGTCCGGGAGTAAGGCCGGACACCAGCCGCGACGGCAGAAATAATCGCACAAATGTAAAGGAGAAAATACAGGGCAAGACATTTACGTGCCGCCCGGTGTTTTCTCCTTTTTTTTTTATTCTGTCATTGCGAGCAACGATTTCGACCAAGGGAGGAATCGGACGCCCTCGGCTGATTGCAAATAAGTACCTTCCTCATCGCGCCTCAGTCACTAAAAACAAATTAGGAAACGAAGCGCGGCAATCTCATAAATAAAGCGAGATGCTGAATATTTTGGTTTCTTCAAAGAATTACCATGAAATAATTGCATTGTTGCATTCTGCCTATAGCGTCCGGTTCTTCTTAATTTGGCTTCTGTAACAACGGTACGGAGTGATATTTGAGTTCTTGCCCTCAACCATGAGTGACCAATTCCTTGCTTGCTCGGAATTGTTGTTCAGAACCGTAGTTCAGCATGACAAAAAAGCGGGATTGCCGCGGTCGCGATCCTGAAACAAGTTCAGAACAACCGCTCCGCTCGCAAAGACAGCCTTTTGAGGACTAGGGAAAAAATACACCAACCGGGAGGGGATGGAATATGAATGACGGGATTTTACCGCATCACAGGGAGTACGAGGAGGGGATATTAGGGGCGGTGATACTGGAGCCGCAGCTCTATGACGACCTCAGCTCCGTATTGAAGTACCAGGATTTTTACGTCGAGCGGCACCAGTGGATATTCTGCATGATCGGCGACATGAAGGACAACGGGATACCCGTCGACCTCGTGACGCTCAGGCAGAGCCTGGAGGACGCGGGAGAGCTCGATCACGCGGGCGGCACGTGCTACCTCACTTATCTGACGGAACGCTCGGTCATCGCCGAGAGCGTCGGCTACTACGCGGGGATAGTGAAGCGCGATTCCCGCATGAGGAAGCTCTGGGAGGTGTTTATCGAAGGGGCGCGGGCGGTCGAGAAGGGGGCGGACGAGGAAGAGGTATGCAAGATCGCAGGCAAGCTCTCGCAGGCGGAATCGGCCCCCGCGGGGAGGCGCCTCAAGCCGGTGCCCTCGTCCGAGCTAAGGCACATACAGCCGCCGCCTTCGCTCTGGGCGGACGTGATATACCCGAAGTGCATTACGCAGCTAAACTCCGAGCCCGGGGCTGGGAAGAGCACCCTCGCATACAACATATGCGGCCTGGGCGCGACAGGGCAGCCGTTCCTCGGCATACCGTTCTCGAAGCGGCTTAAATCCCTCTACGTCGACCTCGAGACCCCGGACTTTCTGATAAGGCACAAGATAGAGCTTATATGCGGCGGTCTCCCCGCGGACCTGCACGTGCTGGACAACCTCGACCTCGGTGAGGATTTCAGGGAGCTTCTCTCGCTCTCGAGAGAGGAGAAATACGACCTCGTAGTGCTCGATACGCAGTCGAGGGCGTTCGCCATGGATAAGGAGAACGACAACGCCGAGGCTAACTACATGGCGGGCCTGTTAAAGCGCATCGCGCGCGAGGCCGGGTGCGCGATTCTACTCATTCACCACTCGACAAAGAGCGACGAGGGGAAGGCTGTTTACAGGGGCAGGGGCGCGTCCGCGATAGCCGGTGCGGTGGACGTGGTGGTAAACGTGGACGTGCTCACGGACGACACGCTCAGGATGTCGGTCGAGAAAAACAGGATACAGCAGTCGTCGACGAAGCTCTTTATAAAGAAGGCCGGGGAGGACAGGTTCGAGCCGTGCGCCGGCCCGGGCCCTGGGGAAGAGTCGGGGTTCGCAATCTATCGGGTGCAGGACGCTATTATCGATATTCTATCCGGGTCGCTTGTCCCGCTCCGGACGGGGGAGATCGCTAAGGCCGTGCGGGCCGGCGAGAACATAGACGAAAGGACCGTATTCCGGGCGCTCGGGAGGCTCGCCCAGGCGGGGAAGATACACAAGCCCAAGAAGGGGTTCTACGAGATCAGGAGCACGGGCCAACTGACAAACTGACACATCCCCGGGGTATATACCCCTGCAGGTCTGTCAGTTGTCAGTTGAGGGGGAGGGGGGACGATTTCTTATTCGCGCCAAGCCTGTCCTGAGCGGAGTCGAAGGGGTGGCGCTCCTACATAAATAGACTCTAAACACTGTAGGAGCGGCTTCCAGCCGCGATTGAAAAGACTGGATTCCCGATCGGAGTCGGGAATGACAAGAATTAAAAATACGAGATTTCCGTGCGGAGCCGGTCCTGAGCCATGTCGAAGCACGCACAATGTTCGTTCTACGATCCCGCCGTCGCTCCTTTGCACACCCGGCTGATATTGATTGAATCGTCAGCGGCGACTCGCCGCAATTTGCAAAACGTCGCGGGATTTGTATATTTTCTCTTTCGTTACATATTTTCGCAAAGAGGTGCGGGATGTTCAAGAAAGGAGCTACCGTGGTACTGAATCAGCCTATCGAGGGGAAAAAGGACAGGTTCGAGCAGGGGCTAAAGGGTACTATAGTCGAGTCTTTCGACCTCCCCCACGGGAAGTCCTACAGGGTCCAGTTCGTAGACGGCAGGGTCGCGAGGTTCCCCGAAGCGCTCATGAATCAGGCAATCGACGTGATAGTCTAACGCAGAACCTGCGTTCGTGTACGATTCCTTCCAACTCCTTCGATAGGGGGGAATTCTCCGCACTTACATAACGCTCGTTTGCCCGCGGATGCTATCCGCCACACACATAGTGTGTTTTATGATTCTACTGTACCTCTTCTGCTAAACCAGCAACCGTTGCAATTCCATATGTCCGCGGCGACTCGCCGCCCCGTTTGCCAGCGGATGCTATCCGCCGCACACATAGTGTGATTTATGATTCTACTGTACCTCTTCTGCTAAACCGGGAACCGTTGCAATTCCATATGTCCGCGGCGAGTCGCCGCCGCGTTTGCCAGCGGATGCTATCCGCCACACACACAAAGTGTGATTCTACGATTCTACCGGTACTCCTCAGCATCACCCACCCTGTCTTTGCGAGCGAAGCGCGGCAATCTCGTCTTTCGTAGTTAATTCCCTCCTTTCGTAAAGGAGGGTTAGATACCGTCTTGAAAGTCAAGCCGCTTTAAGAGAATAATTGGGATCGAAGGGCGTCTTGTTTTTAAGAACGCCGTAAATTATATGCACCAGTTTCCTCATAGCAGCCCCTATAATCAGCATCGGTGG
>JBGSVA010000100.1:0-5372 GCA_041753155.1 Thermodesulfobacteriota bacterium | reverse complement strand
TCCGCAGTTTTATTTAAGGACGACGGACGTGACGGGGTCGATAGTGCTTCCTGAGGGTGTGGAGATGGTAATGCCCGGGGACAACATAAACATGGACGTGGAGCTGATAGCGCCTGTGGCGTTAGAGGACCAGCTCCGGTTTGCAATCAGGGAAGGCGGAAGGACGGTAGGAGCTGGCGTAGTTACTAAAATCGTGGAGTGAGAGGATTAAGGTAAGTAATTTATGAATCGTGCTGCTAAGATACGTATCAAACTGAAATCGTTCGATCACAGGCTGCTTGACAGGTCTTCTGTGGAAATTGTGGACACGGCCAAGAGAACGGGGGCGAAGGTCGCAGGACCGGTCCCTCTGCCCACACACATAAGCCGCTACTGCGTGCTCAGGTCTCCTCATGTCGACAAGAATTCGCGAGAGCATTTCGAGGTGAGAACCCACAAGAGGATCGTCGATATACTCGAGCCTACACAACAGACAATCGATGCGCTCATGAAGCTGGACCTGGCTTCGGGTGTTGAGGTTGAGATAAAACTAACGGGATCTTGATAGATATGATTGAAGGAATATTAGGCAAAAAACTCGGAATGACCGAATTTTTTCTCGAGAACGGCACGGCTGTCATCGCTACCGTAATCGAAGCCGGTCCGTGCTTCGTGGTTCAGAAGAAGACCAGGGAAAAGGACGGTTACGAAGCCGTCCAGATTGGTTTTCAAGAGGCCAAGCCCCAGAGGGTCACCAAGCCGATGTTGGGACATTTTAAAAAGGCCGGGGTTTCGCCCTTGAAGCATGTCATGGAATTCAGCGCGGCGGGCGATTACAAACCGGGGGACGAGATCAGGGCCGACATCTTCAAAGAAGGAGAAACGGTCGATGTAATCGGGACGAGCAAGGGTAAGGGCTTTGCCGGGGTCATGAAGAGACACAACTTCAGGGGGCAGCCCGCGTCACACGGCGGTATGGCGCACAGAAGGCCCGGAGGCATAGGCTCGGCGACATATCCCGCAAGGGTATGGAAGGGAATTAAGATGCCCGGTCACATGGGCAATGAAAGGGTGACAATGCAGGGCGTGCGGGTCTTCAGGGTGGACACGGATAAAAATATATTAATCATCAAAGGATCGGTCCCCGGTCCCAGGGGCGGTCTGGTGATAATCAAGAGAACTTCTAAAGGGAGCAGAGACAGTGCCGCAGCTTGATGTTTTTAATCTGGACAAGAGTAAGGTGGGTACCATCGATCTCGATCCCGCTATATTTGAAGTGCCGGTCAGAACACACCTGCTCCATACGGTCGTCAACTGGCAGCTTGCGAAAAGACGCGCGGGCACCTCTTCGACCAAAGAGAGGGGGGAGGTCAGCGGCGGCGGAAAGAAACCCTGGAAGCAGAAGCATCTCGGGCGCGCCCGTCAGGGCAGCATAAGGGCCCCTCAATGGAGGAAGGGCGCAGTAATATTCGGTCCAAAACCGAAGGACTGGTCATACTCCTTAAATAAAAAAAGCAAACGGCAGGCCCTGCTGAGCTCGCTCTCCTTAAAATACAGCGAAGGCAGGATGCTTGCCCTGAACGAAATCAATCTGCCGTCTATCAAGACTAAACAAGTCTCTGAGTTCATTAAAAGATTCGAGTTGAAGTCGGCCCTCATAATCGTCGGGGGCGATAACGAAAACCTGCTCAGGTCTTCGAGAAACATGCCGAACGTAAAGGTGCTCAAGATAGAAGGCATCAACGTGTACGACATCCTCAGGTACGACACCCTGGTAATGACCGAGGAATCGCTTGCGCGCGCGCAGGAGGTTCTCGCAAATTGAAAGACCCTAGGCAGATAATCAAGCGCCCGCTCGTTACGGAAAAGTCTTCGGATGCGAGAGAGAAGAACTGGTACGTTTTTTCGGTCGATAAGAGATCGAACAAGCAGGAAATAAAAGACGCAATCGAAAAGATATTTAAAGTGAAGGTCGGAAAAGTCAGGACGCTCGTTACCACGGGTAAGAAGGTAAAGAGGGCCGGACGGGTAGCCGGCAAGAGGCAGTCGATTAAAAAGGCCTATATAGAGGTCAAAGAAGGAACAATAGAGATATTTGAGGGAGTTTAATAATGGGTATTAAAAAATTCCGCCCCACGAGCGCGGGTACCAGGTTCAGGTCGGGGTCGGATTATTCTGATATAACAGCGGAA
Organism: Thermodesulfobacteriota bacterium; assembly: GCA_041753155.1. Taxonomy (GTDB): domain Bacteria; phylum Desulfobacterota_D; class UBA1144; order Nemesobacterales; family UBA2774; genus 2-12-FULL-53-21. The sequence goes on along the minus strand of JBGSVA010000100.1, from coordinate 3,201 downwards.
AAACCGCACAAACCCCTTACGTCGCCGTTGAAGAAAAGGGGCGGCAGGAATGCCCATGGAAGGATTACGAGCTTCCAGAAGGGTGGGGGAAACAAGCGTCATTACAGGGATATCGATTTCAAGCGTGACAAGTACGATGTGCCCGCAAAGGTGGAGTCGATCGAATACGACCCCAACCGCTCATCGAGGATAGCGCTCCTCTTTTATGTGGACGGAGAAAAGAGGTACATTCTGGCCCCTGAAGGGCTCAAAGTCGGCGATACCGTATTCTCGGGGGACAATGTGGAAGTAGCCCTCGGTAATGCCCTCCCGCTTAAAAGCATCCCCGTCGGCACTGTGGTTCACAACGTGGAAATGAAGCCCCGGGGAGGGGGCAAGCTCGCGCGGGCGGCAGGGGCTTCGGCCCAGATCGTCGCGAGGGAAGGCGGCTATGCCCAGCTCAAATTGACCTCGGGAGAGATACGCTTGATAAGCGTCGAATGCATGGCTACGGTCGGTAAGATCGGCAACGCCGAGCACGAGCTGATCTCGATAGGAAAGGCCGGAAGGCAGAGACACAGGGGCAAGCGCCCCCACGTAAGGGGTGTAGCCATGAATCCGGTGGATCATCCGCACGGGGGCGGAGAGGGTAAAGCCAGCAAAGGCAACCCTCATCCCGTATCACCGTGGGGCTGGATAACGATAGGATACAAAACAAGAAAGAACAAGAGGACCGATAATTTCATAGTGAAGCGGAGAAGAATCGGTTACGGGATGGATTAAGGAGAGGTTATGCCAAGATCGAGCAAGAAAGGTCCATATGTCAGTGAGAGACTGCAGGAAAAGGTCGAATCCGAGAGGTCGTCGGGCAGCCAGCGTATAATCAGGACCTGGTCCAGAAGATCTATGGTCACTCCGGACATGATCGGCCTCACGTTCGCGGTCTATAACGGGAGGAAGTTTATCCCCGTTTATGTTACCGAGCATATGGTGGGTCACAAGCTGGGTGAATTCTCCCCTACGAGGACGTTTACCGGCCATACCGGGGATAAAAAGGCAAAAATAACGAAAGGCAAATCCGTCTAAGAAGGGAATAAAATGGTTTCGCAAGCCGTAAGAAAATATTATAGATCGTCTCCGAAAAAACTTGGCCCCGTTCTGGAATTGATCAGGGGGAACGGAGTTGAAAACGCGTTCACCATACTTTCTGCACTCCGCAGGAGGTCGGCGCCCGATATCGCGAAGCTCTTGAAGTCCGCGGTGGCGAACGCCGCCGAAAAGGGTCACAGCGATACCGACACCCTCTATGTAAAAGAAGCCTATGCATCGAAAGGGCCTACGCTTAAGAGGATCCGCGCCAGAGCCATGGGAAGGGCCGCGTCGAGGAAAAAGAGAATGAGCCACATAACAATAGTACTTGAAGAGAGGGGGCTATAAATTGGGTCAGAAAGTATGCCCTATAGGGCTTAGACTGGGAATAACGAAGACTTGGGACTCCAAATGGTTTGCGGAAAAGAGGAAATATACGGACCTTCTGCACGAGGATTTGAAAATCAGGAATCTTATCAAAAAGGAGTTTTACCAGGCTGCAATCTCCAAGATCGAGCTCGAACGCGCAGCTTCCGAGAGGGTGAGGATCGTCATTAATTCCGCCCGGCCGGGAATGATCATCGGAAGGAAGGGGCAGGAGATCGAGTCCCTTCGCCAGAGACTCTCCAAGATGACGGGGAAGGATATTTATCTCGATATCCGCGAGGTCAAAAGGCCCGAGATCGACTCCCAGCTCGTGGCCGAGAATATCGCGCTCCAGATAGAAAGGCGCGTCGCATACAGACGTGCCATGAAGAGGGGCATTGCGTCCGCTCTCAGGCTCGGAGCCCTCGGCATCAAGGTAATGGTATCGGGAAGGCTCGGAGGGGCGGAGATAGCGAGACAGGAGTGGTACAGGGAAGGAAGGGTACCCCTCGCGACACTCAGGGCCGACATAGATTACGGTTTTGCTCAGGCGAAAACGACCTACGGAATAATCGGAATCAAGGTTTGGATTTTTAAAGGCGAAGTAATCGAAAGGAAACACAAACAAACTGTTTGACGGTGACTATTAATGTTACAGCCAGCGCGTACTAAATACAGAAAGCTTCACAAGGGAAGAATCAGGGGAAAGGCCACGAAAGGCGCCTCCATGGCCTACGGCGAGTTCGGACTCCAGTCCGTCGAGGGCGGGAAGCTGACCTCGAGACAGATAGAGGCCGCGCGTATCGCGATAACCCGCCATGTCAAAAGGGGGGCGAAGCTCTGGATCAGGGTTTTCCCGCACAAGGCGATAACGAAGAAGCCCGCCGAAACCAGGATGGGTAAAGGAAAGGGAGACGTGGACAGCTACGTAGCGCCTGTCAGAAGGGGGACCATGATATACGAAATAAGCGGACTTCCTCTCGACCTCGCTAAGGAGGCGTTCAGGCTCGCGTCTCACAAGCTGCCCGTTAAAACGCGTCTCGTATCACGTCACGAGGGGGATTTACTCGGATGAAGGCAAGCGAAATCAGGGAATTGACGGAAAACGAGCTCAATAAGAAGAGAACGGAGCTTATAGAAGAGATCTTCAATCTGAGGATTCAGGTCAGCACTCAGCAGACGACGAATTTTGCGAGGATCGATAAATTGAAAAAGGACCTCGCGCGTCTCCTGACCGTGATTAGAGAAAAGGAAATTTCTACAGGGAGAAGCTAGTTTAATGCCGAGAGGGAAATATAAGACTAAAATCGGGACTGTTGTCAGCGACAAAATGGACAAAACTGTCGTAGTCGACGTGATTCAAATAAAAAAAGACCGTACATACAAAAAAGCCGTGAAGAGGAACACCAAATTCAAGGCCCACGACGAAAGAGAAGAGTGCAAGGTCGGCGACAGGGTCCTGATACTTGAAACGAGGCCCTACAGCAAGACGAAGAGGTGGAGGGTCAGCAAGATTCTCGAGCGCGGCATTCAGCTGGAGGTCGAGGTTGATGCAGAAAATCTGGGAGGGAGCTCCAAGTGATTAGCTCGACAACGTTTTTGGATTCAGCCGACAATACGGGGGCAAAGAGGCTTTACTGTATCAAGGTTCTCGGAGGCACGCGCAGGAAATACGCGAGGCTCGGCGACATCGTGGTCGTTTCTATAAAAGAAGCCATACCCAACTCGAAGGTCGAAAAGGGGACGGTGCAAAGGGCGGTGATCGTG
>JBGSVA010000099.1:0-60658 GCA_041753155.1 Thermodesulfobacteriota bacterium | reverse complement strand
CCGACATTACAGAATTTGCGTTAAGAAAATAGATTATTAAGGCGTGAAATTCTTTCAGGGGTGTGGGAGGAATTGAAAGAATTTAGCCTTAATATGAGATTTTTAGCAAATTATGTACAGTCGGATGATTTTTGCTTCTTTTCATCAAGGAAAAGAAGGATGAAAAAACAGCCTTTCTCCTTTCGTTGTCTTGTCATGAAACACAGATTGTGTGCCACACTGCGTGTGTCACAGCATCTTCCGCTTCCTCTTCAGGTAATCGACGAAGAGATACTTCCCCAGGTGCTCGGGCGTGGTAAAGAAGGCCCGGCCCTTGTTTATACGCGTCATCTCGTCGACGAAGCGCCTGAGTGACGGGCTGTCGTCGAGCATGAACGTGTTTATGCGTATGCCCATCCCGGTCACGCGCTTCACTTCCTTGAGCGTCTCGAAAGTCGCCCTCGGCGAAAGCCCGCCGAAGAACATCGGCAGCTCCACCTGGAGGTAGCCGTCGAGATAATAGGCCGTGGGCTGGCCGTCCGTGATGAGTATTATCTGCTTGTTCGTGTTCCTCGACCCGGAGAGCGTCCTGGCCGCGGTCGAGAGCGCCTCCTGTATGTTCGTGAACGGGTCGTTCGAGTCCCACGTCGTCACCGCGAGGTCCCTCGTCCTGAGCTTCCTCGCGCCTGTGGAGAACCCTATGATGTGGAGGTCGTCCTTCGGGTATTTCGTTCTTATAAGATGGTCGAGCGCGAGCGCCACCCTTTTCGCGGCGGGGAACCTGCCCTGAAAGCTCATCGACCAGGAGAGGTCGAGGAGGAGCGCAGTAGTGGCGTGGGTCTGGTATTCGGCTTCGTAGACCTCGAAGTCCCCGGGATCGACCTTTATCCCCTTACCGCGTGATTCCCTCGCGAGCGACTTCTTGAGCGTATTCACGATATTGAGATTGAACGGGTCGCCGAATTCGTAATCCTTCGATTCTTCGGGCCTCTCCGATCCCGATCCCCTGAGGCCTGTCTCGTGCTCGGCTATCTTGTTCCGCTTGAGAGAAGAGAACACGTCCGTGAGTGCGGTCTCGCCCAGCTTTCTTATCCCCCTCGGCGTAAGCTCCGTGCGCTCGCCGTTCGTTCGTACGAAGCCCGACTGCTCGAGCGCGGATTTGAAGTTCTTGAGCAGCAGGAGCGATCTCCGGCCTTCCCCGCTCAGCACCCAACCGATCTGACCCGGGTCGAGGTCGTCAAAATCCCCCGATATTAGGCTCTTCTCGATCCTTTCGAGCTCTTCGAGCCTGTCTATCAGCTCGAGGAGCTCGTCGAACGTTATATGCGATTCTCCCGTAAACTTCTCGCCGAAGCGTTTTACGAACCTCTCGGCCTTCCTTATGTCTTCGAGCCTGTCGAGCAGCGCCCGGAACCGGCGGCCGGCTTCATCGTCGAGGAATTCATAGTCCTTCAGGTTTTCCACAGCCTGACCCGGCCTCGAGTCGAGATTATTAAGGAACCTTTCCCTCTCTTGAAGCTCCGCCGAATCGGCGGGCAGGGTCTCATTTAAATGCCCGAGCTCACGGCCCACTATTTCCGCGAGCGCGTCCTTTATTTCGTCGAACGCTTTCCTCGGATTGAACCTGTCGTAGGCGCTTTGCCTCCACGCCCCTAATTCCGAGCGCAGGTCGTCTATACCCATGACCCTCGTGCTCCGGCCTTTGAGCCCCTGCTTCAGTATCCATTCGTAGGCCTCGTCAGGGGTCCATCCTTCCATCAGGTAATCCGACATCTCGCTGAAGAAGTCCTCCGCGCCGAGGTCGAACCCGGTCTGTCTTCCGTCCCACTTCAGGTACCTGAACAAAGTATTCATTTGTATATTATCTTTCCCCTGACGTCTTCCTTGTTGAGCTTGTTGTTCAGATGGAGACCCTCGAGCGTAAATTCCACCGCCGCCGCTATCTCCGCGGGCGACTCAGAGACCCCGAGCGAGTCGATGCAGCCCTGGAGGCCCTTTATCTCCCGCACGCCCATTATGTAGTCCTCGGACGGCATCACGTCCGCGACCTCGACGTATCCGTGCTCGAAGCTCTTTATCACGTCCGCGAGCGCGTCTAAAGACGGGAAATACGAATCGAACACCGTCTTGATCGAGCGCTTGATGAGCTTTTCCACTACCGCGACTTCGGTCGCGTCTTCGCCCAGGTATTCGAGCTCAATCTTGCCGCTCGTCGAGGGCACGATGGAAGGGAAGTCCGTTATCCTGGGAGCGACCTCGCGCTCCCCCAGGACTATGCCCCTCTTTTCCGCGGCCGCTATGACGCTCTCGTAATTGGCTATCGTGGTCCTCACGCTCACGCCCGAGCGCTGGTTGATATCCCCCGAGCTCCTCGCCTGGAACGACAGCTCGGCTATGATCTCCTTTATAAACCTGGGCACCCTGAGGCTGAACCCCTCTATCTCGGGGACGTACGCCTCCTGCTCCATGATGACCATTTCGACATCGCGGGTCTTCGGGTAATGCGTGCTTATCTGGGACTGGAACCTGTCCTTGAGCGGGGTGATTATCCTGCCCCTGTTCGTATAGTCCTCCGGGTTTGCCGTGGCCACTATGCATATATCGAGGGGGAGCCTGATCTTGTACCCCTTTATCTGTATGTCCTTCTCCTCCATCACGTTGAAGAGGCCTACCTGCACCTTCTCTACCAGGTCCGGGAGCTCGTTTATCGCGAATATACCCCTGTTCGTCCTGGGGATGAGCCCGAAGTGAATGGTGAGCTCGTCCGAGAGGTACCTGCCTTCCGCGACCTTTATCGGGTCTACCTCGCCGATGAGGTCGGCGACAGAGACGTCGGGCGTGGCGAGCTTCTCGCTGTACCTTTGCTCCCTCCCGATCCATTCTATCTCGGTATCGTCCCCGTATTGCTCGATGAGTTCGCGGCAACTCTTCGTTACAGGCGAGTAAGGGTTGTCGTTGAGCTCGCCCCCTTTTATCACGGGGACCTCTTCATCCAGGAGGTTCACGAGCGACCTTATCAGGCGGGACTTCGCCTGGCCCCTCTCGCCTATGAATATGACGTCGTGACCCGCGAGTATGGCGGTCTCTATTTGAGGAATGACGGTGTCTTCGTAGCCGATAATGCCCGGGAACGGCGTCTCTCCTCTCCTGAGCCTGCCTATGAGGTTTTTCCTCATTTCCTCCCTTACGGAGAGCACCCTGTACTCGCTCGCCTTAAGCTGCCCGATCGTTGCGGGTTTATCGAACATTATATTCTCCTCCGGAACTGTCTTTAGTGATTGCCGTTCTCTTGCGGGGCGCGTACGTAAAGAAGCTCTCAATCGGAACCGCTGTTTAAAAGAAGAGACCCCGGACCCGGCGCAGTTACCAACCCCTGCCGCTCTAAAATAGCTTACACGGAAAATTATAATTGTAATCCGCGCCGATTTGAAGCCCGCGCGTTTACGCGCCCGCCTTTTCAGACTTTCATCGAACGGAATACCGGTATATAATGGAGGGACGGTAAGGGATGAAAAACAGGGCTGCCGAGTCTTATCCCCCTGTTTTACATCTAAGACCTATGGAGGGAACGGCCTGAGCCGGAACTGCGGGACTTCGCTGCGGGATGCATTAACCGCACGGGACTCTGCTCCGGAAATCGTCCCGGTTTATGAGCCGACCCTGCCGCCGGAGAAAACCACTAAATGTTCATGTGTAAGGACCTTGTAGATAATATTATGGATTACATCGATAACGAGCTCGATATGAAAACCCTCGAGGAGCTCGAAAAGCATACATCCGGGTGCCCCGAGTGCAGGGCGTTCGTGGACACTTACAAAAGGATGCTCGAGCTCACGGGGAAGCTCAAGGACAGGTCGTTCGTGACCCCCGAAATAAGGGAAAGGCTTAAAGCGCTGCTCAAGTCCAAGATAAAACCCTGCTGACTCCGATTATCTAACCCACCGGTAATAAAGCATTTCCTGCCGTACGGCGGGGTTCCGGTACATGGTCCGAGATATAAAAGTTGAAATTTGACGGCAGATCCGATTCCTTACGCCGGTTAACCGGACAATTAATACTTCACATTTTCATACTTCCGGATATATACTATATTTAAACTACTTGATGGGTTGACATGAAAGGGGATATAGATAAAGAATTCGCTCAGGAGAACCTGAAGAGGATCTCTGCAAACTTTGAACTGGAGCTCCTGCGTCTTATAAAGACGCTCAACCTCATTTCTCAGTCAAAAGAGCTCTACAAAGGGCAGATAACGTTCATTCAGGCGCTTACCGACAGGTATAAGCTCAGATTAAGCGATTTCACGATCAGGCTCCTCGATCTGGAGAGAAGTTCGCGCGAGCCTTCCCGTGCCCAGGACTCAGAAAACCTCTTCGGCGTTCCCAGGGAGCCCACGCTCACTCCGGAGTCCGTGGCCGGGATAGTACACGAAATCAGGGATTACCTGAACGAGATAGGCTCCGAGATCGAGAAGAATAAGGACGAATATCTGAACAAGCTCGATTCCGTCTATTCCGTCTACAACCTCCAGCTGGGCGCGTCCCAGACCGACCTCGACATAAAGCTGAGGGAGCTTCAGAAAGAGATATCGCGCGTCGCGGAAGCAAACGGCTCGGGTCTCAATGATAAGGAGAAGACGGAGGACGTAACCGGGATAGACTACGTTAAGCCTACCCTCCAGCAGGCGGAGACGGTCAAGCCCAGGGTTAGGAATATAGATTACATAGGACCCGACGAGCCTCCAAAGCAGGTGCCCCATAAGCCCGCGGCACAGGCGGCTGCGAGCGCAAAGCCGAAGCCGTAAATAAAATCGACTCCCAAAGCCGCGTCCTCCAACACCGACAAAGAGGCAAAGATAAAAAATTCCTACGTCATCGGCGCGGGTCTCCTCATACTCGGCATCATCGTAGGCGTACTCTTCTACGACATGCTGATGAGGATGTGGGGTGTGGAAGAGGTTTCAGTCGTGAACATCGAGACCTCTTCCGTAACGAGCAGCCAAAAAGAACCTGCAGCTCAAAGCCCGGCCTTGGAGAAGAAAGAGGCAAAAGCCCCGGAAGCGCCCGCCCAAACGAAAGCCGAACCCGCGACTCCGCCCGACGCGGAACTACCCGGGCAGCCCCCCGCGGAACCACCCGCCGGAGATTCCCTGAACTACACTGTCGTAGGCGTGGGGGCAAACGTCAGGAGCGGCCCCGGAATGGGGAACGACGTCGTTACGGTCGTGAAAGAGGGCGAGGTGTTTAAAGGGCTCGGCGAAAAGCAGGGCAGGTGGGTAAAGATTCAGGCCCCCGACGGTAAAGAGGGCTGGATTTCCACGAAAGTCATAAGAGAGACCGATTAACCGCCGTTTAGTACCCCGGCGAAATTAAATCAGGCCGAAAAATAAATTTATCTTAATTACCCGAAGAAGGGTTTAAGTTCACCGGGGACACACCGGGGTTCAAGCCCGAGGGTCTTTTGTAAAGCTCTTTATAGATCGCGTCCGCTTTTTGGGGCTGGCCCAGTTTTTCATAGGTTAGAGCGAGATGGATCCTGGCGCGCTCCTGTAAAGGCCCTTCGGGCATCTTCTCGAACTGCGACAGCAGCTCGACCGCCTGCTGCCACTTCCCCTGCTCGAACCTAGCGAGCCCCTGCGTAAGAAGGGCCGACTGGATGAGCATGTCTTCCTCGACCCCGGAGTTGAGGAACTCGTTGAGCTCCTTTACGGACTCGTCGTAATTCCCGAGCCTGAAGTTGATGACCCCCGCATAATAAAGGGCTATCTTCGTGATTTTATTGCCCGGGTATTCATTCCTTAGGGCGATGAACTCGTTAAGGGCTTCCTGATCGTTCCCCGCGTTGAACTGTCCGACGGCGGAGTTGAACATCGTATTCGCCGCGTCGTCCTTATTCTCCCTATGGCCCTGGACGAAGTAAGCCGCGACAAGCACGACTATCACCGTTACCACTATCAGGACTATCTTTTTCGAGTGATCGGAAAAATATTCGAAGCCCGCGATGACCGTGCTGCTGAACTTATCCGGGCCCTTCAGCTCTTTTTGCGTATATTTTATTTTCGTCGCCATGCGGAGAATTATAATCAGAGGCATTAGAATTACAAGGTTAATCCGGGACCCCGGTTAGCGCACGCCTGAGACTCGCGCAGTACCTTATTCCTTGCGGTTTCCCGGCTCTGGGGCTAAACTAAACCGAGGGCCCGGGTATGATCAGGTTAATTCCCATAATATTAATAACACTCACTTTTTGCGTAATCCCGCTCGAATACGCGGGTGATCGCTACGCGGCACTCGCGGCGCGCGAAGAGCCGGGGCGGGGCGCCCCCTCCGAAACGCCCCCTCAGTCAGACGCCAGGGAGGACTCATCCCCACCCGAGCTCGTCCTCTTAGAAATAAACGGAATGATAAACCCCGCGACGCTCGATTACATACGCACGGGTATAGAGGAATCGAAAAACAGGTCGGCCGAGGCGCTTATAATACTCCTCGACACGCCGGGCGGCCTGCTGAACTCCACCAAGGAAATAGTGAAGCTCCTGCTCAACTCCCCCGTCCCCGTCGTCGTTTACGTCTCGCCCAAAGGGGCTTCCGCGACATCGGCGGGAGTGTTCATCACGCTCTCGGCCAATATCGCCGCCATGGCCCCCGGCACCAGCATAGGGGCGGCGCACCCGGTCTCGATCTCGCCCTCGAAAGAGGAGCCCGAAAAGAAAAACGGGCCTGACGAGAATACCGGCGATAAAGGCGGCGAAGACAAACAGTCTAAAAAAAGCGACGGCTCTCCGGGAGGCGATAATACGGAGAGGGACATCATGGGCGAGAAGCTCGAGAACTACGCCTCTTCGTTCATAGAGAGCATCGCCGAGGAGAGGGGGAGGAACGTCGAGTGGGCCGAGGAGGCCGTAAGGAAAAGCTCTTCCATCACGTCGACAGAAGCCCTCGAAAAGCACGTCATCGACCTTATCGCTCCCGACCTCGACAGCCTCATCGAAGAGATCGACGGAATGAAAGTCAAGCTCCCCGGCGGAGAAAAAACTCTCAGAACGAATGACCCGGAGATAACGAGGGTCGCCATGAACTTCAAGCAGAAGTTCATAGACATACTGAGCACGCCCGACATAGCTTTCCTGCTCCTGTCCCTGGGCTCGCTCGGGCTCCTGCTCGAATTCTATAACCCCGGACTCATATTCCCCGGCGTGGCGGGCGCGGTGTGCCTGCTCATGGGGTTCGTTTCATTCCAGATACTGCCGTTTAATTACGCGGGCATAGCGCTTCTCCTCCTCGGGATAGCGCTCTTCGTTGCGGAGGTATACGTTACGGGCCACGGTATCCTCGCCGTGGGGGGGCTCATAAGCTTCTCCCTCGGGGCGCTCCTCCTTTTCGACACCCCGGAGTCGGACCTCAGGGTCGGGTTCGACGTCGTCATCGCTTCCACTCTGGCATTCGGGCTATTCTTCGCCTACGTGATATTCTATTTGATCAAGGCCCAGGCGCTCGCGCCGACCATGGGGTACGAAGGCCTCGTGGGGAAGGAGGGGAGAGCGGTCTCGGAGATTCACGCTACCGGCAAGATATATCTCGAAGGAGAGTACTGGGACGCCGTAAGCGACGAGCCCGTGCAAAAGGGGGAGAGGGTAGTGGTTACGGAGGCGCTTTCGGGGCTCAAGCTCAAGGTAAAAAGGGTATAAATCAACTACTGGAGGAGGTAATCATGTTTTCACCGCTTGTAATATTCATCGGAATCATAGTGATACTGATACTCTCGGGCGTTAGGATACTGAACGAGTACGAGAGGGGCGTAGTGTTCAGGCTCGGGAGGATAGTCGCGCCCAAGGGGCCGGGCTTCAAATGGATAATCCCGATGGTCGATAAGATGACGAAGATCAGCCTCCGGGTAATCACGATGGACGTCCCGCCTCAGGACATAATCACGAAGGACAACGTCTCGGTCAAGGTGAACGCCGTCGTATACTTCCGGGTCATCGATCCGGTTAAAGCGGTGATACAGGTCGAGAACTATCTCTACGCCACCTCGCAGCTAGCGCAGACGACGCTCCGGAGCATACTGGGGCAGGTGGAGCTCGACGGGTTGCTCGCCGAAAGGGAGACGCTTAACATGAAGCTCCAGGAGGTGCTCGACAAGCATACGGACCCGTGGGGGATCAAGGTGACGCTCGTGGAGGTAAAATATGTGGACCTCCCTCAGGAGATGCAGCGCGCCATGGCGCGTCAGGCTGAGGCCGAAAGGGAGAGGCGGGCCAAGGTCATCGCCGCGGAAGGGGAATACCAGGCGGCGACAAAGCTCTTGGAGGCCTCGGATATAATGTCCCGGAACCCGATGGCTTTACAGCTCCGATACCTGCAGACGCTCGCCGAAATGTCGTCGGAGAAGAATTCGACCATAGTTTTCCCGCTTCCGATAGATCTCATCACGCCTATCCTCAGGAAGCTCGAAAAATCCGTCGGCGACTAGTCGGTGAAAGAATCAGGGATAATTAAAACAGCAAGGAGACAGAATTGAAAAGACTATTCTTCTTCACCGTCCTTTCCATAGCCCTCGCGTCGGCATTGTTATCGTGCAAGTCGCAGGATAAGAATGGCAACTGGCTCATATACCACCTGAGCGCCGAGCCCGCCACGCTCAACCCCATAACTGCGACTGACGCGTACGAGGGGATAATCACGGGCGGGAACGTCTACGAGACGCTCGTCGAGCGTGACAACGAAACCCTCGAGTTAAAGCCGCTCCTGGCCGAGTCCTGGACCATTTCGGACGACAAGCTCACGTACACGTTCACGATAAGAAAGGGGATAAAGTGGCAGGACGGCACTCCGTTCACAGCGGATGACGTCGTGTTCTCATACGAGACTATAATGGACCCCAAGGTCGACGCCCCCCAGCTAAGGAGCTACTACCAGGAGATAAAGAACGTCGAGGCCGTGAACGAGCATACGGTGAAGTTCACTTACGCGAGGCCTTACTTCCTCGCCCTCGAATTCTGCGGCGGCATCCCGATAGTGCCGAAGCACGTATTCGAGAAGGGGGATTTCAACACAAACCCCGCGGGGCGGGCCCCCATAGGCACGGGCCCGTTCAGGTTCGTAAAGTGGACGACGGGCAGGGAGGTCGTGCTCGAGAAGAACGACGACTACTGGGGGGAAAAGCCTCATCTGAATAAAATCGTGTTCAGGATAATCAACGATCCCTCCGTTACGCTCCAGGTATTGAAAAGGGAGGAGCTCGACGTCGCGAGCCTCACCCCCATACAGTGGGAGATGCAGACGAGCTCCGCGGACTTCGATAGGAACTTCGACAAATTCAGCTACTACACACCCAACTACAGCTACATAGGATGGAACTCGACGAAGCCCTTTTTCTCGGACAAGCGCGTGAGGAGGGCGATGACGCACCTCGTTAACAGGGACCTCATCCTGGACAAGATAATGTTCGACCTCGGGGCGGTGGTCACGAACCCGTTCTATATCAACAGCCCCGAATACGATAAGGACATAAAGCCCATCCCCTACGACCCCGCCCGGGCCCGGGCGCTTCTCGACGAAGCCGGCTGGACCGACCACAACGGGGACGGGATAAGGGACAAGGACGGCGTAAAGTTCTCGTTCGAGTTCCTCATCCCCGGAGGCTCCGAAACGGGGGAGAAGATCGCCACGATACTCAAGGAAGAGCTCGACAAGATGGGGATAGCCATGGAGATACGCAAGACCGAGTGGGCCGTGTTCACGTCGAGGCTGAACGATAGGAAGTTCGACGCCGTTACGCTCGCGTGGTCTATGGGCGTCGAGTCCGACCCCTATCAGATATGGAGCTCGACACAGGCCGAGAGCGGATCGAACTTCGTCGGGTTTAAAAACGCCGAGGCGGATAGATTAATCGAGACGGCGAGACAGGAGTTCGATAGGCCGAAGAGGATCGAGCTCTACAGGAAATTCTCCGAGATCGTGAACGAGGAGCAGCCCTACACGTTCCTCTTCTGCAGAAAGGCGACTGTAGCGGTAGCAAAACGCTTCGAGAACGTCATAGTCTACCCCCTGGGAGTAGATCCCATAGAATGGTACGTGCCTGCACCGCTCCAGAAATATGCGGAATAAATCAAGGGACGCTAGACCGCGAATCCAAAGGGAGATTTATTTCCGTATACCCGTATAATTTTAGCTGAGCTTGGACAAGAGAGCGCCATTTTATAATCGCGCTTAATATTTTCCCGATAACCGCATATAATTCCCATTGGCCCGGACATGAGAGACTATATTATAAAGCGGCTCTTACTGCTCATACCCACTTTACTGGGGATCACGATAATTACGTTCTTCATTATCCAGCTCGCCCCCGGAAACCCCGTCGAGAGGAAGCTCCAGCTGGACGAGGGAATAAAATCGGAGGCCATAACCAAAGAAATAGTCGAGGAGACCAAGAGGCTCTACGGACTCGACAAGCCCATATACGTCCGCTACGGGATATGGCTCAAGCAAATTGTAACGCTCGACTTCGGCCGGTCATACAAGGACCACCGCCCGGTCATAGACAAGATCGCCGAGCGGCTTCCCATCACTATTACGCTCAACGTTATTTCCATAATCATAATATATCTGACCGCCATACCGATCGGGGTATATGCCGCCGTCAGGCACGGGAGCGCAGGCGAAAGGGCGAGCACGTTCGTCCTCTTCATCCTCTACTCCATACCGAGCTTCTGGATGGCGATGATTTTGATTTTCTTTCTGGGCGGGGGCGAGTACTGGAACGTCTTTCCCGTTTACGGGATACTCTCGCCGGGGGCGGAAAATTATCCCCTCCCCGAGAAAGCGGCCGATTTCCTCTGGCACATAGTGCTCCCGGTATTCTGCCTCTCTTACGGGAGCCTCGCCTACCTCTCGAGGTTCCAGAAGGGGAGCCTGCTGGAAGTTCTGAGAGAGGATTACGTGAGGACGGCCGCGGCCAAGGGCCTCCCCCAATCGAAGGTCATACTTAAGCATGCATTAAGGAATGCGCTCATCCCGATTATCACTATACTCGCCGGAATACTCCCCGCCATGATAGGCGGGAGCGTTATAATAGAGACGATATTCTCCATACCGGGCATTGGCCAGCTCGGATTCGAGTCCGTGCTCGCCCGCGATTACCCGATGATCATGGCTATCGCCACGATATCCGCGTTCCTCACGCTTATCGGTATCCTGATATCGGACCTCGTTTACGTGCTCATAGACCCCAGGATCAGTTTCGAGGGCAGAAGTTGACGGAGACAAAGAGCGTCGGATACTGGGGGAGCGTATGGAGGAAATTCAAAAAGGACAGGCTCGCGTTCTCGGCCCTGATTGTGATACTGCTGCTCCTTTTCATAGCAGTGTTCGAGAGTTTTCTCGCCGGGAACAAACCCATAGTCCTGAAGTACGAAGGGCATTACTATTTCCCCGTCGTCTTCCGCTACAGCGAGTTTTTCGGGACGGATTTCAAGGAGTTGGGCGGGAATCTCGGCCCAGGGGACTTCGCAATATTCCCCCCCGTGAGGTACAGCCCTACCGAAAACGACCTCAATTCGATACTGAACCCGCCCTCGGGCGAGCACCCCTTCGGCACGGACGACAGGGGCAGGGACGTGCTCGCACGCATGATATACGGGGCCAGGATTTCGCTCTCGATAGGGTTCATCGCCGTCGGCATATCGGCGGTGATAGGCATCATGCTCGGGGGCATCGCGGGTTATTACGGGGGTACTACCGATTTTATAGTATCGCGCCTCTTCGAAGTGATGATGACGTTCCCCGTCTTCTTTTTGATTCTGACGATACTGGCGTTCAGGGACCCGAGCATATACAACATAATGATAGTAATAGGGGCTACGAGCTGGACGGGCGTCGCGCGCCTCATAAGGGGGGAGTTCCTGAAGCTCCGGAAATTCGAGTACGTCGAGGCCGCGGTCGCACTCGGAGGAAACGACTTCAGGGTGATGATGAAGCACATGCTCCCGAACGCGCTCGCGCCCGTGCTGGTCGACTCTACTTTCGGCATAGCAGGGGCGATACTGGTCGAGTCCGGGTTGAGCTTCCTCGGCTTCGGCGTCCCTCCGCCCGACCCGAGCTGGGGCGACGTGCTCTCTCAGTCGCAACGGTACGTCGATTTCGCGTGGTGGCTTGTCCTATTCCCCGGCGCGGCTATATTTCTAACGGTGACGGCCTTCAACCTCCTGGGGGAGGGTTTCAGGAACTCGATCGACCCCAAATTCACGGGGAGCGAATGACGGGGACCGACGGGAGACGGAAAAAGGATATAAAATGGAAAGCGCACTCGAGATAAAAGACTTGACGGTGTCGTTCTCGTCCGAAGGGAGGAAGGTCGAGGTCGTGAGCGGCGTGTCGCTCTCCATACCCCAGGGCAGGGTAGTCGGGGTCGTAGGCGAAAGCGGCTGCGGAAAGACGGTCACGGCCCTTTCGGTGATGCGCCTCATACCCGAGCCCCCGGGCAGGATTGAGGGGGGCGAGATAATCTTCGACGGCGCTGACATACTCCATTTGAGCGACCGCGACATGCGCTCTATACGCGGGAACAGGATTTCGATGATCTTCCAGGAGCCGATAAGCTCGCTCAACCCCGTCTTCACGGTAGGTGATCAGGTAGGGGAGTCGCTCAGGACCCATTTGAATATTACGAGGAAAGAAGAGAAGGAAAGGGTTATCGCCCTGCTCAAACTCGTGGGAATACCCGCCCCCGAGAGCAGGATAAAAAACTATCCCCACGAGCTATCGGGAGGGATGTCCCAGAGGGTCATGATCGCCATGGCTCTCGCCTGCAGCCCCGAGGTGCTCATCGCGGACGAGCCCACCACGGCGCTCGACGTCACGATACAGGCGGGGATACTCGAGCTCATCGACGACCTCAGGGTCAAGCTGGGTATGGCAGTGCTGCTCATCACGCACGACCTCGGAATAATCGCGGAGGTTGCCGATACCGTATACGTAATGTACGCGGGGAAGGTCGTCGAGCACGCCGTTACGAGGGAGCTCTTCAAGCATCCGAAGCATCCGTATACGGTCGGGCTGCTCAATTCCATCCCCGATCTCAGGGGGAGTAAGGAGAAGCTGGACGCGATACCCGGCGTCGTGCCGAGCCCCGGCAGCTTCCCTCCGGGCTGCAGGTTCCAGGACAGGTGCCCGCTCGTGATAGATAAATGCAGGAGTGAGGAGCCCCCGCTCGCCGAGCACGCAGCCGGCCATTATTCGGCTTGCTGGCGGGCTGACGAGGTAACAATATAGGTCAGACATGGCGCTAAAAGAGCTCGTGAGAATAGAACGTCTCAAGAAATACTTCCCGGTGGAGACCGGGGTCTTCTCCAGGATAACGAACTTCGTCAAAGCCGTGGACGGGGTCGATATGACCATCTCAGAGGGCGAGACTGTAGGGCTCGTCGGAGAGAGCGGCTGCGGGAAAACGACCCTCGGCAAGACCATATTAAAGCTGCTCGAGCCTACGGCGGGCAAAATATTTTTCGGGGCAGATAATATAACAGGGTTAAGCCCCTCCCGGATGCGCCCGTACAGGGAAAAGATGCAAATCGTTTTTCAGGACCCCTACGGCTCGCTCAACCCGAGGATGAAGGTCGAGAGCATAGTAGCGGAAGGTCTCGTTATACATAATATTTCCACCCCCGGCGAAAGAAAGGGCATAGTGCGCGAGCTTTTGCGTACTGTGGGATTGAGGGAAGACGCGCTCCCCCGCTACCCCCACGAGTTCAGCGGGGGGCAGAGGCAGAGGATAGCTATAGCCAGGGCCTTGGCGCTCAACCCCGAATTCGTCGTGTGCGACGAGCCGATATCGGCGCTCGACGTTTCAGTACAGGCCCAGATAATAAACCTGTTCATGGAGCTCCAGGAGAAGTTCAGGCTGACTTACCTCTTCATCTCCCACGACCTCCGTGTGGTGAGGCACATAAGCGACAGGGTGGCGGTCATGTACCTGGGGAAGGTTGTGGAGTTCGCCCCGAGCGGGGAGCTCTACAAAAACCCCCTCCACCCCTATACGCGCGTACTTATATCCTCGGTCCCGGTCGCCGACCCCGACAAGCAAAGAAAAATGACCGTGCTCAAAGGCGACGTGCCGAGTCCCATAAACCCTCCCCCGGGCTGCAGTTTCCATCCGCGCTGCCCGATTGCAGTCGAGAAGTGCAGCTCCGTCGAGCCCGAGTTGAGAGACGCCGGAGGAGGGCACCTCGTGTCCTGCCACCTCGCCTGAAAACCCCGGCTTTCGCTTTTTACTTGCAAACCTCCCATCTTGTATTATTATTTAAACCCGTTAATTTATAATCGATATTTGACAAGGGTCGGGGCGATGAAGATCAGCTTATCGGACATCAGGGACGAGGGACTCCACATCCATACGCACATGAGTCCGGGGTGGCTCGATAACATACCCGAGCTGAAGACCGGCGAAGAGTATACTCGGCTCGCTTCGGATATAGACGTCGACCTCGTCGTTACGAAGGCCCTCAGGGAAGTAATCGTGCTTGGGAACCTCGCTTTTTCCATAGAGGTCCCCTGTTCGAGGTGCCTGGATACGGTCAGGCTCGAATTAAAGCCCGAGATCAGGCTCATGCTCTCGCCGGCCGACAAGGTGAGAGACGTCGGTGACGTCGATCACGAGACGTACAGGGGCGACGAGGTCGACCTCGATGATTACCTGAGGGGGCTCATCGCGGTTTCACTGCCCGTAAAGGTCGTCTGCGGCGAAAACTGCAAGGGTTTGTGTCCGAAATGCGGGGTAAACCTGAATAGAGAGACATGCGGCTGCGAAAAGGAATGGGAAGACCCGAGGTTCGCGGTGCTGAAAAAATTGAAAATATAAATTACGAAGAAGACATAGGGAGAATGAAAAAATGGGACTTCCGAAAAGAAAACATTCCAGGTCCAGGTCCAGGAAAAACAGAACCCACTATAAGGTTGCGAGTCCTGGTCTTTCCACCTGCCAGAACTGCGGGGAGCGTAAACCCCCTCACAGGGCGTGCCCCAGCTGCGGGTTCTATAAAGGAAAGACATACATAAAGGAAAAGCAGGAACAGCTTTCATAGAGCTTTCCCCGGTCGATTAAGGATCTAATCCAATGATTGCATTCGTGTTCCCAGGCCAGGGTTCCCAGTACGTGGGGATGTGCAAGGAGCTCTATGGAGAGTTCGGCGCGGCGAGAAGGACGTTCGAGGAAGCGAGCGACGTGCTTGGTTTCGACATCGCCGGGCTTTGCTTCGAAGGAGACCCGGGCGAGCTTTCGCTCACGGCGAACGCCCAGCCCGCGATTCTCACCGCTTCGACCGCGGCCCTGAGGGTGCTCGAGTCCGAGTCGGGAACGAGACCTGATTTCGTAGCCGGTCACAGCCTGGGGGAGTACTCGGCGCTAGTTGCGAACGGCTCGATGGCTTTCAAAGACGCCGTTTTTGTGGTAAGAAAAAGGGGTGAATTCATGCAGGAAGCAGTGCCCGTAGGGGAAGGCGCCATGACGGCGGTACTCGGTCTCGAAATCGGAGCCATACGGGAGATATGCGATATGGTGTCCGCCGGTTCCGGCGTCGCGAGCCCCGCTAATCTGAACGCACCGGGACAGACAGTAATTTCCGGGAGCAGGGACGCGGTCATGCAGGCATCCGAGCAGGCGAAATTAAAAGGTGCGAAACGCGTGGTCCCGCTCGACGTGAGCGCGCCATTCCACTGTATATTGATGAAACCCGCGGCCGAGAGGCTTGCGGAGGTATTGGACAAGATCGAATTCAGGGAAATGAACGTGCCGATCGTGACTAATTGTGACGCCTCGGTCAACAGCGATTCATCAAGGACGAGGGAGCTGCTCGTAAGACAGGTGACGAGTCCGGTAAGGTGGTACGAATCCGTAGAGACCCTGGGGAGAGAGGGAGTCGGCAAGTTCCTCGAAATAGGCCCCAGGAACGTGCTCTCGGGGCTGATAAAACGGACGCTCCCCAATGTCGAGGTAGGCTGTCTCGAAAACATGTCACAATTGGAGTCACTCAAAAATGGCTGAAAATGGGAAGAAGATAGCGCTCGTCACAGGGGGCTCCAGAGGTATCGGAAAGGCAGTTGCGCTCAGGCTCGCGGCCGAGGGCGCGTTTGTAGTGGTCAATTATGCCAGAAACGAATCAGCGGCCGAGGACGTGGTCGCGGAGATAGAAAAAGCAGGAGGGAAGGGCGCTGTCTCGAAGTTCGACGTCTCCGATTACGAAATGTCTCAGAAGATGATCGAGGAGATCATAGTCGAGCACGGGGGGATACACATCCTCATAAATAACGCGGGGATCGTTCATGACACGCTCCTGGTAAGGATGAACAAAGAGGATTGGGACAAGGTGATTTCCATCAACCTCAACGGGGTCTTTAACTGCACGAAAGCCGTAACGCGCACGATGATGAAGCAGAGGTGGGGAAGGATAATAAATTTAACATCGGTCGTCGGCGAAATGGGGAATGCCGGTCAGACGAACTACGCCGCGTCCAAGGCGGGCATCATCGGCTTTACGAAGGCCGCGGCCAGGGAAATGGCGCCCAGGTCCGTAACCGTAAACGCAATAAGCCCCGGCTTTATACTGACGGATATTAACAACAGTCTCCCGGATGAGATAAAAAAGCAGTACATAGAAAGGATACCCATGGGCAGGTACGGCTCGCCCGAAGACATCGCCGGCGTGGTCGCATTCCTGACTTCGGATGAGGCTTCCTATATTACGGGCGAGGTAATAAGGGTTAACGGCGGAATATACACTTAATATAAAAAGGAGGTGTTTGATATGGCTCAGGACAAGGAAATACTCGCAAAGGTCAAAGAGATGGTGGCGGGTCAGCTGGGTAAAACCGAGGACGAGATCTCTCCTGAATCTTCGTTCATCGAGGACCTGGGAGCCGACTCCCTCGATCTGGTCGAGCTCATCATGTCTATGGAAGACGAGTTCGGGCTCGAGATATCCGACGAGGACGCGGAATCCATAATAACGGTTCAGGACGCGGTCAACTTCATACTGGAGCGTAAAAAGTAATGAGAAGAAGGGTAGTGGTTACGGGCGTAGGGCTGGTTACGCCTCTCGGAATCGGGAATAAAGAGACCTGGGACGCAGTGTGCGCCGGGCGTTCGGGCGTTCGAAAGGTTACTAAGTTCGACGCTTCCGAGCACAAGACGCAAATAGCCGCGGAGATCCACGGCTTCGACCCGGAGCTCTACATGAACCCGAAGGAAGCGAGGAAGACGGACGCGTTCATACAGTACGCCGTCGCCTCCGCCAAGCTCGCGCTCGAGGATTCGGGGCTCGAGATAACGGAAGAGCTCTCCCCGCTGACGGGCACCATAATCGGTTCCGGCATAGGCGGTATGGAGACATACGTCAACACGGTGCACATACTGGCCGAAAAAGGCCCCGGACGTCTATCCCCGTTCTTCATTACCAATATTATCAACAACATGGCCGCAGGATACGTCTCCATATTCTTCAACGCTAAAGGCCCCAACTGCTGTACGACTACGGCGTGCGCGGCGAGCGCCCATGCCATAGGCTACGCCGCTACGGCGATAAGAAACGGCGAGGCCGACGTCATGTTCGCAGGCGGCACGGAAGCCCCCATCATCCCGCTCACGTTCGGCGGGTTTAACGCCATGCGGGCGCTATCCACCCGCAACGACGCGCCCGAGCGCGCCTCACGCCCGTTCGACAAGGAAAGGGACGGCTTCATTATCGGCGAAGGCTCGGGGATGCTCATACTCGAAGAGCTGGAGCTCGCCAAAAAAAGGGGTGCAAGGATATACGCCGAGATTGTCGGGTACGGGATGAGCAGCGACGCGAGCCACATAACGGCGCCGTCTCTGGACGGCCCCGAGAGGTGCATGCTGGCGGCCTTGAAGGACGGGGGAATAAACCTGGACGAAATTGAGTACATAAACGCCCACGGCACATCGACACCGCTCAACGATTCCAACGAAACGAACGCGATCAAGAAGGTCTTCGGTCAGAGGGCTTACGATATACCGGTCAGCTCCACGAAGTCGATGACAGGACACCTCCTGGGCGCAGCGGGCGCCGTAGAAGCGGCTTTCACGGTGCTGGCGCTCGACCGGGGCATACTCCCGCCGACGATCAACTACGAAATCCCCGACCCCGAGTGCGACCTCGACTACATACCGAACGAGGCGCGTAAGGCCGATATAAAAACGGCCCTGAGTAATTCATTCGGCTTCGGGGGAACGAACGCCTCCCTCATATTCAGAAAGATCGGCTGAGCGCGACCGCCTCCGGTTCGCATGAAAATCCCGTATAGCAGAATCCGACATTAAACCCGCGGGCATCACACGATAAACTTCGCGCCGCGCGCCGAGCTCCGTCTTTTGAATACACGCGGATTTACGGTCCGGCGACGCTTGATTTGTACCGATTCAACTGTAGAATGTTTAGGGAAACCTTCCGCTTAACCAGCAAGCTAAGGAGAATAGAATGACAGAGCTAAACAATAAACTGAAAGCCCTTTCTACGCTTAAAACGAGCGCGGGCGAAGTCGGTTATTATTCTTTGAAATCAATAGAAAAAACACTCGGGAAAGACATTTCCCGCCTGCCCGTTTCGATAAAAATCCTGCTTGAAAACGTCCTGAGGAATTACGACGGGAGCATAATAAACGACAACCATCTCCGGGCGCTCGCGGGATGGAGCCCCGACACCCTGCACGCCGACGAGATTCCCTACTGCCCCGCACGCGTGATACTCCAGGACTTCACGGGCGTACCGTGCGTGGTCGACCTCGCGGCCATGAGGACTGTCGTCAACAGGCTCGGAGGAGACCCCGACAAGATAAACCCGATAGTCCCTGTAGACCTCGTTATAGACCATTCCGTTCAGGTCGACTACTTCGCGAGCGATAAGGCGTTCACTCTGAACGTCGAGCGCGAATACGAGAGGAACGGGGAGAGGTACGCGTTTCTGAGATGGGCGCAGAAGGCATTCGATAATTTCAGGGTCGTCCCTCCCGGCACCGGGATAGTCCATCAGGTGAACCTCGAATGCCTGGCGAGCGTCGTCTCCTCGACGAAGGAAAACGGCAGGACGATAGCGTATCCCGACACGCTCGTCGGAACGGACTCCCACACAACGATGATAAACGGTCTCAGCGTGCTCGGCTGGGGCGTCGGCGGAATAGAGGCGGAGGCGTGCATGCTGGGCCAGCCCCTATACATGCTCGTGCCCGAGGTTATAGGGTTCAGGCTCTTCGGACAGCTCGCGGAAGGCGTCACGGCGACAGACCTCGTGCTCACGGTGACCGAGATGCTCAGGAAAAAGGGCGTCGTCGGGAAGTTCGTCGAGTTCTACGGGCCGGGACTGAGCCAGCTCGCGCTCTCGGACAAAGCCACCATAGCCAACATGGCCCCCGAATACGGAGCGACTATGGGGTTTTTCCCGGTCGACGAAGAGACGCTCCGCTATCTCAAAATCACTGGAAGGGACAGGAAGCTCGTCGAGCTCGTCGAGGCGTACACGAAAGAACAGGGCCTTTTCAGGACGGACTCCGCACCCGACCCCGTTTACACGGATACCCTCGAGCTCGATATTTCAACGGTCGAGCCTTCCATGGCGGGACCCAGCCGCCCGCAGGACAGGGTCTCCCTCAGGTCTCTCAAGGAATCATATGAAAAAGTACTCAAATCGAAAACAGGGGACGGTAAGGACTTAAATAAGAAAGTCGGGATCGAAATCGACGGCAAGAAAGACGAGATCGGAAACGGCTCCGTTGCGATCGCCGCAATAACGAGCTGCACGAACACCTCGAACCCGTCCGTCATGGTTGCCTCGGGCCTCGTGGCGAAAAAGGCAGCGGAGAAAGGCCTCACAGTAAGGCCCTCGGTCAAGACGAGTCTCGCTCCGGGCTCGAGAGTAGTGACCGACTATCTGGATGCGGCGGATTTAACGAAATATCTCGACAAACTCGGCTTCAGTCTCGTAGGATACGGATGCACGACGTGCATAGGGAACAGCGGCCCGCTGCCGGCCCCCGTCGAAGAGGCCATAAAGGCAAACGACCTCACATGCGCCGCGGTGCTGAGCGGGAACAGGAACTTCGAGGGACGCATCCATCCCTTCGTTAAATTTTCCTACCTCGCATCGCCCCCCCTCGTCGTGGCCTTCGCCCTCGCGGGCACAGTGGATATTGACGTCTACAAAGAGCCCCTAGGCAAGGGATCGGACGGAAAGCCGGTTTATCTAAAGGACGTCTGGCCTTCACAGAAAGAAATAAGCGATACCGTGAACAAGGTATTGAACCCCGAGCTCTTCCGGGCCCAGTACGAGCACGTCTTCGAAGGCGACGAGACCTGGAAGACACTCGACGTTCCGGAGGGGGACCTCTACAAGTGGGACAAGAAATCCACGTACATCCAGAACCCGACCTTCTTCGAGGAGTTCTCGCTCGACGTCCCGGGCGCGAGGGACATAAGGGAAGCGTATGCGCTCGCCCTTCTGGGGGATTCCATTACGACCGACCACATATCGCCCGCAGGCTCGATACCGAAAGACGGACCCGCCGGGAAATACCTGATGTCTCACGGTGTCGAGCAGAGGGACTTCAACAGCTTCGGGTCACGGAGAGGCAACCACGAGGTCATGATTCGCGGCACTTTCGCAAATATAAGAATAAAAAACCTCATGCTGCCCGGCGTCGAGGGGGGCGTGACCTTGCACATCCCCTCGGGCGAGCAGATGTCCATATTCGACGCCTCGATGAAATATCAGGCCGAAGGGACGCCATTGATAGTCATAGGCGGCAAGGAATACGGCACGGGCAGCTCCCGCGACTGGGCCGCCAAAGGCACTATACTCCTGGGCGTAAAGGCGGTGATCGCCGAGAGCTTCGAAAGGATACACAGGAGCAACCTCGTCGGGATGGGCGTCCTTCCGCTTCAGTTCAAGGACGGAGAGAGCAGCCGCACGTACGGGCTCACGGGTTATGAAAAATACGACATAGAAGGCGTTACCGAAGACCTGAAACACGGTAAAGATATCCCGGTAAGGGTCACGCGAAAGGAAGGGGATAACTTTACGTTCAACGTAACGTGCCGTCTGGACAGCCCTATAGAGGTCGAATATTATAAAAACGGCGGAATACTGCAAACGGTACTGAGACAGATGATGAAGCAGTAAAACATCCGCCTCTGCCGGGGGGATGAAACAGTCTCATTTCTGCCGTCCGGGTAGTGGTGCGCCCGCAGAAAGGCTCAGGCGCCGCTTAAGCTTCAATTATTTGAATTTCAGGCGTTTATTATTTATATTTCAGTCCAAATTTTTCAACAGGAGTTTTAACGATGTCATCCTCAAAGCCGAGTGTGGGACAAAAAATTCAAATCGACAAAAAGAACGACTCCATCATCGTCCCCGATCACCCGATTATACCATTCATCGAAGGAGACGGAACGGGGCCGGATATCTGGAGGGCGTCCCAGATAGTTTTCGACGCAGCGGTGGAAAAGGCATATAAGGGCAAGAGGAAGATAACGTGGCGCGAGGTGCTCACGGGAGAAAAGGCGTTTAACCTCAAGGGCGAATGGCTGCCGGAGGAAACGCTCGAAGACCTGAGGGAATATATAGTGTCGATTAAAGGCCCCCTCACCACGCCGATAGGCGGAGGGATAAGGAGTCTTAACGTCGCCCTCAGACAGCTTCTCGACCTGTACGCCTGCGTCCGCCCTGTCAAATACATCAAGGGCACCCCGTCCCCGATAAAGAGACCCGAGGATATGGACATGATCATATTCAGGGAGAACACGGAGGACGTCTATTCGGGCATAGAATGGCAGAGCGGGTCCAGGGAAGCGATAGAAATAAGGAATTACCTCGTCGAGAAATACGGCGCAAACATCAGGGAAGGCTCGGGCATAGGCATAAAACCCATAAGCCCGTTCGGAACGAAGAGGCTCGTCAGGAAGGCGTTAAAACACGCGATCGAAAAGGGCGAGGAGAGCGTCACAATCGTGCATAAGGGGAATATCATGAAGTTCACGGAAGGCGCGTTCAGGGATTGGGGCTACGAGCTCGCGAAGGAAGAATTCCCCGGCCAGGTGATAACGGAAGACGACCTCTGGGACAAATACAACGGCAAGAGACCCGAGGGGATGGTTGTAATAAACGACAGGATAGCCGACAACATGCTTCAGCAGATTCTCACGAGGACGAGGGAATACCACGTCATAGCTACTGCGAACCTGAACGGCGATTACCTGTCCGACGCGTGCGCCGCGCAGGTAGGGGGCCTCGGAATGGCGCCCGGCGGCAATATAGGCGATTACCTGGCGCTCTTCGAAGCCACGCACGGGACGGCGCCAAAATACGCGGGCCAGGACAAGGTGAACCCGGGCTCGCTCATACTCTCGGGCGTTATGATGTTCGAATACCTCGGCTGGAACGAAGCGGCTGACCTCATAGTCAAGGCGATGGAGCTTACGATACTGGATAAGACCGTGACGTACGACCTCGAGCGCCAGCTCGAGAACGCCAAGCTCCTCAAGTGCTCCGAGTTCGGCCAGGCGATTGCGGAGAATATGGACAGGGTGCTCGTTTAGAGCGTTGTGCTGCGTGTGTTATTCGTAGTATCCGTGAATGAACAGGAAATAAATAACAATAAAGAAATAATGAAGGAGCATTCGATATGAGCAGACCAAAAATTTCGGTAATAGGCGCGGGCAACGTCGGAGCGACGACGGCCTTAATGCTTGCCCAGCTCGAGCTGGGAGACGTAGTCCTGGTGGATATCCTCGAGGGCATGCCCCAGGGCAAAGCGCTCGACATGATGGAGATGAACCCCGTTTACGGTTACGACGTCAACATAACGGGGACCAACAGCTACGAAGAGACCGCGAATTCGGACGTCGTCGTAATTACTTCGGGCATTCCGAGGAAGCCCGGCATGAGCAGGGACGACCTTATAGCCACGAACACCGAGATAGTAAAACAGGTCACTGATAACGTCGCCGGGAGATCGCCGAACGCAATATTGATCCTCGTCACGAACCCGCTTGACGCGATGGTCTATATAGCCCACAAGGTAAGCGGCTTCCCGAGAGAGCGCGTCATGGGAATGGCGGGAGTGCTCGACGCCGCGAGGTTCAGGTCCTTCATAGGAATGGAGCTCGGGGTGTCGGTCGAAAACATCCACGCGTTCGTCCTCGGAGGGCACGGGGACGACATGGTGCCGCTCGCGAGAGCGACTACCGTCGCGGGAGTTCCCATCACGGAGCTTATCCCCCCCGACAGGATAGAATCCATCATACAGAGGACGCGGCAGGGGGGAGGGGAAATAGTAGCCCTCCTTAAGACCGGAAGCGCGTTCTATGCCCCCGCAGTATCCGCCGTCGAGATGGTAGACGCGATACTCAGGGATAAGAAGAAAATTCTCCCGTGCTGTGTCCTCGCCAAGGGCGAATACGGCATCGACAACATCTTCGTCGGTCTGCCTGTTATTCTCGGGAGAAAGGGCGTGGAAAAGATATTCGAGATAAAGCTCACGAAGAAAGAGAGCGAGGAGCTCCGTGTATCTGCGGGCCACGTGAAGGAGCTTTGCGAGCATATAGATAAAACGACCGGCGTCTAAGAGGAATCACGGCCCTCTCGGCGTATCGGACAGCTTGACTAGAACTTAGCGTTTATATAATATTACATGCCGATTTTCCGAGTCGTTAAAAAAATAAGCCCGTGACACCAAAATACATCTACTGAGATAACTTAGGGAGGAACTTAGAGATGGCAAATGGAAGCGCAGAGAGCGCAATAACATTGAGGCGGGACACATGGTGGGTCGCTCCCCTCGTGACCGCTATAGTGCTCGGCGCATTCGGCATCTACTCCACGTGGCGCGCGTTCGCTAACGCGGACTTCCTCTACGGGCCTTACCTTTCTCCTTTTTATTCACCTTACATACTCGCTTCCTGGTGGCCGCTCTCACCGGCGCTCCTCATACTATGGGCCCCGCTCGGCTTCAGGGCGACCTGCTACTATTACAGGAAGGCTTATTACAGGTCGTTTTTCCTCGCCCCGCCGGCGTGCGCCGTGCGCCCTCTTGCAAAGGAAGGCTCTTATACGGGGGAGTCGAAGTTCCCGTTCATAATCCAGAACATACACCGCTATTTCTTCTACGCGGCAACCGTAATTCTCTTCTTCCTCTGGGTTGACGCGTTCAAAGCGCTCAAATTCGAGGACGGTTTCGGCGTAGGCGTGGGGACGCTCGTGCTTTTCGCGAACGCTACGCTCCTCAGCTTTTATTCACTCGGATGCCATTCGTTCCGCCACCTGATAGGCGGGAATCTCGATGTATTCTCGAAATGCCCCACACGGTTCAGGCTATGGGGAAAGGCGAGCGCCTTCAACGAGCACCACATGCTGTGGGCATGGGTGAGCCTCTTCGGAGTCGCGCTCGCGGACCTCTATGTTTTCCTTCTCGCGAGGGGCGTTATCACAGACGTGAGGTTAATATAAATGGAGAAGTACGAAACACATACGCACGACGTCATCGTGATCGGCGCGGGAGGCGCGGGTCTCCGGGCGGCGATAGAAGCATCTGCAGTAGGGGCTTCGGTCGGCCTCGTCTGCAAGTCGCTCCTCGGTAAGGCCCACACGGTCATGGCCGAGGGGGGTGTCGCCGCGGCGCTCGCGAACCTAGATCCACAAGACGACTGGAAGGTCCACTTCCACGACACGATGCACGGCGGGAAAATGCTCAATAACTGGCGCATGGCCCAGCTCCATGCGCAGGAGGCTCCCGACTGTGTGAGGGAGCTCGAGCACTGGGGGGCGCTCTTCGACAGGACCAAGGACGGAAAGATAATGCAGAGGGCCTTCGGCGGCCATACGTGGAGGCGGCTCGCACACGTGGGCGACAGGACCGGGCTCGAAATGATACGCACGCTCCAGGACAAGGGCATACACTCCGGAATGGACGTGTACATGGAATGCACTATTACTCATCTGATTAAGGACGGGGAAAGGATATCCGGAGCCTTCGGCTACTGGAGAGAGAGCGGAAGGTTCGTCCTCTTCAAGTCAAAAGCCGTAGTACTGGCAACGGGCGGCATCGGGAAGTCTTACAAAGTGACATCGAACTCGTGGGAATACACTGGGGACGGCCACTCGCTCGCCTATGATGCGGGAGCCGAGCTTATCGACATGGAATTCGTACAGTTCCACCCGACCGGAATGGTATGGCCCCCGAGCGTGAAGGGACTTCTCGTCACGGAGGCCGTAAGGGGCGAGGGCGGCCTGCTCACCAACAGAAACGGCGAAAGGTTCATGGAAAAATACGACCCCGAGAGGATGGAGTTATCAACCAGGGACGTAGTCGCGAGATCCATTTACATCGAGGTCCAGGAAGGGCGCGGCACACCCCACGGCGGAGCTTACCTCGACATATCGCACAGGGGAGCCGAATACGTTAAGAAGAAACTCCCCAGCATGTATCACCAGTTCATGGAGTTTGCGGAGATAGACATAACTAAAGAACCCATGGAAGTATTCCCGACCACTCACTACATGATGGGCGGGGTCCGCGTCGATGCGGATACCACGGGGAGCACTGTGCCGGGCTTATTCGCCGCCGGAGAAGTGGCGGCCGGCCTGCACGGCGCGAACAGGTTGGGCGGCAACTCACTCTCTGACCTCCTCGTATTCGGGAAGAGGGCCGGTCTCGGAGCGGCTCAGTACGCGAACGAGCTCCGCGACAACACGCTCAAGATAGACGATATAGAGCTCGAAAATGCCGCGCAGGAGATGCTCCGGCCGTTCGAGAACTCAGAAGGCGAGAACCCTTACACCGTACACCAGGCGCTCCAGGAGACGATGGGCACTTACATAGGCGTCTTCCGCACGAAGGAGAAAATCGCGGACGGACTCGAAGAGATACAGGTGCTGAAAGACAGGGCCTCTCAGCTGAGGATAGAAGGCTCGCGAATGTTCAATCCCGGCTGGCACCTCTGCAAAGACCTGAAATCCATGCTTATCGTTTCAGAGGCTATCGCGAAATCCGCCCTCCAGAGGGAAGAGAGCAGGGGCGCCCACAGCAGGGTGGACTTCCCTAAATACGACAATGAAAAATGGGCGAATGTGAATTCGGTAATCTCGAAAGATAACGGGACCATGAAAATAGGCACGTCCCCGCTGCCTCAGATGCCCGAGGAGCTGAGGAAGATCGTAGAGGGAGGTCACAAATAAATGGCAGTCGTGAAAATGCGTGTGTACAGGGGCGACTCTAACGGGGGCAGTGAGAAGGAATACGAAGTACCGCTTGAAGAGGGTATGGTCGTCCTCGACGCCATTCACTTCATCCAGGCGAATTACGACGGGGACCTGGCCGTGAGGTGGAACTGCAAGGCCGCCAAATGCGGATCCTGCAGCGCGGAAATAAACGGCATGCCGAAGCTCACCTGCAAGACCAGGCTCGATACGCTTCCCCTCGACAAACCCGTGACCGTATACCCTCTCAAGACGTTCCCGATCATAAAGGACCTGGTGACGGACGTGTCCTGGAACTATAGGGTCAGAAAAACGATACCGCCGTTCACCCCGGCAAAGGACACGAAATGGGTGATGTACCAGGAAGACGTCGAAAGGGGCCAGGAGTTCAGGAAATGCATCGAGTGCTTCCTCTGCCAGGACGTCTGCCACATACTCAGGAACCACGACAAGAAGAATGAATTCATCGGCCCGCGTATGCTTATCAAGATCGCCGAGCTCGAAATGCACCCCCTCGATACGCTCGACCGGAAGGAGTTCCTGAGAACCCAGGCCGGGCTCGGGTACTGCAATATCACGAAATGCTGCACGGAAGTATGTCCCGAGGACATACATATAACCGACAACGCCATCATCCCGTTAAAGGAGAGGGTCGCCGATACGTACTTCGATCCGCTTCAGTGGCTGCTCGACAAATTCAAGGGAAGCCCAAATCAGTAATCACAGTCTCACCGAGGAGGATGTAAATTGAATATCCATGAGTATCAGGCCAAGGAGCTTCTTTCACAGTACGGAGTGGCCGCGCCCACTGGAAAGGTCGCATTCCGGGAGGACGAGGCGCACCAGATAGCGAAAGACTTAAATGTGGAAAGGTTCGTGGTAAAGGCCCAGATACACGCAGGCGGCAGGGGGAAGGGGGGCGGCGTCAAGCTCGCCACCGCGCTCGATGAGGTCAGGCGGATAGCTTCCGAGATACTCGGCATGATACTCGTGACCCACCAGACGGGACCCGACGGGAAGCTCGTGCAGAAGGTGCTCGTGGAGGAGGCCTCGGAGATAGAGAAAGAGCTTTACCTCGGCTTGGTGATAGACAGGTCGAGAGAGCAGGTAGTCATAATGGCGAGCCGCGAAGGCGGCATGGAAATAGAGGAAGTAGCAAGAAAACACCCAGCAAAAATAACCAGGGAATACGTCAACCCCACGGTCGGACTGCTCCCCTATCAGTGCAGGAAAATAGCCTATTTCCTCGGTCTCGAGGGCAAGACCGTAAACAAGGCGGTGAAGTTCATATCGGGTCTCTACGAGCTCTTCACCGAGAAGGACTGCTCGCTTGCCGAGATCAACCCCCTCATCCTTACCAAGAGCGGGGACGTGCTCGCGCTCGACGCGAAGATGAACTTCGACGATAACGCGCTCTTCAGACACCCGGATATAGAGAAGCTCCACGACCCGTCCGAAGAGGACCCGACCGAGCTCGAAGCCAAGAAATGGGGCATAAGCTATGTGAAGCTCGACGGCAACATCGGCTGCCTCGTAAACGGGGCGGGCCTCGCGATGTCGACAATGGATATTATAAAACACCACGGCGGGGAGCCCGCGAACTTCCTCGACGTCGGCGGGGGGGCGAATACGGAGCAGGTCACGCAGGCATTCAAGATGATCCTGAGCGACCCCAACGTGAAGGCTATATTCGTAAATATATTCGGCGGCATTATGAAATGCGACACGATAGCCGAGGGCATCATAACGGCAGCGAAAGAGGTCGGCATCAACGTACCGCTCGTAGTCAGGTTAGAAGGCACCAACGTAGAGCTCGGAAGAAAAATGCTGTCCCAATCGGGACTTAACATAATCACGGGCGGGGACATGAGGGAAGCCGCCAAGAAAGTCGTAGAGTCGACACAGGCGGGCTAAGCGTTTAGCCCTAAATTCCATTGGCGCACCGCACCCGGGTTCGCTACCCCTTGCAATATTTAAGGAAAGTATTAATATACCTATATTAACCGCCCTGTATCATTAGAATAACATATTTAAGTTTTCACAGCGCCATCCCCTTGACATTTCCCCGATGATGATTAGCTTTCAAAAAGGGGGTTTAAAACGGATGAAAGCAGTAGCAGTTAGAGAACCGATCGGTATTTTTTTGAAGGAAGTCAATAAATACCCGGTCTTAAGCAAGGAAGAAGAATACAGCCTGGCAGTCAGATACTACGAGGAGAACGACCTCGAAGCGGCTAATACGCTTGTCGTGTCCAACCTCAGGTTCGTGGTTAAGATAGCGTCCGAATATATATCGTACGGGTTCCCGCTAGGCGACCTCGTGCAGGAAGGCACTATCGGGCTCATGAACGCTGTCAAAAAATTCAACCCGTATAAGGGTTACAGGCTGATTTCATACGCCGTTTGGTGGATAAGGGCGAAGATACAGAACTATATAATGAAGTTCTGGAGCCATGTGAAGATAGGCACCACACAGGCGCAGAGGAAGCTCTTCCATAAAATCGGAAGGGCGAAAAAGGACCTTAACATACAGCACGACGGATTGACAGAATCCGATATCACGAAGGTAGCCGGGTTCTTCGGAGTGAGGGACAAGGACGTAATCGACATGGAGTTCAGAATGGCGTCGAGGGACTTTTCCCTGGATACGTCGTTCAAGGACGACGATTCGATAACCTACCTCGACACGGTTTCGGACTCGAATTCCAACCAGGAAGAGGTACTCGAATCCCTGGAGCAGTCGGAGCTTGCCAGACAAGGGCTTCAGGCAGGGCTAAAAAAGCTGACGCCCCGTGAAAAACGCGTGATCGAGCGGAGGTATCTCTCGACACCCCAGGGCAAGCTGAGGGAGCTCGGCGACGAGCTTGGCATATCCAAGGAAAGAGTAAGGCAAATAGAAGTACAGGCCCTTAAAAAACTGAGGGGCGAGGTCGAGACTTCGGTCGCTCAGGGCAGCTAAAACAGCACTGAAAACAGAATACAAGTTGAGGAGGCTATGCAAATGGCGAAAAGCGGTAAGATAATCGGGATCGACCTCGGGACCACCAACTCGGTTGTGGCCATAGTAGAAGGCGGAGAGCCGAAGGTAATCATAAACGAAGAGGGGGCGCGGATAACCCCGTCCATAGTCGCGTTTACGAAGGACGGCGATATTCTCGTCGGCGGCCCCGCCAAGAGACAGGCGGTCGTCAATCCCGAAAACACGATATTCTCCGTTAAGAGACTCATGGGCAGGCGCTATGAAGAAGTCGAGGGCGAAGCCAAGAGACTCCCGTACAAAATTGTAAAGACGAAAAACGACGACGCATGGGTAGAGGCCATGGGGAAGCAGTACTCACCGCCCCAGATATCCTCACACGTGCTGATGAAACTGAAAAAGGCGGCTGAGGACTACGTAGGCGGCGAGATAAAAGAGGCCGTCATCACGGTCCCCGCGTATTTCAACGACAGCCAGAGGCAGGCCACCAAGGACGCGGGCAAGATCGCGGGACTCGAAGTAAAAAGGATCATTAACGAGCCTACCGCGGCCGCTCTCTCGTACGGGTTCGACAAGAAGAGCGAGGGTACGATTGCGGTCTACGACCTGGGCGGAGGTACGTTCGACATATCCATACTCGAGGTCGGCGACAACGTCATAGAGGTCAAGTCGACGAACGGCGATACGCACCTTGGCGGAGACGACTTCGACAGGCTTATAATGGACTACATCATAAACGAGTTCAAGAAGGAATCGGGCATAGACCTCGGAAACGACAAGATGGCGCTCCAGAGGCTCCGGCAGGAGTCCGAAAAGGCGAAGGTCGAGCTTTCGAATACGCTCGAGACGGAGATCAACCTCCCCTTCATCACCGCCGACGCCGCCGGGCCCAAGCACCTGGTTATGAAAATCACGCGCTCCAAGTTCGAGCAGCTTATCGAAGACAAAGTGAAGGGCACGCTCGAGCCCTGCCGTCAGGCGCTTAAGGACGCCGGCGTTAAAGCGGGCGACATAGACGAGGTAATACTCGTCGGGGGATCGACCAGGATACCGCTCGTTCAGAAGGTCGTCACCGACTTCTTCGGGAAGGAGCCGCACAAGGGCATCAACCCGGACGAGGTGGTCGCGATGGGCGCCGCTATTCAGGGCGCGGTCCTGGGCGGCGAGGTAAGGGACGTCCTGCTGCTCGACGTTACACCGCTCTCGCTCGGAATCGAGACTCTGGGCGGCGTTATGACGAAAATAATAGAGAGGAATACGACGATCCCGACAAAGAAGAGCCAGGTATTCACCACGGCCGAAGACAACCAGACCTCGGTCGAGATCCACGTGCTCCAGGGAGAGAGGCAGATGTCCGGGGACAACAGGACCCTCGCGAGGTTTATACTCGACGGCATTCCCCCTTCATCGAGGGGCATCCCCCAGGTCGAAGTCACGTTCGACATAGACGCCGACGGCATCCTCCACGTATCCGCTAAAGACCTGGCTACGCAGAAGGAGCAGAAGGTGAGGGTCGAGGCATCGAGCGGGCTGTCCAAGGACGAAGTGGACAAGATGGTCAGGGACGCCGAGGAGAAGTCGGACGAAGACAAGAAACGTCACGAACTCGTGGAGAAAAGAAACAAGCTCGACGAGCTCATTTACAGGACGGAAAAGAGCTTCAAGGAATTCGAAGGAAAGCTCCCCGACTCCGACAAGAAAGAGCTCGAGGAAGCCCTCGAGCAGGGGAGAAAAGCCGCGAAGGGCAACGACCCGGACGAGATCGAGGCGGCTACGGAAAAGATAACGAAAGCCTCCCATAAGCTCGCCGAGCTCATGTACAAGCAGCAGGCTCAGGGCGGGGACGGGGCGGAGGAGTCCCAGACCGGACCCGAAGGCCCGGGCGAAGCGCCCGAAGGCGAAGCGGGGCGGGAAGGCGAAGGCGGCAAAGACGGCGACGACGTAATAGACGCCGAGTTCACAGAAAAATAAGAATAAACAGGATATTATTGATATTGATAAAGCATAAAAGGCGGCCCCCCGGCCGCCTTTTTGTTTGTTTAATGCGCTCAGATTTACTATTGCTCACACAGCATTTAAATGTTAATTTTATATTAATAAATCTGGGTTCATATAAGATCGACGACGCATTGACCGCACATAAGGAGGCATTAAAAATGAAAGCGGAAATCCATCCGGAGTATAAAGAAGTCACTATAAGCTGTTCCTGCGGCGCTCAGTATAAAACCAGGTCCACACGGTTTGAAAACTTCACCGTCGAGGTCTGCTCCAACTGTCATCCTTTCTACACAGGGAAGGAAAGGGCGGCTGAGGCCAAGGGTCGGGTCGAAAGGTTCAGAAGGAAGTACGCAAAGAACTAAAACCCTGACCCCGGGAACCAATATACCACCGACTTTAGGGAATTTTATTTACAGAGGAGACGACAAGGGGCTTTGATGAAAGTTTTTGTCAACGACAGACTACGGAGGTAATCTTCCATGAAGGAGTATGGTAGGGAA
Source organism: Thermodesulfobacteriota bacterium (assembly GCA_041753155.1). Classification (GTDB taxonomy): domain Bacteria; phylum Desulfobacterota_D; class UBA1144; order Nemesobacterales; family UBA2774; genus 2-12-FULL-53-21. Next base: position 28,950 of record JBGSVA010000099.1, on the reverse strand, counting down.
AGCGTAAGGAACGTTGCGCTCGTTGCTCCCCACGGCGCAGGTAAAACTTCTCTAGCCGAAGCACTCTTATACCTGCACGGAGCCACCGACAAGCTCGGAAAAGTCGACGACGGCAGCTCCGTCCTGGATTACGAATCCGAAGAAAAACACAGAAGGATGTCTATAAATTCCCACGTAGCGTTCTTCGAAACCAAAACCCACCTCGTTAACCTCATAGACACACCCGGATTTTTAAACTTCCTGTACGAAGCCGACAGCGCGATAAAGGTAGTGGACGGCGCTGTGATAGTGGTCGGTGCCGTCGGCGGCGACGTGTCCGTTCAGGTCGGGAAGTACTGGGACATGACGGGCGGTCTGCCCAAGATAATATTCATCAACAAGCTCGAGAAGGAAAACACGAGCTTAGAGGCGACCCTCGGCAGCATATCGAAGGAGCTCAGGGTGAAGCTCCTGCCGCTGATACTCCCCATAGGCCAGCACCACGATTTCAAGGGCGTCATCGACGTAATCGAGATGAAGGCCTATCAGTACGGGGGCGGCGCGGGCTTTGAAGAGATACCCATACCCGCCGATATGGAGGAAGCGGCCGCCTCGCAAAGGGAAAAAATAATAGAGTCCGTCGCCGAGCTCGACGACGAGCTTCTGGAGAAGTATCTCGAAGGAGAGGCGATAGACGAGGGCAGGATAATCAGGATGCTCCACGAGGGGATACTGGAGGCGAAGATATTCCCCGTCCTCATAGGCTCGGCTACTCACATGATAGGAATAAACGTTCTGAGCGACGCCATTGCCAAATACCTGGCTTCCCCGGTCGAGAAGAAGACGACCGAGGGGTTGAGCCCGGCGGGTGAAAAAGTGGAAAGGAAGCCCGACGCCGGGGAGCCGTTGTCGGCATATATATTTAAAACGGTCTCAGACCCCTACGCCGGGAAGATTTCTATATTCAGGGTATTCTCGGGCTCGCTCAACGGAGACTCCTCCGTCTACAATTCCAGTAAAAAGGTAAAGGAGAAACTGGGGCACCTCCACAGGCTCATAGGCAAGAAGGAATTCCCCTTCACGCCCGCCGTCTCGGGCGACATAGTGGCCGTGAACAAGCTGAAGGACGCGTCCACGGGGGACACGCTGACCGACGAGGCGCACCAGATGGTGATTGAGCCCGTCGAGCTCCCTCCGGCCGTGCTCTCCTACGCCATAGAGCCCAAATCCAGGAACGACGAGGACAAGCTCAACCCCTCGCTCGCCAGGATCGTGGAAGAAGACCCGACCATACATTACAGGCTCGACGAGGAAACCAAGGAGTTCCTCATTTCGGGCACCGGACAGTCCCACGTCGAGGTGATTGTCAATAAATTGAGGGACACGTACGGTGTACACGTCGAGCTCAAGAAGCCCAGAGTGCCGTACAAAGAAACCGTGAAGGGGAAGGCCAAGGCCGAAGGAAAATACATAAAGCAGACGGGCGGGCGGGGCCAGTACGGCGACGCGTGGCTCGAGGTCGAGGCGCTCCCCAGGGGTAGGGGTTTCGAATTCGTAAATAACATAGTGGGCGGAGCGATTCCCAAAAACTTCATACCCTCCGTGGAAAAGGGGGTAGTAGAGGCGATGAAAAGGGGCGTTGCCGCGGGCTACCCGGTAGTGGACATGAAGGTCACCCTCTACGACGGTAAATACCATACCGTCGACTCTTCGGACATAGCCTTTCAGATAGCGGGCTCCATGGGTTTCCGGAAGGCGATGGAGGATGCGAAGCCCGTGATACTAGAGCCCGTTATGAAGGTGGAAATAATGATCCCTGACGAATGCATGGGGGACGTGATCGGGGACGTGAATTCGAGAAGGGGCAAGGTCTCGGGGGTGGACCCCCTGAACGGCACCCATGTGGTTAAGGCGCTAATACCTATGTCCGAGGTCCTCACATACGCGCCCGAGCTGAGATCGATCACGAGCGGCAGGGGCACGTTCAGCATGGATTTTTCCCATTATGATGAGGTCCCCGACCATCTCGTATCTAAAATAATAGAAGAGGCGGGCCCTCCTAAAACCGCCCATGAGCACTGATAGGCGTATTCAGGGGTTAAATAGCTTCACGCCGGACCTGTAAAAAGGGGCCGGATTTTTCTATACAAGTTCTTTAAGTTTGCTCGGCTTTACCCTTTTAATCCTTTATAAATCTGGTATATCTATATAGTGCCGGCGCATGCCCGTTACTTTTCGCGGATAGGGGTGTATGCACGGCGGAATATCCATTACCCGGGGGACGGCGAGTGCGGATAGCATCGATAGACATAGGGACAAACACATTCAGGCTCCTGGTTTCCGAGGCGGATAGCGGAAAATCCATTAAAAAACTCTACATCAGCCGCGAGATTACACGCCTCGGGGAAGGTCTCACCACCGAAAAGATGCTCATCAACCCGAACGCAATAGACAGGTCATTGAAAACACTCTCGGGCTTCTCGCTCAAGTTGAAGGAGTACGATGTCAGTAAGCTCAGGGCCGTCGCCACGAGCGCCGTCAGGGAATCCCTGAACGGGCGGGATTTCGTGAAGAAGGTCGAGGCTGAGACGGGTATTCCCGTGGAGGTCATTTCGGGCGACGAAGAGGCGAGGCTTACGGTCGAGGGAGTGCTTAATTCAGTCGGGTTCGACACGCCCGACTGCCTGATATTCGACATAGGGGGCGGGAGCACCGAGTATGTATACGTAAAAGAAGGGGAGATAACAAATATAGCAAGCACGGGACTCGGAGTGGTGCGCCTCACCGAAAAATACCTGAAGGGTGAAACCGATACGGAGCCGGATATCGCCCTACTGAGCGGGCACATACACGAGACCATCGTTCAAGGCCTTTCGTCCTTTCCCGCGGCTGCCGGCGATAAAATTACCCTGATAGGAACGGCCGGGACCCCCACGACGCTTGCAGCGATGGAGCTCAGGCTGGCAAAGTACGACCCCGCCCTCGTAAACAATTTCATCCTTACGAGGGGGATGATCGAAAGCACCCTGCAAACCATATTGAGCGTCCCCAGGTCCGAGAGGACGAAGATACCGGGCCTCGAAAAGGGGAGGGAGGACCTGATCGTTTCCGGGATAGCGATAGTGCAGAAGACCATGGAGAGGTTTTCATCGGACAGGATGGTCGTGAGCGACGCCGGGCTGCTGGAAGGCATCGCTTATAACATGATAGGCCGTGAGGGCGGCATGGAAGCGCACGGCTGATAAATCCCGGGCCTGGCTACGTTGACAAATTATCGAAGGATTATTATATTTTGCATAAGGATTTGGGAGTACAGCCCTCTACCGCATAACATCTATACAACGGTAACGCGGTCGCCTGTTATAAGCGCTATAATTATACATCGATAACGCCCGATTGCAGGTCGATTGAAACCAGGAGGTAAGTCATGAATCCGAACGATAAAGACGACCACGAAGGAGACATCGAGTTGAGTGAAAACGGGGACAATATGACTGAGGAAGAGACGGAAAGCGAGCCTGAAGCAAACGAGGGCCCGGGAAACGGCGGTAAGGATTACCAGGACCTGTATCAGAAATACATAAGGCTTGCGGCTGATTTTGAAAACTATAAGAAGAGGCTCGCAAAAGAGAAAGCGGACGTCATAGCGTACGGGAACGAAGAGCTCATAAAGGCCCTTCTCAACGTTATAGACAACCTCGAGCGCGCCCTCGATCACGCGGATGCCGACGAAGACCCCAAGCCGCTCATCGAAGGGGTGAAACTGGTGCATAAACAATTCCTGAGCTGCCTTGAAAAGTTCGGCGTACAGTTCGTTGACGCCTCCCCGGGCGAGGAATTCGACCCCAGGCTCCATCAGGCGATCGAGCGGGTCGAATCCCCCGACTTCACGCCCGGCCTGATAATATCGGAGATGCTCAGGGGATACACACTGAAAGACAGGCTCCTCCGGCCCGCGCTCGTAGTCGTATCCAAAGGGCCGAGCGGCGCGGGCGAGACCGATCAGAGCCAGGGCGGCGCGGCCTCGGGAGACGTATTCGACCTGACAGGCGGGGATGAATAAAATGATCAACGGAAGAAGAACATGGCGATAGTAGGGATTGACCTTGGAACCACAAACTCATGCGTCGCGATAATAGAGGGCGGAAGCCCGGTCGTGATACCCAACGAAGAGGGGAGCAGGGTTACCCCGTCGGTAGTCGCCTTCACTGAAGACAACTGCCGCTTCGCAGGCGCCGTCGCCAAGCGGCAGGCCGTGGTGAACCCCACGACTACCATATTCGGGGTGAAGCGCTTGATAGGCAGGCGGTTCGACTCGCCCGAGGTCCAGAAGGCCAAAGGTTTCGCGCCCTACGACATCGTCCCCAATGAATCGGGCGAGGCCTGGTTGGAGACGAACGCCAGAACCTACAGCCCCCAGGAAATATCGTCCATAGTCCTTTTAAAAATGAAACAGGTCGCAGAGGAATATCTCGGGTACGAGGTAACGGACGCCGTGATCACGGTGCCCGCCCATTTTAACGACCTCCAGAGGCAGGCGACGAAGGACGCGGGCCGCATAGCCGGCCTCAACGTGAGGCGCATCATAAACGAGCCCACGGCCGCGGCTCTTGCATACGGGTTCGACAGGATAGAGAACAAAAGGATCGCGGTCTTCGACCTCGGCGGCGGAACGTTCGATATAACGATACTCGAAATCGCGAACGGGGTATTCGAGGTGAAATCCACGAGCGGCGACACGTTCCTGGGAGGGGACGATTTCGACCAGATGCTGATCGAGCTCGTGCTCGAGGACTTCAAGAAACAGCACGAGATCGACCTCAGGGACGACAAGATGGCGCTTCAGAGGATCAGGGAGACTTGTGAGAAGGCCAAGCACGAGCTCTCGTCCATCGATGAAACGACGATAAACCTCCCGTTCATAGCAGTCGACCAGACGGGCCCCAAGCATCTGAATTACAAGATAACGAGGGATGAGTTCGTCCACCTGGTCCAGGAACTGGTAGACAGGGTGGAAATACCGTGCAGACAGGCGCTCCAGGACGCGAAGCTCGACCCCTCCGAGATCGATGAAGTGGTCCTCGTCGGCGGAATGACGAGGATGCCCAAAATTCAGGAAAAAGTCAGGGAGATATTCAAAAAAGAGCCTCAGACGCGTATAAACCCCGAAGAAGTCGTGGCGATAGGGGCATCCATACAGGGAGGGGTGCTCGAAGGGAAGGTCGAAGAGGTCCTGCTGCTGGACGTAGTGCCGCTCTCACTCGGTGTCGAGACGAGGGGCGGACTGTTCACGAAAATCATAGAAAGAAATACGACTATCCCTACCAAGCGGAGCAGGATATTCACGACGGCCTTCGACAACCAGGAGTTCGTCGGCATCCATGTGCTCCAGGGCGAGAGGGAGCTAGTGGACGGCAACATATCGCTTGCCAACTTCAACCTCATCGGCATACCCCCCGCGCCGAGGGGGATACCACAGATAGAAGTCTCGTTCGAAGTCGATGCGGACGGCATACTGCACGTCTCCGCCAAGGACCTAGGGACCGGGAAGAAACAGGCCATTAATGTCGTGACATCCGGCGGCCTCTCCGATGACGATATACAGTCGATAATATCCGAGAGCAGGCAATTCACCGACACCGACAAGAGGCGGAAAGACACCGCGCTCCTCAAGAACGAAGCGGAAGGGCTCTTGTATTCGGTCAGGAGGACGCTCGACTCATACGGGGACAAGGTCGACGACGAGCTCAGGTCCGAGATCGAGCAGTCCGTCGAAAAGATGAAAGAGGCGCTCACGGGCATCGATTACGTATACATAAAAGACGTATTCGAAGAGCTTAAGGAAGCGTCGTATAAATTCGCCGAGGTGATATACTCCAAACAGGACAAAGGCACCGAAGCCCAAGGCGGCAAGGAATAACACCTCCCGTACGGATTCTTTATTAATGGAAAGTATCGACTATTATGAGATTCTTCAGATCGAACGCGACTCGAGCGGCGAGGAAATAAAAAGATCGTACAAGAGACTCGCGTTTGAATTCCATCCCGACAGAAACCCCGGCAACCCGGAAGCAGAAGAGAAATTCAAAAAAATAAACGAAGCCTACCAGGTGCTGAGCGACCCGAATAAGAGGGCGCGCTACGACAGCTTCGGCCACATCTCGGCCGAAGGGATATTCACCGACGTCGACTTCGAGTCAGGGTTCGGCGACATATTCGGGAACCTGTTCGAAGAGGTGTTCAACGCAGGCGGCGCCGAAAAGGCCCGAAGGGGCAGGGACCTCAAATACTCCCTCGACCTCACGTTCGATGAATCCATAGACGGGTGCGAGAAGGAGCTCAGGATACCGAGGCGCGAGGCGTGCCGCGACTGCGGCGGGAGCGGGGCCGCGAGAGGCGGCGAGGTCATCTGCACAAGCTGCGGGGGCAGGGGCGAGCTCAGATACTCCCAGGGGCTTTTCGCCATAAAGAGGGCGTGCCCTACCTGCGGAGGGACGGGAAAGAGGATTACGAAGGCCTGTACCAGGTGCAGGGGGGAAAGGTACGTGCTGGCGGAGCATCTGGTCAAGGTCAAGGTGCCTGCCGGTATCTCCGACGGTGTGAGGCTCAGGATGCGCGGCGAGGGCGACAGCGGCTCTTTGAACGGGCCCGGCGGAGACCTCTACATCGAGATCCACGTGGAGGAGCATCCGCTTTTCAGGAGAGAGGAGCAGGACCTTTACTGCACAGTCCCGATCGAGTTCGTTCAGGCCGCATTAGGGGCTGAGATCGAGATACCGACGCATAAGGGAAAGAGCACGATCAAGGTACCGGCGGGTACGCAGTCGGGCCAGACTTTCAGGCTCAAAGGGAAGGGCGTGCCGAGGCTCGAAGGCAGGGGTCAGGGCGACCTTTACATTCAGGTTCAGGTGGAGGTGCCTGTAAGGCTCAATAAGAAACAGCAGCTTCTGCTCGAAGAATTCGCCAGGGCGAGCGAAGTGGAAAACGTACCCATGGTCAAGAGGTTCGTGTCCAAGGTTCAGGAAATATTCAACAAGTGATCGCCTGAGAACACATCAGCTCCGGCTTCAACAATAATTCGCTAACAGCCGCCGGCGATGGCAGGGATAATCGAAACGATGTCCCCTTCGTTAAGGGCGGTTTCCTTCCCGTTTAAAAACCTTATGTCCTCATTGTTGACGTAGAGGTTGATGAATCTCCTTACGTTGCCTGATTCATCGCACAGCCTGCTCTTAATGCCGGGATACTGGCTTTCCATCTCATCTATGAGCTGGGCGATATTTGCGGCGCTTATGTTAACCTCGTCCTTATCGGAAGTCAGCTTCCTAAGCGGTGTGGGAATGCGAACAGAGGGCATCTTTCATACCTCCTTTATCTTCTTGTTCCTTTAGTTTTAAATACAGCTCTTCAAATACCTCGAGTCTTGCGTCTATTATCAGGGGCTGAGCCACTCTGTCGGCTATGGCCTCCTGTGTCTTGAGCCCGTTACCGGTTATCGATACTACAATAGATTCGTTTTTCGGGATAACTCCCTGAGAGATGAGCTTTTTCGTAACGGCCATCGTCACCCCTCCCGCGGTTTCCGTGAATATACCTTCCGTCTCTGCCAGGAGCTTGATACCGTCGATTATTTCTTCGTCCGTAACGTCTTCCCCCCAGCCCCCGCTCTCTCTCATGACGCACATCGCGTAAAACCCGTCGGCAGGCGTGCCGATCGCGAGGGATTTCGCTATCGTATCCGGCTTTACGGGCTTGAATATCTCCCAGTCGTTCTTGAGAGCCGTAGTTATCGGGGAGCAGCCTGTCGCCTGCGCCCCGTAGATCTTCGTGCCGTTTGAATCCACGAGCCCAAGCATCTCGAACTCCTTTATAGCCTTCCAGACCTTCGTCAGCAAAGAGCCGCTCGCCATGGGGACCACGATGTGTCTGGGTGTCCGCCAGCCGAGCTGCTCCATCATTTCGTAAGCGAATGATTTTGAGCCCTCGGCGTAATAGGGCCTCATATTGATGTTCACGAAAGCCCAGCCGAACTTCCCGGCAACTTCGCTGCAGAGCCTGTTGACGTCGTCATAAGTACCGTTTACGCCGATAAGGTTCGCACCGTAGACGGTCGTTCCGATTATCTTCGCCTGTTCCAGGTCGTACGGTATGAATATGTAGCTTTCGAGGTTCCCCGAAACCGTAAGGGACGCCACGGCGTTTGCCAAATTCCCGGTGGAAGCGCAGGCGGCCGTCGTGAATCCGAATTCCTTCGCCTTTGAAAGGGCTACGGAAACGACCCTGTCCTTGAACGACAGGGTCGGGTAGCACACGGCGTCGTTTTTTACGTAAATCTCCTTTACGCCGAGTGCCCGGCCGAGGTTTTCCGCCTTAATCAGCGGGGTAAAGCCCACTTTGAGGCCGACCGTAGGCTCCGCGTCTATAGGCAGGAGCTCCTTATATCTCCAGATGCTCCTGTCCCTCTGCTCTATAACTTCCCTCGAAAGGACCTTCTTAATCCCGTCGTAATCGTACGAAGCCTCGAGCGGTCCGAAGCATGTCTCGCAGACATGGAGAGGCTCCTTAGGGTATTCCTCGCCGCACTCCTTGCACTTTAGTCCCTTGACGAAACTCATAAAATCTCCTGCAGATATATCGAATAAATCAAAGAAGTTACCCACTAACCCGAATATTGTCAAAGCCGGAACTTTGCATACCGCGGACGTTACCAGTTGTCCCGCTTTTGAATTTCCTTGTCCTGGTCCTCGTCGTCCCCTTCGAGTTCCACCAGTTCGAACTGGGCAGCTTCGATTATATTGCCGTTTTTCCTGTAGATGCCGCCCACGATAATATAGTCGTTGTCGGCTATTTCCCACGAGCCAGGCATCTCGACGTTGATAAAATTACCGTTCAGGTCGACGAGCCTGAAGTTCGTCATGGCGTCCTCCTGCTCAGGATCGACCTCGCTCACGGAAGCGGCTATCCCCTCGACGGCGACCGTCGCCCCGTCGAAGGCGATAGGGGAAAAGAGTATCTTCGAAATCGAAGCCCTGAACCCCTGCACGGTCATCCCCGGCACGTATTCGGGCTCTTTATTGCAGCCCGCGGCCAGGGCGAATAACATAACCGCCGCAATCAAAGGCATTCTCTCAGGTCTCAATATCAGTCCCCTTTACTCATCCATATTTGTTCGAGAATTTAGATTCAATAACTCACGTGGTTTATATTTTACCCTACCCGTTAAATTAATATTAATATTTATATGGCATAATAGATACCTCGTCCCGGTAGTGACGGGACAGATGGATTACAGAAGGGGGCGGATAAATTACAAAGGAAGTCGAAAATATGGACGTATTTTCCGGAACCGGTTATGGAATCGCCAGGATAAGGGCGCCTGAAAGCGACAGCAATTATAACTATATTGTCTGGTGCACGGAGACCTCCGAGTGCGCCGTCATAGACCCGTTCGACCCTATCCCGATACTCGGCGTTATCAGGGACAAGGGTCTCAGCGTGAAATACATAATCAACACGCACTGCCACCCCGACCACATAAAAGGGAACGACCCGATACTCAAGGTGACGATGTCCGAGATACTAGTCCACCCCCTCGGCAGAGACATGGTTTCCCCCAGGTCAAGGGCCCTGAACGGCGGGGATACGATAGAAATAGGGAAATTGAGCCTGAACGCGATACATACCCCCGGACACTGCCCGGAACATATTATATTAGTCATGGGGGAAAACGTATTCACGGGGGACACCCTCTATCTGGCGGGCACCGGCAACCTGAAAAACAGGGGCGACGGAGCGGAGCTTTTCAAGACAGTGGAAGCGAAGCTACTGACACTCCCCGACGGCCTCCGAGTATTCCCCGGACACGACTACTCGGAACCCAATTTGAGGTTCGCGCTCGACCTCGAGCCCGGGAACAAGGAAGCGGCAAAAAGGCTTAAGCAGATCGAAAAATTACGCCTGAAAGGAAAAGAGCCCGCCCCGGCTACAATAGGGGAGGAAAAGAAATACAACCCGTTTCTCCGCTACGATTCACCGGAGATAATAAAAGAGCTAAGAAAAAGAAATCCGGCCCTCGAAGATTCGAAAGCCTCTTATTTCATCGAGATGAGGAAGCTGAGGGACAATTGGAAGTGAAGGGCGGAATGGCCTCGAAACTACCCCGGAAAATTCCGTTTTGGTATAATAATGCCTTATGAATATAAAGGAATCTGAATCGCTTAAGGCCCTGAGAGAGCTGCTCGCCGGGCGTATACTCTTTATAGACGGCGCTATGGGCACGATGATACAGCGCCACAAGCCCGAAGAAAAAGACTTCCGGGGCGAGATATTTAAAGACCACCCGCTCGACCTGAAGGGGAATAACGACCTCCTCTGCCTGACGAGACCCGATATCGTCTCAGGCATACACCGGAGCTATCTCGAAGCGGGCGCGGACATCATCGAGACCAATACGTTCAACGCGAACCGCATCTCCCAGTCGGACTACAATCTCGAAGGGATCGTTTTCGAATTAAACAAAGCGGCGGCGGGCCTCGCCAGAAAAACAGCGGACGAATTCATGCTGGAGCACCCCGACCGCAAATGCTTCGTCGCCGGAGCGCTCGGCCCTACGACCAAATCCGCGTCCATTTCCCCCGACGTAAGCAACCCGGCTGTAAGGGGCGTCACGTTCGACCAGCTGGTCGAGGCCTATTACGAGCAGCTCCAGGGACTCGCCGCCGGGGGCATAGACATCATACTCGCCGAGACGACGTTCGACACGCTCAACCTGAAGGCCGCGATTTACGGAATATACAGGTTCCTGGACGAGCACCCGGTCCGCCTCCCCCTGATGCTTTCCGTTACCATCACGGACGCCTCCGGGAGGACACTCTCGGGACAGACTATAGAAGCCTTCTGGAATTCCGTCAGGCACGCGAGGCCGCTCAGCGTGGGCATAAACTGCGCCCTCGGGGCCGCGGAGATGCGTCCCTACTTGGAAGAGCTCTCGAGGATCGCAGACTGCTTCGTCAGCTGCTACCCGAACGCCGGCCTCCCCAACCCCCTGAGCGAGACCGGGTACGACCAGACGCCGTCCGACACATCCGCGTATCTCGAAGAATTCGCCGCGAGCGGGTTTCTCAACATCGTCGGCGGGTGCTGCGGCACGACTCCCGAGCACATAAGGGCGATTGCTAATAAAGTGGGGAAGTACCCTCCACGCCTGATCCCCGAGACCGCTCCCGCGACACGGCTGAGCGGCCTCGAAGCGCTTAACATAGGAGAAGACGCGCCTTTCATTATGGTCGGGGAGAGGACAAACGTAACCGGCTCCCCGAGATTCGCGAAGCTCATTAAGGAAGACGATTTCGAGGGGGCGCTCGCTGTGGCAAAGCAGCAGGTCGAGAACGGCGCTAACGTCATCGACGTCAACTTCGACGAGGCGCTCCTCGACGGCGAGGCATGCATGACGCGTTTCATGAACCTCATCGCGTCCGAGCCCGACATATCGCGCGTCCCGGTAATGATAGACAGCTCCAAGTTCTCCGTGATCGAGGCCGGTCTCAAGTGCATCCAGGGCAAGTGCATAGTCAACTCCATAAGCCTTAAAGAGGGCGAAGAAAAATTCCTGGAGCAGGCGCGGAAGGTAATGCGCTACGGGGCGGCGGCCGTGGTGATGGCATTTGACGAGGAAGGGCAGGCGGCGACCAAAGACGACAAGGTCAGGATATGCGCAAGGGTTTACAAGCTTCTGACCGAAAGAGTGGGCATGGACCCGAACGACATAATATTCGACCCCAACGTCCTCACCGTCGCAACGGGGATAGAAGAGCACAACAACTACGCGCTCGATTTCATAGAGGCTGTGAAAGAGATCAAGGCCGCGTGCCCCTTCGCTAAAACGAGCGGCGGCATAAGCAACATTTCGTTTTCGTTCCGCGGCAACAACCTCGTGAGGGAGGCTATGCACAGCGCATTCCTCTATCATGCGATAAATGCCGGCCTCGACATGGCGATAGTGAACGCCGGAATGCTCGAGGTGTATGAAGAAATAAATAAAGACCTCCTGCACAAGGTAGAAGACGTTCTCCTCAACAGAGCACCCGGAGCTACCGAAGTGCTCGTAGAATACGCCGAGAAGATTAAAGGCACGGGCGAGGCCAGGGAGAAAGAGGCTGAAACGTGGAGGGAAGGGAGCGTCGAGGAGCGCCTCTCGCATGCCCTCGTCAAGGGTATAGACGCTTACATAGAGAAAGACACGGAAGAGGCACGCCTCAAGTATGCGAAACCGCTCGACGTGATCGAAGGCCCCCTCATGGACGGTATGAAAGTGGTGGGAGAGCTATTCGGCGAGGGGAAGATGTTCCTGCCCCAGGTTGTGAAAAGCGCACGCGTCATGAAAAAGGCTGTCGCCCGGCTCGAGCCCTTCATGGAAGCCGAAAAGCTTAAAGCCGGCGGCGGCAGGGCCAGAGGAAAATTCGTCATCGCGACGGTCAAGGGAGACGTACACGACATAGGAAAAAATATCGTCTCCGTGGTGCTGGGCTGCAATAATTACGAGGTATTCGATTTAGGCGTGATGGTCCCCTGCGAGAATATTCTGAAAAAGGCGAAGGAGGTGGACGCCAATATCATCGGTCTGAGCGGCCTCATCACACCTTCGCTCGACGAGATGGTCCATAACGCTTCCGAGATGGAGAGGCAGGGGTTCAGTACCCCGCTCCTCATCGGAGGAGCCACCACGAGCAAGGCCCATACGGCGATAAAAATAGCCCCACACTACAGCGGCGTCGTGAGCCACGTGCTCGACGCCTCCCTCGTCGTAGGGGTATGCAACGACCTGCTCAACCCCGAAAAGCACGGGGAATTCGTAAAGGAGCAGGCAAAGAAGCACGACGAGCTCAGAAAGCTCCACGAGAGAACGAAACAGAAGACGGGATATCTTACGATAGACAGGGCCAGGGCGAAGGGGTTTGCCGAGGATTGGAAGAAAGCCGGGATCGACGTGCCTGAAAAGCTCGGAGTCCAGGTATTCGACCACATACACCTCGAATACGTCATACCGTTCATAGACTGGTCGCCGTTTTTCTGGGTGTGGGAGCTCAAGGGGCAATACCCTAAGATTCTCGAGCACAAGAAATGGGGCAAGCAGGCGAAGAACCTTTTCGACGACGCTCAAAAACTCCTGAAGCGTATAATCTCCGAAAAAAGGTTCAGGCCCAAAGCGGTGCTCGGGTTCTGGCCCGCCGCAAGGAAAGGGGACGACGTCGAGGTTTACTCGGACGTAAGCCATAAGCAGGCTATCGCCGCGTTCCACTTCCTCCGCCAGCAAAAGGACAGGGGGGAGAACGAGAAATACCTCTGCCTCGCGGATTTTGTGGCGCCCGCGGAATCGGGGCGGGAGGACTATCTGGGCGGGTTCGTCGTTACGGCGGGCGAGGGCGTCGAGCAATACGCCGAATACCTAAAAGAGAAGCAAGACGATTACTCGGCGATCATGGTACAGGCGCTCGGGGACAGGATAGCCGAGGCCCTTGCCGAGATGATGCACAAAAAGGCGCGCGAGAACTGGGGCTACGGAAAGAACGAGAACCTCTCATACGAGGATTTGAGCAAGGAAAAGTACAGGGGTATCAGGCCCGCGCCCGGATATCCGGCGTGTCCCGACCACACGGAGAAGGAAACGTTATGGCGACTCCTCGACGCAGAGAAGAACATAGGCGTAAGGCTCACAGAGAACTACGCCATATACCCTCCGAGCTCGGTCGCGGGACTTTATTTCGCCCATCCAAAGGCAAAATATTTCCACGTCGGCGATATCGACAGGGACCAGGCGGAGGACTACGCCGGGCGCAAGGACATGACCCTCGCCGAGGCGGAGAAATGGCTTAGGCCGAACCTCGGCTATTGAGTCAAAGGAGATCCGCCCCCGGAGGCGGTAATTCCGGCAAGTATATCTCCAAGCTCGAGAGAGAACCTCGACCTCGGAAGGACAATATCGTAACCTGCGTCGAGGGCTTCTTTCATGAGACCTTTCTCGACATGGGGAAGATAGCCGATGGTGTGAACACCTTTAAGGACTTCATTTTCTTTCATATCTCTTATTAACTGTATCGTATCGATCTTTTTACTGTTCAGGTCGATTATAACGACTGACGGGGTTTTGGAGCTGAGTATTTCAACTATGCCGTCAGGCTCTTTTATGAATTCTATATCGACGCCCGAAGCCTTTGCCGCTTCCCTCAGCTTCGAAGCGAAGAACATATCATCCAGAATGGCGACTATGTACGCTTGGTCTCTATTATCGGCCATCTATTACTCCCTTTAAAAATAGAGTGTATATTAAATCCCCGTTCACTCAAAACGGTGCAGGCCATGAGAAAGAACAGGATTAAAACGATATTCTTCGACGCCGCCGATACGCTCTTCTACATAAAACGCGGTCTCGGCCACACATACGCCGAGGTCGCGAGAAAGTACGGCGCTGACCCGGACCCTTCGGATATTAAAAAAGCATTCTCGCGCGCCTTCAAGTCGGCCCCTCCGCTCGCTTTCGGGAACGTTACGGAAGAAGAAAGGAAGGGGCTCGAGAAGGAGTGGTGGAGGTCTATCGTAAAAAGCGTTTACTCGGACATAGGCATGTTCGACGAGTTCGATCCCCACTTCGACGAGCTCTTCGAGGTCTTCAGGGGAGAGGCATGGACGCTCTTTCCCGAAACCGTCCAGGTCCTGTCCTCCCTCAAGAGCGGCGGCTACAGCCTCGGCATTATATCCAACTTCGACACGAGGGTTTACGACGTCATGAGGGGGCTCGGCATACACGATTTCTTCGACGTATTCGTAATATCGAGCGAAGCGGGTCACGCCAAACCGTCCCACGGAATTTTCTCGATAGCCCTCGAGCGGGCGGGCAGGGAGTCCCACGAGGTGATACACGTGGGGGACGACCTCTGTAACGACTTCCACGGGGCGAGGGCGCTGGGCATAAGGGCGCTCCTCCTCGACAGGGAAGGGGAATACGCCGGCGTCCGGGGTATGGACAGGATAGAAAACCTCACCGCAATCAAGAGCGTCCTCGGCAAAAAAGTCTGAACCTTGTTATTATATATCAATCGAGGAGGTGCATCATGACAGGAGCAGCATTGGCTTTACTGGTCGCGGCCGTATGGGGTATCTCCCCGATCTTCGAAAAGCTGAGCCTCGTGAAGACAGCGCCTTTTACGGCGATGACGATCCGGTTTATGTTCACTACGGCGATAGTGGTAATTATCTCCATAGCGACAGGCCACTTCAGGGATATAAAGAACGTGGACGGCATGTCACTCCTCTGGATATGTCTCGGAGGGTTAGTCGGGGGGATAATCGGGCTTCTCCTATACTTCGTCGTGCTCAAGCAGAACCTGGCTAGCCACGTTGTGCCGCTCGTAGCCTCGTTCCCTCTTTTCACCACCCTGTACGCGTACCTTTTTCTCAAAGAGCAGATAAGCGCCGTACGCCTCGCGGGTATTTTTCTCGTGGTCATCGGTATAGTGCTCATAAACTGGGACAGGATAGTCCCCGGTCAGGAGCTGTGATTTTTTGCAGGTTCCTTCGTGTTTGAAGCGAAAACTATAAAAGCCATAGAAGGCCTTCTGGAGGACTCCCTCATGGCGAAGTGTATGCCGTCAAGCACCCAGCCCTCGCCGACCCACCTGTTTATTACCTTCTCCAGCTCCTCGTCCGTGACGAGCGGGACCTCGACCACCTTGTAGCTCGTGTATTCCATAGGTTATTTCCGTGACCCGTTCAGAAGCTTGGCCGCTTCCAGGGCGTGGTAAGTGATTATGAGATCGGCCCCGGCCCTCTTGATGCTCGTCAATATCTCCATCATGACCTCCGCTTCGTCTATCCACCCCATGCGCCCCGCGGCCTTGACCATGGAATACTCGCCGCTCACGTTGTAAGCCGCAATAGGGTGATCGAACTCCTCCCTCGCCGCCCTGATAACATCGAGATAGGACAGCGCGGGCTTTATCATCACTATATCCGCCCCTTCCTCTATATCGAGGGCGATCTCCCTCATCGCCTCCCTCACGTTACGGTGGTCCATCTGGTAGCCCTTCCTGTCCCCGAACTGTGGAGGGGATTCCGCCGCCTCCCTGAACGGGCCGTAAAATGAAGAAGCGTACTTCGCGGAATAGGCCATTATCGGCAGGCTCTCGAATCCGTTATCGTCGAGCGCGTCCCTTATGGCCCCCACGCGTCCGTCCATCATGTCGGACGGAGCGACCATGTCGGCCCCGGCTTCCGCGTGGGAGAGCGCCATTTTGGCGAGATATTCTATAGTCTCGTCGTTATCCACGCCGCCCTGCTTTATTATCCCGCAGTGCCCGTGGCTCGTGTACTCGCACATGCAGACGTCCGTGATAACGACCAGGCCCTTCGCCTTCTTTTTAAGCTCCCTTACGGCCTTTTGAATAACGCCGTTCGGGTCGTATCCCTCTGAGCCCGTCTCGTCCTTTTTTTCGGGTATCCCGAAGAGGAGTATCGAATTAATCCCGAGCTTTTCCACCTCAAGCGCCTCCTTTACTAGATTGTCCGCAGATTGCTTGCGGATACCGGGCATCGAGCTTACTTCCACTTTCTGTCCCTTGCCCGGCAAGACGAACATAGGATATATGAGCTCCCTCGGCGATATAGAGGTCTCGGCGATCATATCTCTAAGACGCTCGTTTTTTCTGAGCCTTCTCGGACGGTAGGCGGGGAAATACATTGCTATTAATATTAATTGCTCTTTGGACGGTAAGTCAATAAACGACCTTCATATTTCTACCTTAACTTTTGATGTTTCCGGGCTTTTGTATATTATTAATTCCCGGCGCAACCGCCGCGGTATAGGACAATGGACGACGATAAAGAGAAAAAGAGCCTCGACTTCATAAGAACGATTATCGAGGAAGACCTGGAGAGCGGGAAATACGGGGGCAGGGTCGCGACCAGGTTCCCTCCCGAGCCGAACGGCTACCTCCACATAGGGCACGCGAAATCCATATGCCTCAACTTCGGCGCCGCCGGGGAATACGGGGGCACTTGCAACCTCAGGTTCGACGATACTAACCCGACCAAGGAAGACACGGAATACGTCGAATCCATAATGAACGACGTAAGGTGGCTCGGTTTCGACTGGGACGACAGGCTTTACCACGCGTCCGACTATTTCCAGCCGTTATACGATTACGCAGTCGAGCTTATAAAGAAGGGCAAGGCCTACGTCGACAGCCTGAGCGCCGACGAGATAAGGGAGTACAGGGGCACGCTAAACGAGCACGGAAGGGAAAGCCCTTACAGAGAAAGACCCGTCGGGGAGAACCTCGACCTCTTCGAGCGCATGAAAAAGGGGGAGTTCGAGGAGGGCGCCCACGTGCTCCGTGCGAAGATAGACATGTCTTCGGGCAACATCAACATGCGCGACCCGGTCATGTACAGGATACTCCGGGAGCCCCATTACAGGACGGGCGACGCATGGCGCATCTATCCGATGTACGACTACGCCCACTGCATATCGGATTCCATAGAGAGAATAACGCATTCGCTCTGCACGCTCGAATTCGAGGACCACAGGCCGCTCTACGACTGGTTCCTGGACGAGCTCGGCATATATCATCCTCAGCAAATCGAGTTCTCGCGCCTTAACCTCAACTACACAGTCATGAGCAAGAGACGGCTCCTCGAGCTCGTGCAGAATGGATACGTCAAAGGATGGGACGACCCCAGGATGCCCACGATCTCGGGACTGAGGAGGAGGGGATACACTCCGGCCTCGATAAGGAATTTCTGCTCCAGGATCGGGGTCACGAAGCAGGGGAGCGTTATAGACATGTCGCTCCTCGAGCACAGCGTGAGGGACGACCTCAATAAAAAGGCCCGCCGCGTGATGGGGGTGCTCGACCCGCTCAAGGTGGTGATAACCAACTATCCAGAAGGTCTCACGGAAGAAATGGATGCGGTTAATAACCCGGAGGACGAGGGAATGGGGAAGAGGAAGGTGCCTTTCTCGGGAGAGCTCTACATCGAAAGGGACGATTTCATGGAAGACCCGCCCAAGAAGTTCTTCCGCCTCTCGCCCGGCGTCGAAGTGAGGCTCAGGTACGCCTATTTCGTTAAATGCACGGACGTCATAAAAGACGAAAAGGGCGAAATAACGGAGCTACAATGCACGTACGACCCGGAGACGAAGGGTGGGGACGCGCCCGACGGCAGGAAGGTCAAGGCCACCATACACTGGGTTTCGGCGAAACACGCGATTGCCGCAGAGGTCAGGCTCTACGACAGGCTTTTCACGGACCCCGAGCCCGGAAGCGGCGGCGGGGACTATAAGGCCTATCTCAACCCCGACTCGCTCTCCGTGCTTAAGGACTGCAGGCTCGAGCCCGGTCTTGCCGACGCCGAGCCCGGCGTCAATTATCAGTTCGAGAGACTTGGTTATTTCACACCCGACTATATCGATTCGAAAAAAGGCTCCCCTGTATTCAACAGGACGGTCACACTAAAAGACACATGGGCCAGGGAAAAGGGCAAACAGGATTAGGCGTTGCTGCTTGATTCGGCCGACTGCCCGCATCATCCCCGGTATTGATAACCATCCTTTCCAAGCTTCTTTCCGTCGAGGTATACATTGTCGTTTCCGTCCACTCCCAGCCTTCCGCCGGCTATAAGGTTATGGACGGCGTAAGGGAAGATACGCCACTCTCCTCGGGAGCGTATTAGCTCGTTCACAGCCTCCGCATCCCCTTCCTTATACCCCGCAAGGGATATGGGCTCCGACTGAACCAGCGCCGGGCCGAACCTCTCATGCTCCCTCTCGAGGTAAACCGTGCACTTTATAGAGCCCTCGCCCGCTCGTAATGCCTGTACGGACGCGTCCACACCCTTTACGAGATAGCCTTTCGTTATATCCCCGGGATAGAGGTTAATGACCCTGTTTCTATATCTCCCGAGAAACATGCCGCCTAACCTCCGCCTGTAACCCGCGAGCACTATGAGGTCGGGCCTGCATACGTCCTCAATCATTGCGACCGCGGCGGCGTCGAAATAATCCCTTCCCGCCTCGTCGTCGGGGCTCTTTCCCAGGGAAGAGAAGAAGAGTTTGGAGCTCAGGCTCAGGGCCGGGATTCCGAGCCCGGCCGCTATTAAAGCCCCCTTGCATCCGGGAACGTTCGTAAACACAGCTCCGATCGTTGCGTAGCGTTCCCCGCCTATACCGGCCAGTCTCTTGCCCTCTTCATATATGGATATGAAGTTCGTCCCCGAACCCGAGAGGAGAACCGCGACCATCATGGGCTTATCCGCGGGACTGTAGATCGGCTCTATCAGAGGGGTATTCATCGGGTGTAAAATTCATTTGCAATATCTTCCAAGTCATGGAAAGTATATCTACTTGAATAACATGAGCAACTTCTGGCAGAGGATACTTACGGCTGCTATTGCGGTGCCGATCCTCTATGCGATTTTCCGCATAGGGGGCATCATATACCTCCTTTTCATCATGGCCCTGATACTCTTCGGCCAGATTGAATTCCAGAAGCTCCTCAGGTCGAGGAATTTTCCCGACGAAAAGATATCGGGGATCGCTTTTTCGCTCCTTCTCGCCATCTCCGCATACCTGGGCTATCTCTATTTCATGATGACCTTTACGGGCGCGGTCGTGCTCATACTCGTTTTCGAGCTGTGGAAGCTCAGGGAGGGCGGAACGATACAGAGGGCGGGAGTGACCCTCTTCGGGGTGATATATATCGGCTGGCTCCTGAGCCACGCCATTCTCCTCCGGGACATAGGCGACATGGGGACTGTCAGGGAATTCGCGTCGAGCGTTCAGGGTCTTAAAGACCCCGGTTTTTTCTATATATTCTTTACCGTAGCCTGTACGTTCCTTAACGACACCGGGGCTTATTTCACCGGACTCCGGTTAGGCAGGAGGAAGCTCGCCCCTGCCATCAGCCCCGGAAAGACGGTCGAGGGCACGATAGGCGGGATAATAGCCTGCATCCTGACCGGATTAATAGTGAATTACGGGTTCGGCTCCCCCCTAAATTCCGACTGGACGATATTCTTTTCCATACTCATAGCGGTCACGGCAGTGTTCGGAGACCTGGTGGAATCGGCCATCAAAAGGGGGGCGGGCATCAAGGATACGGGCGACATAGTCCCCGGCCACGGCGGTGTGCTCGACAGGTTCGACAGCCTGATGTTCGTATTCCCGGTATCTTATTATTTCGTCCTCGTCTATTACATATCCGGCGGCGCAATCACCGGCTAATTGAAACCGCCCCAACTCTCAAACACCTCTTTCGCCGGGGCGTTTGCCTGCTCCCTCCTTATCATTATCCTGAGCCCTATAAGTATCAGGACGTTAAACGACAGTCCCGCGAGGGCTGCGAACTGCTCCTTGTAGAATATAAACACGTAGGTAAGGAGTATGGAGACGAGGACAGACCACTCGAACATCCGGAACGCTACCAGCCGCGATTTCCTCAGGTAATAGACCCCGAGAAAAACAAAAACGCCCGACAGGGCCGACGAGAAGATCTGCGCCTTGTCGACGAATGTCAGGTCTCCGAGGTCGATCGTAATATTTTCGGGCGCGCGTATATTCATTATCCTGTCCGTCCCGAACCCTATAAAGAGGGTAATAATCGCCACGTACCCGAGTGTCACGAATAGCTGCAAAAGGAAGAAGACGGTTATGCCAGTCCTGAAATAACGGCTGCCCGCGATCCTCTCATAAAACCCCCTGAACGCCCTTTTGGCTCTCGTATATAGACCGGGAAACGGGGCGGGGTGAGGAGCCGTCGCAATGATGAGCTCCCTCACGGGGGCTGTGAGCGGGTTATCCGGGTCGCTCTTCGCCAGATAGCCGAGTACCTTCTTTTTCTCGTCTTCGTCGAGGTCTCTCAACGCCGCTTCTTCGAGTCCCCTGAGGGCGTTTATCAGGTACTCCCTTTTCGTGAACGTCCAGCCGGACTTAATCATCTGCATAGAGATGACCATGAGAATAAATACCATGTACATAATCGCGACCGAGGGCTCGAAAAAATAGTTATTGTCCTTAGTGACGAATTTCCCGACTTCGTCTATGAATGTCCCGAACCCCGCTCCCCCGAGGATCGCCGCCCAAAGCTCGCTCCGCCTCCCGATAAACGCGATCAGCATAACAATCGATACGAGCATCAGGAGCCCGCCCCAGAGCATGTGCGCTATATGCAGGGCCCCGCCGCCTATCTGGGGATAACCCGTCATGTGGAGAAAGAGCCTTATGGTCAGGATCGCAGAGACCGCGCAGACGAGGAAGACTTCAGCGTAGTAGAATGCATCGAGGTTCCTGACAAATGGGGCATTGCCTTTCATATCCGTCGTCAATGTTTATTCTATGTTAATCTCACTTGTTAATCCACCGTTTTGATGTCATATTAACGGTACTCGAATACCCGCCGACAACTATATGAAAGACCATGAAGCCGCGTTCTCCCCGCCCTCGGTCGAGGCATCGAAAGACCAAGACAATACCCTCGTACTGAAGATAAAGGGCCGCCTCGACGTATATTCGACGGGAAAAATCTGGAAAGATTCTTCCTATGAATTAGAAAAATCGACCCCCCGGAAACTGATTATAAACGGAGAGGGAATAGAGTACTGCGACGCCTCGGGCATAGCGCTCCTGATCGAGCTCAGGCTGATACAGGAGAAGAAAGGGGGCGTCTTCGAGCTGAGGGGGTTAAGCGAGGACAACGAGAGGCTCTACAAGCTCTTTAATTTCGATTTGCTCGCGAAACCGGAAGGGGAAGGAAAACCACCTTCGGGAAATATCGTTGAAAGGGTAGGCAAGACATCGTGGGAGATGCTCGAAGAGCTGAGGGTGCATATATATTTCACCGGACGCGTCACTTTCGGGCTCCTGACCGCTGCGCTGAACCCCTTCAAGATCAGATGGAAGGAGGTGTTCGTCACGTGCGAGAAGTTCGGGGCCAACTCCCTTTTCATCATCGCCCTCGTAAATTTTCTGGTGGGACTCGTAATCGCGTTCCAGTCCGCTATACCCATGCAGCAGTACGGGGCACAAATATTCGTCGCCGATCTGATCGTCATCGCCTATTTCAAAGAGCTCGGTCCTCTCATGACCGCGTTCGTCGTAAACGGCAGGAGCGGCTCCGCATTCGCCGCCGAGCTCGGCACGATGAAGGTGAACGAGGAGCTCGACGCGCTCGACACCATGGGCCTCGACCCGGTCAATTTCCTGGTGGTCCCCAAAGTGCTTGCCGCCCTATTCATGCTCCCCCTGCTCACGGTCTTCGGGAACCTATTCGGCCTCCTCGGGGGTCTAGTCGTAATTCTTTCGATGGGATTCACCTTCCAGACATACATAAACCAGATAACGGCCTCGGGGACGTATACAATGTTGCTCGCGGGGCTGTTTAAAACGCTCTTTTTCGCAGTACTCATTGCCGGCGTCGGCTGCCTGTCGGGGATGAGGGCATCGAGAGGGCCGTCCGCGGTCGGCGACGCAGCGACGACTGCGGTCGTAACGGGGATTATACTTATGATCGTCGTCGACGGCATATTCGGAGTAATATATTACATCCTCGGGATCTGATATGAGTGACAGGAAAGATGTAATAATAGAGGTCAAGGATTTTACCGCGAAATACGGGGATACCGTTATAATCGACGATATTTCGTTTGAAGTTATCAAGGGCGAGATATTCGTGATACTCGGGGGCTCGGGCTGCGGAAAGAGCACGCTTTTAAAACACATGATAGGGCTCTACAAACCCGCCCGCGGGAATATAATTATAAAAGGGGAAGATATCACGAAGGCGGAGGGGCGGGACAGGATCGATCTTTTAAAGAAGATAGGGGTTGCATACCAGCTGGGGGCATTATTCGGCTCCATGACTGTGCTCGAGAACGTGATGCTGCCCCTCGAGGAGTATACGGACCTGAGCAGGGACGCAAGACACCTCATCGGCAGAATGAAGCTCGCGCTCGTCGGACTCGAAGGCTCGGAAGGGAAGATGCCGTCGGAGCTGAGCGGCGGTATGATAAAGAGGGCGGCCCTCGCGAGGGCCATGGCGCTCGATCCCGAGGTGCTGTTCCTGGACGAGCCCTCGGCGGGCCTCGACCCTATAACTTCAGCGGAGCTCGACCAGCTCATAATACAGCTCTCGAGGAGCCTCGGCGTAACGTTTGTCGTCGTTACGCATGAGCTCAACAGCATTTACACCATCGCCGACAGGGTAATCATGCTCGACAAGAGCACCAAGAATATAATCGCCGCGGGGGACCCCGAGTATTTGAGGGATAATTCGACGATCCCTGTAGTCCAAAAGTTTTTCAGGAGGCAGACCGATGAGCAGCTCGGCGCGCAAAATTAGAGGTGAGGGAAAATAGAATATGAGCCAGAAGCCCAATTTCTTCAAAATAGGATTGTTCGTAGTGCTGGCGCTCCTGATACTCGCGGGGGCGATAATTTTTTTCGGAGGCGGAAAATTCTTCGAGGAAAAGGTCACTGTCGAGACTTATTTCGACCAGTCGGTCCAGGGACTTTCCGTCGGGTCGTCTCTCGAATTCCAGGGTGTCCAGATCGGGAACGTGAGCTATATAGGTTTTGTCTTCAACGAGTACAAGACCAACCGGCAATATGTCCTTGTAAGGGCGGAGATATACGGCAACAAAATAGCGGGCAAGGGAAAGGGGCGTCTCTACGACACCGATAAAGAGAGGGTGGAAGGTTTTAAGGATATGATAAAACAGGGGCTCAGGCTCCAGCTCGCCTCCCAGGGTATTACGGGGATCGCGTTCTTAAACGCCGTATACCTCGACCCCGCCCGCTATCCCGCTCTCGAACACGAATGGAAGCCCGAGTTCATGTATATCCCTTCCGCGCCGGGAACAATCACTCAAATCACGCAGACAATCGAGGAGCTCTCGGAGAGCATAGACAATATCGACTTTAAACAGATATCCGAGGAAATAGAAAAATTGGTCGTATCCCTGAACACGGCAGTGGAGGATGCAAAGGTAGGAGAGCTGAGCAAGGACCTTAGCAAGCTCATAGAGAGCCTCAACAGCGCGACTACGGAGCTGAACTCGATCCTCAAAAGCAACGAGGCGAAAGAAACGCTCGCCAACGTCACTGCCATTACCTCCGACCTCAAAAACACGCTCAACCGGACTGACCGCCTGCTCTCGAGCAGGGAGCACAGCGTGAAATTGACTCTGGAGAATATCGAGCGGATTTCGGAAGACCTGAGGGAATTTATGGAGACACTGAAGAAGTATCCGTCATGGGTTCTTTTCGGGAACCCGCCGCCGCATATAGAAGGGGAGGATAAAGCCGAATGAGATACTCAAGTCATATAAACGTATATACGCTTATTTTCTTCGTCATTATCATGTCCGGATGTGCCGGCCTCAGTAAGAGTTATCCTGAAAGGAGCTTCTACATGTTCGAGGTGCCTCCGGTAACGGTAAAATACCCTCCGGTTAAGGGCGCGGTCGTCGAAGTCTCCCGGTTCAACGTCTCTCCGGGCAGCGAAGGGAAGGAGTTCATATACAGGACAGGAGATGTGAGCTTTGAATCGGATTTTTACAACCAGTTCTTCAGACCGCCGGGCGCTATGCTTACCGAAATAACGATACGCTGGCTCGAGAGTACGGGGCTTTTCCAGGACGTGCTGAGCACCGTTACACAGGCAGGCGCTAACTATTTCATCGAGGCCAATGTAGTCCAGCTTTACGGCGATTACAGGTCCTCGCCCAAAGCCGTGATGCAGATACAATTCCTGCTCCTGAAATATACGACCGACAGCAGCTATAACGACAATACCGAGATCGTATTCGCCAAATCCTACAAATCGGACATACCGATCGCCTCGCAGACACCCAATGATCTGATGATGGGTTGGAATACCGCGCTCGGTGAAATATTGAACGCCTTTCTCGAAGATCTGAAAAATAACGTCGACTGACCGCACCGGGCCTGATTCAGGGGGGGTCCGGGGTACCGCCATATAAGGTCCCGGACCGGAATATGGGAGAGGAAACGGTTATTATCGGACAGAGTTGATTTTTTAAGGTCAAAAGAAATATAATAATAGGACATTTTAAGCTGTCAGGAGACAAGAATGCGACGCGTCATACTCGCTATAGTACTCGTTATCGTTCTGGCATTATTCGGACTGCCTTACTGGTTCGGCATCCAGACGGAGAAGACCTATAACGATATCGTAAATAAGTATTCGGAGACGGGCATCGTATCGGTCGTCGAAAAAAACTACGAGAAGGGCTGGCTGAATTCTAAAGCAAAAACCACTTTCGTTATCAAGAACGGCGATGCCGAGCTGGTCAAGCTCGACGAAAGCGATACGATCTACCACGGACCGTTTCCGCTTCAGGCGGTGCTGAGCGGGCGGGCGGGCCTCGCGCCGGTCATGGCCGTTATAGATTCGACATTGGTCCCGATGCCTGTCGGGGAATCCGAGTATTCCGAAGTCATCAAGAAAATACCGCCTGCGAGTCTTCTTACCAGGCTCTCTCTCGACGGCGGAGGCATAACGGACATCACCATGCCCGGCATAGAAACGGAAGAGGGCGGTCAGGGAGAGAAGCTTAAATGGGAAGGGCTGACAGGGGACGTAAGGTTCGGCCCAGAATTTAAAGACGTGGATACCGGATTAAAATCGCCCGGACTGCATATTGCCGGGAAGGACAGTGACATAAAGATAACCGGCCTCGAAGCGGAGTCGAAAATAAAATTCGTCGGGCCCGAAAATAAATACCCGGTCGGGGACATCAATTTTACGGTCGGAGAAATCGCAGTCAAATCGAAGGATGAAAACAGCGGCGAGTACGATAATTTCTCCATAACCGGCATCGGGCTTACCGGCACTTCGACCGAGTCCGGAGGCATCCTCGACACCACTCACAGTCTCGGGTTCAAGGAGCTCGACGCGGGGGGCAGCAAATACGGCCCGGGCGGATACGAGCTCGCGATAAGGAATATAGATATGGCTTCATGGATACAGATACAGGAGCTCCTCAAAATTAACCAGAAAGCCCCGCAAACGGAGGAGCAGAGGGCGGTATTCATGACGGAGCTGATGAAGATAGTTCCCGGCCTGATCAAGAAATCCCCGGAGATCGAGCTCACGAAATTAACCATAAAGACATCCGAAGGGAGCCTCGACGGCCACCTGAAGATCTCGGTCGACGGGTCCAATATGGATAACCCGGAGCTTGCGTCGAACCCTCTCTTTTTAGTTACGGCGATCAAGGCGCAGGCGAAGCTGTCAGTGACAAAGCCGCTCCTCGAAACCGTAATCACCGACTACAAGCGGGAAGAGATAGCGGAAGATTTCAGAAAAGCCAACGACGAGATACCGCCCGACGAAGAGATCGCCGAAATGGCGAAAGAAGAAATGGGCGACGAGATCAAGGGTCTCATGGATCAGGGCGTTATCACCGAGACCGATGAAGATTACGAGCTCAACGCGATCTACGAGATGGGGCAGATAACGCTCAACGGGCAGCCGCTCGATATGCAGTCGCTGATCGGCGACTAGCCCTTCGCTACTCCGAACCTCTTTTCAAGCTCCCTGTACCTTGGAACGTCTATTATATCCTCGAAGTCTTTAAACGAGAGCATGTCCCCGTACCCGGCCGTAGTCCCGTGCTTCCTGAGATACGCGAAGCAGGACTCGATCGCCTTCGTTGCCGAGAATAGGGCCGCGAGAGGGAACACGGCTATCTTGAACCCGAGCTCTCCGAGCTCCCGGGCGGTGAGTATGGGCGTCTTCCCGCCCTCGACCATATTGGCAAAGAGAGGCACTCCGGGAAAAGCTGCGGCGATCTCCTTAAGCTCCTCCACGGACTCGGGCGCTTCTATGAATACCACGTCGGCCCCCGCCTCGTAATACGCTCTACCCCTCTTTATCGCGTCTGCAAGACCGTTAGGCGCCCGCGAATCGGTGCGGCCGATTATGACTAGCCCGCTCTCGCCCCGCGCCTCCACAGCAGCGCGTATTTTTTCCACGTGCTCTTCCACCGGAATAACCCTCTTCCCTTCAAAGTGTCCGCATTTCTTGGGCCACACCTGGTCTTCGAGTATTATCCCGGCTGCGCCCGCGGCCACGACGTCCTCCACGGTCCTCATTACGTTTAACGCGTTCCCGTACCCGGTATCTATATCGGCGACCACGGGGATGCCTACAGAAGCCGAGATACGGCCCACGCTCGTTATCATCTCCGTAGCCGTGAGAAAACCGTAATCGGGCCTCCCGAGCGAAGCGCCCGAGATGCCGAACCCGCTCGTGAACGCGACACTGAACCCGGCCCGTTCCGCGAGCTTCGCGCTTATGCAGTCGTGGACGCCCGGCAGGACAAGGACCCCCGGCCCGGACAGTATTTCCCTGAGTCTCCGACCATTCGTCATAACCCGTCTCCGAAGCATTTTCTTTAGAAACATAGTGGTGTCACAGGTGGGTGTCAAGCGGGTTTGCGTTAGCGGGACGTTTGTGATATTTTGAAGTCAGAATACCCGGCTCGATTGTTTTCTCGGAAAACATAAGGTGAAAAAGAGAGCGGAAAATGCTGCCAGGGAAAAACCTGAAACTCAGGGAAGGCTGCAGGCCGGGCTCAAGAGTAAAGACGTCATACAGCTCATAGAGGCGTTAGAAGGCGTCAAGCTCGATTTCGACCATCTTTATTACTACGAGCACACGGGGCTCATAGTGCCGAGCCTGAGGAGCTCGAAGGGAAGGGGGGTACCCAAGCTCTACTCGACCGAGGACTTCATAGTCTTGAGGTGGCTCGTATCGCTCCAGAAAAACGGCATACCCGTCAGCCGGTTCAGGGAAGTCCTTACCTTCCTCAAGGAAAAAATGCCCGAAGTCCTGAAGCAGCCCCAGAACTGGGTGCTCATAACGGACGGAAAGACCGTGCAGTTTTTCGACAGGGTATCGTCGAGGGCGTTCGACGTTCTCAAGGACACGGGGCAGTACCTCTTTTTCTTCCCCATAGGCAAGGTAGCCGACGAGAGCAGGAAAGCCGTGAAGAAGCTCGGGAAGAAGGGCCGCGGCCGCGGGGCTGATGTGTAGAATATCAGGGTATAGAATTCAGTAAGGCGCTCAATGCTTCCCCGGCCTGCGCAGGTTCTGTTTTTTTTTATTCCCTTCGGCAACTAAATCCGGAATAGACGTGAACGCTATCCTGAGGGGCGCAGACTCTGAAGCCCCGTGCATCGCCCCGTAATAGATGCTGCTCGCCCCCCACCGCTCGTTTATCTTATCGAGGGTGTTTGCGACCCTGTCACGCTTCCTCTCCCCGGAAAGAAGGGGGAAGCTGGTATCGCTTGCCGGAGTCAGGTCCGTAAATATGACGGACGCACGGAGCGGTTTCCGTCTCCCGGGTCTCTTTTCCCAGAGCGGAGAGAACGCCTCGATCATCGTTTGGGTATCGTTCCTCTCACGGACGTCCGCGCTCACTTTCCAGCTCGCTTCCCCGCCGAGATAGTCTATCCTGACGACCATCTTTCCCGCCAGATACCCGAGCCTCCTCAGTCTGAAAGCGGCTTTGTCCATAAGCCTTACGAAGACGGCCCGCGTCCCTGCTTCGGTCCTGAGCTTAGGCGCGAGCACGTGGGAATGACTTACGGTCTTCCTCCCGGTTTCAGGCTCGGTTACGTCCTCCCCCATGAGCATAAGCCTGAAACGCTTCCCCAGGACACTCTGCCAGACGGCCGTGATCTTATTCTCGGATAATCCGCACAGCTCCTCTACCGTGCCCACGCCATGAAGCTTAAGGCGCTTATGCATCCTTCTTCCTATGCCCGGCAGGTCGGTAAGCGAGAGGGAATATAATTTATGCGGAAGGTCTTCCTTCGTTATAACCGTAAACCCGTCGGGCTTCTCCATATCGGTCGCCACCTTGGCTAAAAAGCGGTTAGGCGCAAGACCCAGG
>JBGSVA010000098.1:0-60701 GCA_041753155.1 Thermodesulfobacteriota bacterium | reverse complement strand
CTCAAGGGAGCCGAGGACGCGATAATCTTTCCGAGCGGCTACGTCACCAACCTCGGATGCATACAGGCACTCGTAAAGAGTGAAGACCTCGCGGTCATAGACAGACTCGCTCATGCGAGCATTATAGACGGCTGTATGCTGTCCACAGGCACATTCAGGACGTTCAAGCACTCGGACGTCGGGAGCCTCGAAAACGTATTAAAAAGAAATAAAGAAAACTTTAAAGGAAAGATAGTGATAGTCGACGGCGTGTACAGCATGGACGGGGACATAGCCCCGCTCCGGCAGATAGCCGAGACAGCCCACAGGTACGGCGCCAAGGTCATGGTGGACGAAGCCCACGCCACGGGTGTCATAGGGGACCGAGGAAAAGGGACGCCCAGCCATTTTAAAATGAAGCCCGGCGAGATAGATATCGTAATGGGCACGCTGAGCAAATCACTGGGCGGCATCGGCGGCTTCATAGCCTCGACGAAAGAAGTAGTAAGCTACCTCAGGTACTACACCAGGTCCTTTTTCTTCTCGTCCAACTTCCCACCGTCGGTGGCGGCCTCCGTACTGGCTGCTATCGAAGTAATGGAAACCGACAAGTCGCTGCACGAGAACCTCTGGAAGAATATCAAGTACATGAAGGAAAGCCTGAAATCCCTGGGATTCAAAACCGGACAGACGGAGTCGGCGATCATCCCGGTAATGACCGGCGACGAGCTTACGCAGAAAAAGATGAGCAGGAGGTTCCACGAGGAAGGAATATACGTAAACGCGATACCGCACCCTGCCGTGCCTAAGGGGCAGGAGAGGTTCAGGTTCAGCGTGATGGCCACGCACACGCGCGAAGACATCGACAAGACGCTCGAAGTGGTCGAAAAGCTTGGCAGGGAATTCGGGATAATAGGCAGGCCGGTCTCACTCAGCGTGCCCGAATCCGAAAAATACACCGTGAGAGAAATATCCTCCAGGGAGGAGATCGAAAAATCGGTCAGGTTCTCGTGGAAGGTTTACAAGGACTACCCGGCGTGGGTGCCTTACTTCCTGATAAAGGACCACGTTAAGCTCGTATCGAACGACTACTACTACTTCAGGAAGGTTTATGGGAAGAGGTTCGTTGTGGAGGAGAACGGGGAGATAATCGGGACGGTAAGCGCGTTCATCGACAATTACTACAACCGCTATCACGATACGAACAAAGGGTTCCTGGGGTTCTTCGAAGCCCTCCCGGAAAAGCAAGAAGCCGTGGGACTGATGCTAAAGAAAGCGGAAGATTTTCTTACGAGCGAAGGATGTACGGAGATACAAGGACCGGCGAACGGGATATTCGGCCTTTTCGGCGGCGGTCTGCTCTCGAGCAACTACGGCAAGATTCCGTCTTTCCTCCAGGTATACACCCAGCCCTACTACCACGACTACTTCACCAATGCGGGGTTCGGACCGGTTAAAAAACTCCTGCATTATACGATAGACCTTAAATCCCCCGACAACGTCAAAGCGATAATGAAATACTCCCGGGAATCGGATCTGCCGGATATAAAGATAAGGCGAATGAACAAATCCGACTGGGAGAACGAGGTCAGGAGCGTGGTCAGGATTTTCAATAATTCCCTGGCTCAGCTCTGGGGCAATGTCCCGTTCGACACCGATGAATTCATAGAGATCGCGGACGAGTTCAAGAGTCTGATCGTTCCCGAATACTGGCTTATCGCAGAATCCGGGGGAGAGGCCATAGGCTTCATAGGGGGATTCCCGCAATACGCTTCCGTGTTCAGGGGATTGAACGGGGAGCTGAAACCCCACAAGCTCGTAACGCTGCCCCTCAGGCTGAGAGGGATCAAGGAAGGCGTATTAATGATCATGGGTCTCATGGACGAATTTAAAGGGAGGAGGATCGGCACCGTACTCCTCAGTAGAGTCTGTGAGGCGATGATCGGGAACGGGTACGAGAAGGTGGCCGGCACGTGGGTACTGGAAGACAACCTGGGCTCGCGGCGCATAGTGGAGAACCTTGGCGGAAAGGTCGACCTCCACTGGGAGATGTATTCAAAAATACCGGCAGTAAGCGAATGAACTAATGGCTGACAGACAATTGTCCTTATCGGAGGGGAACGGAACGAACATCCAGAAATCGGTATTCAGCATAGTTGCGTTCGTTCTGATCATCTTCTGCATTGGGAATTTCCTGTTGGGTCTCAACAGGGTGAACAAACCCTACCCCGGATTTTTCTTCTATAAGAACCTCGTCGTAACGGATATTTCGCCGAAGGCGGTCAACGGTGAAATGCTGAAGAGGTTTAAGGACAAGATAAAGGGAGTGAACGGCATACCGGTCAGAAGCCCCGACGAGGTCTTCGAGATAATCGACAAATACCCGGCCGGGTCCGACATTGTATACAAGATAGAAAGGAGCGGCGCGTCGTTCGACGTTACGATCCCGGTGGAGAGATTGACGCTGCGAGAGATGCTTCAAATGTTCGGAATCATTTACGCGATAGGCGTCGTGTTCCTCATCATCGGCGTCATGGTGCTTCAGATGAAGCCGCACCTGAGGGCAAGTAAGGCGTTCTTCCTCTTCTGTGCTTCTATAAGTATCTGGTTTGTCGGATCGTTCGATGCGCAGGCCGTCTATTTGTTCGACCAGATGACCTTCTTTTTCTGGATATTCAGCCCGCTATTCGGAATATATCTGATGTTTATTTTCCCGTCCGACGCCAAGCTGAAGGGAATAACGCACAATATAGTGTCGATATTCTTTTTATTTGTTTCCGGGATGCTCTTCGTTCTTCAGTTCATCTTCTTTTACAACTATGAAATATGGAAATACATTAATACCGCAAGCTGGATTTACGTAGTGCTGAGCACCATGATCTTCCCTATTTCCCCTCTCGTGACCTACCTGAATCCGGCATCGGCGCTCGAAAAACAACGCGCGCAAATAATTTTACTCGGCTGCGTTTTCGGCCTGCTCGTCCCGGCTTCCGTGGTAGCCTGCATCACTGTCTTTAAAATAAGCTTGCCCTATAACCTGATGGCCCTCCCCGTGATCATATTCCCCGTGTCGATCGCATACTCTATAGTAAAACACAAGCTCTTCGACATCGACGTCATCATTGAAAAGGCGATCACATACGGGCTCCTTACCGGAGCAGTCGGATGCGTCTTCGCCCTCACCGTGCTCGGATTCAACGTCGCCTTCGCAAAGTACGGAGGCTGGAAGAACCCCGCTTTCTTCGTGATCCTGAGCGGATTCCTCGTCATAGCACTCAACCCGCTTAAGAACCGGATACAGGACCTCGTGGACCTGACCTTCTTCAGAAAGAAATACGACTACAGGGGGACCGTGGAGGAAGTGAGCTATGCGATGACCTCGCTACTGAGCCTTGAAAAGATAATCGATAAGATCATCGAAATCGTGGAGAACACGATGTTCTCGAACCCGGTCTCCGTTTTCATATACAACCAGGACCTTGGGTCATATGAGCGGTATTATAAAAAAGGCGAGGTCCGAAGCTCCCAGGACACGACGCTTGAAGAAGACAACATCCTCATACAGCAGCTCAATTTCCACGGCAACGAGATATTCAAGGAAGACCTCATAGCGGACGAGAGGTATTTTCACAACTCTCAAAAGCTCATGCCGGAATTCGAGAGGTTTAATGCGTCTCTCATCATTCCGCTCTTTTTCAAAAAACAACTCATAGGTTTTATAGCACTAGGCGATAAAAAGTCGGGGCTATCGTATACTTCGCGTGACGTGAACCTGCTCAAGCTCATGGCGAACCAGAGCGCAATAGCCCTTGAGAACGCGCTCGCGTTCAAACTCGTCGAGGACTACGCGAAAAGGCTCGAGAAAACGAACAAGGAGCTCAAGGACACCCAGGCGCAGCTCGTGCACGCGGAAAAGATGTCCGCGATCGGACAGCTCGCGGCGGGCGTCGCACACGAGATAAGGAACCCGCTCAACATCATCGAGGGCGCCAGATACTACATCTCCACATATATGATGGACAAAGAGAATGCGGAAGTGGTGGGAGAGTACCTCGATTATATCAAGCACGAGATCGACAGAACGAACCGGCTCATAGACAGCCTGCTCAAGTTCTCGAAAGCCGAGCCGCCCTATTTCGAGAGGGTGAACATAAACAGCGTGCTAGAGAACGTCGTTATACTCGTACGGAAGCAGCTGTCCGACAACGATATAAACCTCACGCTGAGCCTCGACGAGGACCTGCCGCAGATAATGGCGGATCCCAATCAGCTCTGGCAGGTATTCATCAATATAATTCTAAACGCGGTACAGGCAATGCCGAAAGGCGGTGACTTTTCGATAGTGACCTCGACCCGGTGGGACGAATTCGCGAGCGGAAACGACCACCAGATATACATTCACTTCAAGGACACAGGCATCGGCATAGACAGGGAAGACATCTCGAAGATTTTTGATCCGTTTTTTACGAAGAAGGATATGGGGACCGGTCTCGGACTCTCGATAGCCTATAAGATCATAGAAAAACACAAAGGCAGGATAATAGTCGAGAGCGAGAAAGGAACAGGCACAACTATTACGATTGAACTTCCATCAAACAACTATAATATTACTGCGGGAGAGGCAGATGAACGACAATAAGAAGCGGGTGCTGGTCGTTGACGACGAACAGCTGATATTAAAGATCATATCCGACATACTGACCAAGGAAGGATATGAAGTCGTAGTCGCCAACAACTGCGAGAAAGCAGCCGAATACCTGAGGACATCCCGCATCGACGTGGTGCTCTCGGACATCAAAATGCCGGTAAAGAGCGGCATCGACCTCCTCGAAGAAATCAAGAAGAAGGACCCGAACATACCGGTAATACTCATGACCGGGTTTGCTTCGCTGGAAACAGCGGTAGAGGCGGTTCAGAACGGAGCCTTCGACTATTTGATCAAACCGCTTGACTACGGAAAACTCAGAAGCGTAATCGAACATGCCGCCGACAGGTACGAGCTCCACAAGGAGAACACCCGCCTGCTGAGCGACCTCAAGGAATTGAACACCAACCTCGAGCTGAAGGTGCAGGAGAGGAACAGACAGCTCGAGAACACGCTCAACAGCACGATCGAGAGCATTATAACGACAGACAGGGACCTCATCGTCGAAACCGCAAACCCTAAGACCTCCGAGATATTCGGCAGGAGCTGCGCAGGTGAAAAACTGAGCTCGTTATTCCAGGGGATTAATTTTGACACCATAGTGCCGAAGATATTGAGCGATCCGTCGTATTCGACGAAACACGAAGTGAGACACGACAGTAAGTTTCTCGAAGTAACTCTGTCGCCGCTGATCGACTTCGAGACGAAAGAGATCTTCGGTGTGATAGCCGCGACTGAGGATATAACGGAGAAGAAGAAACTCGAAGCGCAGCTAATACACTCGGCGAAGATGTCCGGTGTAGGGCAGCTGGCCGCCGGAGTGGCGCACGAATTCAACAACATTCTCTCGGGTATTATCGGTTATACGAGCCTCGCGCTCACGAGGCAGGACCTGGAAAGCGCAAGGAAAGACCTGAAGGTCATAGAGAAGGCTTCCGACAGGGCTGTCGAGATAGTTAACAAGCTCCTTTCCTTCTCGAGGCAAAAAGGAGAAGAATTCCAGGTAGCCCAGATAGAGAGCATCATAGACGACGCCCTGGGACTCGTAGAACACACCTTCGAGACAGAAGGCATAAGGATACTCCGGAGCTACGAGAAGGTCCCGGCCATCAGGATGAACCTCGGGGAGATACAGCAGGTATTCCTCAATCTGGCAATTAACTCGAAACACGCCATGCCCCAGGGCGGCGCCATAGCCATCAGCACGAAGCTCGCGGGTAATTATGTGAGAATCGACTTCTCGGATACGGGGGCAGGTATCCCTCAAGAGAACCTGTCGAGGATATTCGAGCCCTTCTTCACGACAAAACAGAGCGAAGGATCAAAATCGGGAACGGGCCTCGGCCTTTCGGTCATATACGCGATCATCGAGAGACACGGCGGCAGGATCGAAGTCTCGAGCGAGCTCAACAAAGGCACGACATTCACGATTCACCTCCCGAACATACAAACCGTGTCGAAAGCCGCGGAAACCGAACCGGCAGAGAAATTCCAGAACGCAAAGGTGATCGAGCTCAGGAGAAAGGGGAACGTGCTGATCATCGACGACGAGGAGTTCATAAGAGACATCGTGAGCGAATGCCTTTCGAGCACGGGACATAACGTGATGACCGCTGAAAGCGGCGAACAGGCGATAGAGCTTATAAAAAAGAACCATTTCGACATTACGTTCCTCGACTTCTCCATACCTAATAAAAACGGCCTCGAGCTCCTGAGGGAAATCAAGATGATAGACCCTAACTCAACTGTGGTTATTATAAGCTCAAGGCCGGGAGAACAGCTCCCCGACGAGCTCACGGACGAGGGCGCTTATAATATAATTAAAAAACCTTTCTCTGTGGACCAGATCCAAATCGCGGTATCCAGGGTCCTCGGAGCAGAGGCCATGAGCGGATAAAATCACGGCTGGACATGGAAGAGCTTTCCACTTTTTACTGCAGAATCCTGGTGAACGAAGAAGAGATATATTCCGGACGCCTGGGAGAAGTCCCGGAAAAGTTCAGATCACAAATGATACGCGACCTGTCCGAGTGGGCGGACTCGCTCGGCAAGAGGGGCCTGAACGAGCTCATATACTCCCATCTCGCATGGTATGAAGAGAAGGGAATGCACTGTGCGGAATGCGGGGTGCGGTACACGGAGGGCGGCGCGGGGGAATGCGCGGAATGCGGAAATAAGCTCGGAGAGCGTTACGTCTATGAGCGGGACAAAAAGCTGGATATGATTATTACATGTGTGGGAATGATTACGAAGGTGCAGATATCAAAAATATAAAACTAATCGGTTACCGTCAAAACCCTGGTCCGTCGGGACCGAGACTTCACGGGGGTCGGGAATGAAGCTAACGGTCAAAGGTCAGATATTTCCAAAGGTCTGGGATATCGCAGAAAGCATCAGGAAGCTGAGAGACGACAGAAGACCCGTCAACATCGGAGCGGGCACGGTAGGCTATCCGGTCTATGAAGTGGACCTCCCGGAACATACCAGAAAAGAGGGGCTATATTTCGTCACGCCTCAGGGGATAAAGCTTTATTTTTACCCGGGCGACCAGTATCAGATAGGCTACCTGCTCTCGGAGATCGACAGCGGCCCGCTCAGGGAAAAGCATTTTAAAGAAACCGGAATGAATCCGGCGACTTAAAGCCGGCGCAAGCAAAGCGGTTCTTTGACTCACGGGCCGGGTCTATGTATTTTTATTCCGATGGAGCGTCACGATCACACTCACGACGTAAAAAACACGAAAGAAAAAAAAACGCTCATAATCGTCCTCATACTAACCGCCTCCTTCATGGTGGTGGAGGCGGCTTCCGGGTTCTATACCGGCAGTCTTGCCCTCCTCTCGGACGCAGCGCATATGCTGACGGACGTATTTGCGCTCTCCCTGGCGTATCTCGCTCTCTGGTTCTCGGTTAAACCGCCGACACTCAGCAATACCTACGGGTTTTACAGGGCCGAAATTCTCGCCGCGCTCATCAACGGGATACTCCTGTTCGTTATCTCGGGCGTCATTATCATAGAAGCGTACGAAAGGTTTAAGGTCCCCCAGGAGGTTAAAAGCCTTGAGATGACGGTAGTGGCAATCGTGGGCCTGGTCCTGAATTTAGGCTCGGCCTATATGCTGTCCAGGTATAAGAGCGTAAATCTAAACATCAGGGGCGCGCTGTATCACGTCATGAGCGACGCGCTCGGTTCCGCGGGCGCCGTAGTCGCGGGCGTAGTGATGCTCCTCACGGGATGGTACTATGCGGACAGCATCATAAGCGTCCTCGTCTCGGTCCTTATATTGAGGAGCGCGTGGGTTATTTTAAGGGAGTCGGTGCATATACTGCTCGAAGGCACGCCGCGGGGCGTCGATCTCAAGGCCGTTCAGAATTCGATATGCTCCCACGAGGGCGTGCTCGGCGTGCACGACCTTCACGCGTGGACGCTCACGCAGGGATTCGACGCGCTCAGCGCACACCTGGTCGTGGACGACATGTATAAGAGCGAAAAGCTCATAAGCGACATCAAGGACCAGCTTTCGGGGAAATTTCATATAACACACGTTACGCTTCAGCTGGAAACAAAAGAGTGCGGGTCCGCGTTCAGCACATGTTACGAAGATTCTCCGGGCGGAAAATGAGCGGGATGATCACTCGTTCTCCCGGAGGAGCTTCTCCGCGAAGGATTTCATCTCGGGGCCTATCTTCTTGAGCTCGGGCTTTGATTGCACATACTTATCGAGCGCGTCGAGCACGCTCATGGTCTTCGAAAGCTCGGTCTGCCTCATCGTTTTTTTGGGCTTGGAGAAGACCCGCTCGATCCTGAGCGACTGAGCGCCCCCGAATGCCGACCTTATCTCCTTTTCGTCGACTTCCTCTCCGGGACTCCCGACCTCGTACCTGACCCTGACTACCGCCCCCTCCGTATCCCCGGGAGAAATTCCATCGGGGACGAGGAGCCTCTTCCGGTCCTCGTCAATTTCTCCGAGATCGATAGTGATAAATCTCCTCGCCGGCGTTTCCCTGAACTGATAGATGCATTCCCATCCCGTTTCCGACTCCGAGATTTCGCCGAGTACAAAACCCTTTTTCTCCTTCTCTTCGGTGAAATCGATCCTCTCGATGCTTCCCGAATAAACTACCGGGGGGGCATCGCCCTCGTTCAGGTCCTGGAACCTGTGTATGTGCCCGAGCGCGACATACTGGAAAGCGCTGTCCGCGAGCACCGTCACCGGGACGACCGGGTCCGAGGTCGTAAGCGTGTCCGTTTCCGTACCGGATAGTCTCGCACCCCTGGCGGACACGTGCGCGAGTAATACCGCGGGGTCTTTCGGCTGGGTCTTCTCAGCGAGGCTATGGACTATCGCGATCAGTCTCCTTTCGATCTCCGCCTGGAGCTCCTGAGAGGAAAGGGATTTGTACTCTTCCCTCGAGAGCAGCGCCCCCCTGCCCGCCCACGGGAGGCAGGCGACCTGGACCAAACCGCTTTTCGTTTTTACTTCGATCACTTCGGGTTTTCTTGCTATAGTAACGCCCTCGATGTCGAGGGCGGGGAAGATTTCCACGGCGGATGCGCCTATGCCGGAAGACGAGTAATCGTGGTTCCCGAGCACCATAACGACACAGGCTCCGTCTTTACCGGCCGCCTTTCCGATCCTGCGTGCGAATTCTATCTCTTCCGCGGGAAGCGGGTTCTCCCTGTGGAACACGTCGCCGGCGATGAGTATTAGATCGACGGATTCCCGGGCGGCCGTTTCCAGTACGTGATCGAGACATTTTAGTATATCTTCGAGCCTGGTGTTATGCCCGGTCGACGGGTTCAGCCTGCCGTGCGTAAGGAGGCCGATGTGAATGTCGGAAAGGTGGATAAACCTTATTTTTCTCAACTGCCGCCGGGCGCCTCAGGTCAATAAAAGCCCTTGAGGACGCCCCCTCTATTGATCTCCGAATAAGATTTCAGACGCCTGTTTCGTCCCGGCCCCGTAATTGAACTTGTAGCCGAGCTTGTGGAGCACGCTTTCTATGGCCGATATGAAGAACAACGTATCCGTCTTGTCTATATCGCCTATATGTGAAACTCTGAATATCACTCCCTTGGCCTGGTCCTGACCGTCGGCGACCGTTATACCGAATTCGCTGCTGAGCGCCTTGATAACCTTCGAGGAGCCTATTTCCGGCGGGGCGATCACCGTAGTGAGCGCGGGGCTCGGGACGTCCTTCACGTATATATCGAGCCCTATCGCCTTCATCCCTTCCCTCATGGCGAGAGAGAGCCTGGCGTGACGTTTGAACATGTTCTCCCTACCCTCTTCCCTGAACCTCCTCAGCACGGCGGCGAGTCCGATAATCAGGGTTACGGCCGGTGTATAAGGGGTCGTATTCTTCTCCGCGTTTTTCTGGGCGGCTTTGAAATCGAAATAATATTTCGGTAGGTCCGAAGTCTTATTGAACTTCCAGGCCTTTTCGCTCATGGCGGCGAACGACAGTCCCGGAGGCAGCATGAACGCCTTCTGCGAGCCCCCTACCATCACGTCAATGCCGATCTCGTCGAAAGGGAGCGGGAACACGCCCACGCCCGTGATGCCGTCGACTATCAGAATTACGTCGTCTCTATGTCTCGTAATATCGGCGATTTCCTTCGTCGGGTGCATTACGCCTGTGGAGGTCTCGCTCGCCTGTACCAGAACGGCTCGGATCGACGGGTCCTTCTCGAGCGCTTTTTCGATATCGGCGGGGTCCACCGAATGGCCCCATTCGACCATTAGCTCCTGTGTGTCGAGGCCGAACGCCTTACAAATCTTTCCCCACCTCTCGCCGAACTTACCGCCGTTGACGACGAGCACCTTATCGCCGCGGGAGAGCGTATTGACCACTGCAGCCTCCATCGCCCCGGTCCCGGACGCAGCGAGGACAAATACCTCCTGCTTCGTATCGTATATGTATTTAAGCCCCTCTCTCACCTCTGCAAAGATGGCCTCGAATTCCTTCGTCCTGTGGTGCATGATGGGCTTTGCCATCTCAATGAGAACTTCGCTTGGGACAGCGACCGGCCCCGGAGTAAATATGTAATTTTTCACTTTCCGATTCTCCTCTGTAATGATTTTGCTTTCGTATTTTCTAACGGCCGGACTGTCGAACCGTACGACCCTCCGGCAGGCGTTTCTGCCGCGCCCGCGGTAGAGGCCCGATGCCCGCCCATATATTCCGGTATTAAATCTTATGATCCAAGCCGTGTTAAAAGCATAAGAATTTACCCAA
The DNA here is from genome assembly GCA_041753155.1 of Thermodesulfobacteriota bacterium. Classification (GTDB taxonomy): domain Bacteria; phylum Desulfobacterota_D; class UBA1144; order Nemesobacterales; family UBA2774; genus 2-12-FULL-53-21. Next base: position 49,838 of record JBGSVA010000098.1, on the reverse strand, counting down.
AACTACGGATAATTCAACTTTCCTTGCTTTTGATTACTCAACCCATATATTATTTACATAGATTAACAGGGAGAACGGCATGTTTGGAGAAAACAAAGAACAAATACAGGAACTTAAGAAGAGACTCGTAGTCTTGGGAGACTTTCTTTGACCTCCCCGGAAAGAATTTACGCCTTAAGGAATTAGAAGAGATAACGGGGAAGGAGGGTTTCTGGAACAACGCAGAGAAGGCGCAGGAAATCCTGAGGGAGCAGTCCCGTATTAAAAACACCCTCGACAGCCTGAAGAGACTATCGAGCGACCTCGAGGACGTAGAGGTACTGGAAGAGCTTTCCATCGAGGAGGAAGACGAGGCGGCAGCGAGGGAGGCAAGGGAGAAGCTCTCGGAAATCAAGAGCCGGGTCGAAACGCTCGAGTTCAAACGGATACTCGGCGAGCCCGACGACGAGAGGAACGCGATCGTATCGATAAACGCGGGGGCAGGAGGCACCGAAGCCCAGGACTGGGCAGAGATGCTCCTCCGAATGTACCTGAGATACGCCGAGCTCAACGGCTTTACGACCGAATTCGTAGAGTATCAGGAAGGGGACGAGGCCGGCATGAAGAGCGCTACGTTCCTCGTGAAGGGTGATTACGCCTTCGGCTACCTGAAGTGTGAAAGCGGGGTCCACAGGTTAGTCAGGATATCCCCGTTCGACGCGAATAAGAGGAGGCATACTTCGTTCGCGTCGGTTTTCGTATCCCCCGAAATCGACGAGAGCATTGAGGTCGAGATAGATGAGAAAGACTTGAGGGTGGATACCTACCGGGCTAGCGGCGCAGGCGGGCAGCACGTAAACAAGACGGATTCCGCGATAAGAATAACCCACATGCCGTCGGGGATAGTAGTAAGCTGCCAGAACGAACGCTCCCAGCACCAGAACCGGGCTACGGCCATGAAAATCCTGAAAGCGAGGCTCTACGAGCTCGAGAAGGAGAAACAGAGGGAAAAGATAGACGAGATGCATGCAACGAAAAAGGAGATCGGGTGGGGCAGCCAGATACGCTCCTACGTGCTTCATCCATACAGAATGATCAAGGACCACAGGACCGGATTCGAGACCGGGAACGTCGAACCCGTTCTTAACGGCGACCTGAGCGAATTCATAAAAGCGTATCTTCTGATGCAGGCGGGAGAGAAACTCCTCTAAATCCGGGACAGGCGTCGCCGTACCCGAGGCCGCGCTCCGAGACTTTGATTCCATATATGGGGCGCTATATTTATCCGTCGATATCGCCTATAATTCAGATAAGTCCGTGAGGTAAGCAATTTTGAGAATCGGAATAATCGGGAAGACGAATACAGACAAGGCCTATGAAATTGCGAAAGAACTGAGCGAGTGGTTTAACGCGAAGGGCGTCGAGGTAATTTTCGAGCAGGAGATCGGGAAAAAAATCCGCCGCCGGAAATCAGTCCCCGCAGCCGAAATCCCGGAGCTCGTGGACATCATACTCGTCTTCGGCGGGGACGGGACGTTCCTCGGCGTAGCCAGGCTCGCGTGCGAGCACGGGACGCCGATTCTGGGAATAAACCTGGGGGGACTCGGGTTTCTGACCGAGATTACCGTTGACGAGGTCTATCCGATGATGGAGAGGATCCTGAGCGGCGATTATGAAATCGAGGACCGGCAGATGCTCCGGACGACGGTCAGGAGGGGGAAAACAGGAGCGAAACACTACGAGGTCCTGAACGACGTGGTTATCAATAAAGAGGCCGTTGCGCGGATAATTGACCTCGAAATTTACATAGAAGGATCACACGTTACAACGTATAAGGCTGACGGTATAATACTTTCGACACCTACGGGTTCCACCGCTTATTCCCTCTCGGCGGGAGGACCGATCGTTCACCCTGCCCTGCCGGTCACCATAATCACGCCGATATGTCCCCATACGCTGACAAACAGGCCGCTCGTGGTTTCTAACGAGATGAAGGTCGAAATAAAAATAACCACACAGGAGCCGGACACCTACCTGACACTCGACGGGCAGATCGGGATCAGGCTCAAGACCGGGGACGTGATAGAGGTCAGAAAATCCGATACCGTCGTAAAACTTATTAAATCCCCTTTCAGAGATTACTTCACCATCTTGAAGACCAAGCTCATGTGGGGAGAGAGATATGGCAAGATCAACGGATGAACAGTTCCTCCACGACTGGGTCATAAGGAAAGTGCACGAGAAGTATTCGAGGCTTTACAGCGAAGTGCGCATCAACCCCGGTGAAGAGAGAAACTTCGAGTACAAGGGGAAATACCCGGACATAGTCCTTGTAAATTACGGCCAGGTCGTGCAGATAGTCGAAGTGGAGACAAGGGAGACGATAAATAACGAAAGGGTCCCTAAATGGAAAGAACTATCCGAGCTAGGCGTGAAATTTACTCTCATGGCGCCAAAAGAGCTGCAGGGACATGCAAGGGACATCTGCTGGAAGAACGGGCTCGCCGCGAAAGTAAACCTCGGGAGCTTTGATGTATCGATCAACACCTGATTCTGCTGTCCTTATTCGTTACCCCCGCTATTCTTCGTCGATATCGGGAAAACAATATTGAACATGACCCCGTTCCGGTTCTGGAGCTCTATTGTCCCCTTGAGCTAATCCGTAAGAGTGCAGACGAGCTGAAGACCGAGGGTATTCGTATTCCGGAAATCCACGTTATCGGGGAACCCGACTCCGTTGTCTCTTACCGAGAGAGTGAGTACCCCGTCGGAATCCGAATTTATCTCCACCGACACTTTGTTCCTGGTCCTTCCGGCCGGATTTTCACTGTCTAGGTATTGGAACGCGTGTTTGAGGCAATTCGAGAAAAGCTCGTTGATGATAAGCCCGCAGGGTATAGCCTGATCGACGTCTATAGAGACATCGTACGCATTTATTTGAACGTGTACATTTTCCCCGAAATCTTTATAAATCCTAAGCAGGTTTCTGGTCAGGTCCGTAATATAGTCGAGCATCTTTATCTCGTCTATATTCCTCGACTGGTAGAGCTTTTCGTGGATCAAAGCTATAGTGGATATCCTGCTCTGACTCTCATAGAAAAGGGCGAGAGACTCCTCGTCCTTCGCATAATCGGACTGTAGGCTCAACAGGCTCGATATGACCTGGAGGTTGTTTTTTACCCTGTGGTGTATCTCCCTCAAGAGAGACTCCTTCCGCTTGAGCGATTCCTGAATCTGTTCTTCGGTTTTTTTCCGCTCGGTGATATCACGCGTATCCACTATCGCCCTGATCTCCCCCGTGGACGTCCTGAACGGCTTCCCGGTGCCTTCGAACCAGCGCCACTCTCCGTTTTTATGCCTGTACCTGTAAACGACTCTCCTGGCCGAACCCCTTCCGAAGCCCTGAATAAAGGCGGACATAACCGCCGAGCGGTCTTCAGGGTGCATCAATTCGAACACATTCTTTCCTAAAAGTTCATCCTGCTTATACCCCAATATCTCTTTATGGTTGGAGCTGGTGTACATTATCCGTCCGTCGTACAATATCTCGAGAATGAGGTCATGCGCGTTCTCGACGAGCGTGCGGTACAACTCCTCTTTTTCCTTCAGCATGTCCTCCGCTTGTTTACGCTCTATCATCGTGCTGATCCAGCGCCCCATGAGCCTTATAAAATCTTTGTCCGCCGTTGTAAAAGGCTTCTTCCGCGGATGGAGACTTGCAAAATTAAGCGTCCCGAATATCTTTCCGTTAATCCGCAAAGGTACACCGATATAAGACTCGAACCCGAAGACCCTATAGAACTCTTCATTTCGATACTCGGATCCGACCACATGGTCTATGGCAAGAACGTCGTCGTTGGCGAGTGTAATTTTGCAGTAAGTCTGTGAAAGCTCACATTCGAGGCCCTGCGTCACTCTCCCCATCTCATCATAGCAATATAGAACCGTACAATTCTTACCGGCAATCCGGCCGACTCCCGCAACTTCCATAGACAGCATGTCAGCGCCCGTCTTGAGTGTCTCGACGAGCTGTGTTTCGATACCCATGCCGGGTTCGGCCGAGATCTCATAGAGGGACCTGATCCGTTTCTCCTGGAGCGCGTGCGCCTCGTCGGAGAGCTTCCTTCCTGTGTTGTCCCTGAGTGAGCCGATGATACCCGTGACACCGCCCCTCTCCGTACGCAGCGAAACCGACACCTCGGTACTTACGGAACCGCCTCCTCTTAAACGGATATCGGCTTCAAAAACCCTTCTCTGCCCCCCGCCCTCAAATTCGAGGTAATTGTGCGCCGTGTTATCCCCCGTATCGTTGACGAGCAGATCGGAAAACTGCATACCTATCCACATGTCGCGCTCCCATCCGGTAAGCGACTCAATTGCAGGATTGATATAGGTAATAGTGCCTCCCGGGGTAAGGCTGAAAAAAACATCGGGCGATTCCTCTAAAAGGCCGAAAAAGAAATCCACGTCGGCTGCACTCTCGCTGTTATACGGAACGGAAGAACTCACACCATCCCGGACAGCTTTGACAGGTTCTATGAGATCGAGCGCTGCCGGCTTTTGACCCATCTCCGGCACGATGTGATGCTTCAATTTGCTCTTCACAATAAAAACCCCGTACGGCCGAATCCGAGAAGGGAAACACTCGCGGTTTCCCTGTCAGAATTTTATTTATATACATATATTTTTTCTGAATCGCTGAACGCCAAACTTTATTGTAATAAAATACTCATGTACATGCAATCCGACGGTCCCGCGCCCCGCAGATTAATTAATTACATATACGATTACAAGCTGGTGCTGATACCAATGAGACTCAATCATGGTCGCCCGGTATTGAGACTTCCGCCCGCTTCAGTGCAGAGCGACCGGCTTGCCAATTCGTCCAATCTTGGATAGGCTTTACTTGAATTGAGGGGGTATGTATCAGATGTCGAAGCTCGAAATAGTAGATCCGGAAATTTACCGCGCGATCAAGTCCGAAGTCGAGCGCCAGGAGTATAAACTGGAGCTCATCGCTTCCGAAAACTACGTGAGCGAAGCGGTCCTGGAGGCCCTGGGCTCGGTGCTGACGAACAAGTACGCGGAGGGTCTTCCCGGCAAGAGGTACTACGGCGGGTGCGAGTTCGTGGACATCGCCGAGAACCTGGCAAGGGACAGGGCAAAGGCCCTTTTCGGCTGCGATGCGGTGAATGTACAGCCCCATTCGGGGGCTCAGGCCAATATGTCCGTTTACTTCTCATGCCTCGAGCCTGGGGATACCATCCTTGGGATGAACCTCGCGCACGGCGGACATCTCACTCACGGAAGCCCCGTAAATTTCTCCGGAAAGCTCTATAACGTCGTCCCGTACGGAGTCACCGAGGATACGAACCTCATCGACTACAGCGAAGTAAGGAGGCTCGCCCTCGAGCATAAGCCGAAGCTCATAGTCGCCGGATGGAGCGCGTATCCGAGGGACATCGACTTCGCGAAATTCAGGGAAATCGCAGACGAATCAGGCGCACTTCTGATGGCGGATATCGCTCACCCGGCGGGCCTCGTGGTAGCCGGGCTCTATTCGAACCCAATACCCCACTGCGATTTCGTTACGACTACCACGCACAAAACCTTGAGAGGGCCCCGGGGCGGCATGGTAATGATGAAGGAGGCTCAGGAAAAGAAGGTCAACAGCAGGGTGTTCCCTGGCACGCAGGGGGGTCCCCTCATGCACGTTATCGCCGCAAAGGCTGTTGCATTCAAAGAAGCGCTCGAGCCCGGTTTCAAGGAATATCAGATACAGATCGTCAAGAACTCTAAAAAGCTCGGTGAACGCCTGACGGGTATGGGACTCAAGCTGGTCTCGGGGGGCACCGATACCCATCTCGTGCTCGTCGACTTGAGAGAGACCGAGCTCACCGGAAAGATCGCCGAGGAGACGCTAGGGCAGGCCGGCATAACCGTAAACAAGAACGCCATACCCTTTGACCCGCGTCCGCCGGCCGTAACGAGCGGGATCAGGATAGGCACACCCGCCGTCACGACGAGAGGAATGAAAGAAAAAGAGATAGAAATAATAGCAGATTTCATAAAAGAGGCATTAAACAACCCGGGCAGCGAGAAAGTGCTGTCGAGGATTAATGACGACGTCCGGGGGCTTTGCAGCCAATTCCCAGTTTATAGACACAGGCTCATTTAGATGAAATGCCCATTCTGTTCAAGCCTGGAAAGCAAGGTTATAGACTCGCGTCTCGCCAAGGAAGATACGTCGATCAGGAGACGCCGGGAGTGTCTTAGCTGCAAAAGCCGGTTCACGACGTATGAAAGGGTCGAGGAAATGGAGCTCCTCGTAATCAAGAAAGGCGGAGTGAGGGAACCCTTCGACCGCAGCAAGATAATCGCCGGTATGATCAAGGCGTGCGAGAAACGCCCCATAAGCATGGAGGTCATCGAGAACTTCGTTTCCGACCTGGAGAGAGTGATTCAGGAAAGGGGCGACAGGGAAGTCGAAAGCAGCGAGATAGGCGAAAGGGTAATAAACAAGCTCTACGAGATAGACGAAGTGGCATACGTGAGGTTCGCATCGGTGTACAGGTCGTTTAAAGACGTTAATCAGTTTTTGAACGAATTGACCGATCTGCTCAAAGAGAAGGGCGAGCAAATGAAATTAGGCCGCAAAACCGACTCCACACTGCACGCCCTGACTCTCATAAAGGACAAGACCAAGAAGTAATGCTCATCGATACCCATGCCCATCTGGATTCACTCGACGATCTGCCGGGCACACTCGCGAGGGCGCGGGAGAACGGGATAGAGAAAATCATAGCCATATCATCGGACCTGACGTCCTCCCGCGATACGGTATCGATCTCCGAAATATACGAAAACGTATTCGCCGCGGTGGGTATCCACCCCCACGCGGCAAAGACCGCCGACCGGAGCACTCTCAAAGAGATAGAGACGCTGGCGGGCGCGAACAAGGTCGTGGCCGTGGGTGAAACGGGACTCGACTATCACTATCTGAACTCCGAAAAAGACGCACAGATAATCTCCCTTACCGCGCATATCGGCATCGCATACCGCGTCCGTCTCCCTCTCGTAATCCATGTCAGGGACGCCGACCCAGATCTAATGAACATACTCAGGACCGAGAAAGTGTCGGAGAGGACCGGAGTGATCCACTGTTTTACGGGGAATTACGAGACAGCCGGAAAGTACCTCGACCTGGGGTTCTATATTTCATTTTCCGGGATAGCAACGTTCAAGAAATCGGAAGAGATAAGGGACGCGGCAAAAAAAATCCCCGGAGACAGGCTGCTGATCGAAACCGACTCTCCTTACCTCGCACCGGTGCCGTTGAGGGGGAAAACGAACGAGCCCGCCTTCGTGAGATATGTCGCGGAGACGATCGCCGACACGAGAGGAGTAACGCCCGAGGAGATCGCTGAGATGACTTCCGAGAATGCGGAGAGGCTCTTCAGGTTCGAACGATAATCGTCCGTGCCAATCATTTTCTATACATAACGGAATCCCCCGTTTAAACTAGTCCCGGTATGAGCGATAAGCCTATAATCGGAATCACCATGGGCGACCCGAACGGGATAAGCCCGGAGATAGTCGTAAAGGCCGTAAACGCGACCGAGGTATCGGACGTCTGCTCGCCTGTGATATACGGGAGCCGTCAAGTCCTGGAATCCGCGGCGAACCTGACGAACTTGAAATTAAATTGCCGGATTTTCGATCCGTTCGAATTCGGGACGGGCGACCTCAAGCCCTGCAGGGTGGACAGGAAAGCGGGAGAGGCGAGTCTCGCTTACATCCGGGAGGCGGTGAAGGCCGCGGTGTCGGGCGGGATAGATGCGGTGGTTACGGCGCCGATCAGTAAGGAGTCCACACACCTCGCGGGATCGAAATTCCCGGGGCACACGGAGATGCTGAAAGAGCTTACGGGCGCGAACGACGCGGTGATGATGTTCGAAGGCGGAAACTTCAGGGTCGTACTCGTTACCATTCATACCGCGCTCAGGGAAGTCCCGAAGCTCATCACAAAAGAAAGCGTGCTTTCGGTAATAAACATCACGTACAGCGCGCTCGTCGATCAATTCAAGATAAAAGATCCCAAGCTCGTTGTCTGCGGCCTGAATCCCCACGCCGGGGAGTCGGGGGCCTTCGGCGATGAGGAGATCGTCCATATAGCGCCCGCGGTGGCTGAAGCCAGAAAGCTCGGGGTCGGCGTTACAGGTCCACTCCCGGCTGACACCCTCTTTTACTACGCCAACAAAGGGAAGTGGGACGCAGTAGTGGCGATGTATCACGACCAGGGACTGATCCCGTTCAAGATGGTCTCTTTCAACGTGGGAGTAAACATGACGCTCGGACTGCCCATAATAAGGACTTCCCCCGATCACGGGACCGCTTTCAATATCGCCTGGAAAGGGGTTGCCGACCCGTCGAGCATGATCGCCGCAGTCAAACTGGCGTCAAGACTCGCGGCGGAACCGCAGAATAGCACGAATTAACATCAACTGTATACCTTACGGGACGAGAACAAAAGGGGGAGTATTTCTCCGGATTTTCCGAGTATAGTCAGGTCGAAGAGCGGAGAGTTGGGCGTGTATTCGAGGTTTATCTCGATAACGGTCTTACCTGTCTGCTTCGCGACCAGGCCCATCGACGCCGCGGGCTCCACGATCCCCGATGTGCCTATAATGAGCATCACCTCGCACTCTTCTATAGCTTTGAGTGAGCGGTCTATCACCTGCATGGGAATTATCTCCCCGAACCATACCACGTTTGGCCTCCCGATCTCATTACAAAGGCCGCATCTGGGCGGTATCTCGTCGAGCGGGATCTTGTGGTTCTGCTGAACGTCCCCGCATTTCGTACACCTCACCTGCCAGATATTGCCGTGCATCTCTATGATGTTCCTGCTGCCAGCCATCTGATGAAGCCCGTCAATATTTTGCGTGATCAGAGTGAATTTTTTCTTCTGATCTTCAAGCTCCGCAAGGGCAAAATGCCCCGGGTTAGGTTTCGCGTCCTTTGCGGCGCTCCTTCTCCAGTCATACCATTCCCATACGAGCTTCGGGTTGTTCCAGAACGCTTCGGCGGTCGCAAGGTCCTCGGACCTGAAATTCCTCCAGAGCCCCTCCTTGCCCCTGAACGTCGGGACACCGCTCTCGGCGGAAATCCCCGCGCCCGTGAGAACGGTGAGCGAGGAGCAATTCTCTATAATATCCTGCGCGGCGGATATCTTCTCATGCATCTCATTCATAAGGTAAGTGTACAGCACATAATCTATCTTCTAACGTTTTTTATCATGCCGCCGCCGCGGAGCCGACGGCCCGTGAAATTTTTCAATAGGCAGGCCGCATGGGATAGATAAACGGAGCTTCCGAATAACGCTCGGGACGGACGATGACCTTTCTGCCGCCCTGCCACTGCACGACGACCATCTCATGGCCGGTCTGGTATCCTTTCCGGTCGGTCCCGAATAATCCGTAGAAAGTTTTGAATCCGTCGCCCCGCGCTTTTTCCCTTAGTGTCTTATCATCGAGCGTGCCCGCATCCTCGATACACTTATTCACTATTAACCCGATGTTGTACCCCTGCGCGGCCAGGTAATCGGGCTCCTTTCCATAAGCGGATTTGAACCGTTTAACGAATTCTTCGGGCGAAGGACCCGCATCGGGCGTTATCTTGAGTCCGCTCTCCCATTGGCTGGACGATAAGAAGCCTTCCGCGTTCCGTCCGAACGTATCCTTGAACAGCTTGATCGAGGCGGCTATGAATGAAGCCGCATTCACCCTGACCTTCCTTTCTATCATTTGTCCCGCAAGCGCGAGGTCGTCGTGCGTGCGGCCCATACCCAGAATGAGGTCGGGCGAAAAACGGAGAGCCTCTTCCAGAAGCCCGGAAAAATCCTCTCGGCCGGAGAGGAAATTAAATTCCTTCACCGAAAAGCCGTTTTCCCGGCCGGAGACGAGGGCACCGCGGGCGACGTTCCTCGAAAACCCGCTGTCCCTGGCGCTGAATGCCGCGATCTTTCGGGCCCGGGGGTCTTGCGACCTGACCAGCTTTATTATTCCTTCCGAGTATCTGCTTGCGGGAGTTATTGCGTTTACGAGACATGTAAATCCCCTCTCCTCCATCTCATCCGTAGAACCGCCGTGGTTCCAAAGGGTTACGCCGTGCTCCTCGGCCGCCTCCGCTGCCGCGATGGAGAGGGAGCTTGAATAAGGGCCCAGAAGGATGTCCTGCTTACTCTCCGCGATAAGTTTTTTCGTATTTGTTCGGCATAGCTCAACCGAGCTTTCGTCGTCGAAGTATACGAGCTCGACGGGAACCTTTCTCCCGTATTCCTTTACGAAGATACCGCCTTCTCTGTTGACATCGGAGACCCAGAGGCTTATCCCCTCGAAACTCTCCCTGCCCTGGACGGAATAGATCCCGGTAAGGGAAATAGACAGACCGACTTTTATCTTCTGCATCACTGGAAGCTGCCTCGGAAGCCCGGACGTAGAGCTTCCTCCGCATATATAATACGCGCAATTCAGAACTCGATATACGGGTGATATTCGGGCCGGGCCGGGACCGTCAGGTCAGCTTAGCTTCTTGACCGCTTCCTCTATCCTGTCCATTCCCTTCACGATATTCTCCATGGACGTAGCGAAAGATATCCTGACATGGTCGTCCGAGCCGAAGGAATCTCCCGGAACGACCGCGACCTTCGCCTCGTCCAGCAGAAACTCGGTGAAATCCATGGAGCTTTTTATCATCTTTCCGTTATGATGCTTGCCGAAAAAACTCGAGATATTGGGGAATGCATAGAAAGCGCCCTGGGGGCTGAAGCATCTTATACCCGGTATGGAATTGAGCCTCTCGACTATGTAATTCTTTCTCTTTTCGAACTCCCGCGTCCTCGCCTCGATGAGGTCGTGAGGGCCCCTGTAAGCCTCGAGCGCTGCCCATTGGGATATGGAAGTCGGATTAGACGTGGACTGCCCCTGGAGCTTGCCCATCGCATTTATTACTTCCTTATCGCCGGCGGCGTAGCCTATTCTCCAGCCGGTCATCGCGTAGGTCTTCGATACGCCGTTCACGAGGATTGTCGCTTTCTTAACGTCTTCGCCGAGCGCGGCCACGGGCGTGTGCTTGATCCCGTCATAAATAATTTTGTCGTATATCTCGTCCGAAATAATTATGAGCCCGGCTTCCATCGCCACATCCACGATCCGCCTGAGCTCGATCTCGTTATACGTAGCACCGGTCGGGTTCGAAGGATAATTGAGGATCAAAGCCCTGGTCTTCGGAGTTATCAGCTTCTTTAATTCGGCCGGGTCTATCTTGAACCCCTCCTCCTCCCTGGTGTTGAGAATAACGGGTCGGGCGCCGGCAAGGGTTATCTGCTCCGGATACGATACCCAGTATGGGGAAGGCACTATGACCTCGTCCCCTTCTTCGAACAATGCCTGGGTCAGGTTGTAAAGCGTATGCTTGGCGCCGTTAGACACTATGATTTCTGGCTTCTGGTATACAAGGCCGTAATCCAGCTTCATTCTGTTGATTATCGCGTCCTTGAGCTCATCAATGCCCCCGACCGCGGTATATTTCGTAAACCCGGCCCTGATAGCCTTTATCGCTTCTTCCTTCACATTTTCGGGGCTGTCGAAATCGGGCTCACCCGCCCCGAACCCTATAACGTCGACGCCTTGAGATTTGAGGGCCTTCTCCTTGGCAGTGATGGCGAGAGTCGCAGAAGGCTGCAGCTTTTTCGCGCGTGAAGAGAGTTTCATCTAATTCAATCCCTCCTGACTTGTAATAGTTTTTCCTTGAGTTTGACTTCGACAATCTCGGGGACCATGTTCACAGCCGACCCGCCCAGGGACACTACTTCCCTTATAACGGACGAGCTTATATGTGAGAACTCGCTGTCTGTAACCATAAATACGGTTTCGAGCTCGGGGCTTAGCGTCTTGTTAGCAAGCGCCATCTGAAGCTCGTACTCGAAATCAGATACTGTCCTCATCCCCCTCAGAACTACGTTCGTCCCCATCTTTTTTGCGTATTCCACGAGCAGACCCTCGAAATAAGCCACCTTAACGTCCTCGCGGCCACGGAAAATCTCATTCAGCAACTCGACTCTTTCCTCGAGCGTAAATATCGTTTTCTTTGACGTATTGTGCGCAACCGCCACCACGACCTGTCCGAACACCCTTACACCCCGCTCGATGATGTTCTGGTGGCCCTTCGTAAACGGGTCAAACGAACCGGGGTATATCGCTACTTTGCACATTCTTCGCTCCTTCTGAAAAAACTGAGATGGGTTCCGCCGAAGGGTTTGGTAAACCTGGTGAAGCCCGGCGGAGCGTCGCTTATCTTGTGGTCATGCTCGATAATAATTAACCCCTCATCGCCAAGCAGAGGAGCAGCGCTCTCTATGAAATCCCCCACTTTAAGTACTTCGTAGAGCTTGTAAGGGGGGTCTATGAATATAATATCGAAACTCTCGTTACCCCTGCTCAGGTTTTTAAGCGCCTGCTCGTAACCGGCGCAAATCAAATCAGCCCTGTCTCTAAACCCGCAGTCCGTAACATTCTGCAGGAGAATCTTAAATACGGACGGGTCCTTTTCGATGAAAGTGACATGCGCAGCCCCGCGGCTTAGAGATTCAATCCCTAATCCCCCGGATCCCGCGAATATATCCAATATCCTGAGACCGGAAATATCCCCCAGCCTGTCGAATATCGATTTCTTCACCCTGCTAGTCGTAGGACGGATAGTCTGTCCCTTCGGGACCTTGAGTTTCCTGCCCTTGTGTGAGCCTGTAAGCACATGCAACATAAGGGTTCATATAGTACCATAGCGTCTTTTTTTGGCAAAATACACGCTTCCTGCTACTCATACTCGCCGTAAACATGGTCTATAACGCACTGTTTGCGCTGTGGATATCCGTACACTCAAGCACCCGCTCGACAGATCTCAAAAACCTAATCTTCCTCAATCAAACCAGTTTCATCGGCAAAACAGCATTGGCCTGAATTTTGCCATTGCTAACTATCCAATAACAATCTTCATTGTTAAATCCCAAAATATCAGGAGGTCAAGTCATGAAGAAGTTGAAAAGCATAACGCTCGTTATTGTAGCGGCAACGGCAGTCTCACTGGGTCTTCTCGGCTGTGACGACGGGGGAGACGGCGGGAATCAAGAAGGTCAGCCCACCACTATCAACGGAAGGGTCTCGAACGTTATTGCCATGAAGGAGTCGGGCGATAAATCGATAAAGTTCGCGGAGCTCATGGAGATACTCAACTTTATAGAAGAGGCCAAAGCGCAGAACGGGATCACTGTAACAGCAATTATAGACGGAGTAGTAGTGAGTACGGACACTACAGACCCCGACGGCTCTTTCTCACTTAGCTTCTTACTTGAGTCGGCGCAGAATGTCACCTTGAACTTCGACATCGACGGCACCACCGTGTCCGTGACCATTCTCGTTGAGCAGGGTTCTATTCTGGATATCGCCGTAGTTATAGACCTGAGCGCGCCACCCGGTGATGAGGTCGATGTGGTGGATATGTCCGAAGTCAGAGACCCGATACTCTGCGAGACGGGAAACGTCGATATAACTAAAACTATCGACGAGGACCTCATAATCGACGGCGGAGGCGAAGACTGTATAAGGACTCTAGGGAACTGCAACCTGACTATCGACCCCGAGAATATCATACTCACGAACTGTGACAAATGTATCGACGCAAGAGGAACCTCTCAAGTAACATTGACGTCACCCGACGGTCACATCGCTTGCGACGCGACGGGGGACGGTATCCAAACCTCGGGCGACGCAAATGTAATACTGGACGCGATCGGAAAAATAGACGTATTAGCCGGTGAGAACGGAGTGGAAGCGGTCGGAAATTCAACTGTCTCTTTTACGGCTGATACGTGCGTATTCGACTCGGGAGACGATCCTTTCAATGAAGTCGGAAACGCAACGATCGATACGAGCGGCTGCGGGGAAGTTATTGAAGGCCCCTCCCCGACACCGGGACCAACGCCGGGCCCGACACCGGGACCATAGCGTGTAAATTCCTTGATTCCTCTCCTCGAAACAACCAGAGATACGGGTCAGAAAAACTTCTGACCCGTATCTCACCCCCCAATGTGGTATATAACCCAATCGCTCAGACCCCATCAACGTCAAACTGTACGATATCGCGCAGTTTGTTGTGTACAGATTTATACAATTCAACTCGTTTTCACCCGGATTGTTCGTTTCCAATTCACTGCAAGCATTGTATATTTCCAGCACAGTGATATTGGTCCTCTTATTGCAGATAATGTTGAGCAACTATAATTATTAGTGATTAATTATCAAAACATGTAAGGAGGATCGGTCCCGTGAAAAAAATCAACTATATACTCCTTCTATTCTTCATCGCTGCTGTGCCTCTCACCCTTCTCGCCTGTGACAGTGGGGGGGGCGGTAATCAAGACGGACAGGTAACAACCATCAACGGAAGGATCTCGAACGTTATCGCCATGAAGGAGTCGGCCGATAAATCAATAAAGTTCGCTGACGTCATCGAGATGCTTAGCCTCATAAAAGAGGCGAAGGCGCAGGGCAGCATAACCGTAACCGCGATCATTGACGGCGTGACGGTGGATACGACTATCACAGACCCTGACGGCTCGTTCACATTGAGCTTCATGCTGGACGGGGCTCAAAACGTAACCCTCTCATTTGACATAGACGGCACTATCGTGTCGATATCCATAACGGTGCAGGAGGGTTCCATACTGGACATAGTAATCATAATTGACCTCAACGCCCCCCCAGGGGATGAAGTTGAGATCGTGGAGCTGGAAGGCCCCATCAGGTGTGAAACCGGCACCCTCGAAATCACGAAAAACCCGGATGAAGACCTCGTAATCGACGGCGGCGGAGAGGACTGTATAAGGACCGCGGGGAACTGCAACCTCATAATCGACCCTGAAAACATCATACTCACCAATTGCGAGAATTGCGTCGACGCGAGGGGGACATCGGATGTCACACTGCAGACATTTGAGGGCGATATTTTCTGCGATGCGTTCGGCGACGGCATCAAAACCGTCGGTGACGCCACTGTTTTTCTCGACGTCAACGGTGATGTCAACGTTTCTTCAGGTGAAAACGGAGCAAAGGCGGATGGAAACTCGGTCATCTCGTTCGCGGCAGACGCGTGCATATTCGATTCCGGAGAAGATATATTCGATATGAACGGGAATGCGACGATAAATACGGACGGCTGCGGGGAAATCATTGAAGGCCCGCTCCCGACTCCCGGACCCGATTTGTAATTGCACAACAGAACGGAAATGGTCAGAGATACTGGTTCGAGCCGCTGACCCGTATCTCACGGCGGTTATACCTTAATAGAAGCCGAGGGGAATAATATCACGGACTTTGCCGGAGCGGATTCAGGACAGAATGCAACGAAGCTGTCATCCTGAAAAAGTCCTTTGAGCGAGAGAATTATTGGATAAAATAGTACCTTAAAGTCGTCCGGATAGACGAGGAGGATAATCAATGTACCGATTCGATGGTAAATTCAAGATAACTGTATTGATTTTAATTCTGATGACTTTCACCCCGGTCTCGCTTATCTCGGCGAGTGTCAGGGCAGCCACGGTAGAGTCACAAATGATATCGCCCGAAGAAAACGCTTCAACATCAAGAGAAATAGACGAGCTCAAGGTCAGGAGAGCTCTCGAAAATAAGCTGGTAGCCGAGAAACTCATGAGCCACGGCTTAACGAAAGAGGAGGTCTCCGGAAAGCTCAATCAAATGAGCGACGAGCAGGTGCATCAGATGGCATCACTTGCGGATAGAATTCCCGCTGGCGGTAACGGAGCCATCGGGATTGTGATAGCGTTACTCGTAATCTTCGCCCTGGTGCTCCTGATAATATTCCTCTACAAGAGGGTATGACCTGACGGAAGCGGGAAATATCAATAGATTCCTCATGCTCAATAAATTAGCTTTCGTAATGATTCCGCTCGTGATCTCGATCTCTCATTCGGGCTGTGCTCCAAAATACACAGAAGCAGGCGGCAATCCCGCAGTAGAGAGCGGCAAGGTAATCGAGGGTGTCCCCTTCGTAAAGCAGAATGACAAATTCTGCGGTCCTGCGGCTATGGCGTCCGTGCTGGAATATTACGGAGACAATGTCTCTCAGGACGAGATAGCAGAGAAGGTCTATACGCCAAAATTGGACGGAGCGCTCATATCGGATATGGAAAACTTCGCCCGTGATAACGGCTATCAGGCCGAATCGATGAACGGAGATATAGCCGCACTCGAAGCGGAGATAGACAAAGGCGTTCCCGTGATTCTTCTTGTCGAAAAGGGGAAATGGATGGTCAGTGTTCCTCACTATTACGTCGTGTACGGGTATGACAAGGGCAAAGAGGTCTTTATCCTGCACACAGGCGACAAAAGCGGTCAGGAGATCAAGTTCGACAAGCTCGACAGTGAATGGGAAAAAATGAACCGGCTTATGCTCATAGTAAAAAAGTGAAAACTCCACTTGTCGGCTTTTTCACATCGTTATTGATCCTGTCCCTGATCTCATCCGGATGCGCATCGATTTACAGCTCATATTTCACGGAAGACCCCCTCACCGCAGAAGAGCACAACGACCTGGGCGTGATATACGAAAGGGAAGGCAAATACGACCTCGCCATAAGGGAGTATAAAAGAGCGATATCCGCGGACAGCGAGCTCGTGGTACCGCTGGTCAATCTTGGCAACGCTTACTTCAAAAAAGGCGAGCTTGAAGAAGCGGAGAAATATTACAAAAAGGCACTGGGAAAAAACAAGCAAAATATTGAAGCGGCCAACAACCTCGCATCCCTTTATATAGAGACGGGAGAAAATTATGAAGAAGGGCTCAAAATTCTTCTCGCCGCAACCGATACGCAGAGTCCTGTGCCTCCATACGCCCTCGACACTCTCGGAGTATTGTATTCGAAGACGGGGGAGCCTGAGAAAGCGAAAGAGTCGCTCATGGAAGCCTGCGCCCGAGCCTCGGGCGATGATAAGTTGAAAAGCGAGATAGAAGCACACCTCGCCGCGCTTGGAGAAACCGGCGGATGCAAATAGAGCATTCGCCCGGATAACGTATGCCCGGAATTTCTAGCCGAGCACGGCGCCCGGCTCGATCCTCCTCCCCGAAAGAAACGCCTTTGCGTCGAGCCTCTTCCCGCCCTCCAGCTGAAGCTCGAGAATATCGAGCGCTCCTTCTCCCGTCATGACCCGTAATACCCCTTGCGGCGCATCGATTACTTCCCCCTGTTTCCCCTCCCCTTCGGCAACGGCGGCTTTGTAGATCTTGATCATCTTCCCGTTAGAATATGTATACGCCCCAGGCCACGGGAGCATGCCTCTTATCCGATTCCTTATCTCCCCGGCAGGTTTACTCCAATCTATCCTGCCGTCCTCTTTTTTCAGCATCGGGGCGTACGTGGCGATTGCCTCGTCCTGCTTAAGGGGACGTAAATACCCTTTTTTGAGCTCTGCGATCGTCTGTAGAAGGAGCTCCGCACCGGCTAGCGAAAGCTTTTCGGTTAAGGTCTTCCCTGTGTCGTCGTAATCGATCGGCATCTCGCGTGTGAGGAGTATGTCCCCCGTATCCATACCCTCGTCCATCTGCATAATTGTAATGCCCGTGACCTTTTCACCGCGCGCGATTGCCCAGTTCACGGGCGCAGCTCCCCTGTATTTCGGGAGGAGTGACGCATGGACATTCAGGCAGCCAAACCGCGGAAGCTCGAGCACCGCCTTCGGGAGAATTTTTCCGTAAGCGGCCACGCAGATGAGGTCCGGGTTCAAAGCCGTGAGCTCTTTTAAAAACTCTGCTGTTCTTATGCCGGAAGGCTGAAGCACAGGGATGCCGTACTCATCGGCGATTACCTTGGTCGGAGGAGGAGAGGGCTTTAGCCCCCTGCCCTTGGGCTTATCAGGCTGCGCGACGAGAGCGGCCACTTCGTCCTGAGACTCCAGCAAAGCTTTAAACGAGGGCACCGCGAACTCGGGCGTCCCCATGAATACGATCCTCATGTATCTGGATTATATTCAAAGAAAGAGCGTATTCAAACTATTTCGACGGGACGATGTCAGTGGTCATGCCGACATTTTATTATTTTAATAGAGCGAGGCGAATTCGGATTGATTCGTGTAGAGATGGGTCACTGGCCGTCTTCATCCGGCTTTTCGGAAACCGCCTTCCTGAACTCTTCGGTTATCCATTTTTTAATCCCTTCCTGTGAACCCTTCCCTATTATCTTCCTCACCTTCTTTAAAGAGATAACCGCCTTCGCGGCAGACCTGTGCCCGCCGGCGCTCCCGATGTCCTTGAACAGTTCCCTCATGAGCCTGCCAGCGCTCTTTACGTACCCGACGTTCCTCGCAGATATAATGAGATGCGTATTCGCCAATATGCCGAATGCGACCGACCACTCGATACCCTTTACCTGGATACCGAAGTCGGCCATTTTCGGAATAAGGTATTCCCTGTCCACCCTGCCGACGTTGACGAAGAATATCTGGTTGACTATCCAATGGTCGGCAAGCGCCTGCCCAAACGACTTTATCTCGTCGGGAGGGACTTCGGCGCGCTCTATTCGTCTCAATAAGCCGAGGTTAGCGAGCGGGTAGAGGAAAGTGAACGCCTCGATGTCGTCGGGATCGGCGTCCCGGTTAAGCGTGACTGTATCAGTCTTGATTCCGTAGAGGAGAGCGGTAGCGAGTCTCTCGGATATAACCGTCTGCGACGCCCTCAGGTACCTTGTAAGTATCGTGGAGGTGGCTCCCTCTTCGGTCCTGATTTCCTTGAACTTCGCATCATACGAGCCGACAAGGGGGTGGTGGTCTATGACCGTATCCACATGAGGAAGCTCCGGCCCGAAAAACGGGGGCTGCACATCGAGGAGCGCTATCGAATCGAAGTCCCTGAGGTCCTCGACACCGAGCTCCTGTAAATCAATTTCGAGGAGCTCTATCATAGCGACGTTTTCAGGACGAGAGATCTTGTCCCCGAGGTGCCCTATTATTGCGGTCTGCTTATTCCTTTTAAGAAGAACCCTAAGGGCGAGCGCGCTCGCTATGGCGTCGGGATCGGGGTAGTCGTGCAGCAGAATGAGCATCTTCTTTGCGTTGGCGTGGACTTTTCTGAGCTCATCGACCCTCAGGTCCGTCCTTGCGAGCTTTTCCTCGCGCGCTATTTCTTCGGAGAGTAATTTATGGAACGCGACGAACCGCACGGACGGCGGAGGCTCTTCTTTCTGCTCCCCGTTACTGACGATCATCGGCGTTTGAGGATAATGCGATGACAGCTCCTTTGTGAGCTCGGGGGTAAAATACATGCTCTCGATCATGATTATGGAAAAGTTGCCGGTCTGGTTAAGGGCTTCCTCGAGCGAGCTGACCCAGATGACCTCGCCCCGTTTAGAGAAAAGCCCGAGGAGGAAGGAATCGAAATCCCCTATAAAAAGATAACGTCTCAGTTCCTTCTGCATTATTTTTCAGCCCTGCCGAGGGATTCACCCTTACTTCCGCAAGCCCTGCTCAAGCCGCTTACGAACCCGGAGAGTTCGTCAAATAACTCTTCTTTATTTTCGCCGTGCTTTTCTATTATTCGGACGATCGCGCTCCCTACTATAACGGCGTCGGCGTAACCCGCTATCCTGGAGACCTGCTCAGGCGAGGATATACCGAACCCCACGCCGACCGGGAGCTTGGTGGAGTGTCTTATCTCGGATGTCAGGTCTTCGAGAGAATAATCCATATCGGGCCTGACCCCCGTGATGCCGGTCACAGAAACGAGATAAACGAAACCGCTCGCATTTTTAGTTACGAGACTAATCCTTTCACCCGTGCTCGTCGGAGCAAGGAGGAAGATGAGATCGAGTCCTGCCGCGTCGAGATGAACCTTGAATTCACCCGCCTCTTCGGGAGGGAGATCGACGACAAGGACCCCGTCGGCCCCTGCCTCCGCAGCGTCTTTGGAGAATCGTTCCAATCCGTATTTGAAAAAAGGGTTATAGTAGCCGAAAGTGATGATAGGCACCCCGGATTTCTCCCTGATGCGCCTGACCATGTCGAGAACCATCCCGAGGGTAGTGCCCTTTTTGAGCGCCCTTTCGGAGGCCAGCTGAATCGCAGGCCCGTCAGCCATGGGGTCCGAGAAAGGGACGCCCAGCTCAATTATATCGGCGCCGCTGTCCACGAGATTGAGCACCAGGTCTGCTGTCAATCCGGGTGACGGATCGCCGGCTGTAACGTAATTGACCAGAGCGATCCTTTTCTTCTTTTTTAGCTCTTTGAACTTATCGGCTATTCTGCTCATTTGTTTTGGAAGTGGATTTTAAATGGATAAATCAACCGACAGTCATTTGTTCCCAAACCACTGTTCTTATCGAAAAGCATCTTGAAGGATATATTGTTAACTAAATACTCGGTTACCCGCCCCGTGAATCGATTGTACCGGACAATCTAACACCTCCGGGGCCAAAGTCAAGATTTGGACCGGCCCGCAGGCCGTGAGTAAGAGAACGGAATTTCCGTGGTCAGACGCCCCGGCTGGCTTGATAATTCTCATTGTTTTATATCTGTTACGAGGATATCAGAGACGGCGTTTATATCCTTGTCGCCCCGTCCGGAGAGGCAGATTATTATGACCGAGTCCCCGGGCATCCCCGGAGCAACCTTCCTCGCGTAGGCGACGGCGTGAGCCGACTCGAGCGCGGGGATTATCCCCTCCACCTGAGAAAGGTACTCGAAACTTTCGAGGGCTTCGGAGTCCGTAACGTTCTTATATGAGACCCTCTCCGTATCGCTCAGGTAGGAATGTTCGGGGCCCACGCCCGGGTAGTCGAGACCCGGGGCTATGGAGTGTGTCCCCAGGACCTGACCGTTTTCGTCCTGGAGCAGGTATGTTTTGCTGCCGTGCAGGACCCCCACAGTTCCGCTCGAAATGCTCGCCGCGTGGTGGCCCGACTCCAGACCGCTGCCGGCGGCTTCGACGCCTGTCATATTCACCGTTTCATCTGCGAGGAAGGGATAGAAGAGACCCATCGCATTCGAGCCTCCGCCCACGCAGGCGATGAGGAGATCGGGCAGGCGCTTTTCCTTCTCCAGTATCTGCTCCCTCGCCTCCCTGCCTATGACAGACTGGAAGTCCCTGACCATCATGGGATAGGGATGGGGCCCCGCCACGCTGCCTATTATGTAAAAAGTATTCCTGACATTGGTGATCCAGTCCCTCATAGCCTCGTTCATCGCGTCTTTGAGCGTCTGTGTGCCCTGAGACACCTCCCTCACCGTCGCACCCAGGAGCTTCATACGCGTTACGTTGAGCGACTGACGCCTCGTATCCTCGAGCCCCATGAATATCTCGCATTCCATATCGAGGAGCGCCGCGACTGTAGCCGTTGCAACACCGTGCTGACCCGCCCCGGTCTCTGCGATGACCCTCTTTTTCCCCATACGGGATGCGAGGAGCGCCTGGCCTATCGTGTTATTTATCTTGTGTGCGCCCGTGTGCGCCAGGTCCTCGCGCTTGAGGTAAATCTTCGCTCCGCCCAGGTCTTTCGTCATTCTCTCGGCGAAGTAGAGCGGCGTCGGACGCCCGACGTATTCCTTCAGATAGTATTCGAGCTCCTTTCTGAACTCGGGGTCGTCTTTAATTTCGAGATACGCCTTTTCGAGCTGCAATATAGCAGGCATCAGGGTTTCCGAGACATACCTGCCGCCGTATATGCCGAAATGCCCCAATTCGTCCGGCACTACAGGTCTAGCCGCCATTTTTCACCGCCTCGATAAATTTTCTCATCTTCATATGGTTTTTCTTTCCCGGGGAGTCTTCGACGCCCGTGCTCACATCCACCCCGTACGGTCTCACAGTTTCGATAGCCCGGGATACGTTCTCCGGGGTTAACCCGCCGGATAAAATCACTTTTTTCGATATTGCGATACCCTTTAATACACCCCAGTCGAAGCTCGTCCCCGTCCCCCCGTACAACTCGTCCGTATGCTTATCAAAGAGGATAGCCAGAACCGGATAAAGTTCAACTTCTTCCGTATTCACAGTGTCTTTCACCCTTACCGCCTTTATCAATTTATAAGGCAGCAGAGTGCAGAACTCCGGAGTTTCATCCCCGTGGAGCTGCACCGTGTCTACACCGGAAGTCTCGACCGCTTCCTTTATCTCATCGGGGCCCTGGTTTACAAAGACGCCCACGGAAGAGACGAACGGAGGCAGTGAGGAGATGATTCGCTGGGCGTCACGAGGGTCTATATACCTCTTGCTGCCCTTGTAAAATATAAAACCCAGCGCATCCGCGCCCAGTTCGACAGCGCGAAAGGCATCATCAGAATTCGTTATACCGCAAACCTTTACTCTTACCATAGGGATTGAGAATTATAAAATCACAATCCGCGTATGTAAAACGGACTGCCGGGTCTGTTTCCACACTATAACTCGTCAAGGTAGTTTTTGATCGACTCGGCTATTATTCTGTAACCGTTCCTGTTCGCATGCCCGCCGAAGTTGTTTGGGTATATCCGCTCCACGCCCGCACTCCGGCTGAGCGGGCCGAGCACATCGACGTAACGGATACCGTGCTCGTCGAAATATTTTTTGACGGCCGTGTCCGCCTGCCTTTCGTTCTCGATTAGATAATCGATTTTATCGGATGCCGGGAGAGCCTTGTTCCCCTCTATATATTCTGCGAATACACTCTCCTTTGTAGGTATGATGACAACTATGAATTCGATATCGTTTTTTCGCGCAAGCTCATTCATCCGATCGAAGAATTCGAGGCTCAGCCGTAGCCCTTCCCTGACGTCGGGCCTCCCGAGGTCGAGCCCCCTGAGCCTCTGGTCAGGGGTGAATCCGGTGCTGATGCCGTTCTTCTCGTCCTCCAGCATAACGATCTTCTCGCCCCTCCTGAGCCTCCTTGACTGCCTGAGGTCGTCTCCGATGAATGAGGAGCTCACGAGCCTGTACAGCACACTGTTCCCTGCGAGCCAGTCACCCAGGCCGTACGAGGATCCTTCCTCATCGTCCGATTCACCGCTCCCCTGATATGTTTGGAGTTCCGGCTTCCTCATATCCCTCCATCCGTCGACACTATAGACGGCGGTGAAGGAGTCCTTGATGTCGTTACCAAGATAAAACCCGGCGATAATTATCTTCGGACGGAAACTCACAGCCTCTGTCTCCATGAGATAGAGATACTCCGCGGGGCCGTAGCCTCCGAGCGATAGGTTATATACAGTCATACCCGTCATACTCCCGAGCGCGCCGGGCCAGGATTCGCTCGCCCTCGCGCTTATGCCATATGTGTGGGAGTCGCCTATCGCCACCACTTCGGCCGTATCCGGCACGGATTTGTTCCTGAATCCGAGCTCATCGTGCGCCCCTGTTCCGGGCTCGATCCTGTACCTCAGCACATCGTCGGGAACCCTCCTGGGCTTAAGGAAATCTAGTGGATCTAATACGGTTCTCGAAACTCCCTCGGCAATCAGAAGCGACATGACCAGCGATATAAGGAGCAGACAGAAAGTCTTCAGGTATCTATTCAATATTAACGAAGCCCTCGCTGCATGAACGGCTTTCCCCGGAAGGACGAGAGTGATTGTGAGGCATACATAATACCGGAACCGGACTTCAGCATTTGTATATCGTAGATTTCCAGTAATATAATCCAGGAAAAAGCCCGAGACAATCAGCGGCCGGGTGCGAATAATCGCTAAAACTTGTGCTATTATATTTTCCGCGCCGATCTCAGGAAAACGGAAAACTCGAGAAACCGCGCCTATTAATTTTAAGCCGAGAGCATGGGATGAACAAAACCGAAAGCACGCGGTCATTTAAAAAAAAGCTGTATCTCGTATTGATCAGTGTACTCTTCACACTCGTTATACTAGAAATCGCCACACGGATCTGGCTCGATTTCATCGCCCCCGAGGACGTAAGCCTCGAGTATTCGCTCTACTCATACCTGAGCCCCGACAACCAGAGATACATACGCCACCACTATCTGAACTATTATCCGAACCCGGAGTACCGGAGGGGGAAGACCTCTCATAACTCCCTCGGATACAGGAACGACGAATTCCCGGTGAAGAAGCCGGACGGGGTTTTCAGGATCGTGCTCCTCGGTGGGTCCACGACGTATAACATCGGGATCGACGACAACGATAAGACCTGGGCCGCGCAGCTGGAGAGGATACTGAGGGATAAATACGGGTATAAGAACGTCGAGGTGATAAACGCGGGAGTCGGGGGATATAATTCCTGGGAGACGCTTATCAATCTAGAATTCAGGGTGCTCGACATCGATCCCGATCTGATAATAGAGTACGAGGGCACGAACGACGTGCACGCGAGGTTCGTAGACCCGGCTTCATACAGGGGGGACGATGCCGGGCGGAGAAAGCAGTGGGACCCGCCCTCTATCTTCTTTCTCGAGCACAGCGCGCTCTTCAGGGTGATACTGAGGAAACTGGGCGTGACCGAGCAGGTCGGCATCGGAAACTTTATTACCCCCAAGACCGCGTACGGGCCTGTTTCCGTGGCGAAACACGACCCTATGGGTCTCCTCGAAAAGAACCCGCCTGTATACTTCACTCGCAATCTCAAAAACATGGTCGCTATCGCGAAGGCGAACGGGGTGGAGATTATGTTCTCGACGTGGGCGTATTCCCCGTACCTGAATGACTATGCATCGACCCCATATTACCAGAAAGGGTTCGACGAGAATAATGAAGCGGTCAGGGAAGTAGCGCTTAGCAGCGGTATGCCGTTTTTCGACTTCGCGTCGGTAATGCCCATAGACAAGAAATACTGGCGTGACGGCAGGCACGTCAACGCCTTGGGCGCAGAAAAGATGGCCGAGCTGTTCGCGGAATTCATCCACGAAAACGGGCTTATAAAGTAACAGAACCGGAAACAGGCACAGCCGCCTCAGAGGCTCCGCTCCCCGTCCTTTCTCATGTAATGACCGAACACTGCGAAGGAAAGCGCCGATTTGATCACGGCAAACCCCAGAAACGCGAGCGCCGCTCCTATGTAAGAATATCGAGGCACGAGTATGAACATAAGGGCCAGATAGACCACGGTGGTAATTACATAAAACGTCGTCCTTACCCCCGGTCTGTCCATGGCGAGGAGTGCCGGGTTGATCCAGTAGGTATACCTGGCTATAAGCACGCCGAGCGCGAGTATCCTGAGCGTATTCGTAGCCGGAGCGTACTCCTCGCCGAAAACCAAGCGTACTATGGGCCCCGCGAATACGATTATCAATACCGTCACGGGCACGATGAGCTTCATAAGATTTTTCGTCGATACTTTTATGTATTTCCTGAACTCATCCATGGCTTTAATGGTCGTGAATTTAATGAGCTCGGGGAAGATCGCCTCGTAGAGCGTATCCACGATACGGTTTAATATCCCCGCGACCGAATTGGCTATCCTGTAAAATGCCACTGCCTCTTTGCCGGCAAAAAACCCGAGAATCATCATTCCCAGATACTTGTCGCTCCCGGTCTTGAGCGTCGCCATGAAGCTCGTATTCCCGAGGAACCAGGCGATCTCCCTCCACTGGCCCTTTATCAGGAATATATCGGCGGAAAGCCAGCTGCCCAGTTTTTTTTCTTCGAGCACCCTCATGACAGCCCAGAGCCTCACGGCAGCGGCTATGAAGTTCGATATTACGAGACCGTATAACGCCCCCTTTATTCCGAGTCCGAGTAAAAGGAGCGCCGCCACAAGTACGAGCTGCGTGAGGTTCTCGAGAGAATTTATCACGGCAATATTCTTATACTTTTCGAATACCCTGAGTATGGCGTCCGACGTCAGCTTGGCGGTTTCGACGAAGAGCCCGACGGCATAGATCCAGATATATATATAAGCCTCGGGCGAGTGTATGACGTATTTACTTATCACCTTCGCCGTCACGATCGCTATTATGAATGAGACGGCCCCGCTCCCCACGTCGAGGACGTAAGAGAGCTTTATCATTGCGAGGGTTTTATCCGACTCGCCCTTCTCCCAGTACGATCCGATATACCTTACGGCGGTTTCCCAAACCCTGACATCGAAGAACTGGTTCATCATAGCTATGTAAGCGATAACGAGCTGAAGGAGCCCGTAGTCGGTTACCCCGAGTATCCTCGCGAGAATGACCGTCTGGAGGGCAGCGAACCCCCCGGCCGCCGCTTTACCGCTGAAGAGGAGGGAAGCGTTTATGAAAAGTTTTTTCTGGAGACTGCGAGTTTCACTCATTCGCCGCTATTTCCAAAAGGCTCTATGATTTTCCATCAAGCACTTCTTTTAATACATCGATATAATTTTTTATCATACCGGCCTCGGTATGGAGCTCTTTGACCATATCCCTGCCTCTCTCGCCCATGAGGCGGGCTTTCCGGGGGTCCCTCAGGAGTGACTCCACCGCTCCCGCAATGTCCGTGACACTTTCGGGGTCGACGAGGATTCCCGAAACCCCGTCCTTCACCGCCTCCGCTGATCCCCCCAGCTTCGAAGCGATAACGGGCTTTGCCCTCGCGCTCGCCTCGAGCAATGCGTTCGGCAGTCCCTCGACCTTGTTGTCCCAGTCCCTGCTCGGCATCACGAACACGTCCGCAAGGTCGAGGTAATCGATTATTTCCTCGTGACCCACTCCCCCCGTAAAAATCACGGAGCCGCTCACGCCCGCACCCTCTGCCAGTTCCCTGAACTCGTTTTTGTACCGGCCCTCGCCGACGACGATATATACGATATCCGGGAATTCTTTTTGTATGAGCGGGAGAGCCCTGATAACCATATCCTGGCCCTTCCTCGGAAGCACTCTCGCAACGGTTATGATGACCGGGGCGGCCTCGCCGATCCCATGCTTCCCCCTGAGTCCCCTCAACTTCCGAGCCTCGGGCTCCCCCGACAGCATTTCCTCACCGACGCCGTTGTAGATGACCGTGATCTTGTCTTCCGGGACACCGACACCCTCAAGAAGCCCCTTCGTATTCCTGCTTACAGCTATTATGCGCCCGGCGTTCCTGTAGAGCCTTCTCATGGGATACTTCATCAGTCTTTTTATTATCCTGTTTCCGTAGAAGCAAGTAGTGATACCGGAGCCCGCCACCCGTACTACAGGCACGAACGAGATACGCGGCACGAGACCCCCTGCGGCTTCGGCCTCCTCGGTTACGAAAAGCACGATATCGGGTTCTTCTTTGCGGAGCGCGGACATGAGTGAAAACAATCCGAGCATTATGTCGGCGTAGGGCATTGCCTTTATCCAATGGCTTCCGAGACCTCCGATCCTGATGACACGGCATCCGAGCCTCATGTCTATCGCACGGTCTTCCCGCCCGTAGCCGGGGGCGAGCACAACTGTCTCTATGCCCTGGCCGGATATGCCTCTTGCCAGCTTCAGGCTCGTCGTAGACAGCCCTCCCAGAAACGGGGGGAATTCATGGGTATAAAGAAGGACTTTCATCAAGCGCCGTCATCAACGCTCCCTGAGCGGGGTGTTGATTATTATATGCATGTATTATTGCACTTTTTTGTATAATACACTATATTTCGTTTTAGATTCTCTTTCGCGGGCTTCAGTAAATGGATTGCGGAGAAGGGCGGGTTTAAAAGCATGTCCGGGAATATGAACCCGGGAGGACGCAATGAACGATATAGAATCCCAATTGCTAAATTTACTCTGCAAGGGCGCGGGGCAGGGGAACTCCAATACCGACAGGCTCACGCAGGCAATCGTGGATGAGAGCCCGGGGCTCGAATTCAACCAGACGAAAATAAAGGTCGTCGAGGCCTTGAACGACCTCAAGGATAAAGGCCAGATCCAGATAATGACCATAAACTGGGAGCTCGGGGATGAATTCCTTTATATATGCACCAACATAATCGAATAAGTCCCGCCTCCACCGGTCTGTAAATACATGGCCGCGACATGCTGCCCGGCGACGACCTTTCCGAGTACAAATGGTGATATGCATGCCGACTCTCGACTATATACGCATCGTGGGTATAACGGATATAACACCTGACAGCTCCGCCCCTCACGATATTACCTTCAATATAGAGTATTCGGGCGATTCCGATTTCAGCTCCCCTAAAATGGGGGTCATCACACTCAGGATGAACGAGTACCTCGACACCTCGGGACTCGGCGCGGGTGATATGGAAAAAATCGCTTCAAGGCTTATAAGACAGGTGCTCACCAGGGAAAGGGATAGAGACGGAACCATAATAATTCTCCATATCCTCGGACTGCCCCTGGGCGAATGGCTCAGGAAGAACATACCGTTCCTCACACAATAACGCCGCCTGAAAATATTAAACTAAGCAGGCGTCTTAACCCGAAAAACGAGAAATATCCATAACTATATAATTCCTCTTACATATCTTATTTTTTTCATGTATAATCAGTCCCAGTTAATTTTAAGTAGCTTACTTAGTTCTTTGAAAACCTAGACCAGAAAGCATGACCGGATCTCGGCGTTTTATTCCGGGATTGGATTTTTTTAAGATTTTGTCTCTGCAGGAGGTATAGGTATGGTACTCAGGCGTTCCCTAATTATCCTTATTGCGATTCTCCTTCCGGCATCAGCTTTGGCGACCGAAAAATACGCAGTCAAAAAAGGAGACAACCTTTATGATTTATCCAGAAAGTTCGGGCTTACAGTCAACGAGCTAAAGTCAATAAACAAGTTAAAAGATAACAGGCTGGATATCGGCGACGTTTTAATAATCGAGGTCTCCGTCAAGGACGAGGGCACAACGGCAAAAAACATCGCTCGCAGCAATAATAACGAATACACTGTAAAGAACGGCGATACATTAGGCGGAATAGCGGAAACATACGGTCTCTCTTCGGAAGACCTGAAAGAAGCAAACGGTTTAAAGAATACAAAACTACAAATCGGACAAAAGCTCTTAATACCATCCTCAAATCCCGATCCGGTTAAAGTCAGCGAGCCTCAAAAGCCGGTAACGGCAAATCCAGTTAGTGAAAGAGCAGGCGAGGTACGGGACTCTCCCAAAAGCCTTCCCGTGGAGACGTCCGGTTACGCCGTCCAAAAGGGCGATACGCTCGGACACATCGCGGTCAGGTACAACGTATCGACCGCAGACATTAAGAAAGCAAACGGACTTAAGAACGATAAACTGCAGATCGGACAAGTCCTCAGAATACCGGGGAATATAAAGACTGAAACCGAAGCTGTTCATGCAGCTGCAACTATAACCCCTGAGAAGCCCGCACCGGTAAACGCAGGCGTTTACACCGTTGCCAGGGGGGATACCCCCGGCGAGATCGCCGAAAAGCTCGGTGTGAGCTCAGGTGAATTAATAAAGCTCAACAACCTCGACAGCAGGAATCTCCAGGTCGGACAGAAGCTCACGGTCCCCGGTTGCACTCAGCAGCAGACTGTAAATAAAAAAGAAGCCGTTGCCTCAGGTCAGGAAAGCGGAGAACCGGACCAGACCGAGACAGTCGAGGTTCCCGTTCCTTCCGAGACACGTTCCAGGGAATACGTTATCAGAAAAGGCGACACCCCGGGCGCGATCGCCAAAAGGCTCGGCGTAAGCTCAGGTGAGTTGATCAAGCTCAACAACCTCGACAGCAGGAAGCTCAGGATCGGGCAGGCGCTGGTCGTTCCGGGTACAGATACTAAAGACAAGGGAACTCTTGCCGCCAATAACGACAAGGGAAACACAACCTCTGACAAAAAGGGCACTCAAAATAATGCGCCGTCGGAATATACAGTAAAAAAAGGCGACACCATGTACGTGCTTGCGAAAACGTACGGCGTGTCGGTAGAGCGTATCAAGAAGTACAACAATCTTAAAAACAGCAATCTCAGGGTCGGTCAGAGACTCGTACTTAACACATCCGGGACTTCGGTCGCCGCAAGTGAGACCGTACAGGAAGAGCCGGCCGCAGAGACCGTATCCGTAACCGAAATTACCGAAACCGACAAGTATTCACGGGAATACACAGTCAGAAGAGGGGACACCCTGGGACAACTCGCTCTCGAATTCGGTGTCTCACAGAGCGAGCTCAAAAAGGCCAACGGGCTCAAAAACAGTGATCTGAGGGCGGGACAGGTGTTAATGGTCCCCGGCACCGAGGTCACCGTAGAGACCAAAGAAGAAACAGTAATAAAAGAATCTGTAATAAAGGAACCGGCGCCTGAACACGCGAGCGAAGTCTATATCAAGAAGAGGTACGTCGTTAAGTCGGGCGATACGCTCGGCAATATAGCGGAGAGCTTCGGGGTCACGGTAGAGGAAATCAAGAAAGCGAGCGCTCTCAAGAAAGATACGATAAATAACGGCGACATACTCCTCATCCCCGTACCGCAGGAAAAGGTAACCCAGTCCAAATACACGGTCGCAAAGGGCGATACGCTCAGTAAAATCGGTAAAAAGTTCGGTGTTTCCGTGAGGGAATTAAAGAGAGCGAACGGACTCTCGAGCGATACGGTGCGTGCGGGTATGAGACTGAGCATCCCCGGGCTATCCTCGGCAGGCTCGGGCGAAAGTGAAACCGAAAGCGTGGCGGCGTCCTCACTCCCGAGGGGTGAATATGTGGTTAAAAAGGGCGACACGCTCGGCCGCATAGCCCGGCGTTACGACGTCACCATAAAGGAGCTCAAGAAAGAAAATAATATAAAGGGTAATTCGATCAGAGCCGGACAGGTGCTGTATATCCCCGGCTACGAACGGCAGGAAACCGAATATAGAGTCGTAACCGAGAAACCCGCCGTTCATGAATCGAACGGACAATATAACTATACGGATCCCGAGGTCGAAAACGGGAGGTTCTCAAAAGAAAGTATCATACAGGTGGCAAAGAAGTATCTGGGGGCCCCATATAAATTCGGCGGAAACGACCTCGCGACCGGAATCGACTGCTCGGGTTATGTGAAGAAAATATTCAGTAGGTTCAACGTATATCTTCCCAGGACCGCAAGGGACATATACTACAGCTCCGGATTCAAGGTTTCCAAGAAGAAACTCGATACAGGGGACCTCGTATTTTTCACTACGTATGCGAAATACCCTTCACACGTAGGTATTTACATAGGGAACGATGAGTTTATACACGCCTCCTCGGCATCCCGGAAGGTAACCATCGACAGCATCAACAAACAGTATTACAAGAAACGCTACATAGGCGCGAAGCGCGTGCAGCTGTCGGGTTTATTCTATGACGAGCTCTCTAAAGATTACGCGGGGTTCAGTAATTAAAGGCCTCGCTTCTCCGTATGACGCCCGCAATGTAATATATATGCAGGCGGAGCCTTGTGTCGGACCCGGATCCCTTTTATGCCTCTCCCGCTCACGATAAATCCACTCCATTGAAAGATAGGGAGCGGTGTTTATATTATAAAGATTGATATCATGGAACAGCTCATTCAGAATTTCAGGGACTATCTGGGATCCGAGAGGAATTACTCGAAACACACCGTCAAGGCATACATCACCGATATAGGTGAGTTCCTGCGCGTCATAAAAGAAAAAAAGCTCGTCGGCGAAGAAGCGGGCGCAATCGATTTCGAGAAGCTCGACGAGACGCCGGTAAGGGCATATATAAGCTGGCTATACACGAGGAACTCGAGGTCCTCGATATCGAGGAAGCTCGCGTCCGTAAGGACTTTCTTCGAGTTCCTTATAAGAAAGGGAGCGATTAAAAATAACCTTGCAAAGCTCGTCCCCACGCCGCGCGGGGAAAAGAGGCTCCCGACGTTCCTCACGGTCGACGAGGTCGTCAAGCTTCTGAGTATCGAGGGCGAGGGCGCACTCGTATCCCGGGACGCCGCAGTGCTCGAGCTCCTTTACTCGAGCGGCCTCAGGGTGAGCGAGCTTGTCGGGATTAACTTAAACGACATAGATCTAAAGAATCTGACGGTCAAGGTCCTTGGAAAGGGCAACAAGGAAAGGATCGTGCCGGTCGGCTCCAAAGCCGCACGGGCGCTCGATGTATATCTGCGCGAAAGGCCCGGCATGAACCCCGTGGGAGACCACCTGTTCGTCAATACCAGAGGAGACAGGCTGAACGTGAGGAGCGTCGACAGGATTATCAGGAAATACGCTTTACTCGCAGGGATTCCCAAAAACGTGAGCCCGCACGTGCTCAGGCATACGTTCGCCACGCACCTCCTCGGAGGGGGCGCCGACCTGAGGGCCATTCAGGAGATGCTCGGCCACAAGAGCCTCTCCACCACGCAGAGATATACGCATACATCGATTGAAAAATTAATGGAAATCTACGACAAAACACACCCGAGAGCGTAATCATGGAAAACTTCCACGGAACGACTATAGTTTGCGTAAAAATAGGGGACGGGGTCGCGATGGCCGGAGACGGTCAGGTTACACTGGGGCATGCGGCCGTCAAACACTCCGCCAAAAAGGTGAGAAAGATATACGAGGGCAAGGTCCTCGTGGGGTTTTCAGGGGCTACGGCGGACGCCATGACCCTCTTTGACAAGTTCGAGGCCAAGCTCGAGGAGTATAGAGGGAACCTCAGGAGAGCGGCTGTCGAGCTCGCGAGAGACTGGAGGACCGACCGTATCCTGAGGAGACTCGAAGCGCTCCTCGCGGTCGCCGATAAAGACAGCATGTTCCTGATATCCGGCAGCGGAGACGTGCTCGAGCCCGACGACAACGTCGTTGCCGTAGGCTCCGGGGGCGCGTACGCCCAGGCGGCGGCGAAGGCCCTTACCAGACATTCGAAGCTGGGCGCGAGAGAAGTAGCGGAGGAATCGCTCAAGATCGCGTCCGAAATATGCATTTACACCAACGACAAAATCACCGTAGAGGAACTGGAATAAAATGAGCAGCGAAACATTTTTCACCCCCAGGGAGATAGTCTCCGAGCTCGACAGGTATATAATAGGCCAGAATAAGGCGAAACGGGCCGTTTCGATCGCGCTCCGCAACCGGTGGAGAAGGCAGCGCGTATCGCCCGACCTCAAAGACGAAATAGCTCCGAAGAATATACTCATGATAGGCCCCACCGGCGTTGGGAAAACGGAGATAGCCAGAAGGCTGGCGAAGCTCGCTCAGGCCCCGTTCCTCAAGGTGGAAGCGTCTAAGTTCACCGAAGTCGGCTACGTCGGCAGGGACGTAGAGTCGATGATCAGGGACCTTACGGATATCGCGATAAAAATGATAACCGACGAGGAGAAGCAGACCGTCAGGACCAAGGCAGAAGACCTTGCGGAAGAGAGGATGCTCGACCTCCTGTTCCCGGCAGCCGGGGGCGAGCAGCAGCAGTCAGACACGGGCGGAGAAACCAGAGAGAAATTGAGGAGGCTCCTCAGGGAAGGCAGGCTCAACGAAAGGTTCGTCGATATAGAAGTTACGTCGAAAAATTTCCCCATTCAGGTGTTCTCCCCTCAGGGGCTCGAGGAAATGGACGTCAACATTTCGGACATGCTGGGTAACCTGTTCCCGAAGAAAACGAAGAAGAGGAAGATCAGGGTGCCGGATGCGATGGAGGTCCTCATTCAGGAGGAAGCGCAGAAGCTCATAGACATGGACAACGTGGTCAAGATGGCGATCGAGAGGGTCGAGCAGTCGGGGATAATATTCATCGACGAGATCGATAAGGTCGCGGGGCGGGAGAGCACGGCCGGGCCCGACGTGTCCAGGGAGGGCGTCCAGAGAGACCTGCTCCCGATCATCGAAGGATGCACCGTGAACACGAAGCACGGGATGGTGAGGACCGACCACATATTGTTTATCGGGGCGGGCGCCTTCCACGTATCGAAACCTTCCGACCTCATACCGGAGCTCCAGGGCAGGTTCCCGATAAGGGTCGAGCTCGAGCCGCTTACGACCGAAGACTTTGTAAATATACTGACACAGCCCAAAAACGCCCTTATAAAACAGTACACCGAGCTCCTTAACACGGAAAAAATAGAGCTCGTATTCAAGGACGACGCCATACAGGAAATAGCAGAGACCGCTCAGACGGTCAATGAATCCATGGAGAACATCGGCGCGAGGAGACTGCACACGATAATGGAGCGCATGCTCGACGAAATATCTTTCAATGCGCCCGACATGGCGGAGCAGAAGATCGTGATCGACGCGAAGTACGTGAAGGACAAGATAGCCGATATAGTAAAAGACAGGGACCTGAGCCGGTATATTCTATAAATCATCCGCAGAACGTCCGTCCTTCAGATAACGGGCAGACCCGAGCCGGCGCCGCCGCGCAAGGGGATTGCGGCAACGATCCCGAAATAACTATGCCTTCTTCTGCCAGAGCGCCTTTCCTATGAAAAAAGGCCCCAGGCTTTCGAGATACATCGACGTCTGTTTTGTCTTCCGCATAGATTGAATAAGTATGGACAGGGGATAGAGGTCCTTCCCGAGGACGCCTATCAGGAAGTCGTTGTCGTTCTTGTCGAGCCCGTGACAAGCGAGACGTATGTCCTTACCGAACCCCGCGTCCCCGAACTTGAAGCCGAGTTTCCCGTGCTCTCCCAGGACCGAGCGCTGCTCTTCCGCGGACAGGGTCTCGAACAGCTTGTTCCTCCGGAGCGGATACCATATCGCCCACGGAAGCCCGGGGTCGAGCACCCTCTCCCGAGGACGGTCGATCAGGGTTTTCTCAAGGTCGGGCTCATAGCCTAACGAATAAGTCCTTCCGAGCATCGTGAATTCGGGCTTCGGGGTGAGCTCCGTGAAGGCCGAGCCGTTTAGAAAATCCCTCAGCTCGCCCACGAAGTAATCGGGGGACTCGCTCATCGCCAGAAGGCCTATGCCGTAGGGGTCGTTTATATCGGCATAAAGGGTGAAATCCATGCCGGAATTTTTCAATTCTTCTATTAGTTTCCTGGTGTTATGGCAGTTCCCGAATGCGAGGAGCTGCATGAGCAGCCTCCTGTCCGAGGAGAGGACAGTACCGTCCTTCGCCCTCCCCTTCTCGCTTATATCGAGACCCGCTTGTTCCATATTTATCGACATTTCATACCTCCGCGGTTATTAAATATAACAGGCAAAACTCCCATTGGCGATTGCGTGTGAGTATTTTCTCCCCCGTTCTAAACCTGAAAAATCGGTCGACGCATCCGCCGTGTGAAGCCTTTCCGGAGATAACGACCGTGCCGGACTGGGCGCTTCAGATATCACGTCAACCCGCGAGTGCATTACGTATAATCATTCGCATCAGGAGAAAAGTATTTATTGGCATAAAACCATATTTACTTTATAATAATCAGCTTTATTTTCAGGCGGAAAAAGAGGGAGATGAAAAACCTAATACAAAAGGCTAAAACGCTCGTAGAAGCCCTTCCCTACATTAAGGAATTCTACGGGCAGACGATAGTCATCAAATACGGCGGGAGCATCGGGGACGACGACCTGCATAACTTCGCCCGCGACATCGTGCTAATGAAGTTCGTCGGCATCCACCCGGTCGTCGTACACGGGGGCGGCCCCCAGATAGGGAGCCACCTGAAAAAGCTCGGAATAGAGTCGGAATTTATCGCCGGGCTCAGGGTTACTGATGAGGAAACCATGGAAGTCGTGGAGATGGTCCTCGTGGGGAAGGTCAACCAGAAGATAATCGAATCCATACATTCCATGGGCGGAAAGGCGGTAGGCACTTCGGGCAAGGAAGGGAAGATGATTCTCGCGAGGAAGCTCGACGTGAAAAAGTTCGCGCTCGAGAACGGGCTCGACATACCGGAGGACGCCGACCTCGGCATGGTGGGAGAGGTCGAGTGCGTAAACCCCAACCTCATAAAGGTACTCGAGAGCTCGGGCTACATACCGATAATCGCTCCTATAGGCTTCGACGAGGAAGGGAAGACTTATAATATCAACGCAGACCACGTGGCCGGTAAGATCGCGGGCGCTTTGAAGGCGGCCAAACTGATACTCATGACCAACGTCCCCGGCATAATGGACAAGGAAAAGAACCTCCTCTCGAGCATCACCGAATCCCAGGCGAGACACCTCATTAAAAAAGAGATAATCTCGAGCGGCATGATACCGAAAGTCATGTGCGCGATCGAAGCCCTTCACGACGGGGTGCAGAAGGTCCACATCATAGACGGCACTATCGAGCATTCGCTCATACTGGAAATATTCACCGACGCCGGAATCGGGACGGAGATATTGCTTTGAGAAAGGAAGAGATAATTTCCGGCACATCGAAATATCTTATGAACACGTATGGCAGGTACCCGATCGCCATGGTCAGGGGAAAGGGCGCCTGGGTATGGGATTCGGAAGGGAAGAAATACCTCGATTTCGTAACCGGGATAGCTGTCAACAACCTGGGACACTGCCATCCGAGCGTAGTCAGGGCGATCTCCGAGCAGTCGAGGAAGCTCGTCCAGGTCTGTAACCTCTATCACATGGAAAAGCAGGTCGAGTTCGCGAAGATGCTCGTCGAGAACTCTTTTGCCGACAAGGTGTTTTTCTGCAACAGCGGGACCGAGGCGAACGAAGGGGCGATAAAGCTCGCGAGGAAATGGGGCGGGGCCAACGGGGGCAGGTACAAGATCGTCCACGCGCGCGACTCGTTCCACGGAAGGACACTCGGCGCGCTCTCCGCAACGAGCAAAAAATATCAGAAGGGGTTTGAACCCCTGGTCCCCGGTTTTAAATCCATCCCTTACGGAGAGATCGAGCCTCTCGAAAGGGCGCTCGGGGACGAGAAAGTATGCGCCGTCATACTGGAGCCGATCCAGGGGGAGAACGGCGTCATCATACCTTATGCCAAATATCTCAGGGACGCGAGAAAATTATGCAAGCGCAAGAACGTACTCCTTATACTCGACGAGATACAGGTGGGGCTCGGAAGGACAGGGAAGCTTTTCGCCTACGAGCACTACGGCATTAAGCCCGATATTATGACCCTGGCCAAGGCGCTCGGCGGCGGTATCCCGTGCGGGGCAGTCCTTGCCTCCGATGCAGTCGCCAAGAACCTTTCACCCGGCAATCACGGAACGACCCTCGGAGGCAATCCGCTCGCGATGAGCGCGGGGATAGCGGTGCTGAAAACGATCATCGGGGACGGACTGCTCGACAACGCGGCGGGTATGGGGGAATATTTCCTGAGCGGGCTCCGCGCGGTTAAGGACGAGTTCGGGGACCTCGTCAGGGACGTCAGAGGAAAAGGGCTCATACTCGGCATCGAATTCGTAAACGCAGAGACTGCAAAGGACGCAGTCGTGAGATGCTCGAATAACGGGCTCCTCACTATTCTCACGGAGCAGAAGGTAATGAGGATCCTCCCGCCGCTTATCGTGAAAAAGAACGAGATCGACCATGCCCTCAAAATAATCCGCAGATCGGTGAAAGAGGTTTCGGTTGCCTAGACACTTACTAAGAATATCCGATCTCACGAAGAAGGAGCTCGAATCCCTTTTCAAAAGAGCCGCGAAGCTTAAGGCCGAAAAAAAATCAGGCAGGATGCGTCCCTCTCTCAAGGGTAAATCGATCGGGCTCGTTTTCGAAAAGCTCTCGACCAGGACACGGGTTTCATTCCAGGTGGCGATAAACGACCTCGGCGCCAACTCGCTCTATCTGAATCCGAACGACCTCCAGCTCGGCAGGGGAGAAACGATCTCCGACACGTCTAAAATACTGTCCACGTATCTCGACGGCGTAATCCTGAGGACATATGAACAGGAAAGGCTCGAAGAGTTCGCGAGGTCGGCGGGCGTGCCCGTTATAAATGCGCTTACGGATCTCGAGCACCCCACCCAGATAGTGTCGGACCTGTTTACGATCAAAGAAATGGGCCTCGACCTCGGGAAAATGAAATTCGCCTATATAGGCGACGGGAACAACGTGGCCAACTCGTTTATGGGTGCAGCCGCGATTCTCGGTTTCAGACTCTCGATCGCGACACCCAGGGGATATGAACCCGACTCCGGTGCGCTCTCCGGAAAGGGGTCCCTAGGAAAAGCAGACATCGAGATTCTGAACGATCCGGCAAAAGCCGCGGCCGGCGCGGACGTATTATACACGGACGTCTGGGTCAGTATGGGACAGGAGAAAGACGCCGCGAAGAGGAAAAAAATCTTCAGGCCGTACCAGATAAACAGTGAGCTTCTTTCCCACGCTAAAAAGCGCGTGCTCGTGATGCACTGCCTCCCGGCGCACAGGGGAGAGGAGATTACGAACGAGGTAGCAGACGGACCCAATTCTATAATATTCGAGCAGGCCGAAAACAAGCTGCACACGGGCAAAGCCATCCTGGAAATGTTCGTGAAAGACTGAGGTTCTCGAGACTCGGGTCCTCAACGGGAGACATTCGTTCCCGGCGTGTCAGGAAGGGATTAATAATCCCCGTCTATATTGATCGTCGGGTCGTACTCTATATTGAAAACCCTTCTTATGGGATCCGTATTGAATACCCAGTAGGTACCCTTAACGAATACGCTCGTTATCGCGAGCGGCGGTCTTAACGCAAGACTCGTCAGCTTAAACGGGTGAAGTGCGTCGCCCGGGTTGTATTTGTAATCCGTTATCTGCGGCCCCTGCGCCAGGGCGTTCGAAGCGAAAAGCAAGAAACCCAGTATCAAGGCTGCGAAATATTTCATGTCCATCTCCCCTTTAAAGTAAAGTGTGAACTTATATGACAAATTATAAGTCCCGTCCGAAAAATAGTCAATGGAGGCAAATTCGCTTTATCAACCGGTTAAATTACATACTTAAAGCGCAGATTCAGACTGTATTATCCAATCGGCTAGATCGGCGCTTATAAAAAAGTGATTTTTATTTGATGGTGCTGGTATAATATGGAAGATTACTTGAAAATGGAACGTAAAATTTATAGAATATTATTTTCCGAGGTCGGATAGCCAATGAGACGGGGAGAAAAGGTTTACTATGTCAAGGATTTCATACAGACCGTCCCTCTTCCCTCACCCAAAAAGATATACAGCGAGCTTGAAAAGCTCGGATACAGGGGACAGCCGCTCGCCAGGAAGGCAGTATCCCTGGCCTCGTACAGGCACGTCAAGAGACTAAAGCTCCTCCACTCGAAAAACACCCCGAGAGCAAACCTGCCGCCCAGGCCGAATTCGATCCTGATGGGTCCGACCGGCTGCGGTAAAACCTATCTGATCGAGCTCCTCTTCGGGGAGATTTTCAAGCTCCCGTTCGTTATCATAGACATGACCAAATTCACGGAGTCGGGCTATGTAGGGGACGACGTGGTAAATATACTCGTCCAGCTCGTATATGCGGCCAACGAAAGCATAGACATAGCAGAATGCGGTGTAATCGTGCTCGACGAGTTCGACAAGATCGCGGGTGCGTACAGCAGCGCCAGGTTCGCGGGCCAGGGCACGACGAAAGACGTCTCGGGATACGGCGTCCAGAGGGAGCTCCTTAAAATCCTTGAAGGCACAGACGTCCAGATACCGCTCGATTTCGGTTTCTCGAGCCGCGGGCCGAGGGCGCTCATATCCACAAGGGACATAACGTTCTTCGCGGTAGGGGCATTCTCGGGCATAAGGAACCTGTACGAAAGAAAAGGAGTCGGTTTTCTGCAGGCACTCGAGGAACACTCAGGGGACGAGGATTCGATCGCCTATCACCTCACGGAAGAGGAAGCGGACGATATCACCAAGTTCCACATGTTCGGGTTCCTCCCCGAGCTGATCTCGAGATACAACAGGATCGTCCCGTTTGCCCCTCTCCACAGGAGCACGCTCAAGGAAATCATTCACATCAAGATACAGAACTACCAGAGGGAATTCGAGGAAGAGGGGTTCAAGCTTCACATAGAGCCGAATGTCATAGATTTTATCATCGAGGAGGCGCTCAAGAGGCAGACGGGCGCGAGGGGCCTCGACGTCATCATATCTAAATACCTGGAAGATGTCGCTTTCGAGACGTTCGGCAAGAGCGAGGAAGGGGAAGTCGTGCTCACACTCGATACGGGCGGGGTCTCTCACATAGTAAAGAGACGCGCATGAAGATATCGATAGTAAGCCTCGGCTGCTCGAAAAACCTCGTAGACAGCGAGCTCATCACGGGAGCGCTCGAAGGAGCGGGGCACGAGATCTCGTCCGAAGAGAACGCGGAAGTTATAATCGTAAACACGTGCGGCTTCATCGGCGACGCGAAGAAGGAATCGGTCGATACCATACTCGAGCTCTCGAAGAGGAAGGAAAACGGGACCTGCCGTAAATTAATCGTGACCGGATGCCTCGTTGAAAGGTATGCAGGAGTGCTCAGCCGCGAGCTGCCCGAAGTGGACGCGTTCTGGGGCACGGGAAACCTCCTCAAAATAAACGAGGCTCTCGACGACCTCCAGCCAGAAAAGATACACAGGAACCCGCCAGGGACGCTCTACGACCCCGACACCCCGAGGGTGCTCCTCACGCCGGCCCACTATGCGTACGTGAAGGTGTCGGAAGGCTGTTCGAGGACTTGCTCGTTCTGCATTATTCCGAAAATGAGGGGCATAATGAAAAGCAGACCCGTCGATTCGATCGCCGGGGAGGTCAGCCGGCTGGCCGAAAGAGGGGTCAGGGAGATAAACCTCATAGCCCAGGACATGACGAGCTACGGGAGGGACATAGGGACGAGCCTCGAGGAGATGTTGAGGGCCCTCGTCAGAGTCGATGGTATAAGATGGATAAGGATCCATTACTGCTACCCCTGGGGACTGACGGACTCGCTCATAGGACTCATCGCGGACGAAGAAAAAATCCTCCCGTATATCGACATGCCCCTTCAGCACATCAACGACCGGATACTCGGTCTCATGGACAGGAAAACCCCCGCTAAAAGGATAAGGGACATCATTCACAGACTGAGGAGCCGTATCGACAACGTGACGCTACGCACGACTTTCATCGTGGGGTTCCCCGGAGAAACAGAAGAGGAATTCGAAGAGCTCGTCGAATTCGTCGGGGAGACAGGGTTCGACAGGGCGGGCGCGTTCAAATACTCTCAGGAAGAAGGCACTCCCGCGGGCGTGATGAGAGACCAGATACCCGACGAGGTCAGAGAGGAAAGATACGAGAGGCTCATGGCGGTACAGTCGGAAGTCTCGCTCAGGAAGAATGAATCCCTCATAGGCTCCGTACACGAAGGGTTCATAGAGGGGAGAGAGAACGGGAGCTATACCGCGAGAATTCCCTCACAGGCCCCTGAAGTGGACGGAGTGACGTATATTAAAAGAGCCGGGGCCTTAAAGAATGGAGACATGGTAAGAATTAAAATCACTGACGCCGATATTTACGACCTTTACGGGGAAACAATTCCCCAACAAAAACCCGCATAATCACTACGCAGCTTCATTCCGGGAGAACATCTGTCTTATGCCGTAGGTCGTGGTCCTCTCGGCCGGTATCCTGCCTATCTCCCACGTGAGACGTCTGAACTCCTCGGGCGGGAAGTATTGCCCGTAGCTCGCCCCAGCCGAGCGTGATATCTGCTCCTCCATGAGCGTGCCGCCGAAATCGTTCGCTCCCGCCGTGAGCGAGAACTGGGCGAATTCGGGACCCTGCTTGACCCACGAGACCTGAATGTTATTTATCCACCCGCGGAGCATGAGCCTCGAAACGCCGTACATCTTGAGCTGGTTGAGGTCGCCCGGCCCCTCCTTGACCTTGCCCTTCGAATGCCTGTAGAGACGCGTGTTCCAGGGTATGAACCTGAGCGGTACGAACTCGGTAAAGCCGCCCGTCTCTTTCTGAATGTCGCGCAGGATTCCTATGTGCTCGGCCCAGTGGTGAGGCTTGTCCACGTGGCCGTACATTATCGTGGAGGTCGTACGCATGCCGGCCTTATGCGCTTTCTTCACTATCCTTATCCACGCCTCGGTAGGCATCTTCCTGGGCGCAATTATCTTCCTCACCTCTTCGACGAGTATCTCGGCCGCGGTCCCGGGAAACGTGTTGTGGCCGACGTCTTTCAGCCGGTCGATGAACACCTCTTCGCTTATCCCCAGCGTCTCGGCGCCGTAGTATATCTCAAACGGCGAGAAGGCGTGCGTGTGCATCTCGGGCACGGCCCTTTTCACGGCCTTGATAAGCTCTATATAAAAATTACCGTCTATATCGGGGTGCATCCCGCCCTGCATGCAGACTTCCGTAGCCCCTATATCCCAGGCCTCCTTCACCTTATCCGCGATCTCGTCCATGGTGAGGAAATACGCCCTCTCGTCGCCCTCGGGGGCCATGAAATTGCAGAATCCACAATACGTGTTGCATATATTCGTGAAGTTGATGTTCCTGTTGACTACATAAGTCACGACGTCTCCGACGTCCTCCTTCCTTATCTCGTCCGCTGTTATGGCGAGCGCGGAGAGCTCGTCGGGGGCGGTAATATTAAAAAGCTCCTCCGCTTCCCTGACGGTGATCTCATCGCCCGAGAGCGCCTTCGACAGGATCCTGCCTGTCGTGCCGTTGACCTTTCCCAAAATGCCGTTAAGTCCCAGGCTCCTGTTCTCCTCAATCCGTTCGACAGTCTCTTTAATATGTTCCATTGCGTACCTCCTCGGAAGGGACGTAACCCTGCTCGTCCACGGCATCCCTTACCAGCCTGAGCAGATCGTCGTTGATGAATTCAGGGTCTATGAACTCGGGATATACGGGCAGTCTCTCCCTGAGTATAAAACCCATTTCCTCTATTATATTTCGCATTCTTTCGAGCTTCGGCCACGGGGCTTCCGGGTTGACGTAATCTATCGTAAGCGGAGACACGCCACCCAGGTCGTTTACTCCCGCGTGGACGAACAGCGGATAAGTATCGGGATTGAGATTGGGGGGAATCTGTATGTTCATCCCCTCCCCGAATATGAGTCTCGAGACCGCCACTATCTTAAGCATGTCGATGAAATCGGGCGGCGGGTACTTCTCCATTATTATCCCCTGCTTCGGGCTGAAATTCTGAATGATTATCTCCTGAATATGACCGAACGCGGAGTTGAGCTCCTTTAACGCGTAAAGTGAGTCTATCCTCTCCTCCCACGTCTCTCCGATGCCGACGAGTATCCCGGAGGTCCAGGGGATCCGGAGCTCCCCGGCGATTTCCATAGTCTTCATCCTGTGCCTGGGCACTTTGTCGGGGCATCCGTGATGAGCCTCGCCCTTTTTGAGGAGCCTCGGGCTTATGTTCTCGAGCATCAGGCCCATGCTCGGGTTCGATTCCCTGAAGGCTTGAAGCTCGTCCCTCGTAGCGAGGCCGAGGTTAGTGTGGGGGAATATGCGCTCCCTCAGGCCCGCCTCTCCCATCGCGATAAGATATTCGGCCGTACTCTTATATCCGAGCTTGCCAAGCGCTTCCCGGTACACGGGGTACATGAGCTCGGGCTTGTCCCCGGTAACGAAGAGGAGCTCAGTGCAGCCGAGCTCCGCCCCTTTCCTGGCCATCTCTACGACCTCTTCGGGCGCGAGGAAAAGAGGGCCCTCTCCGGGCTCGTATTTGAACGTGCAGTATCCGCAGCGGTTACGGCAAAGCTGCGTGAGCGGGACGAATACGTTCCTCGAGAACGTAAGCGTCTTCCCCTTCCCCCAGTCTCTTATTTTTGAGGCTGACCGGAGAAGGAACGGTACTTCTCCCCTTCCCAGTTTCGAGAGTGAGATTGCGTCTTCGCGGCCGAGGGGCTCTCCGCTTTCAACACTCGATAGAACCTCCCGTAATTCAGGTGATTCCACCCCGTCAGGCCCGTATGCGTTGGCCGGCACGGAGAATACGTATCCATCCGGCGCGATACCGGAACAGCAATCCGATTTTTTTTCAAGTGGTGCCATGTTTCTTCCGATTATATAATTAAACCAGATATTTAATCAGATGTAAGTCTTGACCCAATAATACTTGCGTATATCACCCCTGATTAACCTATTAATCATCGCACAAACGGGTAAAACTTGTCAAGGAGAACCGGCCTGAGGTTATATCTCTGAGAGCACTGCCGAGGCGAGTTTAGATGCCCTGGAGCGGTCGGACATCAGGGTGTCGAGAACAACGGGTTTGATCCCCATATCGCTGATTATTTCGGCATCACGGGCATCTTCCCTGTCGATAACCATGACGTCGAGAAAATCCCTGTAGAGCCTCGCAACCCCCGCCGAGGACACCTCGAGCCCGAGCCCCCTCATCAGCTTGTCCGCAGGCCCCTTCAGCGGCACCCCACCTATAAGCGGGCTTATGGCTATAATCCTGGCACCCGCGGCCCTGAGTGCTTCCCCGACGCCTTTTACATTGAGTATAGGCCCTATGCTTATGATGGGGTTACTGGGGCAAAGAATAATCACCCTGGCAAGCTTTATCGCTTCTAAAACACCCGGAGCGGGCACGGCCCTTTCGATATTCCTGAAAACCACCTTTAGCACGTCGGGCTTCATCTTCCGTTTAACGAAATATTCCTGGAAGTGCATCTCCCCTTCGTCAGTCACTATCCACGTCTCGACGTCCTCATCCGTCATCGGAATGACCGTGATGCCCTCTTTTAAGCCGAAAGCCCTGGCCAGCTCCGATGTGACTTGAGAAGGGGTGAATCCCTTCTGCCTCAATTGGGTCCTGTATAAATGGGTGGCGAAATCGATGTCCCCTATATTGAACCAGGTCTCGGAGCCGAATCTCGAAAGTGCTGTAAGGCAGTCGAACGTATCTCCACCTACCCCCCACCCCTTGTTAACGTCTATCATGCCCGAAAGCCTGTATAATATCGTATCTATATCCGGGGATATCCTGAGACCGTGTAAAACGATGTCGTCACCGGTATTTACGACAACCGACAGATTCTCTCCGCTGATTACATCAGATAGTCCTTCCAGAAATTTAGCGGCGCCGACGCCTCCGCCGAGGGCAGT
This sequence comes from Thermodesulfobacteriota bacterium, assembly GCA_041753155.1. Lineage (GTDB taxonomy): Bacteria > Desulfobacterota_D > UBA1144 > Nemesobacterales > UBA2774 > 2-12-FULL-53-21. The sequence goes on along the minus strand of JBGSVA010000098.1, from coordinate 5,004 downwards.
TATCATTGGGATAGACCTTCGAGAAAAGAGAAAATAAAAACCGATTCTTTATTTTTAACAACTCCGGTCTTAAGAAGGGCTTAAGAATATTTGAGCGTGCCGGAACTGTCAAGTTAATCCGGAGCACTCCAGTACGGATCAGGAGAGCGGAGAACGGTCCCACGGCTTATTCGGCCCGGTTTGAAACGAGAACATGACTACTCCAAAACCAGGCTTGTTGAAACTGAAGAGGAAGTGATATAGATTTTTATAAGAATTCAGCATCAAAGGGGAATATAAATAAATGAGTCTCAATTTCATTCGGAACAGAAACAGCTGGTTTATCAGAGGCATATTGATCCTGATCGCCGTCGCATTCATCGTAGGCATCGGATACAATCTCAGCGACTTCGGCGCAATTACCGATGTCCCTAACAGGACTGCAGCGAAGGTCAACGGGGAGGATGTCAGCCTCGTCAACTTCTATCTGATGAGGGACAGCCTGAAAAGGCAGTTCGGCCAGGGAGGCGAGATACCCGAGGAATATCTTAATCAGATCAATATAATAGCGCTGAATCAGCTTATTAATCTCAAGCTGCTGGCTCAAAAAGCAAAGAGTCTCGGATTTAAGGTAACGGACGAAGAGCTCGATAATGCGATCAAATCGGACCCGAATTTCCAGATCGACGGGAAGTTCGTAGGCGCGGAGAGGTACGAGCAATTTATAGAGCAGGCCCTCAAGCAGGACGTAGGTGAATTCGAGAATTCTTACAGAGAAACGCTCCTGGCCGAGAAATTCGCAGGTTTCCTCGATGAAACAGCGCTTATCACGGAAGAAAACCTGCTGGACGTCTACAAGAGGCAGAACGAAGAGATCAACCTGTATTACATCTCATTCTCCGGAGCTGACTACGCCGGCTCTTATACCCCGAGCGAGGATGAGATAAAGAATTACTACCAGAAACACAAAGGCAAGATGAAGACCGCAGAGATGAGGCAAATCCGCTATTTCACACTCGGCCCGGAAACCTTCGAAAAGAATGTCCAGGTGTCAAACGACGAAATGAACTCTTACTACAACGCATACCCTGAAGAATTCAAGTCAGAGGACGGAAAGCAGATTACTCTCGCCGATGCAACTAAAGATATAGAATCCAAGCTGAAAGCACAGAAGGCGGAAGCGCTCCGCCAGCAGTTCATGTCCAGGCTCGATAATCCGGAAGGGGGCGGTACGGGACTGGACGCGATAGCCCAGGAATTTTCCATTGCAACTATTTCCGAGAGCAAACCCATCTCGATAAGCGACGATGCGACAGACATACCGCCTATGATAACGCGTCAGGCTTTCGGTATTGACAAGGGCAGGGTCTCCATAATCCCGGTAGGGGCAAGTATCTGGGTCGTGGAGGTGAAAGAGATAGTCCCTCCGAGAGAAAGAACCTTCGAGGAGGCGAAAAAGGAAGCGGCCGAATCGCTAAAACGTGAAAAATCCGTTCAGACGGCCAGGAAGAAGGCGGAAGAATCGATCAAGAAACTGAAAGGCGTCAAGAATGAAAAACTCCCTGCTGAGGCAAAGAAGCTCGGCCTCGAGCTGAAGGAGACCGGATTTTTTTCCCGTTCGGAAAAGGCGCCTCAGATAGATTCCCAGATGGTGAGCATCGAAGCATTCGAGCTCGATCCTGAGGCCGGGGTACCGACCAGGATATATGATGACGGTGACAAGTTCTATATCATTTCGGTCAAAGATTTAAAAACCGCCAGCCCCGAGAATTTCGCCGAAGTAAAGGATGGTTTGATGGAGCAGGAGCTGGAAAAGCAGCGTTCACAGGTCAAGCAGAAAATAATACAGGACCTGCGACGACAGGCTGAAATCATACCGAATAGCGAACTATTCCCGTCACAGGGATGACGGCAGCGTCGAGGGGTCGGAGATACAATTGCCTAACAGTGCTCTAATAATCGGTTCGGACAGGGATTACTGTTACGTCTTAAAAGAGTTCCTGGCGCTAAGAGAACTATATGCAACGGTGGTTTTAGATTACAAGGAAGGCATCGAAAGACTTTTATACGAGAAACCCGGTTTAGCGGTCATAGAGAACACTTCTCACAATCCCCTGGGAACATATATAAGTACAATAAGGGACTCAAACGAGTTCGAGATCGTGGACTTCAACAGCGGCCCGGTATTAAAAGCCGGGACCAAAGTGGTACTGATATTCGACGATAAAACCCAGATCAACTCTCTTTTCGACTTCCTGAGGGCCGGCATTTCGATCGAGGAGCCCGGGAAATCCACCGGCAACGGGGATGAGGGAAGCTTGGGCGATACATTCTATCCGAGCCTCCTCGTAGATATTCATCACAAGCAGAAGAGCGGGATACTGTCCATATCCGCGAATACGAACCTGATTATCTATTTTATTAAGGGGAACCCGGTGTTCGCGGAGGGCGGAGACATCGATACGGCGATAGGGAGGATTCTCCTCCAGAGCGGCAGGATAGACGAAGAGACATATGAAAAAGCCGTAGACATGGCCTCCAAAAACAAACAGAAATTCGGACAGATACTTTTTGAAATGGGCATATCCTCACCGCACGAGCTGAACAGCTTTCTGGAGTTCCAGATACAGGAAAAAATACTCAAGGGGTTTTATTATATCAGCGGGAAATATGTGTTTAAGAGCGGGGACGAATTCGCGGACAGGATAGTTTCGTATCAGGTCGATTTATCGAAGGTCATATATGAAGGCGTCAGAAGATATATAGACGTCGAGAGCCTCGAAGAATCGAACCCGACGATCATAGCCGACCCGAGATTAAAAAGCGATATAAACAGCCTCGGGCTCAAACCCAAAGAACTCAGGTTCGTACAGCTCTTGAAGGAGAGAGCGACGATGAGGGAAGTGCTCGAGGGAACGAAGCTCGAAAGGGCCGAAACCCTGAAGCTCCTGTATTTCCTCTCGCTGTTCAAACTGGTCCGTATGAGCGGCATCTCCCCGGACGATATCGGCCGGGATTCGATAAAGAAACTTATAAGAGAAAACGAGAAGTCGGCAGGAACGGGCGCAACACTAGGAAATCCGGCCGAAATGGAGAACATCCTCGGAGAACCGAACGAAAGGGAGTCCGGAACCGGGACGGAAAGCGGCATCGACAGCGGAGAGGAAGATTTCATCGACGATACATATACGGGCGCGGACCGACCGACCGCGGGGACCGGGTCATCAGAACCATCAAACGTAAGCGCGGAAGAGAGCATCGGCCTGTTTAATGCCCCGTCCGTCATGAACGATGAAGTGATGGAGCCGATAATACCTCAGGATACGTCTCGTCCGTCAGATATCGAAGAAAACGGGAATGAGGCTGTTATGCATGTGACCGACCGGGAAGGTATGACCGCGCCTGAAGCGCCCCGCGCGAGCCAATCCGGCTATGAGCTCGAATTAGATTTCAGCCGGGAGCCCGGAGACGACGTAACCGCGACGGGAGACGCCCCCTTCCCCGGCCCGGCGCCTCGGGAAACGGACAGGACCCGGGACGGGGATCAGGAGACCGGGTCGGATCTGAATCCTTTTACTTCAGGGAACGAAGCGCGGGACTATGATTTAGCCGGCGATATCAGCGACCTTTTTCAGCCTTATAAGGAAATAATCGGCGACGGAGAAAATGACGACGACAGCGAGCCCGCGGGGAAGGGAGTCGAGTTTATTTTCGCCGGCCAATCGGCTGATTCCTCATCCGACGGGGAAACGGAGACCGATCCCGCCCGAAAAATGTCCTCGGCTGAGTTCAGCGACCGCGTATCCGAATTCCATCTGACGATCCAGAAGCAGGATTACTACGAAATCCTCGGCGTATCCCAGAGCGCCTCGAACGAAGAGATAAGGGATGCTTATTATAAACTCGTAAAATGCTACCACCCCGACGTCAACCCTAACGCAGACCAGGAGACCAGGGCCAAAGCGGAAGAAATTTTCACGCAGATCACGACCGCGTACGAGACTCTGTCCGAAAGGGATAAAAGAGAGCAATACAACTCGCACGAGGAGCTCACCGTACTCAAGTCCCAGGCTAAATATATATATGAAGCGGAAATGACGTTTAAGAAGGGGATTACCCTACTGATACAGCGCGACTACGCCGAAGCGGAAAAGAAGATCAGGGAAGCGGTAAATATGAACCCGGACGAAGCTGCATATCTGGGGGCGCTCGCATGGACAAGGTTCCTCGCCGCCGAGGATAAGTCGCCGGTCCTGGAAGAGGTCAAAAACTCCCTTGAGATCGCATTAAAAATGAACGATAAGATAGCCGAGAATTATTACTACCTGGGTTCTGTGTACAAATACACGAACGACCTCAGGAAAGCAGAAAAGTATTTCGAAAAAGCGATCGAGCTAGATCCCGACTACATCGAGGCAAAGAGAGAGGTCAGACTTATCAATACCCGCAAAACGAACATTAAGAGCGACAAAAAGATAGAAAAAAACTTCTGGTCCAGCTTGTTTAAAAAATAATTTAATCCAGATACCCCGAAATCCCGCAAGCCGTATTATTTCTTCGGATATTTACTTTTTTTAAACTTTTGATTATCTTCACTCATTAGATTAGGCGATGAAAATCAAATCCCTGGAAATTACCGGCTTTAAATCCTTTTACGAAAAGACCCGCATTAGTTTTGACCTACGCTTGAGCGCAATAGTGGGACCCAACGGCTGCGGGAAATCAAACGTGCTCGACGCTATCAGGTGGATTCTCGGCGAGCAGAACCCGAGGCAGCTGCGGGCGAACGTTATGGAAGAGATAATATCGAACGGGAGCGAATTTCTGAAACCCCTCGGAATGGCCGAAGTCTCCCTCGTTATGGAAAATGTCTCCGGCTACAATTTCGAGCAGGTCGAGATCAAACGACGGGTATTCCGCTCGGGCGAGACCGAGTACTACCTGAACGGAGTCCAGTGCAGGCTCAAGGACATCACGGATATATTCATCGACACCGGTTCCGGGGCCAGGGCATATTCGGTTATC
>JBGSVA010000097.1:0-28211 GCA_041753155.1 Thermodesulfobacteriota bacterium | reverse complement strand
TAAGACCCACAGGGGAGGACGGAAAGTTAAACGTGTTCTTCCGGAACTTCAAAATTGCCCGGATCGACCTGGTCTAGTATCATGAAATACTGTAACCCATGTCTCCGAACACCTGTAACCTATGTCCCCGGTCTATACAGGGGGAGGGTTCGGGTGGGGGTGTACCTTAAAATTTCTGTCATTCCCGAATAACGATTGTAAGAGTGCGCACAATCGGTCGCTCCCGGCTGATTGCAAATAAGCCTCTTCATCGTGGCATTTCAGCAGCACAAGCCAAAAAGAATCGGGAATCTCGTCTTTTCAAATCAGACAAATCGCGGCTGGAAGCCGCTCCTACAGGGTTTGGGATTGATTCTTGTAGGAGCACCATCCTGGTGCGATTCTTTATCCATCATTTCGAGCAACGCCGAGAAATCTATCTTTTGCCTTTCTCTCCCCGACATTACAGAATTTGCGTTAAGAAAAGCGGGCAAGCGCCCGCGTGCGTACGATCTCTAACCACCACTTCTGCTAAATTTGTACTGTGAGTGACTTAAGCCCCTGCCGTCAATTAGCAACCGTAAAATGGACACTATGTGTCCAGCGTGAAAATCTTTCAGCTTTCTAATTGAAAGATTTTAGCTTCAATGGAAGATTTTTAGCAAATTATGTACAGTCTTTTCATAAAACACACTACGTGTGTGATTTTTGCTTCTTTGTATCTAGACAAAGAAGAAAATAATATATTGCCTTTTCTCTTTCTTTGTCTTGTCATGAAACATATATTGTGTGCCACACTACGTGTGTCTTTTAATCAAGGAAAAGAAGGGACTATCCGAATATTTTTTTGGCTTTTTTAATCGTCTCGACCGCGAGGTCTATTTCTTCTTTGGTGTTGTAGAGATAGAAGCTCATGCGGACGGCGTAGTCCATGCCGAGATCGGCCATGAGGGGCTGGGCGCAGTGGTGGCCCGAGCGAACGGCTATCCCCTCTTCGTCGAGCACGCCCGCGACGTCGTGCGGGTGGACGCCTTCGACGTTGAAGGATATCACACCTACCCTCTCGCCGCCCCCGTGCCCGTAGACTTTGATCCACTCATGCTCTGAGAGCCTGCCTAGCGCATGTTCGAGAAGCTCGTCCTCGTATGCCGATACGTTTTCGGGACCGAGCGCGGTCAGATAATCGACGGCCGCGCCTAATGCGATCGCGCCCCCGATGTCGGGCGTTCCCGCCTCGTACTTCCACGGCAGCTCGTTCCAGGTGGAGCGTTCCATCGTGACCTTTTCTATCATGTCCCCGCCGTAGAGGAAGGGCTCCATCCTTTCGAGGAGCTCCGGCCTACCGTAGAGAAAACCCGTGCCCGTGGGGCCCATCATCTTGTGCCCCGAGGCGGCCAGGAAATCGCAGCCTATGTCTGTAACGTCCACGGGCAGGTGGGGGACTGACTGCGCAGCGTCCACGAGGACGAGCGCGCCTGCCTTGTGCGCCGCGTCCGCTATACGCTTCACGGGGTTTATGGTGCCGAGCACGTTAGACGCGTGCACGACGCTCACGAGCCTGGTCCTATCCGTGATAAGCCCCGTGAGGCCGTCGAGTTCGAGCTCGCCGCTCTCGCCGACGCGGATGTAATTGAGTCTTATCCCTATCCTGTCCCGGAGCATCTGCCACGGGACGATGTTCGAGTGGTGCTCCATAAGGGTTATAAGCACTTCGTCGTCCTTCTTCAAATTCCCGAGCCCCCACGCGTATGCAACGAGGTTTATGGACTCCGTGGCGTTCCTCGTGAATACGATGCTCCGCCAGTCAGGGGCGCCTATAAAGCGCGCCACCTTCTCGTGCGCCTCTTCGTACATGAGCGTGGACTCGTAGCTGAGCGTGTGTACGCCCCTGTGTATGTTCGCGTTATGGGTCTCGTAAAAATTCTTGAGCGTGTCTATGACCGCGTTCGGTTTCTGTGTAGTAGCCGCGTTGTCGAGATAGACGAGCGGCTTTCCGTGGACTTTCCGCCTGAGAATAGGGAAGTCCTCTCTCAGCTCGACGGGATCGAAAACAGTCTTATTTTTTGCGGCTCTTTCCATGTTGCTTCTCAAAATTATACCGGGCCGGGGGTAACCAGGCTCAGGATTCTGCTTTTGCAAGGAGCGCTTTTTTCAGGACCTTCACACCGAGGAGCGCGCATTTGAACCTCACGGGCGAGATGGGCTTCCCGAGCGCCGAGAGCATATCCTCGTCTTTCATGGACAGGATGTCACGGACTGATTTCCCCTTCACGCCCTCCGTGAGTATGGAAACCGAGGCCTGGCTTATCGCGCACCCCGTCCCCGAATACTTCACGTCCTCGATTACCCCGTCACTCAACTTAACGTCTATCCTCACCACGTCGCCGCACGAGGGTATCCCTTCTTCGTACGATGCGTCCGCGCCTTCTATCGTTCCGTAGTTCCTCGGGTTCTTATAGTGGTCGAGAATGTATTCGTATTGATCTGGTTCCATGTTCGAGACAATCCCCGCGGGCTATCGGTTTCTTTTTGTATTATACCAGACTATGTAAACCGTTCATGCACGGCAGAATTGACGGGCATTCCGGTCGTTCGTCCGCCTGACGGAGCGTAATCAGGAAAAACGCGAGCCCGTTCCGCTCTATGAATGTATCGTGCTTATCTTGGTATCGAGCTTGCGGAGCGCCTTCTCGACCTCGCCGAAGTTACAGTTGACCACCCAGAAATAGTAGAGCTTCCGGTTCTCGGGCGCCGCGCTGAACGAAAGCACCTTCTCCGAACTGTTCTGGATGACGTGGAGCACGTCGAAGAGGGCCATACCCTCAGGCATCTGGACTTCGAGCCTCTGCGGTTTTTCGTAGAACCCGAGCATCTTCAGTAACGCGTCGAGGAGGTCGATGACGGTCAGTATGCCGACCAGCTCCCCTTTGTTCGTGACTACCGGCAGGGCGTTGAACTTGCCGTTCCTTATGATCTCGGCCGCGCCCTCGAGGGAAGCGTAATCGAGTATCGTAACAGGGTCCCTGGCCATGATATCGCCGACCTTGACGCCGCTCCCCCTGGAAGCCCTTATGTCCCTGTCGGTGACTATGCCCACGAGCCTGCCGCCCTCGACTACGGGGCACTGCCTGAAATTGAGGCTTCTCATGAGCTCCAGGGTCTCGTCGGCCATCTTGTCGAGAGTAACCGTTACAGGGTTTGGTGTCATGAATTCCTTGACGAGCATCGCTCACCTCCGCGTTAAATATATCGGACAGCTCCGTGGCACTGAATGACCTATATTATCATACAGAAATAATCTGAAAGCGCTAATGTCGTTAACATACACCCCGCACACCGCGCTATTCTTGACAATGGCGCGCCCCTTCGGTTTTCTTTAATCATCGCCATGCCCAGCAGAGGAACCGTATATCTCATAGGCGCCGGACCCGGGGACCCCGGACTCATGACAATCAGGGGAATGGAAGTCCTCGAAAAATCGGACGTCGTCGTTTACGACTACCTCGTCAACCCGAGGCTCCTCTCGCACGCCCGCCGGGACGCCGAGATTATTTACGTCGGCAAGAGGGCGGGCGTGAAGGAGAAGTCGCAAGGGGAGATAAACAGGCTCCTCATCGACCGGGCGAGGAAAGGGAAGACCGTCGCGCGGCTCAAGGGCGGCGACCCGTTCGTATTCGGGAGGGGCGGAGAGGAAGCCGAGGCGCTCTCGAAAAAGGGGATACCGTTCGAGGTCATACCGGGCGTAACGTCCGCATCGGCCGTGCCCGCCTATGCGGGGATACCGCTCACGCACAGGAACGTAACTTCTTCTTTCGCCGTGGTCACGGGGCACGAAGACCCGTCAAAAGAGGAATCGAACATCCCCTGGGACGTGCTTTCGAGGATAGGCACGGTGGTATTCCTCATGGGCGTTAGGAACATCGGAAAAAATATGCGCATGCTCATGAAGAACGGGAAGCCCCCCGCAACGCCCGCGGCCGTTATCACGTGGGGCACGTATCCTTCGCAGGCCGTGGCGACGGGTACCGTCGGCAGCATAGCCCGGATCCTGAAAAAGAGGAAGGACATCTCCTCTCCCGCAATAGTCGTAACGGGGGAGGTCGTAAATCTGAGGGACGTAATAAACTGGTACGAGCGTAAGCCGCTCTTCGGAAAGAGAGTCCTCGTGACGAGGGCGAGGGAGCAGGCGGAGCCCTTCTTAAGGATGCTCGAGGAAGAGGGGGCGGAGGTGATAGAGTTCCCCGTCATTGAGATAGTCCCTCCGGGAAGCTACGAGGACCTGGACAGAGCGATAGGGAGCGTAAGGGACTACGACTGGCTCGTGTTCACGAGCGTGAACGGCGTGGCGAAGTTTTTCGAGAGGCTCATAGAGTCGGGTAAGGACGTCAGGGAGCTTTACGGACTGAAGATAGCGGCGATAGGCGAGGCGACGGCGGGCGAGATAGAAAAGAAAGGGGTCCGCGTCGAGCTCCTGCCCGTCGAGTACAGGGCCGAAGGACTCGTCGAAGAATTCGAGAGAGTAAATATAAAAGGGAAGCGGATATTGATACCGAGGGCGAAGGAGGCGCGCGACATACTCCCCGTCAAGTTAAAGGAAATGGGCGCTGTCGTCGACGTCGTTACAGCGTACGAGACGAGGAAGCCCGGAAAGGGCGTATCGGCGAAGATAAAAAAATTGCTCGACAAAAATATGATAGACGCGGTCACGTTCACGAGCTCTTCGACCGTTACTAACTTCCTCTCGATCTTTCCGGGATTCAGGCAAGCCCGCGGGAAGCCCGCGCTCGCATGCATCGGGCCCATCACAGAGAAAACACTCAGGGACGCGGGCTTCAAGGCTCAGATAACCCCCGGTGAGTATACGGTCGAGAAGCTCGCATCCGGGATCGCCGACTACTTCGGAAAGAGAAAAACGAAGAAGAAAAGATAAGCCGTAAAAAAGAGAGAGACTCACGGGCCGCTCACTCATGTATATGCATACTTAAAACGGGCCGGACGATGCCCAGATTCCCGGTCGATGAAAAAAATATAGACGGCGCAAAAGCGACACTCGCAGACTCCGACTACAGGCACGCGGTGAAAGTACTCCGCATGAAGGAAGGAGATGCGATCACGCTTTTCGACGGCCGCTCCATGGAGTACGAAGGCAGGATATCGCACGTCGGGACGAGGGATATTCTCGTCGATATCGTTTCATTGAGGAAGGTCGAGACCGACTCACCCCTCCGTATAACGCTTCTCCAGGGGCTCCCCAAAGGGGAAAAGATGGATTACATCGTGGAGAAGGCCACGGAGGTAGGCGTACATACGATAGTGCCCGTAATTACGGATAGGTCTCAGTCGAGGACGGCGGATAAAAGGAATAGATGGGAGAGGATAGCGCTCGAAGCTTCCAAACAGTGCGACAGGACGACACCCTCTGCTATAGAAAATACTTTAAATTTTAATGAGGCAATAAATTATTGTAAACAGTATGAGTTAGCTGTAATACTGCATGTTGGTAGTCAAGTATCTTTGAAAGATTTTCTAAATAACCCTTTACAACATCCCAAGAATATTATAGTATTGATTGGACCGGAAGGTGGATTTTCAGAAAACGAAGTCCTCCTTGCTTGTGAAATAGGTTTCACCTCCCTGGGTCTGGGTCCCAGGACTCTTAGAACAGAAACGGCAGGAATCGCGTTTCTGTCTATAATCCAGTTTCATCATGGAGACTTGTGATCAAAATCGCAGTCTCCGTGTAACTTCAATAAGCTCCGCCTTTTTATTTTCCCTGAGTTTTTTATAGTTAGCTTCGTCTATTCCCCCGGCCTCGAACCTGTCGTCGAGCGCGGCGATCTCCTTTATGAGCACGCTCTTCCTCTGCATCAGCTCTTCTCTCTCCGCGGTCGGCTTCTCCCCGCCCGAGTCGGCGCGCCCTCCCCTCGCGAGCGAGGAGTATAGAATTCCCCCTGCTACGGCGAGAATGAGAAACGCTATACCCGCCCACTTGATGTAATCCTTCCACGCGGTGGGGTTGACGAATTTTATTGCGATACTGTGACCGGGCTTGAGCTTCTCGCCCGACCACCTGATGAAATCCTCGTTCTCTATCTTCACTACGTCCCCTCCGGCGAGCCCTTCGACACTCACCTGCTCGTTCGTTTTGGAGACGAGGAGGAGGAAATTTCCCGTAGGATATTCTATTGTCTTCTCTATCGTACCTCCGCCCGGGGCGAGGGGCACGGTATATGCAAATACAACTCTTTTGGGGCCGGGCATGACGCTCGCTGTGTCCGAGAAACCGGCTTCCGTCCTCACTACGCTTTCAGGGCTGAGCCCGTGAATGAAATTCAGGTTGGCCGCGTCCGAAGGAACGCTGAACCTGAGCGTCTCCTTTCTGCCGCCTGCGGCGTCGGCGCTCCCCACATACATCCTGTCGCCCTTGTTCTCAAAAGAAGAAAGGTCCGCGATCGAAAGACCGTCCTCTACTGCCTGCACGATCATGTGCCCTTCTGATATGGATATGTTCGCGCTGCTGTCGGTAGGCTCATAGACCGGGAGGTCGAGCGTCTTTAAGTCCTCGTCCGGATTAAAGACCATCTTGTCGGTCGAATATTCTGCGCCGGCGTACTCGACCGTAACCATGTAGCTCCTGTCCCACGGGAGTCGCGCGAAAGCGAATGCGCCGTCTTTCGACGCAGCTGCTTCGGTCCTGCCGGTTTCCTTATCGCCCATGTAGGAAGTGAGAGTTATTTTAACCCCCGGCACAGCCCGGTCGTTCGTCTTGTCGAGCACCTTGCCCGTGATGATCCCGCCCTTGCCCGTATCGGGTCTTACCTTGACCGTCAGCAGGTAATCGGCGATCGCTTGTGCGGCCATGGGGTGTATATCCATGGGCGGCATGGGGGGATAACCTTCGTTGACCGGCATCTTCCCCGTCGCCTGGTATACGGCCTGGGGGTTCTCTATCCACTTTATCAATTCTTCCCGCGTGTACCTGTCCCCCACGCCCTCGAGGTCGGGTCCCACGAACCTCCCCCTGCCGATCGTGTGACACCTCACGCAGCGATTTTCTATGAACAGATCTTTCCCCATCGTGTCCATATCGTGCGGGTTTTGGGCGTAGGACGCGTGCGTCCCGAGAAAAAATATTTGAACGAGGAAAGAAGCCAGTATTATTATCGCGCTATAGCGGCCTTGCATTTTGCGTCTCCGTCGGTTGATCGAGCTTCGCGCCGCATTTAGAGCAGAAGAGGTCTTCCGCTCCCGAGCCGTTTCCGCACTTCGGGCAATAACGCGCGGGGCTGTCGTTCCAGGAAACCTCCCTCGCGCGCAGTATCTCCTTCTCGAGCTCCTCGTCGTCGTAGGAAAACGCGAACTTGCTCCTTTCGGCGCGTATCTCCTTCTCTATATCGTCCTCTATATCGCTGCCGTCCGCCGGTCCCCCGGCGCCGAGAGAGTCTATCTCTTTAAGGAGCCCGGCGGCTTCGGCCCTGTACTTCCCGTGGAGCTCCTCGAAATCCTCCCGCGACAGCTTCCCGAGCCCGTAATCGAACTCTATGTCCTTTATCGCCGTGAGGAGCGAGTCTTTTCTCGATCCGAGCTCTTTCGCTTTCTCCGCACGTGGGTCAGGGAAATATTCATCCCCGCCCGCCCTGCCGCGTCTCAGAAAAAACGGCGCGGATATGAAGAGAGCGGCCAGTAAAGCAATAGCTAATGCCAGTATGGTTTCCAATTCTTTCCCTGTTTATGATTCGAGCTGAAAACAGCTCCCGAGAATTATTACACCTTGGCGGTCCCGTCCCTGTCGTGAAGAGTGTACCTGACGAAAACCTCTTCCCGCTCCTTCCGTCCGCCGGGCCACATGGTTACGATAGCTCCTATGAGGAGCACCACTCCGCCCGACCATATCCAGCTCACCATCGGGTTCACCATGACCCGTATCGTCGCGGCTCCGTCTTCACCGTAGCTCATCAGTATCACGTACAGGTCGTCCGTGAAAGTCGACCTGAGTGCGACTTCCGTCTCCTGGTTTATCTCCCGGTTGCCCTCGTATTTATAGACGTTCTTTTCAGGCGAAACAGGCCCTATGGGCTTCCCGTTCTTATACCCTTCGAGTTTCGCCACGGTCGCGTTCTTTGCGTCGGTGGTGTACTGCTCGATGCCCTGAAACGTGAGCGTATAGCCGGCGAGCTCGAGCGACTGTCCCTTTGTGAGCGTCGCCTGCTTCTCCGTCACGAATACCGAGGAGGACGTTATGCCTATCACTATCAATACGACGCCTATGTGCACTATATACCCGCCGTAGCGCCTCTTGTTCCGGGACACGAGGCGCACGAACGCGAGCGCGGGGTTCTCACCCCTTCCGCTCCTCACCGAGACTCCGCGGAAGAACTCAGTGAATACGGTCGCCGTGACGAAGGCGCAGAAGGCGTACGAAAGGAGCGCGTAAACGTCCCTCACTCCGAGCGCAATGAGCACGCCTGCGGTAGCAGCCCCGACAATGACCGGGACGAGGAAATTCTTCATCAGATTTTCCCTGGACGCCTTCCTCCACGATATGAGCGGGCCCACGCCCATCAGGAAAATAAGGACGAGCGCTATCGGGACGTTCACACGGTTAAAATACGGAGAGCCCACGAGGATCTTATTCCCGGTAAGGGCTTCCGACATAATCGGGAATACAGTCCCGAGGAATACGGCGAACGCAGCTCCCAGGAAAAGGAGGTTATTGAAGATGAACGCGCTTTCCCTGGAAAGTATCGAGTCGAACCTGTTCTCCGATTCGAGGTCCCTTATCCTGTAGAGGAACATCGCGAACGAAAAGAGCAGTATGAATGCTATGAAGCCTAAGAAGAGCGGGCCTATGTCGCTCTGCGCGAAGGAATGGACGGAGGATATTATGCCCGACCTCGTTATGAACGTGCCGAATATGGCGAGGAAGAATGTGAGTATGATGAGGGCCATGTTCCATTTCTTGAGCATGCCCTTCTTTTCCTGGATCATGACCGAGTGGACGAAGGCCGTCGCGGCGAGCCACGGCATGAACGCGGCGTTCTCGACCGGGTCCCACGCCCAGTACCCGCCCCATCCGAGCTCGAGGTAAGCCCAGCGCGCTCCCAGCAGGAGCCCCACGCCGAGGAACGTCCAGGCAAAGAGCGTCCACTTCCGGGAGTACTTTATCCATTCGTCCCCCAACTGACCGCTGAGGAGCGCCCCCATGCCGAATGCGAACGGCACGCTCACGCCGACGTAGCCCAGATAGAGGGTCACGGGGTGTATGGCCATGTACGCGTTCTGGAGTATGGGGTTTAACCCCCTCCCCTCAAGAGCGGCGACCGGGAGCGCTTCGAAAGGGTTCTCGACGAAGCCGATGAGGAATGTAAAAAAGACCGATATGGCGGCGAGCACCGCGACGACGTAAGGCATGAGGAGCCTCGACCTCGTACGCGTATCGAGGACGACGAGCGCCGAGTATATCGACAGTATGAGCGCCCAGAGTAGAAGTGAGCCCGCCTGCCCCGCCCAGAGGGATGTGATCCGGTATATCACCGGGAGGTCGGTGCTCGTGTTGAGCGCAACGTATTTGAGGCTGAAATCGAGATTGACGAGCGAGTGGACGAGGGCGGCAGTCGCGATTATGAGAAGAAAGCAGACGGCGAGCACCCCGTTACGGGCGCTCTTCACGAAATCGCTCTTCCCCGTCCTCGCGCCGTATACCGAGGCGCAGACGACGTATATCGATATGGCGAACGCCAGGAATATGGACAGCTTTCCGGTCTCGACCATCAGTAGGTGTTAACCCCTTTGCCCTCGGACCCGCTATTATATAACGCTTCCGTGTCCTCGTACTTGGTCGGACACTTGGCCAAGAGCACGTCGGCGGCGAAGACGTTATTGCTCCCGTATTCGCCTTCTACGACCGCTTCCACGTCGTCCTTGAAAATATCGGGCACGATCCCCGAGTAAGCGACGTCGATGTCGCCCCCGCCGTCAGAGATACTGAACTCGAGAGAGCCGTCCGGCCCGTGCTTTATCGAGCCGGGAACGACATTGCCCGACACCCTGACCCTTTCGCCGTAGACCGATGGGACCTTGCCCTTGAGCTCCTTGACCGTTAGATAATAGACCATCGTATCCTTGACCCCGCCGTAAACGAGATAGCTCACGGCAAGTGCGATCACGGCGATGGCTATTATGAATTTCAATTTTCCTTTCAGCATTCCCTCACCCTGTCGGAGACAAACTCTGCGAAGCCTGCATGGTCGGGGGTCTTACGATCCCTTCCCGAGCGCCGCTAGCTCGCTCCTGACTCTCCTCTGTTTTCCGAGGAGGTAATAAGTATATATAATTAGCACTATCCAGACAACCGCGTGCCCCCAGAACAGGTAATCGAGCCTGAGGGGCTGCGTTACGAGCATTACGTCGTCAATCCAGACCTCCCCCCTCCCGTCGACGACGAGTGCGAGCGTTACGCTCTCGGGTGCTGCACCTTTATCCGAATAAATTACGGCCTCGGCATGGGTCCACCCGGTCGTTCCTGTGGGAGGCACCGCCGGGCCGCGGGAAACGATCTCCTCTCCCCCCGGGTAGCGTACCTTCATTTCGAGATAGGCGATGCCTTTTGAGTCCCCCTCGGCCGTAAGGCCTTCCGTCCTCAGCATCGCTTTATACGCTGCGCGTACGTGCCCGAACCCGGCTCCGTCCACCGTAAAGAGCGCCACGCTCACCGGGGATGCGGCTTCCACGACCAGAGAGCCGTTACCGTCGCTCGTCACGTTCTCGTCAATGACGGCGTCTTCAAGTGTGTTGAACTCGCCCGCGTCAGAGACGGGGAATTTCATCACGCTCGTCTCCTTTTCCGCCGCGTCATAGCAAGAGGCGGCAGCGTATAAAAGCGGGATCATCAGTATGAGAAGAATTCTTTTTATCACGGCCTTGCGAACCTGCTCTCCCTGCTTAAAAGATACCCGTACCGGGCGGACATTAAAAATACCTTTCCCCGAGCCGGGGGGGCGGCATACGACAATTAGCTATCCTAATTTTTATGGATGCAGAAGAACGGGTCAACGACTAATTTTAGTAATAGGCGGATAGCATCCGCCGGCATACGATCCCAGGCACCAACTCTGCTCAACCAAACCCGTTCGCCCTGAGCCAGTCGAAGGGCGGAGTATTTTCTTCCCCCGACATTACAGAATCGGCGGCACACAATGTGTGCTCATATACGATCCTTCCGAATCTCCTCAGTCTGAGCTATCCTGTCTTTGCGAGGAGCGCCGTATGCGACGCAGCATTCTCATGCTACATCGCACCCGTAGGAGCGGCATCCTGCCGCGACCATCCGAAGACCAATCCTACCCTGTCATTTCGAACCGCGCGAGAAATCTATTTTTTGCCTTTCTCTTCCCGACATTACAGAATTTGCGTTAAGAAAATCGCGTGTTGAAGCGTTAAAAATCTTTCAGCTTTCTAATTGAAAGATTTTAGCTTCAACGGAAGATTTTTAGCAAATTATGTACAGTCGGATGATTTTTGCTTCTTTTCATCAAGGAAAAGAAGGATAAAATTAACAGCCTTTCTCCTTCCCCTGTCTTTTCATAAAACACATAACGTGTGTGCAGTTTTTCATAGATCACACTACGTGTGTCTTTTCAGCCCTGTCCTGAACGCCGTCCCGAACCACGTCCCGGCCTGTCCTGAACTTGATTCAGGAACAACGAACCGGGGCTGTCTCAACTTTTAATCCCGTCCCCCCCGTGTCAACTTTTGTCCCCGAATTACTTGACACCTAAAGGAGGGACAGGTCTGCTGTTAATCTTCTCTATCCGGTTCCCCCGGAGCTTCGCCTTCGCCGCTTGCTTCCTCGTCCCCCGCGGCTTCCTCCTTCCGGGGAAGCGTCATGAGCTGGACCACGAAGCCGAATACCCCGAGGCCGAACCATATTATCGCCATCCTGTAAAGCTGGTCCTCGCCGAGTGTGTTGAGGAACTCTGGATCGAGCGGGTCGAAGTTCCTCAATATAAGGTAAGAGATACTCGCTACGGCAGCGTATGACCCTCCGAACGCAGTCGCAAGTATCAGCATCGGCTTCTGCAGCACCGCGGCCAGTATGCCTCCGAGAGCGGCCGAGGCTATGAGTACTATGGTTATGGGGTCCGTGTTCATTATTCCGAATACGTAGGACGCCGTCATGAAGCCTAGCGCGGCCCCTATCGCAAACACTCCCACTATGTAGAGCGTATACGTGATAAAGGCCCCGGCGAGCCCGCCCGCTATGCCGGCTGCAATCGAAATCAGCTCGCTGCCGCCGGAAAGCTCATACCCCATGCTCCCGAAAATTACGGCGCCGGCGATAAATCCGAGCACGCCCAGGAGGAACCTCAGAATCCTGTAACCGAAGAAGCACTCTATGAGGCCTATCGCCGCCCCGGCCATGATGTAGTAGTCGTACATTTCACCGTGGAGTTCCATCGACATTCACCCGGGCGTGTATCGAGCCGCCGTGACAAGAATTATCGTATTATAATTGCTAGTTACTGAGTGTTGTTAATGTAATATTTCAGCAGCTGTCGCCGCCCGTGCAGAGCCGGATGGGATGAAGCCGGCCCCTCAGCCTTCCCGGGTCTTTAGCGCCATAAGCTCGTCGCCCATGCGCTCGAGGTCCATCCTCTCCATGAGAAGGAGTACGAAGAGTAAGGAGCAGGCCGCAAGGTTGATAAGTAGCGCGTGCATCATTTCGGGGGCTATGCCGCCCCCGCCCGGGCCGAACACCACAGGGGATATTCCCCTCATCACCCTCACCGATGCGTAGACGAGCGGGAGGTCGATAAAGGCGATTATCCCGAACACCGCCGCGAATTTTGCCTTTTTGGTGTCGCTCCCCGCGGACGACCTGAGCACCAGGTAGACGATGTAGAGTATCCAAAGTATGAACGTGGTCGTGAGCTGAGGGTCCCAGGTCCACCACGTCCCCCAGACGGGTTTCGCCCATATGCTCCCGGTGAGTATAGTGATCGTCAGGAAGATTACGCCTATCTCGGCCGAGCAGTAGGCCAGGATGTCCCACTTCCTCGTCCCCTTCCAGAGGTACATGATGCTCGATGCGAATACGAGTATGAACGCGACCGTCGCCACCCATACCGTCCCCATGTGTATGTAGAAGATCCTCTGTATGTGGCCCATCTTGGGCTCCGTAGGGGCGTAAACGAATGCAGCGTAGACGGACGCTGTCATGAGTACGAATGTGATTACCGCGAGTGCTTTTCTCATTTTCGTATTCACGCTCTAAGCCCGCTCAGGATTCCTCTATCACGTATTCGAACACAACCGCGCACGCGGCAATAAAGATTATATCGAATGCGACGAGGAGTTGTAAAGCGGACGCCCCGTCTGACAGCGGCTTTCCCTCGAGGACGAGTCCCGAGAGCTTCACGGCGCTCACTATGAGCGGGATTATGATCGGGAAGAGGAGTATCGGGAGGAGCACTTCGCGGAGCCTCGTATTGACGGCCATGGCGGAGAAGAGCGTCCCGACGGATACGAAGCCGACCGAGCCGAGGAATACGACGGGAATAAGCGGCAGGAGGGTACCAAGGAAATCGAGGTTGAAGAAGAGGACGAACATCGGGACTATGATCATGCCGACTATGAATACGAAGACGGCGTTACTTATCATCTTGCCGAAATAGATGAGGCTCCTGTCGGTCGGCGTGAGGAGGAGGCCGAGCACGGCGTTACCTTCTTTCTCGAGCGCGAAGGAGCGCGAGAGGCCGAGCACGCCCGCGAACGTGAACGTTATCCAGAGCATCGCCGGTATGGCGAGCCTCACTAGCCCGGTCGAGAAACCGAAAGCGAAGCTGAATATGACCGTGACGAGGAGGGAAAATGTCAGCATCGAGGTGAAGAGCTCCTTCGTCCGGAGCTCGGTGATTATGTCCTTTCTGATTATGGCCCAGACCTTGTTCAAGCCTGTTCGCTCCCTCGTTTCATATCGATAAATTCATTTCTAACAATGCCGCCTGTGTCTTATCTTGCATTTCTCATATCGTGTATCAGGATTCTGACGTGCTTCCCGGAGCCTGAAAACCGGGCCCGGACAACGCTTTGTATTACTAAATCCATATTATCAGCTATGTTACATACCTGTCCGTTGTTACTTGTTATTATGTGGCATATATACTTATTCTTTCGTCTCACAATGAGGCAAATCAGCCGTTTTCGACCCTGGATATATAAATCTCCCTGAAGGTCTCCCTGTCCACCCCTTCCCTCCGGCTCTCGTATACCATCCGGCCCCCGGCGAGGATACCCACCCGGTCGCTCCGGTCGAGCCCCTCTTCTATGTTATGCGTGGTCATCAGTATGGTCCTCCGGTCCGATTTAAGCATGGACAGCATCTCGCCGAAGACCACGGCCCCGTGCTGGTCGAGCCCGGTGTAGGGTTCGTCGAGAAGGAGGATAGAGGGGTCGTGGACTATCGCCCTCGCCACCGCGAGCCTCTGCTTCATCCCCCTGCTGAAGTTCCTCACGAGGTCGTGCATCCGCTTCCCGAGGCCGACGCGGTCTATCAGCTCCGCCGCCCTCCCGTCCGCATCATGCACCCCGTACATGGCCCCGAAAAATTTGATGTTCTCGAAGGCGCTCAGGTTCTCGTATAGAAACGGGTCGTGCGAGACGACTCCTGTCACGCCCCTTACGCCGTCGGGGTCTTTTACGGCGTCGCGCCCCGCTATAGTGAGCTTGCCTGACGAAGGCTTCGCCAGCGTGGAGAGAATCTTGATGAACGTCGTCTTGCCCGCACCGTTCGGGCCGAAGAGCGTATAGAACTCGCCCTTTTTTACGCTGAGGTCGATCCCGCGGAGCGCTTCGATCGGGCCGAATGTCTTCCCTAGCCCTTCGGCCTGTATAACGTATTCGTTAGCTGAGAGAGAGTCCCGCATGTCAGAGGTGTGAAGAAAAGTACATTAAACGGAAACTTCTTTCAAACGGAGCGCCGGGGTCCCCGGGCTTCCGCGAGCCGCTATTTCAAAAGGGCGTCCGTTCCGCCCGGGAGCTTGACCCGGTCCGCCATCTCCCTCATACCCCCGTCCAAAGCGGCCGGGCCGCATTACCGAAGTTAGAACTTGATTTAAATTCCCCGGCTGTGTTAGAATTGTGTCAGCCGATTAGTACATACATAAATAAGGGAGGACAAAGGACGATGTCTAAAGATATGATCTCATTGTTTATAGCTGCTTTTCTTATTGCCGGTTTCTTTATTCTGGCTTTACCTGAAAAAGGATATTCGGGTGTTGCGCAGCTGCCTACGGGTTGTTGCATCGGTCTCAATGACGAATGTGTAAATTTTGGCGATCTACCCGTGTTATGCCTGCAAGGCAGCGTTGTAGAAGATGGGACTTGTTCTGTAGAGGGGCCGGGAGGCATATGTTCAGAAGTTATACCCGGACCAGCCCCCATCCCGACTCTTTCCGAATGGGGCTTGATAGCAATGGCCGGAGTATTGGGAATAGCAGGGTTTTTGATTATTCGAAAAAGGAAAGTAACCGTTTAAATCTAAAGAGGTTCCGTTTAAAGAAATAAATGGGGAGCTTCGGCTCCCTTTTTTTAGTCTTAAAAAGCATATTTCCAACTTAAACCGAGGTTGACAACAGGGGGCGGTACACAGCCCTGTTCGAGCATCTCATCACCCGGACGACCGACAAATTTTACGCATCTCCGGGCCGGCTTGTCAGGGCCGCTATTTCAAAAGCGCATCCGTTCCGCCCAGGAGCTTGACCCAGTCCGCCATCTCCCTCATCCCCTCGTCCAGATCGACCGAGGGCTCGTACCCGAGCTCCCGCCTCGCCTTTTCTATCGAGTAGCTCCTGCTCCCGGCGAGCGCGGCCACGGCGAACCTCGTGAGCACCGGGGGCTTCTTCGACTTCCCGGCCTTGTATACGAGCTCCATGAGCGCGGCCGCCGAGTAGGCGAGCTTGTACGGCACGGAGAATCCCGGCGTCCACTCAATGCCCGCGGCCTTGAGCTGTTTCTTCAGAAACTCCATGTACCGGATCTTGACACCGTCGTTGATGAAGTAGATATTGCCCGGGGCCTTGCCGTTCACCGCGGCGAGGAGAAGCGCGCGGGCGAGGTTCGAGACGTGGCAGGGAGTGACGGTCCTCTCGCCGCTCCCCATCGGGTGGAGTATCCCCTTCCTTGCGGCCGCCGCTATGCGCGGGAGTATGACGGTATCCCCGGCGCCCCAGACGTTAGAGGGTCTGATGACCGCTGTCTCGAGACCCGTTTTCCCGTAAAATCCGAGCACGAGCCTCTCGGCGTCGGCCTTGGATTCGTTGTAGTAATCGTTGTACCTCTCCCTATATGGGTAGGTCTCGTCGATGTCGTTCAGATTGTGGACGCTCCAGAAGTCCGATTTCCATACGACGGTCGAGGAGCTCATGTGGACGAACCTCTTCACTCCGTACTTCACGGACGCTTCGAGGAGAGTCCTTGTCGCATCTACATTAAATCTCCGGAACTCACGCCTATCTCCCCAGTCGGAAACGAGCGCCGCGAGGTGGAACACCACGTCCCCCCCTTCCGGCAGCCTTCTCAGGCTTTCTCTGTCCCCGAGGTCTCCGTGGCAGAGCTCGGCTCCGAGCTCCTTCAGCATCTTTACGTTGCTCGTATCCCGGACGAGACACTTCACCCGGTGCCCCTTGGCGACTAGCTCTTCGACGAGCCTCCCTCCGATGAATCCCGTGCCCCCCGTGACGACGGCTCTCATTGCCGCCCGTTCCCGTTAATGTTAGAAACCATGAGGACTAATATACTTCCAAAGGGAGTAAACAGTCAAAAGGATACGGCCGGTATAGATTTTCTTTGTCTTTGCGAGGAATGGTTCTGAACGTGTGAAAGAACCGGTCGCTATCGGCCGATTGCACCTACGCTAATCTATTCATGCGCAAGGGTCACACGATCCAATTTACGCCTTCCGCGACCGCGGCAATCTCATCCTGTACCGTGAATCCTGCATCTTGCATCGTGTCCTTAGGAGCGGCTTCCAACCGCAACGACCTCTCATTTTCCTCCTCCTCTATAGGAGGGGGAGGGACAGGGTGGGGGTGTACCTTAGTTTAATAAAAGTTTAATAAATCACACTAAACCTGCTCATCCAGCCTGCCCAACGTAGCCTTTTATCCTCCGAAGCTTTTGCGTAGAAAGAAGGCAAAGTTGAGAGGGGGTTCTGTTCAGGTATGACCCGGCTTCAGGTCCTACAGCATTTTCTAAATAAAAAGCCGCATTAACGCATCGATTACGATGCCCTAATGCGGCAAGTATGGGGTGTCGGAACTTCGTTTTCGTTATTGCGGGCTTGCGAGCCAGTTTTCCATCCACACCTTCGTCTTCTCGGCGAGCTCCCTGGACGAGGTCGTGGAAACCCTGCTCTCGTTCAGAAATACCCCCCAATACGTAATCGGAGCGTGCGCCCTGCCTATATGGAGGTTTTTATCTGAACCCACGGCTTCAGGCGAGCAATCGCAAGACGGATCGAACGTATAAGGAACAATCTTTATGTCCATTAACCTCTACCTCCCTTTTAAATTTGCAACGCTACATGCAGTCTATACTGCATTCATTATAAACTACCTGATATTATAAGCAAGTAGCATGCCAATAATTATAATAATTATCAAGCGTGTGATTTCAAGGGCTTACGCCGACGTATTTTTCTAGTGTATAAAATCATACAGGACAACAAGCACAAATATCGTCATATCGGGCTTGAAATACAGGCAACCGGACGGATGTGGCTGACATCATTGACTAATTCCGGCCGTGTTTGACAAGGGCCTACTTATAGTAGAAAATTCTCCACTTATTCCACGGAGGTAAGCAAATTGCTTCTACCAAAAAAAGCTTTTATAACCAAAGGGGTAGGCAGGCACAAGGAGAAGCTCACGAGCTTCGAAATGGCCCTCAGGGACGCCGGAATAGCCGCGTATAACCTCGTGAAGGTATCGAGCATATTCCCGCCCAACTGCAAGCTTATATCGCGTACCAACGGCCTCAAGTACCTGAGCCCGGGACAGATCGTGCACGTCGTTATGAGCGAGAATGCGACCAACGAGCCCAACAGGCTGGTGGCCGCAACCACGGGCATAGCCATACCGAAAGACCCCGACCGCCACGGTTATATATCCGAGCACCACAGCTTCGGCCAAAACGACACGATAGCCGGGGAATACGCCGAAGACCTCGCGGCCTACATGCTTGCGACCACGCTCGGGGCGCCATTCGACCCCGACAAGAGTTACGACGAACAGAAGGACATCTGGAAGATAAGCGGCCATACCGTAAAGACCATGAACAACACGCAGACTGCAGTCGGCGACAAGAGCGGGCTCTGGACTACAGTCATAGCCGCCGTCGTGTTCGCGGCCTACCAATAATCGTTAACCAACGACATCAAGCTTACCCGCGGGTTCTCCGGACGGGCCCGCCCGTTTGATCGTAAGCACTCCGGGAATAAAACAACCGGGACTTCACGCGGACTCAAATAATAATCCGCGATATGACCGATTTTATATCTCAAGCTCCGCTTTCTCGTCCTCGGCAGGGGGAATCTCCTGAACGGACATATCGGCGGCCGGCAGGCTGTTTTGGGTCCTCAATTGCTCGATCCTCCTGAGCGCGGTTTCGACCTTATTGGTCCTGGTTGTAGTCAGATTATCGTACTCCGCCTGCACCTCTCCGATCTTCTTGCCCAGCTTGTCGAATGAAGCTGTGTAACTTTCCCACTGCTTGTTGAACGCGCCGTAGAGGGAAAGTATATCGTTAGTAGTCCGTTGAAGATTAAAGTTGTCGACCGCCTGCCTGATCACGGCGAGAACGGCGTAGAGCGTTATCGGGGAGCACAATATCACTTTGGTCCTGAGCGCCTCGTCCAGAACGAGGCAGTCGTTCTCCTGTATGAACGAATATATCTGCTCGTTCGGTATGAATACGATCACGTAATCGATGGTATTCTCCTCGGGGTTGATATAGTCCCTGCACGTGACCTCTTTTATCCTCACCCTTACGTCCTTCAAGAATTGATTCTTGAACGCCAGCTTGTCGCTGTCGACCTCCGACTCTAAAAACCGGAGATAATTATCGAGAGGGAACTTGACGTCCATATTCACTTTCAATCCCCGCGGCAGTATGAATGTGTAATCGGGCCTCGTCGTGCCCGATTCGATCATCCTCTGCTTATGGTAGTTAATGCCGTCCTTGAACCCGATAAAGCCCAGAATATCCTCGGCCATCCTTTCTCCCCATTGACCGCGCTGCTTCGTATTCGCGAGCGCCTCCCTCAACTTGTTCGTAGTGCCCTGGAGCTCGGCCGTCCTCTCGGCCGTGATCCGGAGCTGCGTCGCAAGCTCGCCGTACTTCTGCTCCCTGTCCTTTTCGAAGCTCACCACCTGGCCCTCTACGCGTATGAGCTCTTCCTTGATTGCGGTTAAGGTCTGGTCTATCAGGCCCTTCTTGTTCTCGAGCTCCTTCTGTCCCAATTCCGATTGCCTGGAGAGCGATTCCCGGGCGAGCTTCAGAAACTCCTCTGTATTTCTCGAGAGCGCGTTATACGAGAGGTCCCCGAACGATTCCTTGATCCCGGTGATGATATTGTTCAGGTCCTGGAGCTTCTGCGTTTCGGTCTCCGACAGAAGCTCGAGGGCAATTTCTTTTACCCTTCCCTTTATGATGAGGTTAATGAGAATTACGACCAGGGCTCCGGCCAGGAGTCCTAATCCGAACACGGTCATATAATCGCTGGTCAGGTATTGCTCGATCAATGCTTTCTCCTCATCAGATGGTAAACACGCGCGGTTAGATGTCCCGACGCTCTTACACTCCCCCTCCCCCCGCGCGCATATCCAGCTCCGCTCTCGTTTCGGAGCAGCGCTTAATTACCCAGCATCTCCCTCGCGGCGTCGATCGTCTTTTCGGTGATGTTGATCCCGCCTATCATGCGGGCGAGCTCGGTTATTCTTTCGTCCCGCCCGAGGCCCCGTATACGCACCTGCGTTTTCTTGTCTTCGAGCGTCTTCGTTACCAGAAGGTGCGTATCGGCGAACTTCGCCACCTGAGGCAGGTGAGTGATGCATATCACCTGGCATGTGCGTGAGAGGTTCTTTATCTTCCTCCCCACCGTCTCGGCCACTGCGCCCCCGATGCCCGAATCGGCCTCGTCGAATATAATCACCGAGCCGCCTTCCTCTTTCGAGATTAGCTCCTTAAGTACGAGCATTATGCGCGAGAGCTCCCCTCCCGAAGCTACCCTCGCGAGCGGTTTGGGCGCTTCGTCCGGGTTCGCCGAGAAGAGGAACGAGACGTCGTCAATTCCGTCGGCCGATATATCCTTCTCCGATATGACGATCTCGAACCGGGCGCCCTTTATCCCGACTTCCTTGAGGTCCCTCTCCAAAGACTCGGCGAGCCGCATGGCGGATTCCTTCCTTTGCCCGGAAAGCTTATCTGCCCCGGTCCGCATCTCTATCTCTATCCTCTCCAGCTCCCGCCCTAGCCTCTCGATCTCCCCCTCGAAACCCGCGATGTTACGGAGCTCCCTCCCTATCTCCTCCCTCTTGCCGAGTATCTCGCCGATCGTGTCCCCGTATTTTCTTTTCAGGTCTTTTATTTCCTGGAGCCTGCTCTCGACGACTTCGAGCCTGCCGCTTTCCGAGCCGAGGCCGGAGGCGTAGTCTCTCAGTGTGAAAGCGGCGTCCTTTATCTGAAGGGCCGCGTTCTCGAGCGATTCCCCCGCCTGCCTGAGCGCCGGGTCTATCCTGGCCGCGTCCTTTATATCCGACGAGAGCCTGCTGAGCGACCCCAGGAGCGAAGGCTCGTTTTCGTATAGTGTTTCGTAGGCCCCGCGCGCGGACGTAAGGAGGCGCTCGCTGTTGAGGAGACGTTTCTTCTCGTCTTCCAGCTCCTCGTCCTCGCCTTCCCCAAGCAGTGCGTCGTCAATCTCGGCCGACTGGAATTTAAGAAAATCCTCCTTGTCGTAGAGGTTCTTCTGGGTAGTGGTGAGCTTTTCGATCTCCCTCTGCACCTCCCTGTAACGGCCGTAGATCTCCCTCTCTGCCGATACGAGCTCCCCGTGCCCCCCGAATTCGTCGAGCACCCTGATGTGGTTATCGGGTTTCAGGAGGCTCTGGTGCTCGTGCTGACTGAAGATGTCTATTATCCCTTCGGAGGCCTGCCCGAGTATGGGGATAGTCGCTATGCCCCCGTTAATGAAGGCCCTGCTCCTTCCCTTCCTGTATATGATGCGCTTTATCAGCAGCTCGCCGCCCGTCATGCTGAATCCGAGGGATTCGAGCCTTTCCCTGAGCGGGGCGTTGCCGGATATATCGAACAGGGCTTCCAGGTGCGACTCCTCCCTGCCCGTCTTAATGTATTCCGGGGAGACCGTGTCACCCAGTATGATATTGATAGCGTCGACTATAACGGATTTCCCCGCCCCCGTTTCCCCGGTGATTATGTTGAGGCCGGGACCGAAGGAGACGGCGATTTCGTCGATGACGGTAAAATTTCTCAGGTTGAGTCCGAGGAGCATCACCTCTACTCGATGAAACTTTTCAGTATGGCTCCCACGTCCGAATCTTCGAGCTTTTCGAGAGCCCTCTTTTCTATCTGCCTTATGCGCTCCCTCGTGAGCCTGAAGTGTTTCCCTATCTCGTCGAGGGTGAACGTGGTCTCGAATCCGATCCCGAACCTCATCTTCAGTATCTGCTCCTCGCGGGGAGTGAGCGTGGAGAGCGCGTCTTTTATCTTGGACGTAAGAGTTGCTTTTGCGACTGCGTAGTCCGGCGAGCCGGAAACGTCGTCCTGTATGAAATCGAGGAGCGTGGTCTTCTCGCCGTCGAGCACGGGGGAATCGAGCTGCACTACTTCCTTCGTCGCCTCTAGAACCCTCTTTACGCCTTCTACGGATATCCCCGTCTTCCTCGAAATCTCCTCGGGGAGCGGTTTCCTTCCCATCTCCTTATTCATCGCGGAGCTTATCCTGTGGACCTTCGTCGCCTGCTCGAGGACGTACACCGGCACCCTGATGGTCCTCGTCTGGTCGAGGAGAGAGCGGGATATTGCCTGGTGTATCCACCAGGACGCGTATGTCGAGAACTTGTAGCCCTTCGTATGATCGAACCTCTCGACCGCCCTCATGAGGCCGACGTTCCCTTCCTGAATGAGGTCGGGAAGCGGGAGGCCCCTGCTCATATACCTTTTCGCGATACTCACCACGAGCCTCAGGTTGGCCTTGATGAAACGCTCCTTGAAGCGGCGCGCGCGCATCAGGTAGACCTTCGACAGAAGGGTCGATCTCCTTATGCTTTTCTTCGCGGCCTCTCCGTCCAATTTTCTAAGTGCCGATTTCAGCCTTTTCGTGGTCTTGAGGCGCCTCGCGATCTGGCTCCGCTTGAGCCCCTCGACCTCCGATATAGTGCCTTCGAGCGCTTTGCCGAGCCGCTTCTGAAAGACGCTCTCGAGGAGGTTCCTCATCTCAGCCGCTTTGGCCTCGCACCTTTTTATCTTGGCCGATACCTCTATCTCTTCCTTGGGAGTAAGGAGAGGCTCCATACCCATCTCCTTGAAATAAACCTGCAACAACCTGAATTCCTCATCAGGGGTGAACTGCTTGCCCCCTTCCTCGGACGTATCGTCTTCCGGGTCCTCTTCCTTCATTTCGATCTCCGTTTCCGAGAGCTCTACGAGGACCTTTTCGTCTATTTCGATCAGGAACTCCTCTTCCTGCTGGACGGTCTCTATCTCGTCCCTGAAATTATCGTAGCCGGCGCCCGTGAAACTATCTTTCTTCTTTTCTTTCTTCTTGGAAACGGGTCCGCTTCTCGAAGACTTTCGTTCGGACGCAGGAAGGGTTTTGCTTTTCAGTCTAGCTTTTCTCACTTTCCATCCTCCTCTAATTTAGATGGCACTACTCTCTAATCTGCCCTTCTCCGAAAACGACGAACTTCGTCGTTGTCAGCTCGAGCGCGCCCATAGGTCCGAACGCATGGAGCTTGGACGTGCTTATGCCAATCTCGGCGCCGAGCCCGAGCTCATAGCCGTCGCTGAAACGCGTCGAAGCGTTTACCATGACGGTCGATGAATTTACGCCGTTTAAGAACTTTTGCGAATTCGTGTAATTTTCAGTGATTATGGATTCCGTATGCATGGAGCCGTATTTTTCGATGTGACCGATAGCCTCGTCTATATCCTTCACGACTTTCACGCTCAATATCAGGTCGAGGTATTCCTCGTGCCAGTCGGCTTCCCCGGCTTTCTTTATTCCGGGGAGTATCTTTCTAGTCCGCTCGCAGCCCCTGAGCTCAACCCCTTCCTCTTCGAACCTCTTCGCGACAGCCGGCAGGAATTTCTTCGCTATCTTTTCGTGGACGAGCATGGTTTCCATGGAGTTGCAAACCCCGGGCCTCTGCACCTTTGCGTTCAGGCATACGCTCTCGGCCATCCCCGGTTGGGCGCTCTCGTCGACGAAAATGTGGCATACCCCCTTGTAGTGCTTGAGCACGGGTATCCTCGAGTTCTCGGCTACGAACCTGATAAGACCTTCCCCTCCCCTCGGGATGACGAGGTCGATGTATTCCTCGAGCTTCAGCATCTCCAGCACGGCTCCCCTGTCCGTGACCGGGACCACCTGCACGGCGTCCTCCGGCAGCCCGGCTCCCTTCAAGGATTCCCTCAGCACTTCCCCTACCGCGATGTTCGTCCGTATCGTCTCGGAACCCCCGCGGAGTATGACCGCGTTCCCCGATTTGACGCAGAGCCCGGCGGCGTCGGCCGTTACGTTCGGCCTCGATTCGTATATTATTCCTATCACGCCTAACGGTATCCTCATCTTCCCGACGAGGAGTCCGTTC
Organism: Thermodesulfobacteriota bacterium; assembly: GCA_041753155.1. Lineage (GTDB taxonomy): Bacteria > Desulfobacterota_D > UBA1144 > Nemesobacterales > UBA2774 > 2-12-FULL-53-21. The sequence goes on along the minus strand of JBGSVA010000097.1, from coordinate 4,347 downwards.
GGACGCTTCCACATGCGGACAATCTCTCCGACCGGGTCCTCCTGGGCTGAAACCTGCCTGAGCCCGTCCGATATCCTGTCGAGACGGTCCCCGGTAAGCCTCAAGCGGTCGATCATGGCGGCGGAAAGCCCCTTCGCCTGCGCCTCGTCCACGTCCTTCTTATTCTCCCCGATAATGTAGTCCGCCCGGACCGCCAAACCCCGGGCCATACGGAGTAGCGCGTCGTTCTTGGGGCCGGAGGGGACCTTAGCCAGAATCAGCGAGGCCTTCCTGGCCCTTTCGGCGATCTCCGCCGCGAGCTTCGATAATGGGGTATGCATGAGCTTGTTTTTCGCTTTGATATCAGACATTTAGATAAGTCAACAGTCCTAGGATCGGTATTTAAATGATAATACATCCGCTTACAAAAAGTCAAGACTATTTTTGTCAGTACGAGGTGAAAATGGTCTAAAGACTCAAACGCGCCTTTCTCGCCCGGCTAATCCCCAAAACGCGGAGAGCGGCTACGTAGACGGAACCTTCCCGGAAGCGGTGTCCCGATCATAGGCCGAGGTTCGACCTGAAATAATCGATCGTCTTTTCGAGCCCGTTATTAATGTTTATCGCCGGTTCCCAGCCGAGGGCCTTCCGGGCAAGCGAGATGTCGGGCTTTCTTCTCCTGGGGTCGTCCTCCGGCAGCCGGCTGAATACGACCTTCGACGGCGAGCCCGCGATCTCAATAATCTTCTCCGCCAGGCCGAGGATGGTTACCTCTTCCGGGTTCCCGGCGTTCACGGGTCCCGTGAACCCGTCCGGGCTCCCCATCATCCGTATCATGGCTTCCACCATGTCGTCCACGTAGCAGAACGACCGCGTGTGAGAGCCGTCGCCGTAGACGGTTATATCCTCCCCCCTCAGGGCCTGTATGATGAAGTTGCTCACGACCCTGCCGTCGTTGGGGTGCATTCTGGGTCCGTACGTGTTGAATATCCTGAGGACTTTAATCCGGATGCCGTGCTGTCGGTGGTAATCGAAGAAGAGGGTCTCAGCGCACCTCTTTCCCTCGTCGTAGCAGGCGCGCGGGCCGATAGGGTTGACGTTGCCCCAGTAGCTCTCCCTCTGCGGGTGCTCGGCGGGGTCTCCGTAGACCTCGCTCGTGGAGGCCTGGAATATCCTGATCTTGAGCCTCTTCGCGAGGCCCAGCATGTTTATCGAGCCCGAGACGTTCACCTTGGTCGTCTGCACGGGGTCGAACTGATAGTGTATTGGGGACGCGGGGCACGCGAGGTTGTATATCTCGTCGACCTCGAGATAGAGCGGGAAGCATATATCGTGTCTCATCACCTCGAAATACGGGTTAGACAGCAGGTGACCGATATTCTCCTTCGACCCCGTGAAGAAGTTATCGACGCATACGACCTCGTTCCCATCTCCCAGGAGCCTTTCCGAGAGATGGGACCCTATGAAACCCGCCCCGCCGGTCACGAGGATTCTTTTCCTCATTCTCTATATCCCTTTACTTCCCGATACCCCGGACCAAAGGCCGGGCGCTTTCGCTATTTCGAATTCAGGACATTTTTACTGTTCAGATAGTCGATGATCCGGTCAGTCCCCTGCCCGAGCGTCGTCTTGTCGGTCTCTATGATTATCTCGGGCTCGAGCGGCGCCTCGTAGGGGTCGTCTATCCCGGTGAACCCCTTAATCACGCCCTCCCTCGCCTTCTTGTAGAGTCCCTTCACGTCCCTCTGCTCGCAAATCTCGAGAGGGGCCTGTACGTACACCTCCACGAACTCGCCGTCGTCGACGAGCGCCCTCACCGCGTCCCTGTCCCTCCTGTAGGGGCTTACGAACGCCGAGAGCACTATGCATCCCGCGTTCACGAAGAGCTTGGAAACCTCCCCTATGCGCCTTATGTTCTCCGCCCTGTCGGCTTCCGAGAACCCGAGGTCCTTGCACAGCCCCATCCTGACGTTGTCCCCGTCCAGTATGAACGTCCTGACGCCGGAAGTAACGAGCCTCTTTTCGACCTCGTTCGCGAGAGTGGATTTGCCCGCGCTCGGAAGCCCGGTAAACCACAGTATCACTGAGCCGTGCCCGTTCAGCTTCTGCCTGTCCTCTTTCGTTATCTCGTGGTTGTGAGGGATAACAAATCTCTGCATTAACGCCTCCTCTTTACCTTCCGGTAAGTATTCGCTATATGTGATGTTTTTTCGGGAAAGAGTTTAAGGGAAAATACTGAAAGGTCAAAATTTATTTCACCGACGGCCGCGGCCGTCCTCAGAGGCCGCATGTCACCGCTGTAGATGTTAAATAATTCGTGGCTGGGATTCTGTGGGATAATATGTGATGCTGCGGCACACAATGTGTGCTCATATACGATCCTTTCCAACCTCCTCTGCCCGACCCGCAAGTGATCTCAACCCGTTCGTCCTGAGCCCGTCGAAGGACGGGGTATTTTCTTCCCCGACATTACAGAATTTGCGGCGGGTGAGCACCCGCGGGCTAATGATCTCTCCCTTCCTCCTCTGCTCAACCCAGCGTGTCATTGCGAGCCAACGGTTCTGAGCAAGTGTAAGAACCGGTCGCTGTCGGTTGATTGCAATTGCGAATGTTATCTACGCGCCATACCGGATGAAATCAGTGACCGCGGCAATCTCATCTTTTTTCTTTCTCTTCCCGACATTACAGAATTTGCGTGAAGAAAATAGATTATTAAGGCGTGAAAATGTTTTAGGGGTGTGGGAGGAATTAAAACATTTTAGCCTTAATATGAGATTTTTAGCAAATTATGTAGTCGGATGATTTTTGCTTCTTTGTATCCAGACAAAGAAGAAAATATTATTGTAGTTGTCTTTTCATAAAACACACTTTGTGTGTACAGTAGTTCATATACCACACGACGTGTGTCTTTTCATCAAGGAAAAGAAGGATAAAAAAAACAGCTTTTCTCCTTTCCCTGTCTTTTCATGAAACACACATTGTGTGCCACACACTGTGTGTCTTTTCATAAAACACACTACCGCTAATCGGTCCCCCACCATATCTGCGGGAACCTCTCCCTCAGTATCCTGTCCCCCTCGCCTGGCGGCTCGAGGCCGAGCGCCCTCATGTCGGCGTCCACCATTATCCGCACGAGCTCCCTGAACCTGATGCGGGGCTCCCATCCGAGCTCGTTCTTCGCCTTCGTATAGTCCGCCCTGAACCCCCTCGAATCGGTGGGCCTGAAATACCTGGGGTCTATCTTCACGTGCTCGTCCCAGTCGAGCCCGGCGTACGAGAACGCCTCCTCGACGAACTCTCCGACGGTGTGCGCCTCCCCGGTGCCGATAACGTAGTCGCCGGGCGTATCGGAGTCGAGGATCTTCCAAATCATCTCCATGTACTCGGGCGCATATCCCCAGTCCCTCTCGGGCTTGAGGTCCCCGACGATGAGGTATTTCTCCTCGCACGCCTTGATCCTGGCGACGGCGCTCGTAATCTTCCTCGATACGAATATCTCCCCCTTCCTCGGCGATTCGTGATTGAAAAGAATACCGCTAACCGCGAAGAGGCCGTGCGCCTCCCTGTAGTTGACCGCGGAGAGGTGGGACATCAGCTTCGCGCACGCATAGGGGCTGTGCGGACGGAACGGGGAAACCTCGTTCTGTGGGGGGCGGGTCGAGCCGAATATCTCGCACGAGGAGGACTGGCAGAATTTGCAGCCGACCCCGCTCTGCTTTATGGACTCGAGCACCATTAGAGAGCTGAGGCCCGTAATATCCCCGCTGAATTCGTGCATGTCGTATCTCACGTTCATCCTGCCTTGGGACTCGAAGTGATATATCTCGTCCGGGCCGATATCGTATATGAGTCTCGTCAGCTCGGCCGGGTCGGACGTATCGCACGGATGATAAACGAGCGTGGATTCTCCGGCCTGCCTGTCTTTATATCCTTGAGCGCTGCCGGCGGAGCCGTTTACTATGCCGTGTACTTCGTATCCGATAGACAGGAGATATTCGGTCATGTAAGACCCGTCCTGACACGTAATGCCGCTTATTATCGCACTCTTCATATTATTTCGTTCCGGGTAAAGCTCCGCGCGCGGTCTTCTTCAATCATCTCCTCCGCAGGCGGTATCGATTGCGGAGTAAACGATCACCCTCGTTTGTGTCGTCTGATTTAATTCGATCGACGGCTTCCCCTCGCCCTAATTCTATACCTTTATTCGCCGTGCGGTATACGCCCGCTGTGAAGAATAAAAAAATGTGCGAAATGGATGACCGGATGTAAGGAAAAGTATAGCCGGGGACGAGCGGTATCACCGTCGTGACGGGTCCCGAGAGGGGAAAGTGCTTCTACAGCCGCGCGCCCGTACTCTACAGGACGGGC
>JBGSVA010000096.1:0-71328 GCA_041753155.1 Thermodesulfobacteriota bacterium | reverse complement strand
AAGACGATATTACGAATGGGACAAATGTCGCAGCGGAGTAGAGACATTTGTCCTTGACGCATATATCGTCCGCGGACGATAATTAATAACGGGCGTAACCGGAGCGGCGAACATGCAAGTCGGCATATTCGGCATCAAGCTCAAAACGGACGCGATACTGGGGTCAATAATATCCGTAGGCTACGAGCTTTACGCCCCTGACGACTTCTCATCGAGGCAGTTTATAAACGTCGCCTTCAACAGGGTCGTACCCTTTACCGATTACGCAGACATATACGGGCTCGCCGAGATAGACGTGGGCGAAGGTAACCTCGGGCTCCTCACGACGGGAGTGGGCATCACGGTGCTCCGGTCGCTCTACCTCAACCTCGAATACGACAATTATAATCTGGACAAGGAAAGGGACGAGTTCAGGCTCGACCCGATATTCGATATATTCTCCGTGGGCAGGCTCCAGCAGGCGAGGGTCGGCGTTACGTTCGTTCCGGTATCGTACCTCGAGATAAACGGGAGCTACGCATATTCCCATTACGACCCTTCAGAGGACGAAAGCACGAACGGGAACATAGCCAAGCTCGGATTCATGTTCGACTTCTGGAAGGACATAGGGCTCAGGGCCTTTCAGGGATTTTACTACATTGACGGGGGCGGGAAGACCGATTATGCAGTAGGGCTCAACACGAGCCTGTATGAGCAGGTGATGAGCGGATGGCAGCTCCAGTTCGCTTTTGCCTACGCCTATTACGATAAAATCACGAACCAGAGCGGGAACGCATTCAGCTATATCATCGGAAGCGACTACGTGCTTATGAAGGACCTCGTGCTGAGGACCGCTCTCGAGTTCAACACGAACCCGGATTTTCACAGAGACATAAGGGTGGATCTGGGATTGAGTTATTTCTTTTCGACGAGCATGTGATGAAGAGAGCTATATTTATTCTGACAGCGGCCGTGTTTGCGCTCATAGGGTGCGGCGCCCAGAACAAGGAAGATAACGCTTCGGGCGCGAAGCCTAAGGTGCCGCTCGACGTGAGCATGAACTACTCGCACGAGACACACAAGAAGGTTATGGAGAAGGAGGGGTTCGACTGCTTCGTCTGCCACCCGATGAACGTGGAAGCGAAAGACGAAAAGAGCATAGAAGAAGCCATAAAGATGTCCAAACAGTCCTTCTTCCCCGGAAAGGAGACGTGCCATTTCTGTCATTTCAATCCGGAGTCGGGCAATATCGCCCCCGGGGAGTGCAGCCTGTGCCATTTCAACATGGCCGAGATCGAGCCCAAGAACCATAATTTCAGCTGGATGGAGAAACACGCTATCTTCTCCAAAGCCGACGAGGAGTCGTGTGAAAATTGTCACGCACCGAGGTTCTGCGAGGACTGCCACAAGCGGAGGGACCTCCCCACGATAATGGTCCACGACAGGAATTTCAGGATGATTCACGGGATAGAGGCGCGGGCCAACCCGAGGGAGTGCGGGAGCTGTCACGAAGTAACGTTCTGCAACACCTGTCATACGAAGGGCGGATATGATTACTAGATATGTTCTGATAGCCATTCTCATCGTGCTCGTTCCGACCCTCCTCATCTCGCAGGAGAAAGAAGCGGAGGAAGAGGAAGAGAACCCCCATACCGGTATGGTAGACGACGAGTTCGTATGCCTCGACTGCCATACGGAGGTCCCGAAGGAGGGGATGAAGAGCCCGACGTATTTCCTCGTGGACGCGCCTTCGGAGAACTGCCTCGGGTGCCACGACGAGACTACTCACCCGGGCTCGAAAGAGCACGAGGGTATGGACGCGAAGCCGCTCCCGGGGGACGAGAACGGGAAGATAGCCTGCTTCACGTGCCACGACCCGCACCCGGACGGAGTCATCAAAGGGCGGAAGGTATACGGAGCCGAGCTCAGCCAGAGGAGCATGGATTTCCTGAGGATCATCGCCGCTCCGGAGCTCAAGGAAGAGCTGGGTATGGAAATAGAGATCGACCCGGCAAAAGAAGTCTATCTGAGGGAGCCTATGAACAAAGTATGCAGCACATGTCACGAAACCATAAAGTATAAGGGGGTTTACACACCATGGTTCAAATTCACGGATATGTTTACGTATTAGCGCTCTTACTCGTGATACCAGCATCGGCATACGCCCAGGAGGGGAGCGTGCAGGAGAAGGGTATCGCGGTATTCGTAGAGAAGCGGTGTTATACGTGCCATACGGTGAAAGCCGAAGCGGCCCAGGTCGAGGCGGCCAAGGCGGCTTTCGCGAAATCGAAGGGGGTCGAGCTCAAGGAGAGCGAGGAAGACAAGGATGAGTCCAAGGGCGGAGACCTTTCGAACGTCGGCGCAGACAGGGACGCAAAATGGCTGACTGAATTCCTTAAGAACCCAAAGGATTATTTCAAGGACACGCCCGACTGCAAGAAGCTCGCCAAGAAGAAAGACAGGAAGAAGTTCAAGGGCACCGACGCAGAGTTTCAGGATTTACTCGCCTGGCTCGAGATGCTTAAATACGGGAACATGCAGGAGGCCGGGTTCGAATCGTGCCTCAAAGAGTAACGACGCTGACCGGATAAAGAGAAATGAACCCCTTTGAAGAAAGCATAAAATCGGCGGCCGACGGGGGACTGTCCTTCGTCGCATGGATAGTGCTTGCGGTCTCTCTCCTCTGCATAGTCCTTATAGTAGCCATACTCGCGCAGGACAGGAGCAAGATATCCGAGCCCTTCGGTAAATGGGCGCTCCTCATAGTCTTCTTCGTCCTTTCCCCGGTCGCCTACCTGCTTAATTTCAGCGTGGCTATCGAAGACTCGAAGCAGGTAGAGTTCTGCAACTCCTGCCACGTCATGCACGGGTACGTGAACGACCTGAAGGACCCGGACAGCGAATACCTCGCCTCACAGCACTACCAGTACCGCTGGATCTCGGAAGACCAGTGTTTCACCTGCCACTCGGACTACGGAATATTCGGCAACATGAAAGCTAAAGCGACCGGCATACGTCACGTGTGGGCTTATTACACGGGATACGAGACGCCGGTCGAGCTTTACGGAACATACAATAACGCTATCTGTCTCCGCTGTCACGCCCCCGTCGTATCGTTTCAGGAAGAGGGGGAGCATTCGGATAACGCCGCCGAAATACTTTCGAACAAGATGTCCTGCCTCGGCGTCGACTGTCACGTGAGACCCCACCCCGAGGAGGCCTGGAAGGAACAATGAACGCTCATCCATGGATAAAAAAAGCAGTAATTACGGCCGGCGTGTTAAACGTGATCGCCCTTCTCACGATAATTCTGGCGCTCGTCAATTTCACGCCCCTGACCCTGATATTATCCGTCTCCGTGGGCGGGGCACTCATGGGGCTGGCCATATTAATATATATAGTCGTCGTGATAACGGACCTCCGCAAACAGGGCGTCCTCTAGCCCACGAACACATTGTGCGTGTTACGGTTTCTTCGGTGCTCCGTCGTCTCCCCTACCCTGTCATTAAATCCTTCGATAAAACCCGTTACGCATGGGTTTGGCTGTATTACCGGTTTGAGCAGAGGAGTCCCGGTAGAATCGTAGGAACACACTACGTGTGTGTGTTATTCGATGTTCTTATAGAGGAACCTTATAAGGTCGGTGGTGGTTACAATACCCGTCAGGTCGCCTTTCTTGTCGACGATAAGTATCGAATGGAGCGAGCTGTCCGAGAGTATCTTCGCCGCATCTTTCAGCGTCGATTCTTCCTCGAATATGACGAGCTTGTCCGTCATTACGTCCTTTATTTTATACGTGTGGTCGAGGAGCGTGTCGAGCATCCTCGTATCGGTCGAGTCGAAGTCGAATATCAGCTTGAAGATGTCCTGAGTCGAGATGATACCAACGGGCCTTCTGCCCTTGAGTACCGGCACGTGGTGTATCGGGTTCTCCCTGAATATCCTCGCCACCGCGCTCAGGTTCTCGCTGTCGTGCACGGACATCACGTCCGACGTCATTATCTCCTTTATCTTACTATTCTCGATCATATCAACCCCTCGTGTTTTTTTTGCTAAAGGATTATACACACTCACCCGGACCGGCAAATAAATCCATAAAGAAAAAAACTCTTATCATGAAAATTATACCGTCCGCTAAAATACGACATCGCAATTAAACATAGCACGATTTGGTCATATCACACAATTTGCAAATGTACCGGAATTCCTCGGCTGTTTTAATTCACTTAGCGTCTGAATTGTATTAAACTTAAAAAGAAGTCGTCGACAGAAGAGGACCGGGGCAGAAGTAAATGCCTGTATCATCATTCACAAACAATTCAAATAAATTAATCGACTTCGAATAAAACAATACAAGAGGGTGTAAGAAAATGAGGGAAGAGGGCTCTTTCTACATTCCTTTAGCGGTACTTTTTTCAATCCTGTTGTTCCTCGGGCCTGCCGCGGCTCAAACCACGGATGTAGAAATAAAACTCATCAAGGAAAAGATAGAACAGTTGAACCAGAGGCTCCGCGAGCTTGAGGCGGAGAAATCCGGCGAGGAGCTGGAACGAGCAGCAAAAAAGGGCGAGGCTTCGATCCCGAACCCGGTCACGTTTCTCAACTCATCCGGCGCCGGCATAAAAAAAACGAGCGAGCCGGAAATCTCCAAAAAGCTTTTCACCGGCGGCGGAGCCTTGAATTTAACGGATAGCGATGACCCGCGTAAGTTCAACGCATCCTTCTCGCCGTTATTCCACCGTCAGTTAGCAAACAACCTGCATCTCGTCCTGAAGCCCGAATTCAAGATAGAAGAGGACAAATTCGGTGTCGGTCTCGGCGTCGGGGAGGTGGACTTTTTTCTTAACGACTTTATAACGCTGCGCGGAGGTAAGCTGCTCTCTCCGTCCGGCATCCTTTCAGAACAGACCTATACCTCCTGGTTGAATAACGCGAATTATCTGCCCGACCTCTACCCGCGGACTGAGAACAGGCCCTCACAGGACATATTATCGGACCTGAGGAATGTAGGGGTCGGGGTTAGCGGCGGTATCCCTATCAAATTCTTCAAAGGTACCAGCATCGATTACGGTATATCTCTAGTAAACGGAGTAAGCGGACCCGGTACCCTGAACTTCAGTTTTTCCATTTCAGAGAAGTAAGAACAAAGCCCCTCAGAATCAAGATACCCAACGGAATTGTGAGTACTTTCCACAGAAAGAGTAACGCGTGACAAATGCGGCCTGCGTGAGGGCAGATAGCGGGACTCCGGGAAAAGAATCCTGACCAGCACATTAGTTCTTTATCACTAAAATTATCCTGTCCGCTCTGTTGAGATGAGAGATAAGTATATTATCTTTCCATACTGAGTTCGTATCAGGCGCGAAATATGTAATAACGGTTCAGACCTGAGCGGCAATCGCTTTCCACAACCATAAAGACGATCTCGAAAGAGGTGACACGGGGGTAATGTCGCCTTCGGGGCGGGCTATTTCGCAGGAAGCGTCGTCTTGAGGAGATCGCGTTAAAACTCGATAGTGCGGCAGTTCGAATGAGAACCGACGGGAGGCATCAATATGGACGAGAATATAATCGAGCGCGTGAGAAAAAAGGTGACCGGAGACGGAGGGGGCATAACCCCGGATGATGCAATGGAGCTGGCCGTTTGCGAAATTGACAGGCTTCGGGAAATAATGCTGCTTTCAAATTCGGTCACGTCGAGATACCACGAGAGAGGGGTCTATCTCTGCGGTATAACGAGCGCCAGGACGGGGGCCTGCCCCGAGGACTGCAGCTTCTGCGCGCAGTCGGTTTACAGCGAACACCCTGTCCCCCCGCGCACACGGATAGAGCCCCATAAGATCCTGGAGTCGGCTAGAAGGGCCGAAGCCGGCGGCGCATCCGAGTTCTGCATCGTGATAAGCGGGAGAGGGCCCGGCGAAAGGACTCTGGAGAAGGTGCTCGAATCCGTACGCCTCATCAAAACGCATACCGGCCTCAGCGTCGGCTGCTCCCTCGGCATACTTACCGAAGATCAGGCGCCGCTCCTTTACGAAGCCGGAGTGAGCCGCTACAACCACAACCTCGAGACCTCCCGGGGCTACTACCCCAGGATATGCACCACGCACACATACGAAGACCGGCTCGCTACGGCGCGGCTCGTAAAGAAAAACGGGATCAGGCTGTGCTCGGGCGGGATACTGGGTCTCGGTGAGAGCGCGGAAGACAGGATCAGCCTCGCTTACGAGCTCAGGGATCTAGCGCCCGAGGTAGTTCCGCTCAATTTCCTTAACCCCAGGCCCGGCACGAGGCTCGGCGGAATGCACGCGCTCCGCCCGCTCGAGGCATTGAGATACATATCGATATTCAGACTCATACTCCCTGAAAGTATCCTCCTTTGCGCCGGGGGGAGAGAGGCGGTGCTGGGGGATTACCAGCCCTGGGCCCTTTTCGCGGGGGCTAATGCCCTCATCGCCGGGGACTACCTCACCACGAAGGGGAGCCCGCCGGGGGACGATGCCGATATGATGCGGGATTTGGAATTGCCGGTCCTCAGATACAAATGAAGCCGAGTTCGTTTCCCAGAAAGAACGCACTGAGCCCCGCCGCTTCAGAGACTCAGCTCGGCCTTGTATCCAAAGTGCACCGAGTTGTCTATGAGTCTCACGGTCTCAGGGACGACTTTATAGAAAGTGATACCGCGAGCTCCCCGGAATAAATCCGGCATCCCGAGGAGCCCGGCCAGGAATGGGTATTTTTTCTCGAATATTTTTCTCGCCGGCTCCGATTCGCCTTCGGGCATCTCGTATGCCCTCCCCCTCATCTGCAGCCCGCTTATTGTCTTCCATTCGGAATGGTCCTTGCTGATGGTTACCGCTACTTCGGGGTCGAGAGAAATATTGACCGAGTGCGCCGAACCGGGGTCCGAAAGGAAATACAGTGTGAGTCCGTCACTCGCGTAAAATAGCGACGCCGCATAAACCGAGCCGCACTTCGAAGTCGCGAGGCTCATTGTGTTGTGTCCGTCGAGGAACCCTGCGACTATCTCTCTCATCATCCGCTCTTCGTATTCACTTTTGTGCGGTAAAGTACTGTCTTCCATCTCGTTCCCTCAGGTTGTATAAATAATTTATTTCTTTGTCTTTCCTGAAATAAACCTGTGCTGAACCATGTGTGCTCTATGAAAATACGAGATTCTGAAACAAGTTCAGAATGACGGATTTTTGTAAAGTACCCCCTCACCCTGCATATTTTGGCTCAGGCATCGACGAGCCGCATCCAAGCACCATATCTAGCTTCGTCGTAAGAGCGACCAATTCCTCGCTTGCTCGGAATTGTTTCCCACACGGGGGAGAGGGAATACAAGGAAGCGCCCTTCGATAAACTCAGGACAGGCTCCTGCTCAGTGCGAATGGGGCGAAGAGTTGCCGCTGACATACGACTATACGGTGAGCACCTAGGAGGAAGGGCGGGTCGAACACGAGCGCAGGTTCTGCGCCACACAGTGTGTGCCGCGCCGCATCCTCGCTCAGAGCCTCATAACCGTTTTCCACTCGCCCGCGGTATGCTCCCCCGTCATTTCTATCCATTCCATGTGAATAGCATCGTCGGGGCAGGACTCGACGCAGTGTCCCTCGCTGCCGCACGTATCGGCGCGTACGAGGACCGCAAAATCGTCGTTCACGATCTTTAGGGATTTCGGCGTGCACGCTTCGACGCACAATCCGCAGCCGGTGCACTTTTCGAGGTCTACGTCAGGCAGCCATTTGTAACTGCCTTCTCTCCTATCTTTATACACTTCCATTTTTTCCTCCGCACATCGTATTTATCCCATCCCGCCCTGCGCCCGCGCAAATCCATTTCCTCTACGAGAGGAGCCCGATGCGTCAGCTCCGACTTGCATGTTCGCCGCTCCGGTTACGCCCGTTATTAATTATCGTCCGCGGACGATATATGCGTCAAGGACAAATGTCTCTACTCCGCTGCGACATTTGTCCCATTCGTAATATCGTCTTTTATTGATAAAAATCGTGTATGTACCCGAGTGGGGAAATTTTTCAGGAAAGGAGATTTTGAAGCGCGGTTTTATCTCTGACTATTGTAATGCGCCTCCTGCACTTAATTAAGTCCATTTTCTTGAGCTTATCAAGCGCTCTCGTGAGGGTTCTTCTCGACATACCGGCCATTTCCGCCATCTCCTCCTGACTCACGCCCAGCTTTATTACTATCCCTTCCGGTGTGTGTTCGCCGAAGTCGTCGCAAAGCCTGAGGAGGAGCGAGGCAAGACGCTCCTCGGACCCCGCAAGGGCTGCGGTCCTCAAATCCCCGTATAACCTGGAGAGCTCTTCGCCCAGAGACTCCGCAAGCTTGAGACACACGTTTCCGTTTCTCCTCAGGAAACCGAGGAAATCCCCTTTATCCATGAAGCTCAGCTGTGATTCCTCGACAGTGCGCGCGGTGAAATCATGGGGTTTCCCTGATAGAGCGGCTCTGATCCCGATAACGCTCCCCGCGGAAGGATAACCCGCCACGAGGCTCTTACCGTCGGGGGAATGAGCGGATAGCTTGACGCGGCCCGAGCAGATACAATAAATTCCACGCGGCTCTTCTCCCTTCAGGAATAAAACGACGCCTTTCGGATAAACAAACCTCTGCAGCATGCCCTCGAACTCCAGGACACCTGAATTATCGAGCCCCGACAATATGGTGCCCGCCCTCAGGCTGCAGGTGCTGCAGCTGTTAAATTTCTGCCTCACAGGTACTATCCCTCTCGGACGTTTCACCCTCGTAGCCCTTCGGCACGTAAACGCAGAAGGGCTCGGATTCCATGTAATCTCCGGTCACGGCGTACGCCCTCGCCCTCGATCCGCCGCATATGTTCTTGAACTCGCACGCGCCGCACTTCCCCTTGAGCCTGTCGTAGTCCCTTATCTCCCTGAATAGCGGCGAGTTTCTGTATATATCGACAACGCTCCCGTTCTTTACGTTGCCCCCCGACAAGGGCAAGAACCCGCTCGGATAGACCTCGCCCGTGTGCGAGATGAAGACGAAGCCCTTACCGTCGTTTATCCCCCGGGGCGCCCTGCCTATGGTGTCCAGCTTCCTCTCGGCCGCGGCGTCGAGCGGGCATTTGCCGGCCCTCGACTCCCTTACCCTCGCCTGGGCCGCGAATCTTCTGTAGTGAGGCGCTTCGGTAGACTTGATGTCGTACGGCATCGCCTTGGAAAGCTCGTACATCTTCGCGAAGACCTCTTCATGTTCCTCTGCGCTCACACAATCGGCCGCCCTCCCCCGCCCCGTCGGTACGAGGAAGAACACGCTCCAGAGAACCGGGTTGAAAGCGCCTATGAGCTTCGCGATGTTGTCGAAGTCGCCGACGTTGTATTTAGTCACGGTCGTATTTACCTGTATCGGGATGCCCTCGCGGGCACAGAGGGAAAGCACCTCGATAGTCCTCGAGTAACTCCCGTTAACACCCCTGAACGAATCGTGTACGAGGGGCGTCGAGCCGTCGAGGCTCACTGCAATTCTCGATATTCCGGCCTTCTTCAGCTTGAGAACAGATTCGTCCGTGAGGAGCGGGGTCACGCTCGGGGATACGGTCGTCCGTAACCCCTTCTCCACGCCGTAGGATATGAGCTCGTATATATCTTCCCTTTTCAGCGGGTCGCCGCCAGTGAGCACGAGCAGCGGCGATCCGAACCCTGCTATATCGTCTATGAGGTTACGCCCCTGGTACGTGGTGAGCTCGCGCGGGTCTCTCCGCGTCCTCGCGTCCGCCCTGCAGTGAAGGCATGCGAGATCGCACGACCGGGTCACCTCCCAGATCACGATGAACGGCGATAGAGAAAAATCAATTTTATCCGGCCGAATTTGTGTTCCCATACAATCACGTACTCCCGAGACTTACCCGTTATAAATTGCAACCGCTGTGCCAGAGACCGGATCGAGGGAATTAAGCGAGGTATCGGACGTTTATCGCACGAATCCCCGGTATATTGCCCAATTTAGCCCGCTTTCTACGGGAAAAGCCGGTACCGGGCCCGCTTCCCTTATCCGCCCGCTCCGTCAGACTTTCTGACACCTTACACTCCAGAGAGCACGGTCCCGCCGCAAATAATGGATAAAACGCTGGCACTTTAATTGCCTTTTCTTTAACGGAGAGTTACAGGGAGTAATGAATGAGCCACACTCATAATCCGGGAATTAGCGCAGGCGGCGGTATGAATAAGATACCGCGTATAATCGTCATCGGCGCGGGGATTACAGGTCTCAGCGCCGCATACAGGCTCACAGGACTAGGCGCCGAGGGGGGGCTGCCGCTCGCGATGTGACTGTGCTCGAAGGCAGGGAGAGGCCGGGCGGGGTCATATCGACGAGACATTGCGGGGGTTTTCTCGCGGAGGAAGGCCCAGACTCTTTTCTAAGGTCGAAGCCCGAAGCGCTCAGCCTTTCCATAAGGGCGGGTCTTGAGCCCGATATGATTGGAGTCGGCGGGGAGTCGGGACGAGTCTTTATCGTCCGCCGCGGGAATCTCATACCCCTGCCCGACGGCCTGTTCCCCGCCCCCTCGAGTATGGCGGCTCTTTTCAACTCACAGCTCCTCTCGATGAGGGGGAAGCTCCGCATGACGCTCGAGCCGTTCCTCCCGAGAGGGGGTTCCGGAGCGGACGAGAGCGCGGCGTCATTTATAAGGCGGAGGTTCGGCCGGGAGGCGTACGAGCGTATAGCGGAGCCGCTCCTCGCCGGTATATATGCCGGGGACCCGGAGACCATGAGCGTCCGCGCGGCGCTGCCGGCACTCGTCAAGATGGAGGAGGAATACGGGAGCGTCGCACGGGGGATGAGGAAGAACGCGGCCGGCCGGGACGGCTCCAAAAACGGCAATGGGGGAGGCAGATTCGCGGCTTTCGGCCGAGGGATGGGGACCCTTATCGACGCCCTCGTATCCGGGCTTCCCGGGAATTCCTTAAGGCTTAAGAGCAGGGTGAGAAGAATCGAGCCCGCAAGCCCGGGCTTCAGGGTTCATCTCTACGGAGGGAACCCGCTCGAATGCGACGCGGTGATAGCAGCGCTTCCGGCGCCCCAGGCTTCTCTCATCACGGGAGGCATCGAGCTTGGGCTCTCGGAGAGCCTCTCCCGGATTAGATATGTATCGACCGCAGTGATAAACCTCGGTTACCGGAGGCGGGACGTAACTCATACGTTAGAAGGCTCGGGATTCGTAGTCCCTTCGTCGGAACGGCTGCCTGTGCTCGCGTGTACGTTCAGCAGCGTGAAATTCGAAGGCCGGAGTCCCGACGACGCTGTCCTGCTGCGCGTGATTTCGGGAGGCGCGCAGAACCCTGATATTTGCAGCGAGGACGACGGGCGGCTCATAAAACTTGCGCACGGGGCGCTTTCGCCCATTTTAGGCATCAGATCGGAGCCGATATACAGCCTGGTGAGCCGGAACCCGGAATCGATGCCCCATTATGCGGTCGGACACGGCGCGCTTGTCGCACGTATAAGGGAGACGGCGTCCGCATATCCCGGATTGAGGCTCGCCGGAAACGCGTACGGCGGGGTCGGTATACCCGATTGCGTGCGCTCGGGCGAGGAGGCGGCTCAGGAGATATTCTCATACATCGTGAAGAGGGGGGCGAGGGATGAAGGTAACAAGTCCCGCAGGCGAGCTTGACGTCGTCATCGGAGAAACTTCCATCGAAGGCGGAAGCGTCGTCGTCAATGCAGGCGTAGGGTTATGGGAGGTAAAGATTTATCTGGGGCCCGGGGATTTCAAATTCTTTCTCTCCATACTCTTCAGGCCCGGAGTCTTGATTTTACTATTGAGGAGGCTCTTACAGTCCGCATTCGGGAAAAGTAAATGACACGAGCGGCAGAAGCCGCGTGTCTATCATATCTTTTTCGTTTTTCCGATTGAGCTGTAAATCGAAGAGCCCGTATTGGCAAGAAAGAGAAGTATCACAAAAACATTAAGAAGACCGCCCGCTTCGCGTCCGCCCGTCCATCCGCTCAGATCACCCGATATGCGTAAAATAAGGGTCACATGGAGAAGAGTGAGGTGAACGTAGAATCCCGGTTTATAAGTTACAGGCAGATTCAGAACGGCTGAAAAAATCACGGGAGCATGTGCGAATATCATCGAAAAGACGAACCCCAGAAAAAGAGCATGCAATATCGCGTCATAAATCGGCCCTGAGGACGCGCCGCCGGTAGTTACCGCTATAGCTCCGGCTATACCGAGCCACACGTAACCCGAAAGCAGTGAGACGGCCATGAAGCGAGGGAGTCCTTGAGACCGCAAGGTGCGCCACGCTATGTCATAACGCATCAGCCAGAGCATAACGGCCATCATCCCCAAACCGAGTAAACGTACTCCGGCTACCGGATGGGAAATGCTTACCAGGAGTCCAAACACGTAAATCCCGACAGCTCCGATAAATGCGGCTTTAACCCCTTTTGTGAACCTGATTATACGCGTGATCTCAAGGCGCTCCCCCGCTATCGTCAATGCTACGAACCCAGCCCACCAGAATACTATTTCCCATACGGGGAAACCGGCAAGCCAGAGGTAATTACCGATAAGCCAGAGGAGAGCGCCCGTCCCCATGGCAATCGTGAACAGGGACGACTGGAGGCGGATGATGGCAATGAAGATGATAAGCAGCACTAGGCTGCCGAGGCTCATCAGTAATGCGCCTGCAGGAAGACCCGCTATCAGTATCACACCGCCGATCCCAGTCGAAGCAGGTGCGAGATACGCCCATCTGTATCCCGTACCAACCGCCCTTTCCAGACTAATGAGAGTTCCCAGGAAACCCGATATCATCAGCGGACCGTGAAACGCTGCGAGCCGGGGCTCGGGGAGGGGCATGTTGAAACCCAATCTCACGAGCCCTCCCCACATTGCGGATACAAGGGAGGCCATTCCCAGCAGAAGCAGGAGGTAGCGGAGATAAGGCGCGAGTTTCCGGTGAAACCTTTTTAAATGCATAGAGCTCGATTCTTTTATAAGCCTCCCCTCACGAGCATGACCGCTAGTAAAACGATGAGGAGAGCCATTATAAAATTAAGCCGTCCTATCCATACTGCCGCGCTGCGGTATTTCCTGCTCTCGGGGGACTCCGGGCCCGCGCGCATGAGCTCGGACGCCCTTGGCCCTATCCAGAAATCGTGGACGACGCTCGTGAGTACTATCAATCCCACAATGACGAGCTTTTGGAGAAGCACGCGCCCGAAAGGGCCCTCGAACAGCCGCCCCGTTGTTAAATCGGAAAAACCATAGCCTCGATAAGCGAGGTTGAATGTCCCTGTAAGAACAAGAAGGAGGAGTGAAACCCACCTGACAAGCCTGAACCGCACCCCGGCCTGATAGAATATCTTTGCGAATAACCCCTGAAACTCCGGCTTCCGGAGCACAGGTATCAATACGAGGAACAGAAAGAACATCCCCCCTACCAGGATGGTTGCCGAGATGATATGTATATATACGGAGATGATATATAGGGTCTGCATATTAGAGCGCCCCGGTTATATAGTGCGTTCCGGGACCGGATCACTGCTGCTGCTTCTTCTTCCTGAGGACGGATCTGAGAGACGCGATTATTCCCGGAAGCATGGAGAGTATTATAATCATCAGCACGATAGGGAACAGGTACTTGTCCACGCCGGGGATCGTCGAGCCGAGAAAATAACCGAGCGCGGTCAGGCCGACGGCCCAGAGGGCGCCTCCAACAAGGTTGTATAAAATGAATACTTTGTAGTTCATCCTTCCCACACCGGCCAGAATAGGGGCGAACGTCCTTATGATGGGCATGAAGCGGGCGAGAATTACGGTCTTCCCGCCGTGCGCATCGTAAAAACGGGCAGCCCGCTCGAGGTGCTTCTTATGGAAAAAGAACGAATCTTCCTTCTTGAATATCGCGGGCCCTACCCTGCGCCCGAACGCATAGCCGAAGTTGTCGCCGAGGACGGCGCCCACGAAGCATATCACTATGAGGAGCGCGATGTTCAGGTGTCCCTGAGATGCCAGGAACCCGGCCGTGAACAGTAGCGAGTCCCCGGGGAGGAATATGCCCAGCAATACCCCGCATTCGGCGAATATTATGATGAATATGCCTATGTATCCGGCCCACTTGATCAGGGCCACGAGGTCGATTTCGAGAAACGGTATATGCATGGTCTGTTTTCTGCGAGCGCGGGTAATCATAGCCGTGCCGGGCAACGGTTGCAAGCGAGCGCGCAACCGGACGCCCTTACCTTAAGATCACTCCATCCTATTAACTTCCGGCATATAAATGCCGGAGAAGGAGTGTACCATACGAAAACGGTTGTAACTACCTGAAAGAAAAGAAAGGATGGGGGGGTTTCGAAGAAACGGACTTCATCGCAAGTTGACGGAGGCTTGACAATTTTGATGCTGCAATTAGTTTAAATCATTAGATAATACAATGTTATTAGATAGATCGAAACATTATTTTTTTGATGACCTTGTGATTTACCTTTTCAGTATGATCTCCTTCACACTTACACATGAGCTGTATATTAGTGGAAAAACTGGGATATACGAAGAAAAGCACCGGATAGCATTGACTGCAAAACAACTAAATAAGAATCTTCACTTTTATCCAGCTAAATGTCTCAATCCATTTTTTCGCCAGTTGTTATGGCCGAATCAATTAGATTTTCGGGAAGAAAAAATTAACCAAGTACCTCCCTATCAAGCATTACCTTTAAATGTGTATGAAAAACCTTCCTTCGCTTTTTTATTATCGATGTTTGTGAATTTTTATGAAAGATACAAACCCTCTATTGAAAATAAATTCACTCAGAACCGGCTTAACTGGCCTGATGAATGGAATTTTGGCAGGGTGGTTAGAAATACACTATCACATGGCGGGAGAATCAATTTTGACAATCCTAATGCCCTACCCGTATATTGGGAATTATTAACTTATATGCCGAAAGATAATGGTAGACAAATAATTCACACGGATTTGTGGCCAGGAGATATTATATATCTAATGAGTGATATGAATTCTTATCTTTGATCCGGTTTAAATAACATACGCATAGCTGGCTGTCATATTATCTGAGTTTACGACAATTCCGACATTCCCCCGGACATATACCCTTTCCGAATGTCCGGAATGTCCGAAGTGCCGGAATGAGGTTAACTCGATGGATTCACTTTTTCGTATTACTTATTTATCACACTGATAGCTTTTTTATTATCCGACGTTTTAAACACACAGACCGAAGACCTGCCGGTTCCCGTCGTTCCGTACATATAATTGATATTGACGCCCGCATCAGCGATCTTTTCCGAGACCTTCTGCAAATAGTGTTCCTTATCAAAAATCTAGCCTGACTTACTGACCTATTATAGCAGGTCAGATCATTTAACTCCGACCAAATGTTTAGTATACTGATTGTTTCAGTTAAAATAGTTTCATCCGAATCATATTGAGAGGTCCTGCATGACGACAAGAAAGAAAAGAACCGAAGTGTTAAACCCCGTAAATGATTCACTGTTGGTCACATCGACAACGAGCGGCACGGATCTGCCAGCCGCCTCGATGTCCCGGCAGGTTGCCGCAGCCCGTTACGATCTCCGGGTGCTTCAGGCTCTGCGGCAAGTTATCCGGGCAGTCGATTTGCATTCACGTCGGCTCCTGACGCAACACAAGATAACAGGACCTCAGTTAATCACCGTGCTGACTGTCAAAAGTTACGAGCCTGTGACGGTAAGTGCCATAGCAGGCCATATACATCTTAGTCCCAGCACCGTGATAGGGATTCTGGATCGGCTAGAGGCCAAAGGGCTTATCAGAAGGGACCGCGATCTAAAGGATCGTCGTCTGATGTGGATATCGCTCACTGAGCAGGGCAAAGTTCTTGCGAATAATGCCCCCTCACCTCTGCAGGACACTCTCGCAGAATCTCTAGTCAAGCTTCCGGAAACTGAGTTGGTGATGATCGTGGAGTCTCTCGAAAGAATTGTAAGATTCATGCAGATGCATCACGTTGATACCGCGCCGACACAGGAGGCAGGGTTGAATGACCCGGACATTGAAAAAACGATGCATGAAGAGGATACGAATAGCCTGGGAGGAAAATTGCTTTGAAATACGAAAAAGAGTACGAAAAGGAGAACAAAACCAAAGCATGCTTTGACGACATTTATACCTCGTCAACACCGCACGCATACATTCAAATAATGGCAAGACACGGTTATGAGATTGGTGAACAGGCTCGACCTTATTGCGTCGCTGCCGCTGAACTTCTGAATGAGTATAACGAGGATACTTGTCCGGTCCAGATGCTGGACATTGGATGCTCTTATGGAATGGGCTCCGCGTTCGTGAAATACGGCTGCTCGTTCGATGAAATGGTGGGGTTCATCTCAACACGTGCCCCACGGGATTTTCAAGCAGCGTGTGAGGCTATGCGTGCGTGGCTCAACGTCACGACGGCTCCCAATAACGTTCGTTGTGTGGGTCTTGACAGCTCCGAGCCTGCTATCCGTTTTGCCAAGACGGCAGGCTTACTCGATTATGGCATTGCACGTAATTTCGAGAATCCCGACGTCACCCCCAATGCAGAGGAATGTCCCTGGTTACGCAACTGCAATCTATTGATTAGCACCGGCTCGATAGGGTATGTGACAGATCGCACTATGAATCAAGTTCTTAGACATGCAGGTAGGAATCATCCGAATGAGTTTGGCCCACTTGCTGTGCTCACTATTCTTCGTATGTTCGAATCAACATCGATCAGTGACTCCTTCGAGAACCATGGCTTCAGATTCGAGAAAGTCCCGGGGATCATGCTATCGCAAAGGAGTTTCACGGATGAAAATGAGCGAAAAGGTGTTTTGAAGATCCTGCATGATAAAAATATCGACACGAGTGAATGGGAAGATCGAGGCAAAATGTTCGCCGAACTGTTCGTTGCCGCCAAGTCCGAAAATTTCCTGGCATTGCTCGAGAGAATGAATGAGACCCACTCAATATGCGTACGTGATGAATCCAATAAGACCACCTACATCTGTCGGTAATGTGCAGGGCGAAAATGGATTACAAATGTATTAATAGATCTTGTGTTCAAGTTCTTCGTTCTCTCATCCCGGAGTCCTGAAGTAGCATGATATTTATGAAGCACGTCTCCAAGTCCTTCGATGGCGGCCGGCACTTCGCCGTCGACGATGTCTCCCTTTGTGTCCGCGAGGGTGAGACCCTTGTTCTTCTCGGCTCATCCGGATGCGGGAAAACCACTCTCCTTAAGCTGACAAACCGCCTGCTCGAACCCACTTCCGGGACGATCGAGTTGAACGGCGAGGATATCGCCGGACAGGACCCGCGGCATATACCCTTTCCGAATGTCCGAAATGTCCGAAACGCCGGAATGAGGTTAACTCGATGGATTCACTTTTTCGTATTACTTATTAATCACACTGACAGCTTTTTTATTATCCGACGTTTGAAACACACAGACCGAAGACCTGCCGGTTCCCGTCGTTCCGTACATATAATTGATATTGACGCCTGCATCAGCGATCTTTTCCGAGACCTTCTGTAATTCACCAATCTTGTTCGGCATTTCAACCACAACGACGTCTTCTTCTTTGGCCTTGATTTTTAATTTATCGAGCAGCTTCCCGGCCTTTGCATTGCTGTCCGTGATTAACAAGAAGTATGCGCGCTTGTCTTGTTCATATGCGCATATGGCGCTGATATTTGCTTTAGTACCTGCAACCGCAGTAGTGATCTCCGAGAGTAAGCCGGTCTTGTTCGGTATGGTAAAGCTAAGCTGTTTTACCCTTTTTGCCTTTGCCATGTTTATCCCTCCCTGGTTTTACCTATAATAATTGTACTCTCACTTTATCGATTAATACAAATGCGACTCTTCACTATGGCCCGGTAGAGAAAAGCATTTGGTAATTCCTAAATAGTTAACGACCGCAGCGATGCTGAAAATATTACACGGCTGCTTATTAATTCGACATTTATGAAC
This sequence comes from Thermodesulfobacteriota bacterium, assembly GCA_041753155.1. GTDB lineage: Bacteria > Desulfobacterota_D > UBA1144 > Nemesobacterales > UBA2774 > 2-12-FULL-53-21. Next base: position 53,352 of record JBGSVA010000096.1, on the reverse strand, counting down.
CCGTCTCTTAAAAAATATCCCTTATTGAAGGCTCTTTAACAAATCAAATTCTGGCATGCAATTTGCACCTATTTAATCAGGGATTACTCCATCCCGCGGGAGAGTTTTATGGAAGCCGGCACAAAGAGGTCTCTGGAGCTGACGACGTTGTATGAAGTCAGCAAACTCTTGACCTCCACTTTCAACCTGGACCAGTCACTCACTTCGGTCGTGAACGTGCTCGACAAGTTTCTCGGCATGCGGTACGGGACGATCGTGATTCAGGATAAAGAATCTAAAGCGCTCGATACCGTCATCTCGCTCGGGGTAGATAAAAAACGCCACATCAAATTCAAATCCGGCGAGGGGATAATCGGGAAGGTGTTCAAGACAGGGTCGCCCATAGTGGTTACGGACATCAGGGACGAGCCTTCGATATGGAAGGGCATGAAGCTCGACGACAGTAATCTTACGAAGTTTTCGCTCCTGTGTATTCCGATTAAATCGCACATGGGCACGATAGGCACCCTGAGCGTTATTTATTGCAGGAGCGAGGAATCCGTATCGATTAACGAGGCGCTTTCGCTTCTGACGATGATCGGGTCGCTCATCGGACAGGCGATAGAGATAAGCGGAAAGGTCAACGAGGAAAAGGCGAGACTCCGGGAAGAAAAGATGTACCTCCAGCAGGAGCTCGCGAGCATGCACCGTATAGACAATATGGTCGGCCAGAGCGAAATTATGCAGGAGACATTCGAGACCATAAAGCGCGTCGCGCTCAGCAGCGCTACTGTCCTGATCAGGGGGGAGAGCGGCACGGGCAAAGAGCTCGTGGCGAGGGCCATACATTACAATAGTCCCAGAGCCGACGGTCCCTTCATTAAAATCAACTGCACGGCAATACCGGACACGCTCCTCGAGACCGAGCTTTTCGGACATGTGAAGGGGTCATTCACAGGCGCCTCGGGTGAGAGGAAAGGGAGGTTCGAGCTTGCGGATAAGGGGACGATTTTTCTCGACGAGATCGGGGACCTGCCCGTATCCACACAGTTGAAGCTCCTCCGCGTGCTCCAGGAGCGGAGCTTCGAGAAACTGGGCAGCTCCAATACGATCAAGGTCGACGTGAGGATCGTCGCCGCGACTAACAGCAACCTGGAAGAGGCAATCGAGAAGGGGACCTTCAGGGAAGACCTCTTTTATCGTCTCAACGTCGTTCCCCTTATACTTCCTCCGGTCAGGAGCCGCAGGGAAGACATACCCTATTTGGTCGACCATTTCCTGAAGAAGTTTAACAAGGAGAATTCCAAGGATGTCAGTATTACGGGAGATGCGATGGAATATCTCCTCAATTACGGGTGGCCGGGTAATGTGCGGGAAATCGAAAACTGCATCGAGAGGATAGTGATACTCAGTGACAATAACACGGCGACCCGCACCGATCTCCCCTACGAGATCCTCAACTCCCATAAGATTTCGCACGTATCCAGACCGGAGGATTCTCCCAAAGCCGATGAAAGCTCTTTGACGAAGACCGTGGAAGATATGGAAGTCGAGCGGATTGTGGATGCGCTCAAGAAATGCGGATGGGTGAAGTCGAGGGCCGCCAGGCTGATCGGACTGACCACTAGACAGCTCGACTACAGGATAAGCAAATACGGTATTCCGTTCGATAAACCGTGGCGGGATTCGTAAAACACCCCTATGGAAGGAGATGAACCTTGACCCCAGAATTTTCGGGCAGGTACGAGTCGCCCTCACGAAAGACAATCAGACAGTTCGCCCGGGCAAACGATTTCAGCATGTGCGAGCCCTGTTCTTCCGAAGTCTTAACGTAAACTTTTTCACCATCACGGCTGACGTAGCCTCGAAGATAGTGCGTCTTCCCGGGCTTCTTGCTCAAGGGGTCCATAAGGAGTGCGTCCGCTTCATGAAGGAATATATCGTTCTTCCCTGTCATCTTGCGCAGCGCGGGCCTCACGTATTCGTAGTAGCAGACGAGCGAAGACGCGGGGTTTCCGGGCAGTCCGAAGACGAGAGTGTCTGTCCTTCTGCCGAAGAACATGGGGCCTCCGGGTCTTTGGGAAACGCCCCAGAATATCTTTTCAACCCCCAGACCGCCGAGTATGTCCTTGACGAAATCGTAATCCCCTACCGACACGCCGCCTGTGATTATAAGTACGTCGCACGAGCCGAGAGCCTTCCCGATTCTCTCTTCTAGATCCGGTCTCGTGTCCGCGACGCGCTCTATCGAGACGAGCTCCGCTTTCTCTCCCGAAAGAGCGGCTTTGAGCGTGACCGAATTCGTATCCCTGATCTTGCCGGGCTTGATTTCTTCCTCGGGCCCTGCCAGCTCCTCGCCCGTTACTATGACCGATACCCCGGGAGTCCTCAGGACTCCGACCCTCTTTACCCCGAGCTCGGTTAAAAATCCCGCCGCCGCCGCTGTGATTTCGACGCCCGCGTTTAGCGCAATCTCACCGCTCCTGATTTCCTCTCCCTCGAACCTGACGTTAGACCCCTTTTCCGATGCGCCTGTTAGTATTAAATTCCCCTCTTCTTCGTCTGCGTCCTCTATCCTGACGACAGTATCGGCCCCGCCAGGTACAGGCGCGCCAGTCATGATCTTCGCCGCGTTGCCGGAAGTGATGGAGAAATCGAGGAAGTCGCCGGCTCTAATGGTCCGGAGTACTTTTAAATGTACGGGGTTCTCGGGCGACGCGCTTTCGGTATCTTCCGACCTCACCGCATAGCCGTCCATTGCGGAATTAGTGAACAGCGGCAGGTTCACGGGGCTTATAACGTCCGCGGAAAGCACGAGACCGAGCGCGTCTTCGATGCTTAGTTCTATCTCATCGAGGAGCCGGGTGTTATCGAGAACTAACTTTTGTGCCTCTTCAACGCTAACCATATCAGGCTTATTTACCGGCGGGATGGTCGCCGCCTCTCAGAATGCGGAACGAGTGGAGCACCCATGGAAACAGTGCGTCCATGGTTTCCGATACGCCCCTTGAGCTTCCGGGGAGGTTTATGATGATGGTCTTCCCCCTGATCCCGCTCACGCCTCTGGATAACATGGCGTGGGGGGTCCTGCGGAAACCGTATATCCTGCCGGCTTCGGAGATGCCCGGGACCTCCCTTTCTATGACTTCGATCGTGGCTTCGACCGTTACGTCGCGCGGGCTGAGTCCCGTGCCTCCGGTCGTGAGAATTAAATCGAGCGCCTGCTCGTCCGAAAGCTCTATGAGCTTTGTTTTTATCATTTCGAGCTCATCGGGGAGGATTTCATACACGACCACCTGCACCGGCTGGCCATTTAATTTCTCCTTGATGATCTTTCCCGATTTATCTCCCTTCTTTCCGCTCGATACGCTGTCCGAGAGGACGAGAATCGCCGTTTTAAGCGGCTCCCTGTAGCTCTCTTTCCAGTCGCTCTTGCCGCCCTTTTTTTCAACGAGTTTTATTTCGCATATTTCAAGAGATGTGTCGAGCGGCTTCAGCATGTCGTAAATCGTGAGTGCGGCGACCGATACCGCGGTGAGGGCTTCCATCTCGACGCCTGTTTTCCAGATTGCTTTAACGAACGATGTTATCGCTATCCCGTCTTCCTCTATCTCGAACTCTATGTCGGCCGTGTCGAGAGGGATCTGGTGGCAGAGTGGTATTAGCTCGGGGGTCTTCTTCGCGGCCATTATCCCCGCCGCCCTCGCCGTCTCGAGCACGTTCCCCTTGGGCACGGCGTTTGACCTTACTAGATCGAGGGTCTCGGCCCCGGCTCTGATCTTTGCCCGCGCCTTTGCGGTCCTCAATGTCTCAAGCTTGCTGCTTACGTCTTTCATGAGCCGTTTATTATAATTGACTATTCGGGTTCGTTAAGTCTTCAGGCGTATTCATATTCCGCAACATACGCTCAGGGTCGCCGAACGTGGTTAATTCACGTTCGCTAATGATCCTCACCTTGAGGCCGTTATTCCCCGCCGCGAGGCTGCGGGGAGCGGGCTTCCGCCCTTCTTTAAAGAACCGGTCGATCACGGGGATCACGTTCCTTGAATAAATCGCGATTAGCGGCTCAGGCGTGTTATTCCATACGGGCATTACTACATCGAAGCCGCGCGATATCTCTTTCATATACTCGAGGAGCTCCACGCTTAAATCGGGCGTATCGACCGGATTCACGATCCCGCAGTCTCCTGACATCCTTTTCAGTCCTGTATATATCCCCATCATCGGACCTCTCCCGGAGGAGATGTCGTTCACGGAAGCCACCCCGTCGAATTTAATTTCTTCCCCTTCCGCCGTGACAGCGATCACCTCGTCCGCAACGCTCTTCAGCCGTTCAAGCGCTATCTCGGAGAACGTCCTGCCCCCGTATTCGACGTACCTTTTGTCAAAACCCATCCTCTCCGATTTCCCGCCCGCGAGCAGAATCCCTGAAAATAACTCTCTCATATTCATGATCGTTATAGAACCCCATAGAATTATACCCAAGCCCGGCGGCACTATAAGCGCGCCCCGAAATGCCGCACGTCACTTTCCGATCGTGAAGGGAATCGTCGCCTGCGCGTAAAACCAGTCGAGCTGGTCCTCAGCATTGTAAATGACTTCGACGCCGCGCCCGCCGAAGAAATGGGAATAGCCGAGATCGAAGGTCAGGTGTTCGAGCGCCTTTATGCTCAGCGTCACGTCGATCTCACCGCCGAGAAAACTTTCGATGTCCTCGCCTTCGACCGGGTTCCTGAACTGGTATCCGAAGACGGAATCGTTGAAGGGACCCGATCCCCCGATCCACACTTCGTCGTCGGAAGCGAGCCAGAAGAGGTGTCCCTCCACGTCGAAACCGACTATAGGGAACGGCTTCAGCATGATCTGGGTATAGGCGTCGATTATATTGCTGAAGGCAGTCGTGTCCGCGTAACCGTACCACTTGTGGTTCGTAGGGACCATGTTGAAGAACGTGCCGTTATCCGAATCGTCAGGGTCTCCGTCACCCGAGGCATAGGCGAGGCCGACCCTCACCCAGGGTTTCCACGGCGCGGCGGCAAACTGATATCCGAGCTCGCTGATAAAAGCGAGCGCCTTCTGGCTCTCGGTGCCGAAGTCGCCTAACTGAAAGGCGAACCACAACATCGTGTCGAAAAATCCCGAGCCCGCGGGGTAAGCCCCGACCATGCTTATCCCGGCCGTGTTGATCTTGAGATCGTCGCCCGCCAGCGTAACGGCCGGCGCTCTATCGTCGAAATAAAAATAGTCGAAGAGCTGAAACTGCGTGTTCTTGAGCAGTACATCCTTCTTTAATGTGAGCGATCCGCCTGTTACGAAGACAGTATCCAGGTCCTTCCAGAGGCCGTCGTCGATGTCGTAACCGCCGAAGGTTACGACAGCCCCCATCAGGTTGAGATTGAAGATATCGTTCGTATAACCGGCCGTCCCTCCGTCGAACCTCCTTCCGACGAGCGTCCAGTCCCAATTCCCGATGAGCCTCTCGGAGAGTCTCTTTTTTATGAGCCACGTGAGCTGCGGGGAGTCCTCGTAAAGCACCTCTCCCCCGTCTTCATAATTTATCCTGCCACCCTTCAAGTAAAATCCGTTCAAATTTTTGAGGTGCAGGTAAGCCTCGACGAACTGGAAATTCCCCGGCCGCGTCTTTTCGTCGCTTGCGGTGAAATAGAGCGGGCCGGGGCCGAAGGCGCCGTCCTCAGGCAAATTGAACGCCTTCACCCCCTGCCCCATGACACGAAGGGAGACGTGCTCCCATTCGAAATCGACGAAGGCCCTCGCTCTTATGAGAAAGAAATCATACGTGCGTTCCGTGTCGGCGTTCTCTTGCTGAAATGTGCTCCATAGCTCGTTCCGCATGTTTATGTTTACGCCTCCGCTCACGTGGTTTTTCAGGCCTTCCGAGAAACTCTCCGCCGCGCTTGAGCCGGCATAGAGCGCGACCGATGACAATACGACAACCAATGTTAAGACCATAAATTTTCGATAAAGTGATCCCGTCATTTAATTCCCCTCCCTGATTGTAACATTTTTAGATCGGTGTCCTTCTTTGATGTTGAGGAGAGGGGATAACATTAATCCTCTTAATGCTATCCCTTCACTCTGAGGGAATTTCGGTATAATTCCCATCACAAAGGAGATTTGCTAATTTACGTGCGATGTTAGGACCTGACTGCGGCGGCTTTCTGCGCATGGGCCTCGTGGAAGGCCCTGTTCTCCTCTTCGAGTACCTTGGGTGAGAACCTTACGAGAGCCGCGAAAGCAGAAGCTATGACTACAAATAGTCCCAGGTAAAGCAGACCGTCCTGCGTTGTGAGACTCTCCGATCTGAAGAGGAAGCCTGCCGCTACCGCCCCCGCATTACCCCCCGCTCCGACTATGCCGGCAACCGATCCGAGCGCTTTCTTGTTGATGAAAGGTACGATACCGTACGTCGCCCCTTCCGACATCTGGACGAAGAGGCTGAAAATGACCATCGATGATACGGAGAGAATGAGCACCGACATTTGTGAGAACACGAGGAGGGCGAGTCCTTCAAGAAGCAGGACCGCGAAAAGGAACTTCACTCTCCCCCCCAGTCCGTAACTCTTCGCGAATTTGTCCGAATAGACTCCGCCCAGCGTACGGGCAAAGAGGTTCATCAGTCCGAAGAGGCTTGCGATAATTCCGGCCGTCTCCAGATCCAGCTTGAACCGGTCGAAGAAATAGAGCGCCGCTATATTGTTGATCGTCAGTTCCACACCGAAGCAAGCGGCATAAATCACGAAGAGCGCCCATACGCGGGGATCCTTCGCCGCACGGAGGAAAGAGCCGTAATCCTTGTCGCCCGCGGCCGGCAGCTCACCTCTGTCTCTCAACTCTTTGAAGTTGCCGTCCGGCGCGTCCTGGGTGAAAAAGTAATAAGCGATCCCCGTGAGGAACAATACCACTCCCGGAACCACCATTGCCAATCTCCACCCCAGAAATTTACCGGCGCCCAGGGTGATTATGGCTGCGAATATGAGCGGCATCAACATCTGTGTCACTCCGCCTCCCAGGTTACCCCATCCGGCGGTCGTCGCGTTCGCCGTGCCCACTACGTTAGGCGCGAACATGATCGATGTGTGGTACTGCGTGATCACGAAGGACGCGCCTATCGTGCCGATCGCTAGCCGGAACAGCAGGAACGATTCATAGCTGTGGGATAAACCGATACCCATGACCGGCAGAGCGCCTATGAGAAGGAGCCATGTGTACGTGAGCCGCGGACCGTACTTGTCGCAGAGCTTTCCGACAATGAGACGGCATAAGATTGTAATTGCGACGGATGCTATGATCGTATTCCCTATCTGTGTCTTCGTAAGTCCGAGGTCGTCTCTGACGACAGCCATAAGCGGCGCAATTCCGAACCATCCGAAAAAGCAGAGGAAGAACGCGAACCACGTCATGTGAAATGCCCGCATCTGCGGTGTACTCAGGCTGAACAAGCTGATACGGGTAGCTTTATTTCTGATCTCCATCTGTTTAGCCTCCCTGGAACATTTGGTTATTTCTTATATTCTGGTATTGGCAATTGCCGTGCCAGGTTGACACAGATATTTTGCAAGTGCTAACTGACCTAAATGTATCGAGAATTTTCCTTGGGATGAATGCTTGAAAGAACGGCGATTCTGATTGTTACAATTTTGTAAATACTCTTACAAAGTTGTAAATATGTTTACCCGGCCGGCATGAATCACTCCTCAATTGAATAGCCATTGCCTTTGGGGACCAGACGGTAGGTTTTTATTTCGAGGGATGAATCGGTATGGCACCTTCCGGTCTTTACGTTAAACCTGTTCCCGTGTCCGGGGCATATCACGTCCTCCCCGAGCAGCGTTCCCGAGGATAGCCTGTTCCCCTGATGTGGGCACAGATTTTGTGTGGCGTAGAGCTCGCCCCTTATCTTGAAGACGGCGATCTCTTTCCCGTCTATTATTACGGGTTTCCCCGAACCTTCCGTTACTTCGTCCGCGTGTACGACGGACACCGCCATCGCTTCGGCATTCTCGATCACGGAAGGCAGGGGTTCTTCGGGTTGTATGAGGTTGTCTATCTGTTTTCTGAACTTATCGAATGCGCCCCATTGAACCAGCCCTTCGAGGACGAACGTGAGCTCGCTGCAGGGGACATTCTCCATTATCTTGATGGCGGGCTTCGCTTCAGGGCCCGAATCTCCGCCGATATAGATATCGACTGCATCGACGATCTCGCCCTCCACCTGGGTTTTCTTGCCGAGGAGCCCTATGTCCGCAATAGTATGGTTCCCGCAGCCCGAGGGGCAGCCGGACCAGTTGATGCTCCCGGGTTTAAAATTCGGCAGTATATTCTCGAGCTCGTGTCCGATCTCGAGCGCGCGGTTTTTTGTTTCTATAAGCGCGAGGTTGCAGTACTCGATACCGGAGCAGCTCGTAATGCTGCGCATGACGGCTGAAGGATAGGGGCTCAGCTCCTGAAGCAGCCTTTCGGAGAGGAGCCTGTTCACATTTTCATCCGGCACGTTCGGGATGATCAGATTCTGTCCCGTCGTCAGTCTTATTTCACCGTTGCCGTAGAGTTTCGACAGCCTCGCCGCCTCGCCCAGCTGTTCTCCCGTGATCTTGCCCACGGGTACGAGGAGTCCGACATAGTTGAGCCCGTGCTGAAGTTGCGGGTATACGCCGATATGGTCGGATTCGTAATCGAACCTTTCGTCTGCCCCCTCCCTTTCGAGAGCAATGCCCAGGCTGATTTCGATCGCCTCTCTCAGCTTCTCCACACCCCACTCGTCTATGAGGAAGGACAGCCTCGCCTTGTTCCTCGCCGCCCTCGGTCCGTTGTCACGGTATATGACGGCGATCGCTTTACACAGCTCGGGCGCTTCCCCGGGCGTCACGAATACATCGAGGGGCAGGGACTTTTTAAACCCGCCCGAGCCGTTCTTGCCTCCGACGAAAACGTTGAACCCTTTCACGTCAGCGCCGTTTACGGATTTAGTCGCCGGGATGAGCGAGATGTCCTGAGTCGCCGAGTTCGTGCAGTTTTCCTTGCATGCGGTTATAGTCACGTTCATCTTCCGCGGGAGGTTCGAGTATTCCTTGCTGCCGACGAAGATATCATTGAACTTTTTTACGACGGGAGAGGCTTCGAAGAGCTCCGTCCTAGAGATACCCGAGACCGGGCAGCCCACTACGTTCCTTATGTTGTCCATTCCTGTCTGGAGTGTCAGGAGTCCGGTTTTTTTAAGGAGCCGGAGGACCTCCGGAACGTCGTCGATCTTTATCCACCTGAGCTGAATCTGCTGTCTCGTCGTTATATCGGCTGTCCCGCGGCCGAGGTTATTCGTTATCCATGCGATCGCTTCCATCTGCTCTGCTCGGGCGATCCCGTTCGGAATCCTGATCCTTACCATGAAGTAGCCCGGAGTATGTTTCCTGAAAAATGTGCCGAACCATTTGAGCCTCTCGAGGTCGTCTTCGCCTATAGAGTCGAACCCTTCCGCCGCGAACTTTTCGATTTCCGTCCCTACGTCGAGCCCGTCCTTTTCGAGCTTGATCTTCTCGATCTTGTTGAGTTTCGTCTTCTTCGGCACTTTGTATTCCCTCCGCTGTCTTGTTGGTTAGATTAAACAGGCAATTTATATGCCGTTTTTCGCAATTATTTATAGTAAAGGCCCGGTTTAAAATCCGGGCCGCACGCTCTTCAAGCGCCACATTCGATAAGCCTTCCCTCTTTCCAGCTCCCGGAGCCGTCGTCGTAATTCTCCTGTTTCCATACGGGTACCTTCGATTTCACTTCATCTATAATAAAATCAATGCCTGCAATCCCTTCCTTCCTGTGCTCAGAAGAGACCGCAACGAAAAAAGCGATCTCACCGGCCGCGACCTCGCCCGTCCTGTGTCGGAGCACGACGTCCCGGAGTCGGAAATTCTCTTTTGCGGTGAGGATAATTTTGTTTATTTCCCTTTCCGCCATCTCTTCATACGCCGAGTACGTTATCGAAACTACTTTTTTAATTGCCTTCCCCGTGCCTGATTTTTGAGCAGCGTGATCATTTCTTACGATCCCCTCGAAAATGAGCAGCGAGCCCGCGCCCTGTCGGCCTGCCCGCGATACGCTTTCGACGAACTCGTGGGTGATGGCGCTTTCCGTGAGGTAAGTGAAATTGCCTCCCGATATAGGGGGCAGGAGCGCGACTTCGTCCGAGTCTGCGATCATGTCGTCATCGTGAGAAATAGACCGGTTCACGACGACACGGAATGTTTCTTCCCTGAGCATCGGATGAACGCGGAACAAAGAGTCCGTCATTTCCTTAACGGAGCAGCTGTCTTTTTCAAGACGGACAGCAAGTTCTTTTCCGCCTGCGACCTGAGTCAGTCTGCCGAATAAGAGGACATTAACTTTCATTCCTTACTCCGAGCGACCTCCTTGCTATGGGTTCGAGATAGTAGATCAGCATGCCGGCCATGAGACCGTAAACGTATCCGCTCGTTACAAAGACGCAGATAAAGCCGACTGTGAGCGCTATTATGAGCTCCTTCGACCCGGCGGTCTTTTTGATGAATTTAGCCAGAGAAAAACCTTCGACCGACAAAATAACGCCCAGGACCGGGAGGGGGAAAAGCGCGCGGACCGATGCGTAATCGCCTGCGAGAAAAATCCCGATCAGGAGATATATGGAGCCGTAGAGGAGGAGCGTCCCTCCCGTCCTTCCGCCGAATGCATAATGACCCGCGAGTCCCCCCGAGCCGTGACATACGGGGATACCGCCCAGGAGCGGGTTTACGATATTCATAAGCGAGTAAGTGTTCGCAAACTTGCTTACAGTTAGTTTTTTCTCAGGGAACAGGTCGTCCGCGAGCTTCTTCGTCGCTATGAGAGAATTCGATATGGAAAGCGGGAGCTGCGGGAGACCGAGAATGAGAAAGCCGGTCAGTATGTCGTATAGCGAAGGCGTGTGGAGAGAGAGAAGCGGGAGTCCCGCGTGCGGGATTACAGGCGCGGAGTCAGAGTTGACGATCAATGCATAAAGGAGTCCGAGTAAAATTACCGCAAGCGCCGGAGGGTATTTCCTGTTTCCGATCAGTAAGAATACTATGACCAAACCTATAGCGGCGAGAAAAATGCCGTTCAGTCCCTGTGATGGTATGTAGTCGGTCAGGGCAAGGAGGAGGAGGTTCACGCCGAGTCCGAACTGAATTCCCCTGACGACGCAGTCGGGGATTACCCTGTATATCGATTTTATCAGGCCCGTGATATTGAGGAACAGCATAACGATGCCGAGACCGATCCCCGCCGCAAGTATGATGTCTGCTCCCAGGTGCTGTGATATCGCCATGACTGCCACGGCCTTTAACGGCTGGACAGGCATGGGGATGCCGTAGAATAGTCCCGAGAATATCTGGGTGAGGCCGAACATCACGAATACGCTTACCGGGTCGAGGCCCGAAACGAGCAAAATACCGATGATCAGCGGCAGGTCCGTGCCGATGTCCCCGAAAGCGCCCGAGAGCTCGTTCCTGTCTATCCTTATGCGGGACTTAAATGTTTTGTAGAGCGAGTCGATCATATTTATGCAGACACAGTTCTGATCAATCGAATGCCTATCCCCCTATCTGTGACATCGTTCTCGAAGGCTTTATGAAGCCCGGTTTGTTTATGAGGTGTCCCCGCTCCTTCCTCAATACTGCGCCGGTGATGACGTCCCTGATCTCCCGGTCGCTCGCGCCTTCCCTGAGCATCCTCCTCAGATCGGTCTCGCCTAAAGAGAAGAGACATGTCCTGAGCTTGCCGTCAGACGTTATTCTCACGCGGTTACAGTTTTCACAAAAGGGGCTGCTCACGGAGCTTATGAACCCTATCTCGCCCTTACCGTCTTCGAATACGTAGCTGTCCGCGGGCTGGCTTTCCCTGAGATTCCTGGGGATGAGCCTCATGCCGAGGCCGTGCTCTATCGTTCCGATTATTTCGTCCTCCGTTACCACCTGTTCGATGTTCCAGTCCTCCCCGCTCCCTATGGGCATGAACTCTATGAACCGGACGATGAAATTGCTTTTGCGCGCAAGCTCAGCGAAATCGAGTATCTCGCCGTCGTTGAACCCTCTTATTAACACGACGTTTAACTTTATCGGGCGGAGCCTTGTGCGCGCTGCTTCGGCGATCCCGCGCATGACCTTTTCGTAGTAGCTCCTTCTCGTTATCTCGGCGAAGCTGTCCCGCTTAAGGGAATCGAGGCTTACGTTGATCCTGTTCAGCCCTGCATCCGAGAGCATTTCCACCTGCTCCTCCAGAAAGTATCCGTTTGTCGTGAGGGATATGTCCCTAACACCCCCGACGCTTGCGAGCATGCGTACGAGGACGTGGAGCTCCTTTCTCATGAGCGGCTCGCCCCCTGTGAGCCGTATCTTGCTCACGCCGAGACCCGAGAATATTTTTGCGAGCCTCGATATCTCTTCGAAGCTCAGTATCTTGTCCTTGTCCAGCCAGACCATTCCGTGCGCGGGCATGCAGTACATGCACCTAAAATTGCACCTGTCGGTAACGGATATCCTCAGATTATTGACCACTCTTCCGAACGAGTCTTTAAGCACCATTTATCACTCCCATGCTAATGCGCGGGATTTGCTCTCCTCAAAAGATCCTTCACCTCTTCAAGACACGTGCCGCACGTGACGGCCACTTTGAGCCTCTCCTTGAGCGCCTCTATGTTATTAGCTCCGTTATTTATCGCGAGCGCTATCTCGTCCTCCGTCACTGACATGCAGGAGCATACGACCCTACCCGACGGGAGCTTCTCCTTGAAATTCCCCGAGAGGAGCGTGTCTCTATACCTCGAAATGTCGGACGCTCTCCGGGCGAGCGCCAACACTTCCTCCGCCCCGGACGTGTCTCCGAGGTAGAATCCGCCGACTATACGGTTCCCGCGAATCACTATCTTTTTATATACCGCCTGACCTTTGTCGTGAAACGTGAGCACGTTCGACTTTTCGTCGTCGGCGTTGAATTGGCCGAACGAAATTATATCGAGTCCCATAATGCGGAAGCGGTTCGCGTCGACCGACTCCGTGTAACGCGCCGTCGGGTCGCCGCTAATGTGTCTCGCCAATACATCGGCCTGCATCTTCAGGAGCTCAGGGTCGTTCGTGATCACCCCTTTGACCTCCGCTGTTTTCCCTACGGCGTATACGTCGGGGATATTCGTCTCCATCTGCTCGCCCGCGACTAACCCTTTATTGATGAGAAGGCCGGTCTTAAGAGGCAGCTCCAGATCGGGCTTCATTATGGATTCGATGAATATGAGGTCCGCGTCTATTTCCCTCCCGCGCCCGAGCACTATTTTTTTTCGCCCCTCTTTTTCTACGATCTCTTCAACTTCCGCGCCCAGGATTATCTTTATCCCTTTCTTTGTCAGCTTGTGATAAATAAATTGGGAGCCTTCGTAATCGACGTATTTGTCGAGGAGCACATTGTCGGGGTCTATGAGATAAACCTCGTCCGCCCCGCGGGACTTTAACAAATCCGCGGTTTCAATAGCGGAGGGTCTCGAGCCCATCACGACCGTTTTTCCGAGGACGAGCTCCTTTGCGATCAGCTTTTTTGCTTCTTCAAAATTGCGTATTGCCCTTATACCTTCGAATGAAAACCCCTTTATAGGCGGAAGGTAAGTCTTCTTTCCCGGAGAAAATACGAGCTTATCGTAGCCGAGCGCATCACCGTCGGCGAATTCGACGATCTTTCTGTCCGTGTCGATGTTCACGGGAATTTTTCTGCTGATTCTTATACCGCCGTTCGACACGTTCTCGGCAGAAGTGACGAGTGTTATATCCACGTTGGGATTTATGCCGTTGATCCCGCCCGCCAGCTCAGGCGCGGCCGGGTCATTACCGAGTATGAGGACTCTCACGCTCTCGTCGAACGACTTCCTCTTCACCCTGACCGCGCACGCCTTGAATTCCGGCTGCTGGGAGTAAGGGTCGATCGCTTCTAAAGTCAGGAGGTTCGCCCTCCCGTTATTCGCAAGGAGTCTCCCCCAGTGAAACGGCAGGAATACTGTTCCTTCCCTCACCCTGTCCGTCACCTTGCACCGCACAGTCGTTTTCCCTCTCCGCGATTCCACGAGAGCGAGGTCGCCCTCCCGGAGACCGTATGTTTCGGCGTCTTCAGGGTTTATTTCAAGTACGGGCTCGGGCTCGTTCTTCGTGAGGCTCTCCACCTTTCCGGTCTTCGTCATCGTGTGCCACTGGTCCCTCACGCGCCCTGTCGTGAATACTAGCGGATACTCGGGGTCGGGGACTTCCTTCTGCGGGTTGTAATGCACAGTCATAATTTTTGCTTTCCCGCTCTCCGTATGAAAGATTCCGTCCGTATATAATCTCGGGGTGCCAGGGTGCCCGGCGTCGGGGCAGGGCCACTGTATGGGCCCCGATCCGTTCAGCCTCTCGTACGTTACGCCCCTGATATCGACGTCCCGGTCTCTGCTCAATTGCTTATATTCCTCGAAAACGTCTTCTGCCCGCTCGTATTTGAAATGCTCGCCGAAGCCCATCTTATGCGCAAACTTCGTGAATATCTGCCAGTCCGGCATCGCAACGCCTGGGGGATCGATAGCTTTCGCGATGTGAGATATCCTCCGCTCCTGGTTCGTCATCGTCCCTTCCTTCTCGCTGAAGCCGGCTGCGGGGAGGAGGATGTCTCCGAAAATTGTGGTATCCGTCGGGTGGAAGATGTCCTGGACTATGACGAGCTCGGCTTTCCCGAGAGCGTCTTCTACTTTCGCGCCGTTGGGAAGCGATACGACAGGATTAGTGCATATTATCCATACGGCTTTTATCTTGCCGTTATTTATCCCGTCGTATATCTCTACCGCCGTGAGCCCTTTTGCCGGAGAGAGCTCGTCCGCGCCCCATTTCTCCCCTATCTCTTTTCTATGCTCCGCATCCGCCATGTAGCGGTGTCCGGGCAGGATGTTGGCAAGCCCGCCCGTCTCCCTGCCCCCCATGGCGTTTGCCTGCCCCGTGAGCGAGAAGGGGCCTGCGCCCGGTTTCCCGACGTTTCCCGTGACGATGGATAGATTTATGAGCGCGTTGTTCTTGTCAGTGCCCGAGCTGCTCTGGTTGAGGCCCATCGCCCAGAAGCTCATTGCCGCGTCCGCTCTTCCGAACGCGAGAGCAGCCTCTGTTATGAGGCTCGCCGGTATGCCGCAGATTTCCGATACTTTTTCCGGCGTGTATTCTCCGACAGTTTCCTTAAGACTGTCGAAACCTTCCGTGTACGAGTTTACGTAGCCGTCATCGACGAGACCGTTTTCGATGAGCACGTGGATCATGGAATTAAGCAGCGCCACGTCCGTGCCCGGCTTGAGCGGTATGAATATGTCGGCTATGCCTGCGGTAGGCGTTTTCCTCGGATCGGCCACGATGATCTTGAGACCGTCTCCCTTTTTCTCCTTCTCTTCGGCTAACTGCATGAACACGACGGGATGGCAGTAGGCCATGTTTGAGCCGATTATGAATACGCAGTCCGTGTGCTTTATGTCCTCGTAAGAGCAGGGCGGTGCGTCCACGCCGAACGCCCGTCTGTACCCCATGACGGCTGAGGACATGCAGAGGCGGGAATTGGAATCGAGGTTGTTCACCTTGAGGAACCCCTTCGAGAGCTTGTTGACGACGTAATAATCTTCGGTGAGGAGCTGCCCGGAAATATAAAAGGCTATCGACTCAGGCCCGTAATCATTTATAAGACTCCGGAATTTGTCGGCGATCCTGTCTAACGCTTTATCCCATGTAGTCGAAGTGAACGGGGAGAGCCTGGAGTCTCTCATCAACGGGTGCGTGAGTCTGTCCTTCTTGTGGATCGTGTGATGAAGGTTGAGTCCCTTCGAGCAGAGCTTCCCCCAATTCGAGGGATGGTCCGGGTCGCCCCTGACGCCGAGGACTTTCCCTCCGCCTGTCTCGAGGATTACCCCGCACCCTACCCCGCAGTAGGGACACACGGTTCTATGCTGATTAGCTGGATTCAGTTCCAAAGTGCTGGTCCCCGTCGTATTTTGAATTTAATAATTTTATCGATCCCCTCTACGCGTCCACCTCCATATCTCCTCTCGGTTTCGCCATGCAGATGAGCGCCTCTCCCGACGCTATCTCTTCGGGTGTTATCCCCTCGACGTTGCCCTGCTCGAACCTGCCCCTCACTCTGAGCTTGCAGGTCCCGCAGACGCCCTGCTGACAGCTGAAGGGCAGGCTCAACCCCTCGTCGAGCCCTTTCTGTAATATCGTTTCAGTACCTTTGACGGTGAGGGTTTTGCCGCTCACCTTGAACTTGACCGAGAATTCTCCCTGAGCCAGATCTTTGGACAGGGCAGTTTCAGTCTTCTCTAATTTCTTACGGGCTTCGGCAGCCTCGGGCGAATCCAGGAGCCCCGCTATTATCTCCGCGAGATTGTCGATCCCCACTCTGTGGACGAAGCCGGCGAAGGGTTCTCCTTCGTCCCTCATCTCGATGTAGGTCCTGAGGACAGTATCGATCGTGTCGTTGACTTCGCTCGCAACTATATTTCTTCTCACTACTTCCCCCACCTTTGTGGTGCCGTTCATGTGGCCGCCCAGGTATAGAAAATATTTTCCCGCGCTCCCCGATAGTCCTATATCGGCCACCTGGTGCTGGGCGCAGCTATTGGGGCAGCCCGATATTTGTATACGCAGCTTTCTTATCTCCCCGTCCTCGAGATAGCCTTTCCCGCCGAGGTGCCTTATGAGCGAATCGCCCGTACCCTGCGAGTTCGAAACCCCCCAGACGCAGAAGGTGGTGCCCGGGCAGGCCATCACGTCGAGTATTGAGCCCGAGCCTTTCGGTCCGAGCCCGATTGCGCCCAACTCCGCAAGGAGCTTCGGGAGCTTGTCCTTCCTCACCCACTGGAGCTCGAAATTCTGCTGCATCGTGTTCTGAATTTTCCCGTCGGCATAATCGAGGCATAGTCTCGAGATGCATTTAGTTTGCGCCGCGGTCAGCTCCCCGAGCGGCACTCTCACTACGACCCTGAAATACCCTTCCTGCTTCTGCGGATAAATTCCTTCCTTATCGATTTCTCCGTGATAGGAGGGGTCGTCTTTCACTTCCACGCCGTGGAGCGGGGAGAATTTAGAGTAGTAGATGCTCGAGAACTCCTCCCGGAACTTGTCGAAGCCCCAGGTCTCGACGAGCTCTTTCAAGCGGGGGTTCTTGCTCTCGCTCATGTTCCCGTGCCTCGAATAAATTTCTATTATAGTTTTCAGGACCGGAACGGTCTGCTCGGGAGGGATGAACTCTATTAGTCTTTGAGATAAATGGGGCTTCGAGCCGAGACTGCCTCCGACCCATACCTCGAATCCGGGAACTAGAGAGCCTTCGTGCGCAGCCTCGACGGCGACGTAACCGATGTCGTTCACCATGGCATGAGAGCGGTGCTGCGGACTATTCGCAAAGTAGACGTTCATCTTCCGGGGGAGTTTCTTATTGATCGCAAGCGAATTCGTTACTATGTAATCATGGGCCACTTTCACCCAGGGCCTCACGTCGAGTATTTCGTCCGCCCCTATCCCGGCCTCCTCAGAGCAGGTGACATTCCTTATCGCATGCCCGCACGCGGAGCGCGTCGAGAGGCCGACTTGCCTCAGCCGCTCGTCGATCTCGGCGTCGTTTATCGTCGTCCAGTGGAGCTCGAGGGCCTGACGCGTGGTGATGTGCACCCAACCGCCGTATTTCTCGGCTAATTCCGCTACGGTCATGAGCTGCGGCGCAGTAATCTGTCCTCCCGGCACCCTGATGCGCCTCATGAAGTATCCTTCCTGTTTCTGGCTGCAGTACCCGTGCGACTTAAGTCTCAGAAAATCGCTCGGGTCTATCGAGGCGAAGCCCTCTTTCCTGTAACGGTCGAAATCGACTTCCATCCCGCGCGCTTTGATCTCTCCGGGGTTGATCTTTCCTAACCACGGGCTCTTGGGAGGACGGGGGTGCAGGTCCTGAGATGCGTACATTGGATTCTCGGGAGTGAGCGGGATGTCTTTGAGCTCGGGCTCATCGGCCCGGACGTTCTCTTCCGAAGTTTTTGGAGCTGCCTTGTCCGCGCGGTCGCCGAGCAGGAGGTCCTGCCTGTTCCCGTTTACGCTGACTTTATCGGTTATAAATTTGAAAATCTTTCTGTAATCTTTTATGTCTCCCAGGAATATTGCGCCTACTATATGGTTGTCTTTGAATACGAGCTTCTTGTATACACCGCGCTCCGGGTCCGAGTAAACCAGGTCCTCGCACCCTTCCCCTCCGTTGAAGCTGCCCACGGACACCAGATTTACACCGGCTACTTTCAGCACTGCCGATACGAGGGACCCTTCGTACACGGAATCCCCGTTTCCGGCGACGGAATCGGCGACCACGCGCGCCTGCGCTATTAACGGATCGAAGAGCCCGTAAACCGATCCCCTGTGCTCGACGCACTCGCCTAACGCATAGATGTTGTCGAGGCTCGTCTGAAGGTAGTCGTTCACCACGATCCCCCTCTTCACCAGCGCCCCCGCTTTTTTTGCGAGCTCGACGTTGGGTCTTATGCCCGTGCATATTAGCACGAGGTCGGCATCGAGTATTTCACCCGACTCTAGCCTGACCGCCTCCGCCCTTCCCTCGCCGAGTATCTCTTCCGTGACCGCCTTCATCCTGAACCTTATCCCCAGCTTCTCAATGAGCCTCTCCAGCATCAGCCCGGAATCGTAATCGAGCTGCTGCTCCATCAGGTGATCGACGAGGTGGACCACAGTCACTTCCATACCGTTGTCCTTGAGGGCCTTCGCGGCTTCGAGCCCGAGGAGACCCCCTCCTATCACTACCGCGTTCTTTTTGTATCGTGACACCTCGAGCATCGACCAGACGTCGTCTATCGTCCTGTATGCGAATACGCCGTTCTTGTCGGCCCCTTTTATAGGCGGGATGAAAGCGACGCTCCCGGTCGCTATGAGCAGTTTATCGTACGGCGAAGAGAACCCGTTTTCCGAGCGGACCCTGCCGCCCGCGGTGTCTATCTCGGTTACGCGCGAGCGTGTATAGAGCTTTACCCCGTTTTCTTCGAACCACTTTCTTTTTTTCAGGTAGAGCTGGGAGAAGCTCTTCTTCCCCGATAAGACCTCGGATAAGAGAATCCTGTTATAACTGTGGTCGGGCTCCTCGCCGAAGACGACGATCTCTATTTTTTCATTCTTGTTTCTGAGTATGTGCTCGACGGCGGATTGTCCCACCATCCCGTTACCTATGACGACTACTCTCTCCCTTGATACACACATGCGTTCTTCTCCTGTACGTTCGCGAAGCAGCGCCCGGCCCTCGCTCTGTTAACGGGGGTTCGGTTTTATAGCTTCACTGCCCGGTGTATTGAGGATTTGCTGAATCCGGGAAACTCATACGGATGTAAGAAGATGCAACTTGTATGCCATTTTTCTTCTGCACTGCACAATGGAGAAAATGCCAAGTTTAGGGCGTAACGGGGGATGGGAGACGGCAGCCGATTTGTATAAACTTACAAATTTGTAAGATACCTTACAAAATTGTTTACAAAATGACACACGGGGGTTACTTTTTTCAGGAGTAATCCCATGAATCTGCTCAAACCCCTGCCGCCCAACTTGAGAAGGGTGCGGCACGTAAACCGGCCGGTTATATATGCCGGCCAGGGGCTCGTGCGCAGCTGCGAAAAGATCACCTTTTCTCGGCGCCGAAGTGTTCAGTCACGTAACCCGCTCCTTTTAATGCTGTAAATATCTCCTCGATCGTCGTGAATTTGAGTCGCGGTCTTCCGCATTCCTCCCCTCTCGCCACCTCCAGGCTGTCAATCCTGAGCCAGTCCTCATAAGTCACGTAGTGTGGCTGCCTTTCCCTTATTAATTCCTCCACCCGGCCGTTTCCGGTACTCCCGGACGTGAGCGTGATTCCGTTTTTGACGTCCTCAATAATGCAGGCGACCGTTTCCGCCGAGTCCGTTTTATTCGTGCCGATGACTCCCGAAGCGCCCCGCTTGATCCAGCCGGTCGTGTACAGGCCCGGAATCTGCGCGTTAGTCCCGGGGGCTGTAACCCTTCCCTTCTCGTTATGTATCGTCCCCCATTTGTGGTTGAAAGGGACTCCGGGGAGAGGTATTCCCTGATAACCTATCGAGCGGAACACGAGGCCGGCGGGTATTTCTATGTGCTGGCCTGAGGCTCTCGACCTTATGCTGCCGTCCTCTGACCTGTAGAGCTCGTTTTTCGCAAGGCGAAGGACGCCCGCGCTCCCGTCGCCCCTGTCGATTATCTCGACGGGGGATAGCAGGAATCTCAGGTGGAGCCTCTTGCCTTTATCGAGAGAGGTATTGGAGGCATATTCTTTAAGTATCCCCAGTCTCCTCACTACCGCATCGTCGCCGCTCTTTTCGATTTCCTCAAGCGAGAGCTCGTCGGGCTCGACCTCTTCTCCGAGCGCAACCGGGGCCGCGTCTTCGAGCTCGCCGAGCTCGCGGAGCTCCGGGTTCGTGAACGAGGCCTGAGCCGGGCCCCGGCGGCCTATTATATATATATCCCTGATCCTGCTGTTTAGCAGGGTTTTGAGAGCGTGGTCCGCAATATCGGTGGCTTTGAGCTCGCTTTCCGAGAGGCACAGGATCCTCGCGGCGTCGATCGCCACGTTGCCCACTCCGATGATCGCCGCCGTCTCGCAGGAAAGGTCGAATTCGAGGTTCCTGTAATCGGGATGACCGTTATACCACGCGACGAACTCGGTTGCTGGATGGCTCCCTCTGAGGTCTTCGCCCGGGATATTCATGCGCCTGTCGGTCTGCGCGCCGGTCGCGAAAACTACGATGTGATAATGCTTTTCGAGGTCTTCGAGATGTATGTGCTTGCCGTATTCTACGAAGCCTATGAACCTGAACCTCGGGTCTTTCGCGATTTTGTCATAGACCCTCGTTACCGATTTGATCTTCTGGTGATCGGGCGCGACTCCGCTCCTTACGAGTCCATGGGGCGTAGGGAGCCTGTCGTACATATCGATCTCCACTTGGACTTCCTTGCTCTTTAACAGGTGATCGGCGGCATAAAACCCGGCAGGGCCCGAACCGATTATAGCTGCTCTGATAGGATTTGAGTTTGCTTCGATATTGCTCAATTTAAAATCCTCCGCTTAAACGTGATTGGTTTGCAACCCGCCGGACGATAGCGGGAGGCGGTTTTCGATATGAGTAATTCATAGTGGCAATTATTGTGCCACTTAATGAAAATACCTATCCCCCCATGTTTATCGAATATAAATGGCAGGAAAAATCGGCGACACAGCCACTGTGCTTCGGGAAAGGAGAGCGCGCCCGGAGAACGATTGTAAGCGAGCGAGCAATCGGACGCCCTTGATATACGGCAAATGTCCTACTTGACTCCGAGAAGAAGGAGCGCGCCCGGAGAACGGTTCTGAGCGTGCGCAAGAACCGGACGCTGGTGGAAAATGGCAACACTGTAAATATGCTTCGGGAAGATGTGGCGCGCCCGGAGGAACAATTGCGAACAACAATTCTGAGCAAGCGAGGAATTGGTCACTTCCGGCTGAATACATGGGCGTGAAGGCCACATCTCGAAGACATAGCAAAAGTCAAATTAGGAGCAATTGGACGCCCTTGAAATTTTGCAACTCTTTCACTTCACTTCGGAAAGAAGGAGCGCGCCCGGAGGGATTCGAACCCCCGACCTACGGATTAGAAGTCCGATTAAGGGGAATTCTATAACGCTCCTGCACCATTGAGATATTCATATGTTACCTAGAGAAAACGATTTCCATCTATTCCATATGGTCTATAGATTCCGTATGGTGACAATAATTATGGATGGTTCTTAGAATATTCTTAGAATGCATATCATTGATAGAGGATGGCTGTTATTACAAAACAAACCAATAATCTTCTATCAAATTATTACTCCAAAAACTATACTGTCTTTGTCTTTGAATTCATGTACTGTAATTTCCCCATTTAAGTAGACAGTTCTAAAGTAGAATTTTTAGCAGTTACTTTTTCCCTGAAGAGGCTTGGCGGCAGCCCGCCAAGAGACTCATGGGGACGCTGTTCATTATAAGCCCTGAGCCAGTCATTTGCTATGTTCCGTGCCTGCTCAAGGTCATCGAATAAGTAAGCATCTAATACCTACTCACGAAATGTTCTGTTGAAACGTTTAATATAAGCATTCTGCACCGGCTTACCCGGCTGGATATAGAAAATCTCGATGCTGTGATCCCGGAACCAGTCAATTAAACTCTGAGAAGTCAGCTCCGGGCCGTTATCACAGCGAATCGCCCGGCAGACCTTATCACTCCTTGAGCTGATCCATTACTGGCACCGGCCTTGCCGCCGGCAATGCCGGCAATGAAGTATCAATTACTATATCCAGCACCTCCCTCACACCCTCATCCAGCATACCAGGTGCCAGTCCTAAGATTCCATTCAATTCAAACCTGTATCTGATCGGCAATAACATTCCGTTCGGCGCACTATATTTAACCTTTGACAACCTCTGTGAGCTTCCCATTCTTAACGTCGAAAATATAGCCCGAAATTCTTACATCACTGGAGACCAGAGGATGATTCCTTATCTGCTTCACATCTTCCTTCACACTTTCGACTCTGTCGGATATGGTAAGCCAGTTAATAGAATAACCCTCTTTGGACTCAAAGGTGTTCTCGAGATCTTTAGAAAATTTTTCATTCGTAAAAGTTTCCATACCGCAATCCGAATGATGGATAACGAGCCACTCGTTTGTTCCCAAAATTTGACTCGATATGATGAGCGATCTTATGGCATCGTCACTTGCTCTTCCCCCTGCGTTTCTTATTACATGTGCGTCGCCCTCCTGAAGACCCGCAAACTTTGCGGGGTCCAAGCGCGCGTCCATACACGTTAAAATAGCAAGCCTTCTTGAGGGTGGCATGCTGAGCTTAGTTTTTTCACCGAAATTCTCCGCATATTGCGAGTTGGCATTAATTATCTTCTTGATATTATCGCTCATCTAAATCTCCGCGCGCGAGTCCCGGAATCAGAACGATAACCTTAAACTTCATTTTTTTAACCCCCTGTTAGAGTTAATTGCACTGCTATAGCTGCAAACTGTGTACCATAAAATAATATTGAATGCTTTATGGATGTTAAGCTTCAATACAGCTCGTGTTTGTGGCCAATTGTTATAGACGTGTATATTATTTATATATCATCTGAATATTTATTATACATTTCATACCACCGACCATATCAAAGTATGTTAAGTCTCAGAAGCCTATACTAGCCTGTAGCGGGACTCTTCAATCCGGACTAATAATTATCTCCTCATTTTAGAAATAGGCTCTCACAAGACTTATTTAACTATCTCGTTTCCTGTGTTCTTACAGACTCAGTTGTAACCTACCTTAAATAAAATGCTATCTGTTCCTCGGTTAACTTCGACTTCTTCATGGCAAATAACCTCTTTGTTAACTAAAGTATTTTGCCAGATTTATCTACTACTCACTTGTCCGGTTCTCCGGGGGAGGTCACATAAATAGGGTGAACTGTAATAGTCAGTAATCACTACAAAAAGAATACCCGGAGACGGAACCCGACCGCCGACACGAGGATTTTCTGTCCTCTTTAGTGGATTTTTGTAACTTCTTGGGATTATTGAACTTGTTATAGCTCATCTACATTAAACGATTTCCATCTATTCCATATGGTTTATTGATTCTGTAAGGAAGGAATAATTATGGAAGATTCTTTGGGTATTCTTTGGTAAAAAAGAGGGACAACTCCCGCAGCCTTTCCCAGTCTAAAGAAGGATTGGCATAGCTTTTTTGATGCATATATCCTAGCCTTCAGTTGTTCTAGAAACTTCGTCCCTGATGGGACTAACCTACTAACCTCATTTCGTTATCTATTATAGGTTTGCTCGCTGATCCCAATCTTTGTACACCCCTCTACTGGAACACCATCATCTTCCTGACGCATAATAGACGCGATTAGCTAATCTGAAAACGTGCTTCTTTTCATCGAAATATCCTCCTGGTTATTTGCTACAACCATACAGGATTTTCTCATTTAATAAGGATCTAGTTTCGCGGAGAAGACAAATCATATCATCATCCTCTTGGATGATGTTGTGTCCCCTTTTTTCCCCAACACATCTAAATACTTGGAATGAGATTTTAGAAGGGAGAACTAATAGGAAAATAATTAAATTGGGTCTGTCACTATTTTAGTCAGTTGACTTCGTGACTTCTTTTTTACAGATTTGCCTAGCGCAATAAGAAACATAGTACTTTTACTCTGAGCATGTGGTGAGAAAAACCTGGTTACATCATCGTCGAAAAATGTAAGGCCACTTGCTCCAAGGCCAAGTCCGTAGGCTCCCAGATAAAGCTTCCCTCCAATTATACCGGCTTCGAGCTGAACGGCTCTGTAACCGCGATTTCCAAATTTCTCCAGAACTCTATTTAAATTTGATAGAAAGAAAACGTCCACGCTCGAATCCCGTGGTAAGTCCTGGCCAAGACCTAGTTGTCCCGCCTTCCTTCTAAAATCACCTTCCTCTAGTAGCTCAAGTACATTATTATCCCGGTTATAAAAATAGGATCCTTGAGGTATTCCCTCAACATAATTTACAATCAGGTATATATCATTCAGTGTTGTTCCTGGAGTATAAAGGAAGTCTGCAGGTATGCCACGAGTAGAACTATATAACAAGTTGGAGAGTTGTCTGAATGTAATCGAAAGACGGTCGAATTGACGCGTTGAACCACGTTTTAGAATTGTTTTCTCTATGGTATTTGAGACTTGGTCTATTTCTTCATCATCATCTAACTCAAGGGGAAAGTGTTTGCCACATGACTCGATTTCTGTAGATTCTATGGTTGCAATCCTCCATTCCTTTACCTCGTCTTCATTTATGAGTGAAGAAGCTAGATGCATTGCTTTTATGCGAGGATAATCAATTTCATTTTCGGAGAGTGGCATTGATTCATATTTTATTTCTTCCAGTTCACCAATTTTGCCGGAAACAGGCTTTTTCAAATTCCCAACTGTTACAAGACTAACAGCTACTTCTTTGTCGGTCTCAAGACCGAGTAGTTGATTTACTTTTAAATCCACAAACCCCACGACAATCTTGGCAGGAATCCTGTATGCTGAAGCTGCAGCTAGAAGATTTGCCAGAAGCGTGCCGTTGTCCCAAAATGTATGCCGGTATGTACGTGATTGGTATTTCCAGGCATTACGCCAGAATGTACTCGTACAGACAATTATGACTGGAGCCCTTACTATTCTTTCCTCATGAGCTGTTGCCTCTATAAGTAAACCTCTGAAATCTCCTTTACGTAGTCTTCTTAATGAAAAGTCATCGGGTCCGAAATGATAAACACCCGCGTCAAGCCCTTTTATGTCACCCACTACAAGATACAAATCTATGTGGTATAGAGCCCCTGTACATGCCGCAGCACGGAAATAAAGATCACCTCCAGGATACTTAACTTTCTTTGTTATACCTGCAGAGAGATAAATCAAACGCCCCAGGGTACTGAGATCCGGGATGTATTCACTTTCTGTATCAGTAAGGAGTGTTGATATTGAATTTAAGGCAGATGCATTTGAATACGGTAAATCTTTTGGAATCTCAATCCCCTTTAGATTAGTATATATTTTAAAAGGAATGGGTTGGTTCTTCCAATCTAAGTAATGTGGGGGTAATCCAGGGTGCTTGGTGATATTATGATATTTCCATGTTTCATTCGTTTTGCGGTTGTTCATAATCTATTTGCTTATCGCTGAAGTCGATCCTTTTTTAAAGTATATAATATTTCAGCCCAACCCCTAAAAATTGTTGGATCATACTCCCTTCTATAGAGGCATGTTATATAGTTCTGAGGCCTGTTTGACTGTTATTTGTTTGGGTGTATTTTCCCGTATTATATTCTTTTTTGTCAGATAGTCGTCTAGTGCTTTGACTATTTCTTCTGTAGTTAGTTGTTGCATCTCATCTTCCTTTATTTCATGATTACTGTTTTCGTTAGTGTGCAATGTCCAGTTGATGCCATTTTGGGCCAGGATTTCTTGTGTTGTTTTCATTGTTTATTCAAGAATTTGATTAATCTCTTTTTGAGAGTCTGCGTCTAGGTAAGCTTTTCTGAGTTGTGCTAATGACCTTAGTTGTTCTGTTTTAATTTTCATATGAGTGCTAGGAAATCATGGGTAAGTTTTGAAACTGCTGATATAAGTATTCTTTGGTAAAAAAGAGGGGGCTAATTGCCCCCTGTCTGCGGATTTAATCGTTAGTATTACACACTTTCGAGTTTATCGTAAGGCACAATCAACTGCTCGGCCTTATTTTTGTTCATCCAATCTTCAACCTCACTCAGCTTGAACCTGATCAGCCTGCCGACCCTGTAGTGAGGAATATTCAGGGTGGCCACGATGTGATATGCAGTACGTTTTTTCACTTTTAAATATTTCGCAAGGTCAATGTAGGGAAAATTGGCGCGCCCGGAGGGATTCGAACCCCCGACCTACGGATTAGAAGTCCGTTGCTCTATCCAACTGAGCTACGGGCGCATTATAATGATTACAATAGGTTATGAGCGCTTCGTTTTGATCTCGGTTTCATCTTTGTCTGTTTTTGTGACTGAAATATCGAAATCAAGTTTCTCAACCGCCTGTTTTTTATGTTCCGGGCTCGGGTGTGAATAGCGCCTTGTCATTGACAGGCTCTTGTGTCCTAGTAACTCCCCTACGGTCACGAGATCGACGCCCTTCATAACAAGATTGCTCGCAAAGGTATGTCTCAGGTCGTGAAACCTGAACGGCTTAACCCCAGCCCGCCTTATCGCAGCGTTAAAGGCCGTTTTAAAGGTCTTTACCCGGCTCCCTCCGTGACTGAATACGTAATCCCCGGAGGCATGGTATTTTACCGACTTTAGGGCCTCATTCAACTGCTTATTGATAGTGATATGCCTCGACTCGTTATTCTTTGAATCTTCGACCAAGAGATAGCCTTCGGCCAGGTTTACATTACTCCACTTAAGATCGAATATCTCGCCGCGCCTCATACCCGTATTCACGGCCATTAAAAGTATGGGCTTCAAAAAGTCGGAAGCTTCGCCATAGACCGCCCTGAATTCTTCTTTAGTAACTATCCTTGTTTTCGGGGGCTCGGGGAAGCGCTTATAACCCTTGAGCGGATTAGTAGATAGCCAGTTCCTTTGAACGGCGAAGTTAAGCATAGTCTTTAGAAAGGCGAGCTCCCGGTTAATAGTAGCCTTCGCCACTTCATTAAGACGCCTTGAGCGGTACTTATTCACGAGCCAGGTATTGATCGAGCTTATTCTCTTGCCGCCGAAATAACTCTGTAAAGCTCGTGAAGATGTAACATCCCGCGTCCAGGATTTCTTATGGATCTTCGAGTAATCTTCAATGAAGGACTTTACCGCCTTATCAAACAGGACCTGCTTTCTAGTCTGGACAATATCGAATTTACCTTCGGCGAGCTCGGCTTTTCTGATCGATAAGGAGGCCAGGGCGAGCTTCTTGGTTATCCGGGAAGGGTCTACACCCTTAATCGTGACCCTTTCCCTCACCCTTTGACCGTTCGGCAGGTAGTAATCTAAATACCATCTATCTACACGCTTATAGACGCCCATATCCCTGCCATTCATAATAGCCAATGACAGGGGCAAAAAAAAGGGGGGCCGAAGCCCCCCGGGGTTGTTAACCGTTAACTCTTTTTTTTACGATTCTCTGACGGTACTCTTGATCTTCTTCTAAAGTCAGGTCTATACGTCCTTCACTGAATGCATGATGCAGATGACACATATCCTTCACTTGGCCGAGTATGCTCTCCATACCTTGCGCTAAATGGTAAATTTCCCATTGGGTCTCTGCCGCAACGAGCCTATCTTCATGTGGTGAGATATTCCCCGCTAGATCCCGCCCCCGTTCGTTTAAGCCCTTTAACTCTGTGAATAGATTATCGAGGCGGCAACTGACAAAGTGTATAACATCCCGATAAGTCTCATGCTCGGTTGCAAATTGAACGCTCTTAACCGTTGGGATCACTTGGTCCTTACCGTCAATATAATTCGATAAGGCATCTACAATCGTCTTAGCCCGCTCCGCGTAACCCCAGGTACTCCCATTCTCATTCTCTACCTTTATTAAATATGTGCTCATTTCTTACTCCCTCCTTAATTGGATTTGTTAACATTCTAACAAACTATCATTCATATGTCAATACTTGTTAGAATAATCGTTTTATGGCATAGTGTTAACATGACTCCAAAAAAGAAACCCAAGTCTGATAAAGACCTCGTTCAAATAGCCGCCCGGATTCCCCAGGATAAGAGTAAGAAGCTCAAATTACTAGCCGTGCAACAGGATAAGTTCATTAATGACCTGCTAGTCGAGGGCATAGATCATATCCTTTCCAAGTACAGCGGGAAGGGGAAGTAACGCTTAACTGATACTAGTATCAGTTTGAGTATTGAGCTCCTTCCACCTGCCGACTATATCTATGATTGATTGCTTTTCAACCTTTTCTATTTCTTTCGACTTCCCCCAGGCGTCACGGTCTATCAGGTTAAGGAGATGATCTTGCAATCTTTGTCTTAGTTCATTAGGCGGCAGGGCGTCGGCTTCAATCGTCTCCGTCCCATAAGTGGATTTAAACTTCCTACTCCGGGGGTCTTTGTCCTTGATTCGCAACGGCGGAAGTTTAAACTCCGCTATGTCATCTCCGAAAATGGCAATGCGAATAATCTGGAAATTGTAAGCCCCATAACCACGAAGGGATGATTGCAAGTCCCTTTCAATGTCCTGGCCGCTAGGGTCGTGATCTCCTACATAAAATATTACTACGGGCTTCTTAACGCTGTTGAATAACCCCGCCATTTCCCACTTCTTAGTAGTCGAGCTGAAGCCCCTATAAGCTCTTAGCGGTATCCCGTATTGTCTGCATAGGCCCTCAACCGAACCGGTGAGTGTGTCCTTTTCGAGCCATAGTTCTATGTGATAAGGCTGATCCTTCCAACGGTCTCTATTATAAGCCTTAGTAACAGTATCCATATAACCCTCTAGGTCACTCCATGCATTCGGAACGCGCTCTACCTTCGAGCGGTCTACTATCCATTCATAGGGAATATCGCCGCTGTCCCTTGCATCCGTCATGACACGGGATAGCCTCTGATAAGCACTATGCTCATTCGGTATGATGTGCCGGGTTACGAGCTGGTAAAACAACTGCCGGAGCGTCATAGGATTCTGCTCGGATAGAACTGCATACGATTCCTGAATAAGCCCCCAGGTGACCTTCCTTCGCTTTCTCAATGCACCGCCCTCACGTCCGCGTACCCGCTATCGTGGCTCCTGGCCTCCCTCACAGCGTCCCTGAATGACATTTGCCGGATCATTATAAGCTCGACGTAGAGATCGCTGAGCTCGATCCCGTAAGCCACTAGCGCAGCCGCCCTGATAAGTTCGGGAATGCTCTTTATATGCCCCTGTGCGTTCGTTTAGCCACGCTGTTAAGCCTTCCCCGCGAGTCCGGCCATTGCTACCTCAAGGCGCGATACTCGCTCGGCAGCCCGGAGATATTGAGCGACGGCCTTAGAATACGCTCGATCAGGGTCCTTGGTATGCCCCAGGTTAGCCAATATTCGCGTTTTAGGGCTCGGGTCGCCTTTTACCCTGAAAGCCTCGGCTATCGCATAATACGGACGGTGGCCCTTAATGACAATCTTCTTTACATGCATACTTAGCTCCTTAACCACAACATCTTGTGTCTTTCCTATAAATTTTAATGGTGAAATTATGTCCGATAATGTACAATATGTAAACTAGCTATCTTCATAAGTGCCCGTCATTACTGCATAACACAATAATTCTCAAAGTGGCGTGTAAATGTCATGAATTTCTCTAAACTCTCTATCGGGTCTGCCTCACCTATGCCGCCCATGTGCCACTCAGAGACAAATATGCATTGCTTATTTCGTTTCATCTGCCACTTTTATTAAACTTCCTGCGAGTCGCTAACCACAACATCTTGTATCTTGCCTACCAGCTTTACCCTCCCGCCCTGGTCTAAAATCTCCGCGTTCTGATCGCTCAATTCAGCGTCGAATGCATTCAGAAACATTGATTTGATAGTCTCGATTCCTACGCCCTG
This sequence comes from Thermodesulfobacteriota bacterium, assembly GCA_041753155.1. Lineage (GTDB taxonomy): Bacteria > Desulfobacterota_D > UBA1144 > Nemesobacterales > UBA2774 > 2-12-FULL-53-21. The sequence continues at coordinate 23,178 of JBGSVA010000096.1, read as the reverse complement.
AATAGGCCAGCTAATCACCTGGCAGGGATTGCCGTCCTTATCGTTCATGATGACGCCAGTGGGCGGTAGACTCATAAGGTAAATGGGAAGCTGCTCGGGTTCGTCACTCATTGAATAACCGCCTTACGGTGATCTAATCCTAACGTCATCCGATCTTCATCCGTCAAAAAGTAATCGTGAAACTTTTCTCCCCTGCTCGCGGAGAATATGGCAAGCTCCCGGCCTTGTGTCCAGGTATCTTGAGTCTCACGGGGGGGGTATATGCCCTGCATGAATTTATCGTAATCCCATTTGAAGCGGTCCCGGAAGTCTTCAATGGTCTTTTCTCCCCGGCCCATTGCCCTGATCTCGGCTTGGCTTAACTGGACTATAGACCATAATGTTTCCTGAATCTGCTCGGGGTAATCGCGCTCACGGCACTTTATAATCTCGATAACATCCCGTTTTTGCTGCTCACGGTCGGTTAACCCGGACACTCTCTCAAGCCTCTTAATACGAGTCAACGCTTCTTTCAGGCCCATTCACGTTCCCCTTCGGCTTCGGTTTCCGGCTCGTCAAGGTCGTCATCATCATTGCCGTTGCCATTCGGTAACGAGGGCGGGATATAAGTCTGTCCCTCAAGGTGAGCCAAGCGCTCAAGGACTTCGGACTGTAGGAACATAGCCTCCAGGACTTCCCTCATAATCTTCAAGCCAAAGCACAGGTCTCTGTACTTCGCCGACGCTATCTGATTATTGTTGCGCTGGTTAATCAGCTTTGATAGGAACTTTCTAACGTCACTTAGGCTCGATAAGTTTTGGTATCCTTCGCGTCCCATAATTGATAAATCTCCCTATATTATATATTGTGTCATATCACACAGTTATTGCAATATTTATAGTTCAAAGTGAAACAAGGCCCGCGCCGAAAGGAAGATGAAAGAGAATTGCAACGCGAGCCCGTTCCACCTAGCAACCATTACTCTGTTTTGCTTTCATTATCATTCTGAATCTCTTTTTTAATCCGTTCGATCTCAATGTCTATTTTCTGCTCACTCTCACCGCCGCGGAAGTCCGGCATTTGCCCTGTCTTTTCGGCGAGATCAAGTCCCTGAGTGAAAAACTCATTGTATAAATCGAGCTTTCGTATGTGCTCTTTCGCGAGCCTTTCTACCGGGGGCCTGTTAGCCTCGAAATGGGCGTCTATCGCGCCGACTGTCGCCTGCGCGCCCCTGCTATCCGCATGATTGCGAAGCCATTTAATCCGCTGCGTATCGTTGCTCTCGAAAGCCGCACTCAATCTTTTATTAAGCCCCTCACTATCGAATGAGCCTATAGAACGGACAAAGGTGTTTTCCCGTATCGCTTCGGCCATTTCTTCAATGCCTTCGAGCAGGGCAAAGTGACTTTCATTCTCGGTCGTGAGCAAGGAATAGTCGGAGCTGTCTTTTTGGGCTTTCGCTCTTACGCGGTCCCTGAATGAGTGACCCTTCGGCTTCCCGTTTAACCTGCCATTTAACCGTTCACGCTCCTTTGTCCTATCGCTTTGAAACCGGGTCTTCAGGTCGTTCTTTTTTTGCGCATAAGTGTCGCTAAGCGCAAGGAGGTCTTTTGTTTGCCCCTCCTTGCTCAGATTAGAATTCGACCTTATTTTCTTTTCTTCCCCGACTCTCCAGGCGGTAAGATTGGAGGCTTCTTTATGGTAAAGCTCGTAATTATCCATTTGACGCCTCCGCTTCGACCGTGCCGTCGAGCTCGCCGTTATCGACCCTTGCTATCATCGAATCGATTTCGGACTTGAAATTAAAATCTAATTCAAGTTCGAGCTGGTGACGCTGCGGGCCGGTAATCTCCCCGGCCGCTTCCCGGAGTCGATACCGCTTTTTTGCTTCTTCATAAGACATACTCAACCACTTAATCGCCCTATAAATATTCGGTATTTCCTTAGCCATTTAACACCTCCACATTTTTAATTTAAACTTTTTTTCCCGGCGTTCTGAACCGCAACTCGCAGCCGCCCGCCTGTTTCTATTTCTTTCGTGACTTCATCCTTCACATTCCTACTAATGCTCTTGCCGAGCTTGTCCGCAAATTTCGTTAAACTCTCATCACTCATATTGCCGCTAATATTTATCTGTCCGCTTACATCGACAGATAAATCATGCACAAGGTGAGAATCGCTGCCTCGATTCATAAAGCCTGGTAAAAAATCTTCACGACGTCGTGAGATCGGAAATTGTGCGAGTGAGCTTAACTGCCGCTCGGTTAGAACACTCTCGCGCCCGTGAAGTAAGGCAAGCGTCCCCTGCCCGAAGTCCTTTACTCCGCCCGTGCCATGCTGAAAGCCCTGAAGGTTGCCGAGCAGGGATTCTATCGACCGCAATACGGTTGTCTGCTCGCCTATCTGAGAAAGCTGGTCCTTCGATACATCGATAAGGGCGCTCACTGCCTCGATCTCATTCTGGAAGCCGCTGTCGCTAATCTCGGAAAGCTGATCGAACCTTTCTTCTAAAATCCTTATGTACTCGGAGCGAATAAACTCAAACAGGGATTGAAGCTCCTGGGAGGCCCGGAAGGTGTTGTTTGCGGTCGCCTGTCCAATAGAGGCCAGTCTATCCTGAGCAGTCTCGATTTTAGCGTCTATCGCGTCTAACCGTTCACCGTTCAATGCTGTAAGCCTTTCTATCTCGGCACTGATTTCCTCTACGCTCCGGCCTTGTGTAGCCGTCAAGTCGGCGAGACTTTCCAAGCCTCCGGTCACCTGGTTGAAGATCGAAACGAATTCGGGCGAGTTCACGCCGAAAGCGTCCCCCGCTGAACTGAATAACCGCTCAAATGTGTCCCGGAGTTCTTCACCTATTTGTAATTGCAGCTGCGGGTCGCTGGTTGTGCTAAGTTGCCCCTGCAGAGTGTTGATTCGGCCCTGCAGTGCATTTGTCTGCTCAACCCCGGTCAACACTGATTCAGGGCTGAATATAATCGAATCCAATGTACTCTTTATCGACTCGGTAAGCCTTTGGAAGTCCTGGGCGAGCTGTAATTCTGCATTTAAAGCGTCAATGCGGACGCGGAAAGTCTCGTTTATTTTCTCTTTCTCTTTGCCTAAAGCATCAATGCGAGACTGTATTCCGGCGCGTTGCGCTTCATTCGCCGCCTGTTGTGCCGCCTGTGCAGATTCAAAGGCCGCCCTTTCTTCCGCTAATAGCTGGTTAGCGAAGCCCGAGAGCTCGCCGAGTAGAAATTCCTGCTCGTCAATCGATAAGCCGCCCTGGGAGAGTATGTTTTGAATATCACCTACCGCCTGGTTTAAGAATCCACTCAGATCCACCACGCTTCCGCCGAAGGATGCAATGGTCGAGTTCAGGGATTGAATATTTCCGATTATGGAAGATATTGAATCTAGTATCGCCGTCCTGAGTTGTATTATCGCCGCCCTTAGATCAATAAAGCTCTGTACGGTTTCCGGGTCTATCTCCGCACTCTCAATTAACTGTCCCAATTCCGCCCGGAGTTCTTCTAATGACGGAACGGCGTCGAAGCCGAGCGTACTCGCTAAGTTCTGAACGGAATTTACCGCAGCGTTAATCGAATCAACGCCATTGCCCGAGACGATATTGAAGGCATTTGTGAAGGTGTCGAACGCCTCTAACAGTTCCTTTCCTATCTCCGCCCGTGCCTCCCGGCTGCCCGCTGTTTTGAATCTCTCAAACTCAGCATCTATAAACGCCTGGGCGTTTTCGGGAAGTACCCCCAGGGCTTCAAAGGCTCCGGTAAAGAAGTCCCGTATTGCAAATAAGAATTTCGCCTGGAGTTCACCGTTAATGAACGCTTCAAACTTCTTTTTAATTTCCTTTCCTTTCGCGTCAAATTCTAAAAGCCTTTCCCCGCCGATTACGCTTTCAATATCCACCTGAGTATTCAATAACTCCTGGGTAAGCCGCGCTGCGAGCTCGCTCGGAAGTTTGTTTAGTATCGCCTGGACGCTTTCTACGGTCGCCTCGATCTGGTCTTGTATCAGGTTTTTAATCGCCTCGTCACCGCCTACCCCGAGCCCGGCTTTTCTCTTTACTGAAATTTGAGCTATCTCGTTTACAAAGAAGTCGTCATTTAGGAACTCGGAAACGAACGCGGCGCGCCTTCCTATTTCTTCTTTGACCGAATCGAAATCTATGTCCAGCCGCGGCGTTTTCTTAAAGGCGTCGATTATCAACGGTATTGCGATAGCGGCGGCGGCAAGAATCGTTCCGATTGCGGGCAGGGCCGCCGAGAGAGTCCCCGCGAATCCGGCGAAGCCTGCAAACTCTCCGAGTACGAGACTCCCGAGAGAACGGAAAGACTCACCTATACCGCTGAAAAATCCAGTTATAGAACTGCCGATATTCGCAAGGTTGACAGCTCCGCCCCCTCCGCTTCCGCCGAGCGTCGCGTCAAGTGCAATCCTGATCGGGTTTGCGAGAACCGCGCCTATAAAGTCCGTGAAGGTCCTGAGCATTGAGCGCAGCGCATTCTTGAATATGTCCTTGAGATCATCAAACTGGCCCGTCAATGTGCCGTAAATTAGATCGCTGAATGTAGTAGCAATATTCGAGGCCACGTTTCCGATAAAGTCGTCAAGTGAGTCAAAAGTCTCTTTCGCCTTATCTCCGAAGTCCTGTATCTGATCTTGGAATCTTAAAAAGCTTTTGGTGAACGGATCGAATAAATTAAGATCGCCGCTTCTTAGCTTTTCGTCTATCTCTTTAACAAAATCGAGTTTCTCAAGCTCTCGCCTATATGCGGTCAGTTGCCCCGTCGCCTCCGCCGTACCGCTCGCAACGCCGCGCTGTGCGAGCTCGACTTCTTTTAAACGAACCTTGAGGTCAATCAGCTCGTCTTTGGTTGCGATGATCTCCGCCTGCTCTAGCCGAAGCCCTTTTATCGTATCTTTAAGCGACTGTAAAACCTCTTCGCCAATTTTTATGAGAGAAAGCCGCGTCCATTCATCGCCGAGTGCTTTACTCTGCGCCTCTACACCTTTGAACGCTCCCTCAAGTTCTATAATCTGCGCGGGCGTCTTCCCGATTTTCTCTATACCTAACTGCAAATTGAGAATTTCATTTGTGAGGGACTTGGCTTTATCCGCTCCCCGCCCCGCTTGCTCTACCAGGGAGGGTAACGGACCGCTCCCTCCGGCGAAGGCGTCAATCGTGCCTGCCGCTGCAGCAACCGCATTGTCCGCGCCCTGTGCGTTCTTTTCAACGTCTTTCATGGAATCCGCAAAATCCCTGAATGTATTGGCATCTTCGGATAAGAAAGCGGCGAAGCCCGATTGCTTTGATATCTCCTGTAATTTTCTCAGAATGCCAGTCGGCCCGAAAAGGGCGCCGAGCGACGATTCCAGGGTCCCGAATACCGTATCCAGCGCGGGGCTTTTATTAATCGCCTCTAAGGTGTTGCCGAAGGTCTCTCCGAAGCTCTGAAACTTCGCACTGATTGAATCCAACACGCCCGCCGCCTGGTGTCCCGCTTCATTCAGCTCTTTTAAGAATTGCACAAACTCTTTTAATGTCTCTATCGCCTTCGGAATAGCCTTAGCAAAGTCGTCTACAAATTGCGATAGCTTTTGTTCTATCAAGTCTTGGTTCGCCTCGACCCATTTCTTAGTCTCTTTTACAACCTCGGTAAGCTGTGCGGTTAATCGGCTCCCAGGACCGACTACTATGTCCTGAATTAAACTTCTAAGGCCGCTCAACGCCGTATCGAAAATATCTTCAGAATTTTTAATCGCGTCGGGAAATGCGACTTTGAATAATTCCAATAGGCCCTCGCGGATTCCCTTGTCCGTGTTAGCAACCTGCAAGCGTATACCACGGAACGTGAGATCGGCTATGTCTTTATTCCGCGATAACTGAATGCCAAGATTTCTGAGCGGTTCAGTCTCGATCGAGCGCACAACGGCTGTAATATCTTCAAGCGGCCTCTTGAGTGCGAGACTAGCGGAAATGACGCGCTTCAAATTTTCTTCCGTTCCGGCGAGCGAGACGCTTTCTAAGGCGAGAAAGGCGTCAACCACCTGGTCGGTTGTCGGCGGTAAATCCCGTGCGAACGTTCTTATCGCCTCGAACGCTTCTTCCGCTTTATCCTGCGGAATTTGAAGGATTGTAGATAGTCTCAGAATTTGTGTTTCAGCTTCCCGCCCAGAGTCCACGAGTAAATTAAATAGTTGCACGGGTAACGATGCTAAAGCGCGCAGTGCGCCCTGAGCGAAGCCTAAAAACGATGCAGTGAGCCCACCTACTAATCCGCCCAGGATTCCGAGCTTTGTTGCGGATTGCTCCAGCGTTTTGTTCATCATGCCGAATGTGCTGACGCCGCCCTTGCCCGACCGCTCGATCTCGCTTGCGGTCTTTTTCGATTCGGCGGCGATTTGTTTTAAACCCGAAACGTCGGCAACGATTTTCGTTGTGAGCGTTTTTATGTCAGCCATTCGGCACTCTCCTAAACAAAATCGAATCCAGGTTCGGCAAATCCCTCTCGGAGATCAGCGCGAACCGTCCGCCGCTACCGGAAGGCGAGCCGTCGCACGTTTTAAATATTCTCAGCTTATCAAGCCACTGAGCTTTAAAGCCCGAGCCGGATTCAAAGACGACTAATATCCGAATCCCTAACCGGGTCAGTTGCATTTGCAACTCTAGCTCGTCTACATTGAAAGCGTAAAACCTTGAGTCCTGTCGGCGGCCCTTGCATTCGATAAAAAATGAACTGTGAGCTGTCACACAATAGAAGTCCGGCTGGAATCTTAAAAATAAACTCGTGAAGTCGTCGAGTTTGATGAGCTGGTCTTTCACCCTCCGGGGATATGTCTCACCTCCGCACCTGTGAAGCTTGTACCTGAGCTCGCTAAAGCGGGCCTCGACTTCACTTTCAAAGCGAAGGCCGGAAGCCAGGCGGGTACGGAAGGGGGTCTTTGCGGCTAGGGCATGGGCTTTCAGCATGACAAACCCCATTCGGCAAGGGTCTTTCGGCTAAGTGGTTGTATATACTTACTTTTCAGGACGTTCTGGACTGTGCGGTCGAGCTCGGCGACGGTAAAATTCCCAGAAGCGCCATAGTTTTCTGAGCGCATTAAGCCATTCATAAGGCGTTTTTTCAGCTCCCCGGCGCAAATTTTTCCGCCACTTTTCCACTTTTCATATCTTCCTACAGCGTAAGCGGTTTTATTTCGGTAGTTTTCTCTGGCCCCATGTTTGCGGAACGCCTTGGCAAGCGCAGCCGAGGCCGTTTCCTTAGCATAACGTAGTTCTTTAAAGGAAGTTGGCACTTTTGGGGTGAGAATAGGTGTAACTTCGTGTGACACTTTTTCAGTGTTGTTAAATTCCGTGCGGGGTTCAATGTAGAGCATGGATTTATAAAAATAGGTTCGTTTAACGGGCTTATTGTTTCCCCTAGTCTGCTCTTTGATAAGGTCGCCGTTCTCGATTAGCTTCGGTATAACGCGGTCCATAGTGCGCTTCGAGAGCCCTAAACGCTTACCCCATTGGGTGTAGGTCTCTGTGATATATTTTCGCTGTCTTAAGTCTTGACGAATTAGCGTTTCTGCGGGAATGCGGGGGATCCATTCATTCAGCACGCCTGCACGATCAAGTGCATGTTGAATTGCGCTCATGCTCGTTTTATGCCCGGTGCGGTGTATGTTAATGTCACACTTCCGCTTGTGATTGTACGGATTGAGCTGTGTCCAGTTTTGATAAAATTGCACCGGGTTGAGACAGGCATTTATATCCGGCCCGAAGGGAGCGAACACCTCCACTAGCCGACGTTCCTGTGATTCCCAATATCTAGCGTTCTTGGGTGTCCAGGGCAGGGGTTTTTGGAACAACCAAATTAAATGAAAATGGCCGGGTGAGGTTTCATTGATGTATGTTGGCAGCGGGAGTTTATGGTCATCAAGATGAAGATACACGTCATACAAGGACTTCGGGGCTTCACCCTCAATGCCGTCTAGCTCAAGGGCCAAGCCAATAACAAAAGCGATATTATCTTTTCCGCAGCCGCCTTTCCATATTCTGAGGGTTACGATCTGTCGCCGGGAGTAATTACGCCGAGCTGATGTGACTGTGCTCTTGCCGGTGTATTGACTTTTGTAGGTAAAGTATCGGTGAATTTGCCTTGCCGGGTTCTCTCGTACCATGCGGGCCGGGGCATAACTGCCGTCCCGTTCCTGATTTAGAAAGGCAAGAAAGCCAAGGGCTTCGGTTTGACGCGGGGATTCTCCCGCTTTATTCTTTTCAACAGTGTTGCCAAACACTTTAGTACCTCATTACGGGGGTCGAGAGTTCACGCTCCCGGCCCTCCGCTATTTATTTTTCTTCTAATTCAATATCATTCCCATTTATATTTACTTCCGTCGTTTCACCAACTAAATTTTTGAAGTGCTGCTCTGTCAAATAAATCCGCCTGCCGATCTGTATGTACTTCAATTCACCGAGTGCTATCCAATGTCTGATTGTTCGCGGGGTAACGCCCACTAGCGCCGCCGCCTGATTTATCGAATAGAACTTTTCCATGACGATTCGGGGAAACAAAAAAGCCGCTCGACCTCCGAAAAGGCCAGCGGCTTGAATTTTCGATACAAAAAAGCCGGGCAAGGAGAAATCCCTGTCCGGCTGTCAATTATCATTTCATTGGGCGCAACCTGCCCGTTGCTAACATTATACTAGAGGTAACTTAAATGTCAAATCTTTTTTCCCTACCTTTCCAGGGGGATCGATATTTAGTTTTTTTAAAGTCCGCTTTATAAGTTTTTCGGCTCCGGCTGTTGTGATTCCTTCGAGCTCCCCAATTTGTTTATACGTATAGTTCTGTTTGCCGTTGAGGCCATATCGTAATGCGAGTACCCTCTGCTCTCGTTTTGATAACTTGGTGAAGAAATTTTCTTTGATGATTCCTTTCTGCTCAGTGCGGGGAAGGAAGTATCTATTTGCCAACACTCCGCGATTGTATTCTTTATGGGGGCTCTTTTTTAATCTATATCTTATTTCAGGTTCCAGCTTGTTTAAGCCTCGGACAGTTATTTTCCGGGCTCCCTCTTTCGTGCAGCCGAGCGATTTGCCAACCGCTTCATAGGTTCGTTCGTTACCGTCACCAAGTCCCAACCTTAAAGTGATTGCGTTACGTTCGGTCAAAGAAACCGTGGATAGTAATTCATCTCTTTTTTTCTGATATAACCTTCTAAGATAATTCCCAATTTGCTGTTGCGTTAGGGTTGCCGGTTCGTCTTTTGATTGCATCTTTTTATGAGGCATAGGAGAAATATACAACAATATATCAGATTCGAGTCCTTCATACAACACCTTGCAATAACCGATTTGTGACCATGCTGTGACTGGTAGGCTTCAATACGCCGCGTTCAGGATGTAACAGGGTGTAAAAGCGAATGAGGCCTAAACACGGGCAATTACAGGCAAACCGTGTATTCATGGAGGGTTGTGAAAGTATGGGTATCAGGATTAGAAGTCCGTTGCTCTATCCAACTGAGCTACGGGCGCATTAGGACATTATGCTAATATTTCAAGTAGTTACGAGACCAATACTTCATTAAATCTACCTAGGGACCGGGTTTTTTCCGTCGGATGTCAATTGATTGTCAATTGAACATAGCTTTTCAACACCCTCAACTAAAGACTTATCCGGATGAGTGTACCTCTCAGTAACAACAATACTAGAATGACCTAGTAATTCCTTAACCGCTATTAAAGGTACCCCTGCCTCAACAAGTCTCGTAGCTGCCGTATGCCGTAGGTCATGAAACCTTAGTCCCTCAATGCCTGCTTGCTCACACGCCCGGTACCATACTTTATGAGGATTAATTGCATGACCTGATTTCGACTCTGCAGGAAATACCCAACTGTTCTGCCCGGCCTGTAAAAACCGTTCCCTTAATTTAATGCGCATCAGGTTGTTTAACGGTACTCGCCTTACCTCTCCATTCTTCGTATTCGTTTGCGGTAGGGTGATAACATTAACCTCAAAATCAACAAATTTCCATTCTAAAGACAGGATTTCCCCCAGTCTCATACCTGTATTTAATGAAACTGTAATTATGTCATTTAACGGCTGTGGACTGCATGAAAGTAGACGAGCCTCTTCTTCCCGTGTTAATACCCTCTCCCGTGAATCATTCTCACGTTTCATTTCAATATGTATAAATGGGCTTCTAAACGGATACCCGTTCTTATCTCTCCAGTCTCTAAAAAAATCCTCGCTTAAAGCCCTACGATACATATATCTTATCGTGATTAACTCTTTGACTATGCTATTATGTTTAACTTTTCCCCCATGCCTGCCGGCATCGTTTGACCGCTTTTTGATAAAGTCATGTATTTTTGTAGGCGTGATTTCATGAAGCTGTAAGTCCCCATACATCTCAAGAAAATGATGAAGACTCTGACGAGACCTTTTTAGTGAACGGTTCTTCTTTACGGTCTTAAGATAACTAAAAAACGTTTCTACATAGTCCCTGCACTTAGGCGTTTTGGGCGCTGAGTCCCTAAATATTCCCGATTCTCGTTGTCTTAAAAGCTCCTCGGCAAACTTCTGACCTAACGCCTCTGTTACATCCTTGCCGTCGGGGCCTACGTACTTGATATTCCATACGCCACGGTGATAATAGGCTGTACCCATAGTAAGACCTCCTCAATTCTTTAAATTCACCCATCCTATCACCTAATCCCAAGGTTTTCAAGTGCCCTCCAATACTGCATAATATAGCTCTAATAAGCCTTATAACAGCCCTAGTAAGGTTTTCTTACCATGGCCTATATCTAAGTATGTCTTGCCGGTTTTTAAGCGCTCTGAAGCTATATTTACATAAACAGTTGTCATTGTATACGATGCTGTCATAGAAGCCGTCATTCTCAACATGCTATAATCATTGAATATATGACAGTATGACAACAGTGACAGCATATTTCCCATTCCCTGATTACGGGGAACAGGGTATTCATGGTCTACTAAACCCTCCTTACAGTTTTTTAATTAAAACTTACTGTCTTTGCTGTCTTTGCTGTCTTTTTTCAATAATAACTATTAGTTATGAATGTCGCCAGCTATTTCTGTGCTGTCATTAGCTGTCATGAAACCAGTATTCTCAATACCGTTGATTTCAATTTCATTAATAGAGTTATTGATAATAATAATTTTCCGTCCGCCTACCCCTCTTTGTGTATCATCACGCCGTACTTTGATACCTACTTCTTTCAGGTTGGGATTTACCTCCTGTAGTCGACGCCAGACCCAATTCACGTCCCTGGGAAATTTCTTCGTGTTTGTATCTATTTTTTTGTCTTCAGCGATGCTCATTAATTCATCGAGCAGTTCTGTCGGTGAGCCTTCCCACATGTTCCGGTTTTCCATCAATGCCAATATAATTTGAGCTACTGGGCTCGCTTCGAGCGCTTCGGTATTCTGGATTCCGATATTTCCTTGGTATGCCCGGATAAAATCCTCATCCTGTTTTCCTAATGCACGAGCGACTGCGCAACCCCAATGCGCGAAATCGGCCATCCGGGGCTTCTCCTCCAGCTTGATTTCAGGATACTCTGCCTTCGCGTTGGATAAGACGGTAAAAAGGGCTCCAAGGATTTTCGGCTTCACTGAATTGAAATGAGCCCACAATTCAGACTCATCCCGCCTTTCATGTGACTCGATTGGTTCGAGCTCAAAAAGTAGGGCCCTATCGAGTAGGTCTGGTTTTGTAGCAATCAGGTTTATCCCGTTAAGCGACAGCGACCTTCTGACGCTGTAAATTACATCGCTGTCATCGGTATAAAGTCGCCGCTTTGAAATGCCTTCCCCGGTTACAATTCTGCAGAGTGCATCATTTAACCACTCAGGCATCGAACTCAAATTATCCAGGAAAAAATATGAGTGGTGGGATGCGGTCTGTATGAACTCAACCGGTTTTTGAGGTGGACTCATCGAACTAAGTACAGATGGGTCGATGAGCTCTTTTTTGATTTTGCACGCCGTTGTCTTGCTCGCCCCCTTCACCCCGTGGAATACATCAATCGGGTGCGGGATATCCGGTATAAGCGATGTCACGAGATTGGCGATGAACAATAACTGACTCTCTACATTTCTGATCCTCACGAAATCAAAGAGCTGATAAATTTCTTCGGACCTTGCAATTGCCGCCTCCGCCTGAACTTTCTGATGTTGGAACTGTTTAAAAAGAATCGGAGGATCCTGAACTATTTCCCAACCCCTGCCATCTATCCTTACCGCCCTCCCGTCTCCTAAGTCGTACCAGAAGGCAGAATCGTGTTCGGCAATCCTGACATTTAATTTGTGTTCGTCCCCGTCATAGATTGCCTTCGCCTCCAAATTGCTAATTGCTGTACTTATGTTCGATTCCTCCAGAGCTGCACCGGTTGCATCGTAATACTCCTTGTTCACCCAGAGCTTGAAGTCTCGACTTTGAACCTTAACAGTCCGACAGCGGTCATTATGTTTAAATCGGACGTAAGCTTCCCTCTCCTCATCGTGGAAAAGAATTACTCCGAGGTCTTCGACCATATTTACGACCCTTACAGCAACAGTGCCCAGTGATGACGGTTTGGTATCTATTCCGGTCTTATCCTTTAAAATGTTTAAAGCCGTATTGAAATCACATCCGTTATGTTTCATCAAAAATTTCAGAGGGTCATAACCGATACCGTCATGAAAATCCTTCGCGCCGCATATTTCGTCCCATACTATAAAATCCGAATGCTCACCATCGGGATGAAAGGGACATCGGTAACTCGAATATCGTCCGTGACTTTGCCCGATAAGACCTAAACCTTCAAGCAGTTCGGTGAATTTTAGTCTCTCGTTAACTCTCTGAATCAAATTTCGGATGGATTCTTTATGCTCCGAGTATGTGTAGTCTCTATTTAGTTCTCTCATAACGGAGTCGCTCATAAATTCAAAAAGCCACTCTGGTGGGTCAGCAAGTTCAATGTCATCGAGGCCTCGACCGTTAATCCACAGATACGGCCCACCAGATGAATGAATTGACGGGGGCGCGATGATATAATTACCGCCACTTCGTAAACTGAAGAACTCCCTTCCATTTTGCATGTAATTAAACGACGCGAACCCAGTTTTGTACCGGAAATAATAATGCGGCAGCTGTTTGCCACCCGATAACGCAATAGGGGTCTGCGGAATTATTCGTCCTTCCACCCCCTCTTTAATGTCTACATCAAGCACACAAATCCCGGAAATCGCACCCGTAACGATTCCGATATTAGGATCATGATATCGTGTCCACCATAGTTTTATTTCTTCTTCTGACGCCAATCGGCTTTGATACTCCGTCCACGATACGAAAGGGCTTTTGTCCAGCTTACACGGAATTATTGAATATCCGCGAGCTCGGTAATTTAGAGCTAGTTCTTTAAGGCTTTGAGTCATGAGATGCACCTCCGGATTCAATCCATCGCTCGAACTGTTCGGGATTAACCAGGATACGATTCGAGACTTTAAATAGGGGGAATCTCCGCTCTGCCCCCCATCTACGTAGAGTTGACAAGGGAATCCTGTAGATATAACTTACATCCCTGATGTTAATTTTTTTCTTAACCCCCCTATTCGACATCTGGGCGTACTTATCAGGTCTCTTAAAAATCATATTGCGTTTCATACTTCCTCCAGTTTCTTAAAATTCATCTATCTTCCAAGCCTAGCGACTGTCGCCGCAGACGAAGCATCCACATCATGATCACATTTAAGTCGAGCGCTACAGTGGATTTTGAGCATCAATTTTGTGCTTATTTAACCACATCTCAAATTCCGGCACATTAATCCGCACAGATTTTCCGAGCTTAATAATCGGCACCTTACGTTCACTCGCTAGCCTGCGCAGGGTCGCTAACGAGAATCCGTAGCGTTCAGCGGTTTCCCGTAGGTTAATTAATTTTGTGTTGTCACTTGGGTTGCTCATAATGCCTCCACATCTTCTTTCACTCTCCTGTGGCTTTCCAGCCACTCTGTGAACTGCTTCAACGGCACAAGCGTCCTTGTTCCCACCTTAAGGACCGGCAACTTTCCACGAGCTGAGTACGCGTACAGGGTCCACTTTGAAAGACCCGAATACTCAGAGGCCTCCCTGATCGATAAATAAAATTTGTCCATCTAAATACCTCCAGAATATATATTTGTTTTTGTTAACTGCTTCTAATTCAGATGCGATTGTATCGCCTCATATTTTCAAGTATAGTTATGTCTCAATACATATCAAGTATTGAGACGTCTCTATTTTTGAGACACTCAGGAGGCTCGATTGATGAAGGGAGCGGAGATAAAGAAGGTCGCAAGCAGGCTGAGATGGAAGCCGGAGGAAGTAAAATATGCCCTGGATGAATTTTTTGCGTCAGACACGCTTCTGGAGAAGAAAGGGCTAATAAACATTTGTACCCAGTCCAGAAATCCGGATGAGAGGCTTAAGCGCTCAACCGAGCACTTTGTTAATAACTATGAAGGGGACCTCGTCGACTTAATTTGCGACTTGCTAATGAAGCATGACCCCTGTTTTCAAATGATATCTCTGTTTAATATTTACGATTATTACACAGGCAAGGGAGAAATAGATGTACCTGCATATGAAGGCAGAAAGGGAGGTAAGATTTGTCATGTAAAATTCAAGAGATCCGAATCCAGGTTCAGCTGGAGACTGAATTTTACTCCGTGGCAAAAGTCGTTCATACACTGGGGCACTTCTCCCGAATACAAAGAATCCGATTACAGTAGCATCCTTTTTAGTTCTGTTGAGGAGCATCTTCTGAGTACCTTTGATGATATAGCCCATAATCCGGAGAAGTTGCAGTATAAATTCCTCGATATCTATATTAAATACCTGGAAGATACGCAACAACTTGTTCGGTTGTTCCCTGAGCCTACTTCTTATGTGGATGAATTACTGCCTCTAGTCATTCGAATCGTTAAGAGGGTCGGCTATCTCGCATTTAATGTAGAAGCATTCAGGAGGCAGATAAATTACTTTTGCCGGCTATCCGGTTTTAAGGAATGCAGAGAAAATCTGGAAAAGTTAAACTACGCTATCATTCCGACGGCTAAGACGAAAATATCTCAGACGGAACGGAAATACTTGCTATGGTGGGCGTTCGTAGAAAAACTAATGGAGAGTGGCAATGGTGTTCGTCCCTCATGTAAAAAAGCAGTAAGCATATTGGGCGAATCGACTCCCAGTGGAATATCGAGGAATTACTATAATATGAAGGAGAAAGCAAAGAAAAAGAGGTTGAGCTTAGAGAAAATAATTAAGGACAACTATCTCGAAGCGGAATTGAAAGAACTATTAAATAAGGCAGGTATAACAGAAGGAGACTCCTTATTCGAGTATGTTTTGACAGAATCTGAAAACAGAAGCGAAGGAGATAACCCATGAGAATAGACACGTCCATCGAGCTGGTCGTATCCTTGATTGTCTCTGCTCCGTCGTCGCTATTCCTTAAGACATTCATATGACTAAAACCAGCCGGAGCATTCTCCGCTCACGCGAGAAAAAGTAAAGAGGGTGTTGCGCGTACCGTGACCATGGAGGCAGTCGCAGAGTTGTGATTGCTCCCACATTTATTTCGTCTCGAAAGTGACTCATTTAATTGAGAAATATATTGGGATGTTTTTCCTTGCTTCCCCAAACTGTTGACCCAGAAACGCATTCTGAATTATACTTCATAGAAATTATTTATTTTGTATAAATTGACAACAAAATGTATACATTGTTGATTGATTTGGGCTTCAACGATTAGCATGGCACACAAATCGAGAGTTTTTATCAGAGATAAAGTTTTTTAAGATCTATTAGTTTAGCTAACTTTGGTATGCAAAAGAATATTGAAGGTAATACGGCTCTGGAGAGTCTCCGAAAGCGCTTACTGGACTTAACTACTCGTAATCGTTTAATAAATTATAAGCACAGTAAAAGTTCTAGTCTCCGAGTGATTGACGAGTTGCCGGATAATTTAGTAGAAAGATTGCTGGCAGAAAAAGAATTACGCTTTCTGCCAATTCCGGAGCCTACACGTAAACAGTTAATTGAGGCAGGTTATATTAAATTAGATGATGAGACTGGACAAGAAATACGTCTCAAGAAGGATCCAAACGCAGAAGAATGGGCACGTTTGCTCGGACTTGATACTTCATATGAAGTGCCATTAATTACTTCGGGTAATTCCGAGGGGAAACACTCGGACAACGCGATTCAAACGTTGCTCTTCCCATACGAATTAGAAACTCGACTTCGCAATTTGAGACAAAAAGCAATAGCCGCAATCGAGGAGACGGGTGCGAACATCCTTTACTTGGCTTTAGGGTTTTTGGAATGGTACGAAACTAACGACAGTGACAATCCACGTATTGCCCCGCTTTTTTTAGTACCCACTCAACTGGAAAAGGGACGTCTAAACCGTGAAACGGGGACTTACGAATATGTACTTAGTTACTCGGGCGAGGATCTTTTACCCAATCTATCACTGCGAGAGAAATTGAAAATTGACTTTGCAATTGCACTTCCTGAATTCGAGGGTGATACAACACCCGAAAATTATTTCCAATCTGTAAAGGATCTAATTCGTATTAACCAGCCACGTTGGTCTCTACGTCGTTACATCACATTGGCCTTACTAAATTTCAGCAAGTTGCTTATGTATCTCGATCTGGATTCTAAACGATGGCCGGAAGATAATCAGATCATTAACCACCCTGTCGCGGGAGGTTTTCTGCTGGGTTGGGGTGCAGAAGCTGAGGAGAACGATACTGTTGGGGATTTGATTTATGGTGAGGAATACCTTATAGACGAACTGAAAGATATTCACAAAAATTATCCACTAATTGATGATGCTGACAGCTCCCAGCATAGTGCCCTAATTGACGCTATTGATGGTAAAAATATTGTGATTGAAGGTCCACCAGGAACCGGAAAGTCGCAAACTATCACCAATCTTATCGCGGTGGCCATGTCAAAGGGAAAGAAAGTACTTTTTGTTGCAGAAAAGCTCGCAGCCCTTGAGGTTGTTAAAAGTCGTCTAGATGCAGTAGGGCTAGGAGAATTCTGCTTAGAGCTGCACAGCCACAAGACCCAAAAGCGTAAGATATTCGAGGAAATAAATAAGCGCTTAATGAATCGAGGGCGATATCGCAAGCCAAGTGAAATGGATGCCGAAATTGCACGTTGCGAAGAGTTAAAATTATTGCTGAAAAACTACGTTGAGCGAGTCAATAATACTTGGAAAAACACAGGCAAAACAATACATGAGATCTTTATGGCTGCTACACGCTATCGCGAGGAGCTGAAAATAAATCCTGAAATTTTTCACCCAGTTGGTTACAACGGCGAAAATTTAAGTGCAAGTGTCCAGAAACGAGCAAGGGATCAGGTTGTTGCTTTTGGAGATGTCTATCGGGCGATTGCTGGTCAACTCAAGGGTGATGCCTCAGTTAACAGTCATCCGTGGTTCGGTGTGCGTAATTCTAGCCTACAGATCTTCGACCTCGAAAGGGTAAGGGGGACCTTGGAACAGTGGCAGGCTTCCCTCACAGAGTTAATGAAAATTTATTTGGATATTGGTAAATGGTTAAAGAATGACGAGTCTGAAACTTCCTGGACGCTGACCTTCGTCGATAAATTATTGATCGATCTGGAGCGATTACCCGTATTAGAAGGTGATGAACTTCTCGATACTATACCGTTACTACAGGATGAGTTGATTGAGAAATTCGTAGTGTATTTGAAGTTATTTGAGAATATTCAAGGCGCGTATGCGGTTTTGGCGGAGAAGGTTAGTATTCAGGTGCTTAATGATCTGACACTAGTAGATAACTTTTTAAGAGGAAGTAAAGAGCTTCGAAGACTCATAGATGAGAACATTGATCTTGATACTTTGTTTAACTCTATTGTTCGAATGAATAGATTGATGGATCGCATTGCTGAGCTAGAGGGACTGATTTTAGAGATACAATCGACTGTGGGTGAGGCTGCATCCAAGCGTCTCGAAATTTCAGAATCTGGATTGCGTGAGTTGAAAAGATTTATTGATATTGTAGCAACATTGAATCCGTCATGTTGGAAGCTTCGCGACAAGCTGTTCGACAACGATGAACTCGATCAGGTTCTTCCAGAAATACGCCAAGATCTCGATAATTTATATACGCTTCGCGATGAACTAAGAAGAATATACAATATAGACAAGTTGCCAGATGCATCTGCCTTGGAAGAAATACGATCGTTACTGGCTTCTGGTGGTGTATTCCGCTGGTTTAAGGGTAGTTGGCGCTCGGCAAGAAAGAATCTCTTGGCTTGTTCATCTAATCCACAGATAAAGTTTAGCGAGATGAATTTATATTTGGATAAGGCAATAGTATTTGTGCAGAATTTAGCCCAATTCAAACAAGCGGAGTCTTACAGGGAACTATTAGGTATTCATCTAAAGGGTCTGGAAACCGATCTGGAACCACTAGAAACTTTAAGGGCTTGGTATAAAAGCGTACGACAAATATATGGACTAGGATTTGGACCGAAGGTCGAACTTGGAAATGCTATAATCGGGTTACCCATTAAATCAGCCAGAGCGATTCGCTCCTTGGTGGAACAGGGAACAGTAATGAAGTTAGACTATATTTTGAACGAACTAGAGAGCCTTAAGACCATATTTACTCGCGAGTTTGCAATACAATGTGAAACTGTAGTACTTGTAGGAGAAGGCGGCTTACTAAAGAGTATTTTGAACTCCCTGGAGGTGGCAATTAAGGATTGTGAACCGTTGATAAATGACAATAAGATTTCTATATCTGAGCTCTTGAAACGAGTTAAAGGACTAAACGATATAAGAAAGGATGTAGTAAATTGGGAAGATCTTGATTATGACAATAAGTTGTTCAATGGAAGATTGGGCCTTCGTATCGGCTTATATGAGGATAATGAATCGGCTTTGTCTGTATCGGAACATACTTTGAGACTTGCCATTTATATAGATCAGCAAACAACTTCAGCTTTTATTAAACAACAGGTCTATGAAGCACCTAATACACTTACCTTCGAAAGTTTGAGTTCGTTGGCCAAACAGCTTAGAAATGTTATGAACAATCAAACTGAGAAGCGAAATCAATTTGAAGTAATGGTAGCAATTGATCGGAACTCATGGACAGAGAGCTGTGATGATTTAGTATCAAGCCTGAAAGAAAGAAACGCTTATGCCTTATCTAACGACAAATCTTTACAGAATTGGCTGGACTATGTGCGCGTGCGAAATAAGTTAACTGAATTGGGTTTTAATGGGCTTGCTGACAACATTGATGATGGAATTATTACAATTGATCATGTTGAGACCGCATACAATGCTGGTATTTATGACCTCCTAGCAAGAGAAATCTTACGCGAAGACCACAATCTGGAACAATTTTCTGGACGCAGCCAGGACTCGATCCGAAGTCAGTTTAAAGAACATGATGAGCGTTTGAAAAGGCTCCAGTGTGAATATATCGCATGGCAAATAGATCAGGCTCCAGTGCCTCGTGGATATCATGGTGGGCGCGTTAGTGAATATACTGACATTGCGTTGCTGGATCATGAGTGTGCAAAGCAGACCCGTCATATAGCCATAAGACAACTGTTAAAGCGTGCAGGACGTGCCCTGATTAGTTTAAAACCCTGTTTCATGATGGGGCCAATGTCGGTTGCGCAATATCTTGAACCTGGTCAAATTTATTTTGACATGGTGGTCATGGATGAGGCATCTCAAATCAAACCAGAAGATGCGATAGGGTCAGTAGCGAGGGGGGCTCAATTAGTAGTAGTGGGTGATCCCAAGCAGCTTCCTCCGAGTAATTTTTTCGATCGACAGATTGATGAGGAGGAGGAATATGATGAACTTATGGCCATCCAACAGGTAGAGAGTATTCTTGACACATGTATCCCCATTTTTCAAGTACGCAGATTGCGCTGGCATTACCGTTCTCAACATCAGAGCTTGATCGCATTTTCGAATCACGCATTCTACAACAGTGACTTAGTACTATTTCCTTCTCCATATAGTGAATCTAATGATTATGGAATAAAGTTTACTCGGGTGACTCGCGGTTATTTTATCAATCGTCGTAACATTGAAGAGGCGAAAGTAATCTCACATGCCGTATGGGATCATCTTCGTAACTGGCCAGAAGATACATGGGGCGTGGTGGCCATGAGTGCGCAACAGAGGGATCAGATTGAGCAATCAATAGAGATGCTCGAAAAAGAGGAGCCGCTTTTTCAGGAATACCTGGAGAGATATAGAAGTCGGCACGGACAATTGCTGATTAAGAACCTTGAGAATGTACAGGGCGATGAACGGGATGTAATATTTCTGTCTATGACCTATGGTCCATCAGAAACGGGAGGTCAGGTTTATCAACGTTTTGGCCCAATCAATCAAGACAATGGATGGCGCCGTTTAAATGTGCTTTTTACGCGATCTAGGAAGCGTATGCATGTCTTTAGTTCTATGGGATCATGCGATATTGTAGTTGGAGCAAATTCAGGGCGCGGCCTTAAAACCCTAAGAGATTTTTTTGCTTACTGTGAATCCGGATTACTTCACTCTACTGATGTCTATACAGGACGTTCACCAGACAGTGATTTTGAGATTGCTGTTGCCGATGCTCTTAGAAACGAAGGATTTGAGTGTATTCCCCAAGTAGGAGTCGCCGGTTTCTTTATCGATATATCGGTAGTCGATCCGTACAATTCTGGTAGGTATTTAATGGGTATAGAGTGTGACGGGGCTACATATCACTATGCAAAATCGGTCAGAGATCGAGATCGTTTGCGTCAGAAAATCTTGGAGCGACTTGGTTGGCGAATTCGACGCATCTGGTCAACAGATTGGTTCAAGAATCCCCATGCTGAATTGGCACCAATAATACGAGATCTACACGACTTAAAGTCTAGAGAACCTATTGAGTTAATATGCGAAGACGAAATTGTTGCTGATAATATCAAAGAAATATTTGATGACAGGCTTCAATCGGTTGATCAGATAATTTCTGAGAATGTTGATCTGAAGGAAAAACTAATTGAATTTGATAGGGAATTCATCCGAAAGAAGTTTCCCGAGACACCAGAAAATGAACGACTTCTAAGACCAGCCATGTTAGAGTCTTTTCTCGAATATCTACCCACAAACAAATCTGAATTTCTTGAATATATACCAGCTTACTTACGTCAATCTACAAACGGAGACGAGGGGATATTCCTTGATGCCGTATTGGAAATTATCAATTCTGTAAACAAATAGAATTAGAAAAATGTCAAGCCTCCGGAAAGCGGGTAGTGGGTCATTTTGAAATTAGCGCAAGAATATCCTCTATCCCCCACAGGTGATCTGTTACCTTCGCTTTCATTGCTGACGTAAACTCGGTGATTGATGAATACGGCAGAAGTTGTAATACATGAAGTGAAGCGCAACTGCGGTTCGACATAGACTCCTCCTCTGTTGCTTCCAATTTTACCTCTAAATCTGTCTACTATACCGGGGGAAGTCCATTTTGCCAGAAAGTTCTACTTATCGCTTGTCTACTTTTTAGGGGAGCTTACAGGTGGACAAGAAATGAACAACATAAATTAGATATAAAGTATCACTCCTCTCATGTTATATAAAAAGGTGACAGCCGTGAATGTATTGTGGTAATCGAGTATAAGCAAAAGACGGAGATATTGACCTTCCCCCTTTTTTTATACCACAGCAAATGAGAGTTTCCGGTTCATTTTATCATTCTCAATCTTTTGTTCAAAGGTCAGTCTGAATGCCTCCGGCGTCATATACCCAAGGGAGCTGTGGGGGCGGGCAGTGTTGTAGTCCAAACGCCATGATTCTATAATTCTTCTGGCTTCCTCAAGGCTCACAAACCAGTGCTGGTTCAAGCACTCATCCCTGAGCTTTCCGTTGAAGCTCTCTATAAAGGCATTCTGCACAGGTCTACCCGGATCAATAAAATGCAGTTTCACCACCGCGGGTTTGGACCATGTGAGCATGGCCTTGCTTGTGAACTCCGGGCCGTTGTCCATCACAAGCATACCCGGTAGTCCTCTGGTTTCTTGTAGCCACTCCAATGTACGTATCACTCGCTCCCCCGTAATGCCGGTGTCCACCAGTGTGGCAACACTCTCACGGGTGAAATCGTCCACAACGGTTAATACCCTGAATCTTCTGCCATCACTAAGACTGTCGCTCATAAAATCCATACTCCAACGCTCATTGGGTCCACCAGGAGCTAAGAGTGCGGCAGCTCTGTTATTTACCCCACGCTTTTTCCCTTTCTTACGGGGAAGTTGCAAACTCTCTTCCCTATATATCCTTTCCACCCGTTTATGATTTACCAATCCTAATTCTTGTCTTAACAGCACTATAAGCCTGGGTGCTCCAAAACGAGGACGCTGTACTGCCAATACTCTCAGACGCTCTCGAACAAGCCCATCGTCCTTTGCCCCCGGCTTGTATCTGTATGTCGCTCTGCCCAGTCCTGCCAACTTGCATGACCGCCGCTCGCTCAGCCCCTCTGATTTCATCACCCGTACAGCTTCCCTCTTCTGAGTGCGGCTTAGTACTTTTTTTCAAGTACTGCTTTTAATGACCGTATATCCAGAGCCTGCTCTCCAATGATTTGCTTAAGTCTCTGGTTCTCTTCCTCAAGGGATTTCAGACGCCTGGCTTCTGATACGCTCATACCCCCGTATTTGCTCCTCCAGCGTTAAAACGTCTGCTCGCTTATCCCGTGCTCCCGGCATAGCTGGGATACCTTAACCCCTGATTCTTGCTCCCTGAGCACCTTAATAATCTGCTCTTCTGTATATCTACCCTTCGCATGTCCTCCTCCTATCTATCTATTTATTTATTCATACTGAGGAGAAATCTCATTTACAGTGGACTAGTTTTTGGGGGGAAGGTTCGGCTCCCTTTTCTATTTAGTCACCGTATGGAAGCGGGGTATTTGTACTATTTATAATTCCAACTTAAATATGTCTTGACAAAAGGGGAGCAGTATGTAAGCTCCCCTAAAAAGTAGACAAGCGATAAGTAGAACTTTCTGGCAAAATAATGCAGGTCAGGAGGTTCATATGAAGAAGTCACGATTCAGCGAATCGCAGATAGTTGGGATACTGAAGGAAGCCGATACCGGGGTT